>NZ_AEWI01000047.1 GCF_000191885.1 Anaerophaga thermohalophila DSM 12881
TTTGATTTACTGAAAATGCAACCGGACAGAGTTAAATTTACATTCCCTTTGTTAGTTTAGAACCTTCAATTGACAATGCAAATTATTATTTTGTCACACCTCAATTGGGGGTTATCTTAAAAAAATCCACAACTTGGCCTATTTATTCTGAACTAATACAACATTATCAGGATAAAAAGAATGTTTTTAACCTGTTATTGTCGCTAATCTATAACAATAGGGATTTTTATAGTAATATTCCAGCAGAAAATCCGCCAATGCCACCACCAAATGAATAAAGTAAAATATAAGAAACCTCCGCCTTCTTTCATTACCGAATTTGTAACCCAGCTAGCGCCGACCTGACTGCCGTCAGGCAGGCATGTTGTCGGTACGACAAGCCATGAAAAAGAAAAGATAATTTTACATAAAAAACCAATGTTCAGAACTCCTGACCCTAATTTTAAATATCAACAAATTATACTGTGAGCGGGCATAATCTGAGCTTTTATTTCTTATTCGTCATTGCGAATGAAATGAAGCAATCTCTTGATATTAAAACAGATTGCTTCGTCGTTCCTCCTCGCAATGACGTGGTAAAAAGTTCAGTTTATAACCATTTGTAGTATAGAAGTTTTTGTCCGTGAAGTAGATTTGTCGTATTTTTGTGACATAGCAGAAAAAATGGGTTGAAAGTAAATCCGCTCAAGCGGACATGTTGTCTGGCCGGAAAAATTATTTACAGTTATTAAGCATGAAATTTACCAAACATTTTTACCATATCGTCCATGCTTCAACTTCGCTCAACACAGGCCTCGGTAGCAGCAGTTATACCTGTCTGCCAAAGCCTAAGGATTCGTTACGAAATAAAATGACCGTTATTGAGGTAGAATACTATAATTCCATTCACCGTGAAATGAGTTAGGTATAAGGTTTATCTCTTCCATTTTGTTTTCCTTAATTTTTATTCCTGTTCTGTATTCCGTGCTATCTAATTCGCAGTCAACTTTTAAACCTTTTGCTATTTGCGTCGCCCCAATTAATTGAACAATAACCTCATAACTCACCAATGGCCTTCCTCTCCAGTTTTTTGAAATATATGAAAAAAGCCTGTGCTCTATCTTGTTCCATTTACTAGTACCAGGCGGAAAATGTACAACTTCAATTGCCATTCCTAATTCATTTGATAAATTTTGCAATTCATATTTCCAAAGCTTGCCTTTTGAGCTGTTACTGCCGCCCCCATCTGCTGTAATAAGTAGGGAGGTGGCCTTGTTATGATAATATATTCCCATATTGTACCACCAATTCTTTATGCTTTGAACTGCAAATTCAGCAGTATCTTTTGTTATTCCAATGTTTACCCAGCCGTTATTTTTCTTGAGGTCATAAATTCCATAAGGTATTGCCACCCCTTCTGCATCTGTCAAAAAATCATAGGCATTCACTTCTTCCGGGAAACCCTTTGGTTGCCATTCCGTACCATTGTTTTTATAATTCCCGATTAACTCTCTTTTCTTTGCATCTACAGATATTACCGGCTGTTGTTCAGAAAAGTAACATTCAACCCGCCGATTAATAAACTCAAACTGCGCATTTCTATCTTTATGCCCTTTACCCTCAAAGGTTTTCCTGTTGGCTTGCAAACTAAAACCCTTCTCTTTTAAAGATTCCCCTACAATTCTATAACTAATGTCCAATCCTTGCTTTTTCAGCTCAGCCTCAATATTTCTAAGGCTCTTACTGACCCATTGAAGCGGGGATTGGGGCTCTCCTCGGGTATACGGTTCTATAAACCGTTCAATATAAGACCAAACCTCTTCTGTGATTTTTCTTTTCCTTCCTCCCCCTTTTTTCCTTAATTGGTGATCTAATCCAATTGGATTTCCCGAGTCTATTTCTTTTATCCCTTTATTTATCGTGTTATGCGAAACACCAGCCAGTTTTTCAATCCTGGTCTTTCCGCCACGGCCAAGGTATTTTGATTCAGCAGCTAAGTATATTCGTTTTTGCTGCTCGTTTAAAATTGGTAAAATCACATCAAGTTTCTCAAGTAATTTATTATCCTCTTCCATTACGTAAAGATAGAAAATAAATATCAAACCGTCAATTTATTTCGTAACATTTACTAATTATTATTAAGACTCTCCATATCTTTATTGTAAATATTTATTAATTCAATAACATCAACGTGCTTGAATTCCTTACTTTTTATACGTTCAACTAATTCAGGATCATCTGCCAAAAGCATTTCAGACCTTTTTATAAGCATTTTATTAAGCCCAAACATAGTTCCTGAATTACTTGTTTGAGTGAATATAGTTGCCACTTGTTCCCCTCTCTTTCTGATGTAATAGTTATACGTAGGTAACGTCCCTTGTTGATAAGTTGCCTCAACCAATATGTTTCCGGACTTATGCGTTTTATACCCATTGGCAGCCAAATATAAAGTAGCGTAACCCTCGGTCATAACCATCAAAAAAAACTTACGATTAGAAATGTTGGGCTCATCAGCTTTTCGTCTCACATCTACTTTTAAATTATCAAACCGATAAATTTTATTTGTTTTCGTTTTAACCAAAATGGAAGCGATTAATTCACTATCAATAGTTTGGGCTTTAGCTTTCTTCTCTGTTTTAAATGAAATGTTATTCTTACGAGGAATATTTGGGACTTTTACAAAGCCTTCCATAACACTTCCATCTTCAAGAAGAATTTTTCCCTCAAGATATTTATTTCCACCAATACTAATAGCATAGGTTAACGAGGCCGTCAGAAGAGCCAACACTAATAAAAGAATTCTCTTGTTCATAAAGTTTGGTTTTTATAAACAGCCGCAACATATCAATACAAGGGCTATTCATCCGTATATAATTGATTTATTAAGGTCTGATGGAACTCGCATGATTGAGTTTTATACATGTTCTTATGTGGCAAACCTTGCCATGCTCGTTTCATCTTAAATCTGATATCTAAAAATCTGATAATCTATTAAGGCAATCTTTGTCATGCTCGTTTCATTTGTTATGCTTTTTAATAGTCCGCATTCTTCGGTAATGGAGTATGCCCCATTAAAGTTAATACCAACATTGCCAATGAAAAAACGGTCGATACGCACACAGTAAAAACGGCCATATCCGTTCACTCTTTTCTAATTCAGCCATGAAACTACAAAAATATATTAATTGTCACAACTGCCCGAACAAACTAAATAACAAAAAAGTCCAAAGATTCCTGTTTTTGAAGCAGCAAATTTCAAAAAAATAAAACAAGAATCTTATGCGCTCGACAAAGCTATAAAAGTCTCTTTGATAAGGGTTTGCCTCATTCATTTATACCCGGTTAGATTATATCATAAATGAGATACCGCTAACGGTGCAAAAAGCCGGAAAAGAATGGACAAGAACCCCGGATTCAAGCCAGGCAAAGTCAGACTTCTGAAAAAAAGGTTTTGCTAAATATGATAATTTCCAAAGATTTTATTGCTGAATTTCAACAGTTTATATTTTAACATCCGCCGGTTTTGATAAAAGTCCGGACAGGCATGATTGGAAATTACCAGCCGAACTAATAATTTTTATTAGTTAAAATTTTTTGTTTAACTTGCCTTGCAAAAAACTCAACCCATGCTTGTTAAAACTTTTGGAGCTGCTGTTACCGGTATTGATGCCATTACCATTACCATCGAAGTCAATGTTACACGCGGCATAAGATTTTTTCTGGTCGGGCTTCCCGACAATGCTGTCAAAGAGAGCCAACAACGCATTGAATCAGTGTTCAAAGAGACCGGCCATAAATGGCCCGGAAAACGTATTGTTGTAAACATGGCTCCTGCCGATACCCGAAAGGAGGGTTCTGCTTACGACCTGCCCATTGCCGTTGGTGTGTTGGCTGCCGATGAACAAATCACCTCATCTCGTATCAGCGATTTCATGATGATGGGAGAACTATCCCTCGACGGTTCAATTCATCCCATTAAAGGAGCTCTGCCGATTGCGTTGCAGGCCAAAGCCGATGGCTTCAAAGGATTTATTGTTCCCAAAGCCAATGCCCGTGAAGCTGCTGTAGTAAAAGGACTGAATATTTACGGGGTGGAATCGTTCCGGGAGGTAGTGGATTTTCTGACCGGCCGAAAAGAAATTGAACCGGTGGTAGTGGACACCGATGCAGAGTTTCTGAAAGAACAGGCGTGCAGTGAATTTGATTTTGCTGATGTTAAAGGTCAGGACAGCGTGAAACGGGCCCTGGAGATAGCAGCAGCAGGCGGCCATAATGTAATAATGATCGGGCCGCCCGGATCGGGAAAGTCCATGCTGGCCAAACGCCTTCCCACTATTTTGCCACCTCTTACCCTCGATGAAGCGCTGGAAACCACAAAAATCCATTCAGTGGCCGGGAAACTGAATGGTCATATTTCTCTGCTGACACGAAGGCCTTTCAGGTCACCACATCATTCGGTGTCGGACGTAGCCCTGGTCGGCGGAGGTTCTTATCCTCAACCCGGGGAGATTTCTCTTGCCCATAACGGGGTTTTATTTCTCGACGAGCTGCCTGAATTTAAACGCAGCGTTCTCGAGGTGATGCGACAGCCGCTGGAAGACCGCACCATATCTATCTCAAGGGCGCGTTTTACCATTGATTATCCTGCCAGCTTCATGATGGTAGCCAGCATGAATCCATGTCCCTGTGGCTACTACAACCATCCCGAAAAAACCTGCGTCTGCAGCCCGGGTGTTGTTCAAAAATATCTGAGCCGAATTTCCGGCCCTTTGCTCGACCGGATTGATATTCACATAGAAGTAGTACCGGTTCCTTTTGATAAACTTGCTGCCCAAAAACCCGCTGAAACCAGCAACACAGTGCGGGAACGCGTTATCAAAGCAAGAGCAATTCAGTCGGAACGGTTCAGGAAAACAAAAAACGTACATTGCAACGCGCAAATGAATACGCGCCTGCTGACCAAATATGCAACGCCTGACCCGAGCGGACAAGCCATCCTTAAAAATGCCATGGAAAAACTCGACCTGTCGGCCAGGGCATACGACCGGATATTAAAGGTATCGCGAACCATTGCCGACCTTGAAGGATGCGAAAACATTGAAGCGCATCACGTAGCCGAAGCGGTACAGTACCGCAGTTTAGACCGCTCGGGATGGGCCGGATGATACGGATGATACTAATTTTTTTGTTTCTTTGCTCAGCGCTGAACAATAAGCGGTAACGCACGATTTGAAAATTTGAGAAATGCACTGTCAAACTATTAGCTATTAGCAATGTTTAGCGGAGTATTGTACCCGAATTTCCGGAAGCAAGCGGTCGTTTGCTTCCAGGAATTTAGGATGCATCAGAAAACCAAATAAAAATGTCCCTGAAGAAATCAGTCATCATTGTTGCCGGAGGTCGTGGCCTCAGAATGGGGAAAGACATTCCCAAACAGTTTATTGCGATTGGCGGAAGGCCCATCTTAATGCATACCATCGAATCATTTACCAGAAGGTATCCGGATATCAGAGTTGTCGTGGTTTTGCCTGATGACCAGTTTGATTATTGGAAAGCGCTTTGCCGGGATTATAATTTCACCATTGAATACCAACTGGCGGCGGGTGGCGAAACGAGGTATCACAGTGTCAAAAACGGTCTGAAGCACATTGGCAATGCTGATCTGGTCGCCGTACATGACGGTGTCCGTCCTTTTGCAAGCAGGGAAACCATTGAGCGTTGCTTTCGTGCAGCCTTGGGAAATGGTGCTGCCATACCTGTTATGGAAGTCGTGGAGTCGCTCCGGGAAATTGATGAAGATGGTGCAAAAAGCCGTCGGGTGATACGCAGCAATTACAGAACAGTTCAAACACCACAGGTTTTCAGAACTGCCATCATCCGCAACGCTTATGAATTACCCTTTAGCAACGAATTTACAGACGATGCCTCGGTGGTCGAAGCAGCCGGATACAACATCACCCTCGTAGATGGAAATCCTGAAAATATCAAGATCACTTCGCCTTTCGATTTGATAATAGCCGAGGCTGTTTTATCAGGCATTGCTGAAAAACACAAACCGCATTAAATTTCGGTACGTGATTCAGCTCTTTGTTGAAAAGGTCTCCCCTTGCCAGAGGTTAAGATGGCCTTCCGTATCGGTACGTGTCACATGTTTCATCATCCCGACAGGTTTATCGCTTTCCACAGTCTCAAGCATTACAGCTCCGACACCATCGGCAACTATCACGGAATCGCAGTCGTGAGGGTCCATAGCACGACTAAGGGTGTCAGCATCTGTTCCCAAAGCACTACTTTTATCATCCCCAGACTTAAGGCGGTAATTGGCTTGTATCATGGTCTGTTTTCATCCAGAGCCCCCGAAGGTGATATCACAGGCCACTGCTTTAACTCAAAAGTTTCTCCATCCCAAACAGCATAGGTGTATAACTTAACCCAGTCGCCCAGATAACAAACACGGCTGTTTGTGCCGACAGGAAAATCTATGGCCACATGGCGGTGTCCATAAATAAAGAAATCAAAATGTTCCTGCTTAAGTTTCTTTTTGGAAAATTGTATCAGCCACTCCCCTTCTTCGCCCTGGAAGGTAGCTTTTTCAGAATCCTGATTATTCTCACGACTTTTTCGGGACCAAAAACGTGCCATAGAAACGCCGAGGTCGGGATGTACCCACCGAAACAGCCATTGTGCTGTTTTGTTTGTAAATACTGCTTTTAAGCGTTTATAAGCTTTTTCATCGGGGGTAAGACCATCTCCATGAGCAAGAAAGAATTTTTTCCCATAAAGGGTAGCTATGTAAGGCTCTTTGTGCACTATTACGCCCGTCTCCTGCGGCAAATAATCAAATACCCAAATGTCGTGATTCCCGGTAAAGAAATGAACGGAAATTCCGCCATCTGTCAGTTCACAGAGCTTTCCAATAAAACGTGCATAGCCTCGGGGAATGACATGGCGATACTCGAACCAGAAATCAAAAATATCACCCATGAGATAAACCTCACTTGCATCGTTTTTGATACTGTCGAGCCATGCAACAAACCGCTTTTCATGTTCGCGATGGTTACTGATGTTTGGTGCTCCCAAATGCACATCGGAAGCAAAGTATATTTTCTTTTTCTGCTCCAAAACCGGATTTTCCGTTTTTTTTTATTTTCAGCGGACAAAGATATCTCTTTTAAATTTGATTCACCAAAAAGCAGAAAGAGTTGTAGCGACTTATTAAGCAACAGAATATAATGATCAAATATTCAACCGGGACAGAGCACTAAACCGGACTTTGCAACAGCCAACAAACCAAGCCAAAACCGGCATTCAAATGCAATTATGAGTGCGGTATAAAAAGTCAAGCCAGGCTGGCATTTCCCAATTCTTTCCAAAGCATATCTTTAAGTTCCGAAAGCCCCTTTTGGGTGACTGAAGAGATAAACACCCAGGGCACATCGGGCAATTCCTGTTCTATTTCGTACTGCAACTCATCATCTATCAAATCGGACTTGGTGATTGCAAGTAATCGCTTTTTATCAAGTAATTCAGGGTTGTACTGCCTCAGCTCATCCAGAAGAATTTTATATTCCTGTCCGATATCTTTGCTGTCGGCCGGAACCATGAAGAGCAAAACAGAATTTCGTTCTATATGACGAAGGAACCGCAAGCCAAGGCCTTTCCCCTCATGTGCTCCTTCAATAATGCCCGGAATATCAGCCATAACGAAAGAACGATGTTCCCTGTATTGGACAATTCCCAGGTTTGGAACAAGTGTTGTGAAAGGATAGTTGGCGATCTCGGGCCTGGCAGCACTCATTACCGACAGAAGTGTAGATTTTCCGGCATTGGGAAATCCAACCAGGCCCACATCTGCCAGCACTTTCAGTTCGAGTATGACAGACATTTCCGACTCGGGCTCGCCGGGTTGAGCATAACGGGGTGTCTGATTGGTTGCCGATTTAAAATGAACATTTCCCAGTCCGCCTTTGCCCCCGCGTACCAGGATACGCTCCTCATCGTGTTCGGTGATTTCGAACAACACTTCACCGGTCTCAGCATTTTTAGCGACAGTTCCCAGAGGTACTTCAATGTAAGCATCTTTTCCGGCGGCACCGGTTGAGGTTTGTTTTCCCCCGGACACACCATGTCCGGCAAAAATATGCCGCTGATACTTCAGATGAAGTAATGTCCACGTATTACGGTTACCACGTACTATTACATGTCCGCCGCGTCCTCCGTCACCACCATCGGGCCCACCCTTGGCTACAAACTTTTCGCGCCGCAAATGACGAGACCCGGCCCCTCCTCTGCCGGAACGGCAATATATTTTCACATAATCTACAAAGTTTGATCCCGACATGAGCGGTTTATTTTACAGAGTCAATAACTTCACAAATCCGTCCAAAAATATCATCTATCTCTCCTTCACCGGAAATGGGACGGTAGGTTCCTTCTTTTTTATAGAAATCAATCACCGGAGCGGTTTGCTCTTCATAAACGTTGATGCGCTTTTCTATGGTTTCCGGATTATCGTCGGAACGCCCGGAAACCTGCCCTCTTTTCACCAGCCGGTCGATGAGCTCCTGCCGCTTAACCTCAAGGTTAAGCATCACATTTACCTCCCCGCCTCTTTTCTGAAGCATCTTTTTCAGAGCTTTGGCCTGTTCCACGGTGCGCGGGAACCCGTCAAAGATGACACCGTCAACATTCTGAAGAGATTCCAGCTTTTTCTCGAGCATGCCGATAATCGTATCATCCGGAACCAACTCACCCTTATCGATAAACGATTTAGCTGTTTTTCCAAGATCGGTTTCCGCTTTTATTTCGTTGCGCAGAATATCACCGGTTGAGATATGGGCAAACCCGTATTTCTCAATCATTTTTTCGCTTTGTGTTCCTTTCCCTGAGCCGGGAGGTCCGAAAATAACAATATTCACCATAACAAAAGATTTTTACCTGATTTATTCATCTTACATTTAATAAATTGTTACGGCTGTTAGAATTGTTAAAGTTATTAATGTGTTATTTGTTAGCATATTATAAGATTTATTACATTAGCTAATAATCCCAACAATCTAACAATCTAACAGTCCTAACAATTTTATAACAATTTTCGTCATGCTCGTTTCATCCGTATAAAATTAGTCTAAGTTATTGGAATAATGCAACTTATTATGCTTTAATTGATATAAGATTCTTCGCTCCGCTCAAAATGACAAACTGTCTAATGTCATTCTGAGGAGGTAACGACGAAGAATCTGTTCCCTGTTTTTAGTTTCCTAGATAATTAGTGGATAAATGGTGTTTATACATACTTCTTATTGCAAACCTTACCATGCCCCGTTTTCGTCCGTATAAAATTTAAAATGTCTGGATTTTGACAAAAATATGTTCTTATGCCACACTACTCATTTACGAATAGATCAGGTTTAATCAATAACAGTATAAATGTCCGGAAGGTTTCTTCCATAACCGTCATAATCGAGTCCGTATCCCACAATAAAATCATTCGGAATCTCCATTCCTACATAATCAAGATTCAATTTCCTTTTACAGGCTTCGGGTTTGAACAGGAGGGTGGCCACTTTAACCTCCTTTGGATTCTGAGCGGCAAGTTGATCCACCAGTTTTTCAATGGTCACCCCTGTATCGACAATATCTTCGAGAAGGACAACCGTACGTCCTTCAATTTCTTCATTGAGCCCGATGAGTTGTTTCACTTCTCCGGTACTTCCCATGCCCTGATAAGAAGAAATTTTAACAAAGCTGATTTCGCAAGGAAAATCGATCAGTTTCATCAAATCGGCTGAAAACATGAAAGACCCGTTCAGGATACAGATCATCAAAGGATTTTTATCGCGCAGCTCACTGTTCATTTTTATGGCCATTTCCCAAATGGCTTTTATAATATCGCTGGCGGGAATGGAAAGGGCAAATTCTTTGTCTAAAAGTCGGATGCGCTTCATCGGGAGATGTTTTATAGTATATTATGTCCGGCGAATTGTTACGGCTGTTAGGATTGTTAAAGTTGTTAATGTGTTAGTTGTTAGTTGTTAGTTATTAGTTATTAGTTATTAGAATATTATAAGTTTTATTACATTAGCTAACAATCCTAACAATCTAACAATTTTATAACAATTTTTGTCATGTCATGAAATAATCAAATATCCAATAATAAAGCAACCGGGAACAAATTTAAAGCAGGAAATAGTGAACTATTTTCAAATTAAATTTGAAGAGGAGCTTATGCTCTCCCTTTGGTTGTATCGTAACAGAAAATACCTGAATAAAGCAGGTTAAGTTTGCAAAAATATAAAATTTTGAACAGAGAGAGATAAATAATGTTCTTAGTTTTGCAATGTAATAAAGTATCAACCAAAAATCACCATACATTATGCAACCGAAAGTAAGTATCATTATGGGCAGTACTTCCGATCTGGTCATCATGGAAAAAGCTGCCAAAGTACTGAATGATTTTCAGATTCCGTTCGAAATTAATGCCCTCTCGGCACACAGAACTCCCGACAGGGTGATGAAATTTGCCCGTGAGGCTTATGACCGTGGCATTCGTGTCATAATAGCAGGTGCAGGGGGTGCAGCCCATTTACCGGGAGTTATTGCTGCACTCACTCCGGTGCCTGTTATCGGTGTACCCATAAAAGCATCCATTTCTATCGACGGATGGGACTCTATTCTTTCAATTTTGCAGATGCCTCCCGGCATTCCTGTCGCCACTGTAGGACTCGACGGAGCGCAAAATGCAGGCATTCTGGCTGCCCAAATTCTCGCTACCGGCGATGAAGAAGTGTACAAAAAAGTGGCCGGTTACAAGAACAATCTTGCCTCAAAAATAGAAAAGGCCAACCAGGATCTGGCGTCTGTAAAATTTGATTTTAAAACCAATTAGAGTCTGTTCTTAAAACAATCCGTTTTGAAAAGCAAATTCGCTGACATACGAAACGATTACAACCGTCACGCGCTTACCAGGGACCATCTGAAGCCATTACCATTATTACAGCTTAGAAAATGGCTGGACGAAGCGCTGGAAACAGGCCAAGCAGAACCAACAGCCATGTCCCTGGCCAGCGTGGATGTGACAGGACAACCATCGCAAAGAGTTGTTCTGATGAAAGGCATCACGGATCGGGGAATAACTTTTTTCACTAATTATCTGAGCCGGAAAGGAGCGCATTTTCAGGAAAATCCCAAGGCTTCGGCGGTTTTTTTCTGGCCGTCATTAGAACGGCAGGTCAGACTTGAAGGCCTGGTAGAAAAGCTTCCAGCACATGAATCCGACGAATATTTCAACAACCGCCCGCGTGACAGTCAGATCGGGGCATGGGCATCTCCTCAGAGCGAAAGAGTGACCAGCAGGGAGATGCTGGAAAATCTCTTTGAAGAACTTACACTCAAGTTTGAGAACAAAAAGGTTACACGCCCTCCGCACTGGGGCGGATACCTGTTGGTACCCCACAGAGTTGAGTTTTGGCAGGGCCGCCCCCACCGGATGCACGACCGGTTTGAATATTCACTGAACAGCAATAATGTCTGGGATATCTCACGATTGGCTCCTTAATTCAGATGGTTAATGATTGAAACACTTCTTCAAGAGATTCGCGCTCTACTGTGAGTGTAAGGATGATCAGATCATTTTCTACGGCAAACCTGAAAAGATCTGGCCGGATATCTTTTCCGGCTTTTGCTGTCACCAGCCAACCGTTTCCTTTGGGGACAACCCCGACGACACCAGCTATGGCATTAATTTTTTCGGGGGCAGCCGGCTTGTCAAACTCAATAAAAATATTGGCAGTACTCCTTTGTATGCCCTGTTCCAGATGTTCAGCCGATTCATCGGCCACAAGAACACCCTTGTTGATGATGATGACCCTTTCGCAAATGGCCTGAACCTCCTGCATAATATGAGTAGAAAGAAGAACCGTTTTTTGTTCTCCCAGTTTGACAATCAGATTCCTTACTTCCACAATCTGGTTGGGATCGAGTCCCGTGGTTGGTTCATCCAGTATCAGAACCTCAGGGTCGGGAAGCAAAGCCTGGGCAAGCCCCACGCGCTGACGATATCCCTTCGATAATGCTCCTGTTTTCTTGTGTCGCTCGGGACTCAAACCGGTTGTTTCGATAATCTCTTCAACCCGCTTTCTCTTGTTATCCAATTTATAAATTTCAGCTACGAACAACAAATATTCGGTAACATACATATCCAGGTACAGCGGATTATTCTCGGGCAGGTACCCTGTTTTTCGACGTGCCTCGAGGTTATTGCCATTAATGTTTAGGCCACATACGTTGACAACCCCTTCGGTTGGGGGAAGAAATCCCGTAATGATCTTCATCATGGTTGACTTTCCGGCACCATTTGGGCCCAGAAAGCCGACAATCTGCCCTGAAGGTATTTCAAAACTCACATTATCAAGCGCTTTCTGCGTCCCGTAATACCTGGTTATTCCTGAAACAGTTATCGACATTTTTGCTTGTATTTCTTATTAAAAATAAACGAGTCCCATTAGTGTGTTAGCTCCTGATATTCGTGTTTTTTTGGATAAATGAGCCCGGTCTAAAAAGCATCTTTGTTGCCAAACTCGTTGTTGTTTTAAATTATTACATACTCATTAACAACAAGTTAACTTCGATACAAAAAATTAAAAATCCTGGATTTTGACAAAAATATGCTTTTTATACTGCACTCATAAATATTTTCCAATGTTATCTGAAAATGCTGACGCAATTATGCAAAGTTATTAATTTTGAGCGGGCGTTTTAGATTTTTATATACCCAAATTCTGCAAGCAAGCGGCGGAACAGTAAATGGCACTTTATGGACAGACGCTAAATATTATACACATGCAAAACGAACAATACCATTACTGCAACTCATTCTTCCAATATCTGCGTAATAAAACGGTTCCGGTTAAAGCAGGGAATATCACCATCGGAGGGGATTCGCCGATACGAATTCAGTCGATGACGACCACTAATACACTCAATACAAGGGAGACTTCAGAACAGACAAAGAGAATTGCGGACGCCGGGGGAGAACTGGTCCGTATTACCACACAAGGCCGACGTGAAGCGTTAAATCTGAAAAACATAAAAGAAGCTTTGCAATCTGCGGGATATGATATCCCCCTGGTTGCCGATGTCCATTTCAATCCTTCAGCCGCCGAAACAGCCGCCGAAATAGTTGAGAAAGTACGCATTAATCCGGGAAACTTCACCGGTGGGGCCAAAAAGTTCCGCCAAATTGAGACCGGAAGCCCGGAAGACAAAGCTGGCATGCAACAGATAAGGGAGAAACTGGTTCCTTTTCTTCATCATTGTAAAAAACACAATACAGCAATACGAATCGGAGTCAATCATGGAAGCCTTTCCGACCGGATCATGTCGAAATACGGAGATACCCCCGAAGGAATGGTGGAATCGTGCATGGAATATTTGCGAATATGCAAAGAGGAAAATTTTGAGAATATCGTTTTGAGCGTTAAAGCGAGCAATACAAGAATAATGGTTCATGCCGTAAGATTGTTGGTGCAACGAATGCAAAACGAGCACATGTATTTCCCGTTGCACCTGGGGGTTACCGAAGCGGGCAGCGGGGAGGACGGGCGCCTGAAATCGGCCGTGGGTATCGGCGCCCTCTTAATCGACGGCATTGGTGATACCATCCGTGTATCGCTCACCGAACCTCCCGAAAATGAAATTCCGGTGGCTCAAAAGCTGGTTCGTTACGTGGTGCAGAAAACAGGTCACGCGCCTATCCGGGGAACCAATCCGCAACACTACAGCCCTTTGTCGTATGTGAAACGTGTAAGTGAACCCGTGCTGCACATCGGAGGCGAAAACCCTGTTGCCGTGGTTGCAGATATCAGAAATACTGACGATCGGGAAATCAACTTTTCCGAACCCCCCGAGCTGATCATTTGCAATCCTGCACAACTGAATCTGCCACATAAAAACCTTTCGGGCGCTCTGCAATTAGTGGAATACAAATACTATGAAGAAGAGAAGAGAAACGGTGTTTTCCCTCTTTTCCGGATTCATGATGACTGGCACTTGTTTCAAGGTATCGCATTTGTTGAGATAACCTATCCCGAACTGACGGAAAGAAATATTAACCGGCTTCGTGAAAAAAAGGATGTAATACTAATTCTGAGGTCGGGGAATGTCAATTCAACCGCCGAACAAAGAGCATTTTTTATGACTATGCAAAACGCCGGTCTCAAACACCCCGTCATCATCCATGGTCATTACGAGGATAAAATGTCAGAAGATTTTCAGCTCAAGGCTGCCGCCGATAAAGGGGCTCTTTTCCTTGACGGATATGGCGACGGAATATGCCTGAATGCTCCCTTTATCCGCATTGGGGATGTTGTGAATACATCTTTCGGCATACTTCAGGCATCAAGAGTTCGTTTCTCCAAAACCGAATTTATTTCATGCCCGGGTTGCGGGCGTACTCTTTTCGAATTACAAAAAACAACCGAAAAAATAAGAAAAGAAACCAGTCATCTGAAAGGACTCAAGATCGCGGTAATGGGATGCATTGTAAACGGCATAGGAGAAATGGCCGATGCCGATTACGGATATGTAGGTGCCGGGCCCGGCAAAATATCACTATTCCACAACAGGCAGCTGATCAAGAAAAATGTACCCGAGGAAGAAGCAGTTGAAACCCTTATTGACTTAATAAAATCGTTTGGAGATTGGAATGAGCCCGTTGAATAAAAACAGCTGTTTGTCAAAAAATAGAATACAAACATGTAAAATATGCATATTGAATTTGTTCACTCTTTGCAGTTGGTGTTTATAATGTTTAAATTGCGTTTCTGTGTGCCCTGCTGAAAGATGTTAGGAGAAGCAGGCTCATTGATAAGTGTGGTATAAAAAGACATATTTTTGTCAAAATCAAGGCGTTTTAAATTTTTTTGCGAATTTACATACAAGCACCAAATATGACGTTCTGTTGATCAAATTATTCATTCCGGGTCTTATGAAATTGTTCCGCATACTACTACTTACTGTTTTTTGTTTCGCTCCTGTATTCAGCTTTGCCGGAGAAATCGAATTGCAAGGCACTTACCGGGGGGACAATTTGTATGTCCGGAATCCTTATGCCGATTCAGGTGTGGGATTTTGCGTATTTGAGGTAATGGTAAACGGAATGACGACTACCGATGAAATTAACTCCAGCTCCTTTGAAATAGACCTTTCGGTATATCAATTGCCCATAGGTTCTCCAATTCACATCGTTATCAAATATAAAGAAGATTGTGAACCCGTCGTTTTAAATCCTGAAGTTGTCGCACCAAAAGCATCATTCGAAACCATTGACATTGCTGTTGAAGGGAATTATCTTAAATGGAAAACAACGGGTGAAATCGGAGCACTCCCCTATGTTGTGGAACAGTACCGCTGGAACAAATGGATACAGGTTGGCGAAGTAATGGGTAAAGGCGTTCCCGGAAAACATGAATATGAATTTCCGGTAAGACTCCATTCAGGCGAAAACCGCTTCAGGGTGCGCCAGGCAGGCTCTGACAACAAACGCAAACTTTCTCCCGAAGTAGTGGTAAACAATGATATTCCCGAAGTGGAGCTCGTATCCCAAAAGGTCGAGAAGCAGCTTGTTTTTTCCAGGCCGACTCTCTACGAAATCTATGATATCTACGGACAGATAGTATTCAAAGGATACAACGATACGGTCAACGTTGAAGGTCTGGAAAAAGGGGAATACTATCTTAATTACGATAACCGGATGTCGTATTTTTTAAAAAAGTGATATTTGTGGATATGAAGTCTTGGTTGTAACTTGCGCATGCACTATTAAAGACCGGACGCATGACCAAGTATGTTTTTATCTTAGCTGCATTATTGATCGGTGGTTTTCTATCTGTTCAGGGAAGTATTAATGCCCAGCTTTCTTCTTTTTTGAGACACCCTTTACAGGCATCCCTCACCAATTTTCTGGTTGGAACGGTTATCCTTATCTTTCTTAACATTATTTTACGAACTTCGCTCCCATCCATCGCCGAAATGAAATCAGTCCCCTGGTACTTGTTTCTTGGAGGAGCCATCGGGGCAATATTCGTGACATCGGTCGTACTGCTTATCCCGAAGATTGGCGTCACAAACATGCTGGCAGCCTCTATCGCGGGACAATTAATCGTGGCTTCCATAATCGACCATCACGGACTCTTTAACGTGACTGTTCATCCTGTTTCGCTCAGCAGAATTGCAGGCATCATCATGCTTTTACTTGGAATCTTCTTAATACAACGATAAGATAAAATATCTTCAGCAACATGAACCTCATCCCCGATTCATCGGTCACTTACCAGACTTTTGAGGAAGGCGGATTGAAACCGATGGCGTTATCGGATCATTGCGGAGTTGCGACAGTAATACACCTGCTCAACAACATTCACAAACACAAAGCCTTTATTCTCAATCCGGAATAATTTCGTTAATTTTGCGGCCTGTTAACGCGCACTAAATAAATAGTTACATTATGGCAAATAAATCAAATCAACCGTTGTTTAATGAGTTTCCACCTGTTTCCACAGAGGAATGGATGGAAAAGATAACAGCGGATCTCAAAGGAGCCGATTTCGAAAAGAAGCTCGTTTGGAAAACCAATGAAGGATTTAAAGTCCGCCCCTTTTACAGGGAAGAGGATTTGAAGGGACTTGAATATCTTGACACGCTTCCGGGAGAATATCCTTTTGTTCGTGGCACCAAAACCCACAACAAATGGCTGGTTCGCCAGGATATTGTGGTGAAAGATGTGAAGGAAGCCAACCGAAAGGCCCTGGATGTGCTTAACAAAGGGGTTGATTCACTGGGCTTCTTTTTCGGGAATGAAGAGCTGATCACCAAAGAAAACATTGAGGCCCTCCTGAAAGAGATAGTGCCTGAAGCAGCAGAACTGAACTTTTCATCCTCACATGGCAATCAGAAACTCCTCTCTCTGCTGAAAGAGTGGCTCCATGAAAAAAATGCCAATTTAAAAGAAGTAAAAGGGTCTTTGAATTTTGATCCCTTGGGAAATCTTACCATTACCGGTAAGACCTGCGCCCCCCTCGAAGAGCTACTGGACAATTCGGCCGAGCTGGTAAAAGAGGGCAAAGAGATGGAGCTGTTTCAACCCCTGACGGTCAATGCCAAACATTTTAACAACGCCGGCGCATCCATTGTTCAGGAACTGGGTTTTGGCCTTGCTATGGCCAACGAATACATGGCTCAGCTCACCAAACGCGGCATCAATGTCGACGATGCTGCCCGAAGTATCCGGTTCAATTTTGGTATTGGCGGCAACTATTTCATGGAGATTGCCAAGTTGCGTGCAGGACGCCTGCTTTGGGCCAAAATCGTCGATGCATACAACCCCTCGGATAAAGAGGTGACCAAAATGCATACCCATTGCGAAACATCGGAATGGAACAAAACCATTTACGATCCTTATGTAAACATGCTTCGTACACAGACCGAAGCCATGAGCGCGACTATTGGCGGAACCGATTCACTCACCGTAGCACCGTTCGATCTGGTATTCCGTCAGCCA
The DNA here is from genome assembly GCF_000191885.1 of Anaerophaga thermohalophila DSM 12881. Classification (GTDB taxonomy): domain Bacteria; phylum Bacteroidota; class Bacteroidia; order Bacteroidales; family Marinilabiliaceae; genus Anaerophaga; species Anaerophaga thermohalophila. Next base: position 17,537 of record NZ_AEWI01000047.1, read on the forward strand.
AATGCTTTTAGCGAAAGGATTGCACGTAATCAACAATTGCTGCTGAAGGAGGAGGCTTATTTCAGCATGATTGTTGATCCATCTGCCGGAAGCTACTATATAGAAAATCTGACAGACAGCATCGCCAACGAAGCCTGGAAATTGTTCCTCGAGGTGGAAAACAAAGACGGTTATACCGAGGCATTAAAAGAGGGTGTCATTCAGACGCATGTTAAGGAAACTTCCGGAAAACGGAAGAAAGACCTCGCCCGCCGTAAAGAGATACTGGTCGGCACCAATCAGTATCCCAACAACCTGGAGTCGGTCTCTTCAGAAATCAGTGAAGAACGTACATTTACCGACTCCGAAGAAGGAACGGAAATTGAACCCATCCCGTTGTATCGCGGTGCCGAAGAATTCGAAGCACTTCGACTGGCCACCGAAAAAGCAGCCAAACGACCCAAAGTATTTATGCTGACTTACGGAAACCTGGCCATGCGACTGGCCCGCTCTCAGTTTTCAGGAAACTTCTTCGGGTGTGCCGGCTACGAAATCATCGACAACCTCGGCTTCGATACGGTAGAAGAAGGTGTGGAAGCTGCCAGAAAAGCCAAAGCCGATATCGTGGTACTCTGCTCTTCGGATGATGAATATGCCGAAGCCGCCCCGGCTGCGTTCAAAGCACTCAACGGCGAAGCTGTCTTTGTGGTGGCAGGTGCCCCTGCCTGTGCTGACGACCTAAAAGCACAAGGAATTGAGCACTTCATCAACATACGTTCCAACTTGCTGGAAACGTTGCAAGAGTTTAATAAAATGTTGAACATACAATAAAAACGCAAAGACGCAGTGACGCAAAGTTTTTATAAGAGAGATGACAAAGGACGCCTTAAATAAAATATCTTCGCAGATTATAGGTGGAGCCATCGAGGTTCACAAAGAACTTGGACCGGGATTACTGGAGTCTGTTTATGGCGCCTGTCTTGCTCACGAACTGCGAAATAAGGGTTTACTGGTAGAAGAGCAGGTACATTTGCCATTAATCTATAAAAACGAGCCTTTAAACAAGGATTTCATTCTTGACTTGTTGGTTGAAAAAGAAGTGATTGTTGAACTGAAAGCTGTTGAAGAGGTACACCCTGTACATGAAGTACAATTGGTTACATACCTGAAGCTTGCCAACAAAAAACTTGGATTGCTGATCAATTTCAATGTTCCGGTATTGCACAAAGGTATTTACCGCAAAGTCAATAATCTCTGAAATAAACTCAGCGTCTTAGCGCCTCTGCGTTAAAAAATAGCTATTATGAGACCAGATTTTTCACAAATAGATTACAAAAGCGACCGGCTTTCATTCGATGTCAAAGCCTGGGAGCAACAACATTCCATCAAAAAAGATTGGATAACCCCGGAGCAGATTCCGGTGAAGCCCGTTTATTCAAAAGAAGACCTGGAAGGCATGGAGCATCTGAATTATGCGGCCGGACTCCCACCCTACCTTCGCGGGCCTTATTCGGCCATGTATGCCATGCGCCCCTGGACCATCCGTCAGTATGCCGGATTCTCGACCGCCGAGGAGTCCAACGCCTTCTATCGTCGTAACCTCGCGGCCGGACAGAAAGGTCTTTCTGTCGCTTTCGACCTGCCAACGCACCGCGGATACGACTCGGACCACGAGCGCGTGGTAGGGGATGTTGGAAAAGCCGGTGTGGCCATCGACTCAGTTCTCGACATGAAGGTACTCTTCGATGGCATTCCCCTGAACAAGATGTCGGTTTCAATGACCATGAACGGTGCCGTTTTACCCATCATGGCATTTTACATTGTTGCCGGACTTGAACAAGGGGCAAAGCTCGAAGAATTGAGCGGTACCATTCAGAACGACATCCTGAAGGAGTTTATGGTGCGGAACACTTACATCTATCCACCCGACTTCTCAATGCGGATCATTGCTGATATCTTCGAATATACTTCTCAAAAGATGCCTAAATTTAACAGCATTTCCATTTCGGGATATCACATGCAGGAAGCCGGAGCTACTGCCGACCTGGAACTTGGATACACGCTTGCCGACGGACTTGAATACCTGCGTACAGGGGTTCAGTCGGGGTTGAATATTGATGCTTTTGCCCCACGGCTGTCTTTCTTCTGGGCCATCGGGATGAACCACTTCATGGAAATAGCCAAAATGCGTGCTGCACGAATGCTCTGGGCTAAAATTGTGAAGCAGTTCAACCCCAAAAATCCCAAATCGATGGCGCTACGCACACACTCGCAAACCTCGGGATGGTCGCTGCAGGAACAAGACCCTTTTAACAATGTGGGACGTACCTGTATCGAAGCCATGGCAGCTGCGCTGGGACATACCCAGTCGTTGCATACCAACGCACTGGACGAGGCCATCGCTTTGCCTACCGATTTTTCGGCCCGTATTGCACGTAACACTCAGATATACATTCAGGAAGAGACCCAGATCACCAAAGAGGTCGATCCATGGGCCGGCTCCTACTATGTAGAATCTCTTACCAGGGAACTGGCCGAAAAGGCATGGGCCCACATCCAGGAGATTGAAGAAATGGGCGGAATGGCTAAAGCCATCGAAACCGGTCTTCCAAAAATGCGTATCGAAGAGGCTGCTGCACGCACACAGGCCAAAATTGACAGTGGGAAACAGGTCATTGTCGGAACCAACCGTTACCGTCTCGACAAAGAAGACCCCATCGATATTCTGGAAATTGACAATACGGCTGTACGGAATTCTCAGATCGAGCGCCTCAAAAAACTGCGTGCCGAACGCAACGAAGAAGAAGTTCAGGCCGCTCTCGAGGCCATTACAAAAGCTGTTGAAACCGGGAAAGGTAACCTTTTGGAACTGGCGGTAGAGGCAGCAAAAAAACGTGCATCTTTGGGAGAAATTTCTTATGCTTGTGAAAAAGTAGTTGGAAGATATAAAGCTGTGATACGATCTATTAACGGAGTTTATTTATCGGAAGCCGGAAACGACAGCGAGTTTGAACAAGCCCGTGCACTGGCCAAAGAGTTTGCAGAGAAAGAAGGACGTCAGCCCCGTATTATGATTGCCAAAATGGGACAGGACGGCCACGACCGTGGCGCCAAAGTAGTGGCCACGGGATATGCCGACATCGGGTTCGACGTGGATATGGGCCCGCTGTTCCAGACACCGGCCGAAGCTGCCCGTCAGGCTGTAGAGAACGACGTACATGTACTGGGTGTTTCTTCCCTGGCAGCCGGTCATAAAACGCTGGTTCCTCAGGTAATTGAAGAGCTGAAAAAACTCGGCCGTGAAGATATTATGGTAATTGTCGGTGGTGTTATTCCACACCAGGACTATAAGTTCCTTTACGATTGCGGAGTGTTAGGTATTTTTGGGCCCGGATCGTCGGTTCCACGTGCGGCCATTGAAATCCTTAAATTATTACTTCACAGTTACGAAGAGTAGACTTTGTTACTAATGATGCCTTTACAGACCCCTGCCGTTTTCCGGTGGGGGTTTTTTAGTTAATGACCGCGGTGACGCAGAAGAGTACGACCACCTTCGGGGTCGGCGTTTATCATTATCTCAATTTTCTATAAATATTCGACCACCTTCAGGGTCAATTGCTCCCGGATTAATCTGTTGAAGAACATCATTCCTTCGCGTTAAGTTTCTGATGGCAAGCGACAGGCAGCCTGAAGGGCTCCAATAATTATAGCCTGTTACATGCATGTAAACCCGACACCGAAGGTTTCGTATATTTAATGACAAAGGCGCATACGGGAAAGTTGAATCGGGGAACTCTTTACCTGCTGGCAGACAAACAGCTCCCCGACATATAATCAAATTGTGGCACTGTCAGAAATATCAATCCTGGTAATTTCAGCCACATCCGAATTCCATGTTTCAAAAACGGGATTGTCAACAGAAGCAGGTCGTTTTTGCTGACAACTGACAATAACAGCTGTCAGCAGTAAGGTTAATGCAAAGTTTTTCATGGTACATTTAGAATTAGATCTGTATTGTTACAGAATATTTATCAAAGAATATCTGGTATTCTTTAAATTTAAACGGGAAAAATTTTGATAAATTATTCATCCGTATATATTTTATTTATTAAGGTTGGATGGAACTCGCATGCAAGAACTTATACATATTCATTTGTGCCAAACCTTGCCATGCTCGTTTCATTAGTTATTATTTTTACTTCAAATATACAACTCTAATACTCAAACTCATGACAAACTCTAACTTTTTTTCCCCGATGCTATTGAGTGTTTTCATCCTGCCAAGCCGTACAATTTCAGGAAAATTTCATCCAAATTTAGGTTTCAAAAAAGCAGTTATTGAATATAATGGCCAGAAATTCTATATGAAATCCAATAGCCACCCGTGGAAGTAAATGTGTCAAGAGATTTTGCTTTCAATCTCTTGCATAAATCCAACCTATGTATATTTTTCCTTCTCGCTATCACGATTCCCCTTTCGGGCATAACCTTAAAGGGGAAAATCGTTGATACCAATACCTTGCAACCGCTTTCCTTTGTTAATATCGGAGTAAAAGGAACCCGATATGGCACAGCCAGTAATTCGACCGGTGATTTTGTGCTCAACATTCCCGATAAGTATGAAAACGGGATTGTGCGATTCTCTTGTATCGGATATGAAGCAAAAGAGATGTCCATTAAGGAATTAATCAATCAGCCGGTCGTTAAATTAACCACTTCGGTAATCCGGCTTGAAGAGGTAACCATAATTCCCGACAGTACTCTGCGGACTTTCTTAAAGAAAGTCTGGATAAAGATTTTTATCTCAGACAATATTATCTTGGGGGTCGTTATTACATTCCTTTAAAAACCATCTGGAACCGAATTCTTTTCAATTTACATGGGGGCTGGTCATGGCAAAACATCGGTATATCGATAGGAGAACAGGAATCAGATCAACCATTCTCGTTAGGTGGAAAGAAAATAAAAGCAGATAAGGTTAAGGCCTTTTCGGGGCTCAGGCAAAGTGGGATTATACTCCTCCTGACAACCCCGGTTAGGTAAGGTGAAGCAACAATTGAAACCAGACAAAAACCTTAATTATGACTATCTTTGCAGAAGCTGAATAAAAAAAACTACAATGAAGACGACCCATAAAATAATTAACGGAGATAGCCGACAAATGAATCTTATTCCAGACAAATCGGTTAATTTGGTTATCACTTCCCCACCTTATTGGCAGCTGAAAGACTATGGAACTGAAAATCAAATTGGTTATCACGAAGACTATGAAACTTACATTAACAACCTAAATCTTGTTTGGAAAGAATGATTTGTACCCGAAACCGGAAATGTTTTTTCGGAAAAACATTTGCCGGCTTCTCGTTATTTTTGCTTTTTCGAAAAAGAGACCGGAAAGATGCCCCACCGAATAAAAGTTTTTGCTGCACTCACCGCCACTATGCTCTTTTGGGCATTTTCATTTGTATGGACCAAAGTGGCATTTACCGTTTTTACGCCCGTCTCAACGATATGGCTGCGACTGGTGATCAGCTCGCTGTTCATTTTTGGCTACCTGTTTTTAACCAAACGCTTTCAGCCGCTGCATAAGGAAGATGTAAAATGGTTGCTGGCCCTCTCCTTTTTTCAGCCTTTCCTGTATTTTATGGGCGAAAGCAACGGACTGAATTACATTTCTTCCACCATGGGCTCGGTCATCGTGAGTACCATCCCACTTCTGGCTCCCATTCCGGGTGTATTGTTTATGAATGAACGGTTTTCGTGGCTGAACCTGGCAGGGATAGTCATTTCTTTTTCGGGGGTTGGCCTCATCCTGTTTGAGAATGGTTTTGAGCTGACTGCTCCCATTGAGGGACTTCTTTTTATGGCTCTCGCTGTATTTGCCGCGTTGGGGTATTCGGTGGTGATCAAGCGAATGGGCAATCGCTATTCGCCGGTTAACCTGACGGCATGGCAGAATTTATTTGGCATCGGGTTCTTTTCCCCGTTTTTTTATATTAACGAATGGGAACGTTTTATCAGCACGCCCGTGACGGCCGAAGCACTGAAAGCATTGCTACTTCTGTCCATATTTGCATCGTCTTTTGCCTTCATTTTCTTTGCCTACGGAATTTCCCGTATCGGAGTCACCCGCGCCAACGTATTTGCCAATATGATTCCGGTTTTTACCGCTATCTTTGCATGGATTGTACTGGATGAAGCCCTGACCGTTAAAAAGCTGGCCGGAATAGCCATTGTAATCGGAGGATTGTTTATCTCTCAGCTGCGCAGAAACGGGAAAACGCCATAATAGACTTTTAGATGAAATTAATTTAGTCAGTAGTTTTTAGTCAATAGTCAGCAGCAATATTTTAGAGGTACTGACATATTCAAGAAGCTAACAAAAGCGCATAAATGACATGTTTTGAGTAGTTTGTGGTTTTTGTTAAATAAAAGTAACCGACAGGCAGAAGGCAGAAGTGGTAAATTTTGTTGAAAAGGATTTTTCCTAAGACCACGGGACGAGGTATTTCCCGTTAAATGTTTGGGTAAACCGTTTCGGCAGTTAAGTTACTAACATCTTAAAATTCTTCTCAGCGTTTTAGCGACTTTACGTTAAAGAACAAAAACATGGACTTAGATAAATTCAAAGAAGAAGCCTTTAACAAGTCAAAAGAGAACAAAGCTTTCCTGGAAAAACTGCGCCGCAGGAAGCCCAAAGATATGGACGATGTGGAGATGCTTTCAGAGCGGGCGCATAGATACTACCCCTAACCCGGGGTATCACTCCTTTTCCAGAACCAACACCACCTTATTAAAGTCGGCAGCAGCATTTATCACGTTTTTAAATCCCTCAAACTGATCCTTATCAGCAAAAATACGGTTGTAATATTCTTCAATAACAACTTTATAGGTATCTCCTGAATAAGAATAGCCGGAATCAAAAAGAAATATTACCTCATCGTTTTCTTTCTCCGAAAAATTAATCACCGAGGCTTCAGGATTGGCTATTTTATAGCCATCCGGAACCTTAAATTCAATTTCCCGGTAATAGGAACGATTGAAGTCGTTTTCCACAATGGCTTCCCGGTCTTGTTCAAAATACATTTCGGCCTGGGGCCCAATCGATAAGCCAATATTCAACAAAAGTTTATTGCCTGCCAGTTCCAAAAAGGCAGGTGTACTCACCTCAGAATGGATAATAAATCGGGCATCTTTCATTCGGGGATGATTGTACTCCTCAACCACCTCAAGAACATTGATTTCTGATTCGGCAACATCGGTTGCCATAAAATCACGCAGCATTTCTTGTTTCCACTCTTCGTCACTCATTATGTAATAATGCTTCACAAATCCGCCGCTTAACCCCTTCAGGCCCTGATAGGTTTCCACATCAACAATGCTTTTGTCAACATCAATGGCAATATCAATGATCATGTTATGATAATTGGCCTCGTGACCGGCCGGTGGAATGTATTTGATTTTGCCAATGGCCGATTCAAAATCTCCAATTTGTACACGTTCAATAAAAAGACCCTCGGTGGCAGACAAAGTGCCCCTGATGCACCCCATGCGGAAAGCAATATTGTGAGGATCAATAAATGTGTCGACCCCGGGCAGATAAATCAGATAATCATTCAAAAAATCCCAGGACTGAAAATCCGCGTCGAACTTTATTTTACTGCGATCGGAGGTCAGCACCAACTGGTGGTCTACTCCAAACTTCTTAAAAAGATTGGCATACAATTTTACGATACCTCTGTCGCTGGTTACCTTGTTTTTCAGGATAAAAGACAAATCACTGAATTCAGGAATGTGATAGTCCTGAATAAATATATTTGACTTCAAAAACTCTTCTATTTTTGCAGCTCTTTCTTTCTGGGAGCCGGTAACGTCACCCACAGCTTTCACCCAGTTCCCGAACGCTTTTTCATCCACATCCAGATAAATGCTCTCATAGATGCTTTGAGCCGCATCATCCCAGGTAAGTACCTGACTGCGTCCCATGGCATAGTTGTAATCGAGCCGGTAGTCAATGCGAGCTTTCCGGGGGTTAACGAAGGAAAACTTTTCCTCTTTTATCAACGGAACATCCTCCATGCTGCAATAGAAACGGTTGCGTTCATCGTCCAATACAACATGCGTAGCATCCGGAAAACCATTGTATCCTTTCACATCGTAAATCAGGTTAGGAGGAGATACCATTTCAAACGAAGCTGACAGTAACGGATAATCAAACTGAAAATAGGCTCTTCCAAAATTGTCGGGATGCATCTTTCTTACTAAATAATATTCCACGTCATCGCCCAGCTCAATGCCATCGATGGCAAAAATGCGATAAGCATCGCCATCTTCATCATCTTTAACCTCTTTCAGATTGTCTTCATCAAACTCCACAACCCGGCCATCAGGCTTAATAGCACGGGCACCGATGTCCATCAGTTCAATTACATTGCTCATGGAGAATGAGATTTTATTGAATTTATTTATGGATTGGTCATTGTTTAACCTGAACTTACGGTGTAAGACGTGAATCGCTTCAAGGTCGCCATCGTCATTATAGTAAAGATTTATGGACTCGTCGTTGTTGATACCAACAACATTCTCGTCGGCATATTTCGCGGGGATATCGGAAAAACCGGGTTCTTTTTCCCAAACAAAAGCATCTTGTTTTTTACTACTGGCAAAACCTGTCACCAACAGGAACGACAATATTATGGTTAGTAAATGTCTCATTTCTTAACAATGTTTGAATTTAGTTTGTCGGATTTTTTCAGAACAATTGACGATCGGTATTGCTGCTTAAGGAAGCTGATAAAATTGTTCCATTCGGAAATCTGCTCATCTGTCAAAACAAAAAAATTAAATTTCAACTGCTTTTTCAGAACGATGGCCTTATCTTCTTTGCTGTAACTGAACGAGACACTGAAATTGTCACGCTCGGATTTTCCATCATCGGGGACATAGGTAACTTCATAGCCTTCGGGAATTTCAAAGCGTGTGATGAACGTTTCGGTGCAATAAAAATCATTTTCGACAGGATGTATGATGCCGGTTGTATCTATTGACAAATCCTGATAAGATTTGTCAAGGTTCAGATTAACAAAGAGTTCATCACCAAGTTGCCGGGAATAATCGTGCAGAACAAAGTGATAATCCAATTCTGCAGGCTTATCATACTCAAAAAGATTATGAATATGATGTTTTTCAACCGAAAACTTATTATTTCCTTTATTCAAAATGCGGGAAAGGCTTTTATTATAGTCGGCTTCCTTAACGCCGTCCAAAGCTTCAGCCAATTCCATTTTATTGAAACCGGTATGAGTTACTTTTCCAACTCCTTTTATCAGACCATCCTCCATTCTGATAGAAACAGAATCGGTCTTGGTACTGTAACCGGCAGGCGATACCGGAACTTTAAAAATATCATATTGCCCCGGCCCCTTCGCTATCAGCACTTCTTTACCCTGAATGTGATACGGACAAACACCATAATCAAGATAATTAAAGGTACCATCGAGAATACATATCTCTTTATCATCGGTATAGTGAGCAACAACCATGTGATTATCGACCTGTGGTAAAGGCAACTGCTCATAGGTATACGGAATATACCGGGTGCCCACCCAGGCAATTGAGGCATTCAGGCCTGCCAGTTCCATCATTCCGCTGATGAGGCTCGACATACCTTTACAGTCACCAAAGCGTTTTGCAAAAACCTCATTTGCCGAAGCCGGCCTAAAACCCATATAACCTTGCTCATAAGCCACATATTTTATATTACGCTGAACCCAGTAATAAATGGCTTTGGCTTTCTCTTCACCGGTCAATCCGGCTGTCAACTTATCAACGAGTTCTCTAAGCTCCGGGCTGTAGGAAGTATTCAGGTCAGAAATGAATCCCTGATAATAACGATACAAATCATCTGTTTCACCAAAATACTTCTCCGTATTATTGTCAATTTTTGTCGATTTTACATAAAGAATCACATGAGGACTGAAATAATTGATATTATAGCTTGAGGTACTATAATATTTATAAGGTAACACATCTGCCACTTCCCATTCGTGGTAAGTATATTTCCCTTTAGAGTATCGATTATACTTTATATCTATCCCATCTGTATTAAAGAGTTTATGCCCGATCTGAACATCGCGGTGAACCCTGGCCGTTACTTTGGCCTTAACCACAGGCACATAGGATTGAAAAAAGCTCTTTCGAATAAACCTGGGATCGGTGTACAATAACGTATATTCCAAATTGGTGATGGCCCCCTGTTGCAAAGAAGGATAGGAAAAATTGAGCCTTTTCGAATCATCGTAAAAAACGTAATCGCTCATATCGCTGGTTTCCTTAAAAACCTGAACCTCTATTTCACGATATCTTCGTCCGTCGGGAACAAGCGTATAGGCAGAATGTTCTCCCAGTGAAGTAAAAGAGCTGTAATATATTTCATCATTTGTAAATGATTTGGCGTGTTGGTTAAGGATTACCATTTGTCGTTTCTCAGAAAAAGAAACCTTTAGGGAATCTTTCTTTACATCAAAATCATAAAAGTATTCCACATTGGGGATAACGGCATTATAGCTGCCATACTTTTTCTTTAACTGAGAAAAATCCGGTTCTTCCCCGGCTTCGGCAACGAAAACGGTTGACAAGAACAGAAAAATCAATACAATTCTCATTTTACAAACTTTTTAGTCCGTTGAATTCTCCACTACGGTAATTTTCTATCCTTTCAACTTTCCCGTTTTTATCGTACAACACACGCTCTCCATGCTCTTCATCAGCTTTATAGTTGATTTTTTCTTTGGGGCGACCATTTTTATAATATTCAATGTACTCTCCCTGAAACAATCCGTCTTTACAGGTAAACTTTTTCTCGAGAGTACCGTCGGGATAGTAATTTCTGCACTCACCCTCGAGCAATCCTTTATGATAATTACGAACAAATGCAATCTTTCCATCGGGATAATACTTCACCATTTCCCCTTCGGGAACATAATCTTTAAAGTGTTTTACAAAACTTTTCTGTCCGTTGTTGTAAAATGCTTCAACACTTTGATTGCCGGAGGTGATTTTGATGGTGTCGCACAATGTTCCGTCCACCTTGTACTGATACCCCATCAACTCATCGGCAGAATAAATTAACTTTACAATCAAACCGCCACCCATGTCATACAAAATTACGTCTCCTTCCAATTCCCCTGAAGAATATTCAGCCACTTCTCTTATATTGCCATTTTTGTAATACTCAAAACAGAGCGAGTCCTTCTGATCGCCATAATAGTGATTCACATATTCCTTTTCTCCGGTTTCATAATAAGTTATCCACTCTCCAATCCTGTTATTACCGAGGAATTGCCCCTGAGTCCGTACCTGTCCGTTTTCATAATAGCTCAAAAAGTCGCCTTCAGAAATATCGTTATAATAATTTTTGACAGAGCTAACATCACCCTTCGGTGCGTACCACTTCATGGTTCCATTCATAACTCCGCCAATCATCGGTCCTTCGCCCAACACGTCTCCCTTATCATTCACGGCCCGGTAAACAGAGTCCTTGGTAAAATCGGTATCTAAAATCTCGTTACCATAAGGATCAAACTCAATCTTTCTGAATAATCTTCCATTGATCGTCTTGAGCCGGGTCTGAAGCGTTCCGTCAACAGCGTAAACATTTTGCCATCCGTAAGGAATTCCTTCTATAAAGTAGCTCACAGCCTCCAAATCACCTGTAGCAAGGAAGCTCTTCCATTCACCATCCTGATATCCGTCTTTATAGTACCCCCGGTTTTTTACATTTCCGTTTTCGTGATAATCCGTGTAAGCGCCATCCAATAGCCCCTCATCATTATACTGACTAACTGACTGTATGGTACCATCGGGGTAATAAGCAGTTTGTTTGCCAACAATCCGGTCATTGCTATACTCACTCTCCTGACGTATGTTGCCGTTCTTGTAATAAACCGCCCATTGACCGGTCTTCTTCCCCTCGATATATGATCCTTGCACCACCTTATGCCCGTCCAGGTCGTAAAGCGTAACATCAAAAGTGCCATCAGCCGATTCTGCATTTCCAACTTTCTTTCCCATTCTGTTAAAGGAAGTTACTCCTACCAATTTCCCGTTCTCATAGGTCTCTTCCAGGTACCGGTCTCCGTCGAGGGAATAGTATTTGTATGCTCCATCAACCTTTCCTTCAGCATTCATCTGACATTCGGACTGGATATGACCGTTAGTATAAAATTGTTGAGTCTTACCCACCTGTGTTCCTTCCTGATAATTCTCAACAGAACGAAGATTGCCATTTGCATAATAGTATCGCCATTCTCCGGTTTCCTGGTCGGTATCATAATGGCCGCGTACCGAAAGCCGTCCATTTGAAAAGTATTCTAAATACTCACCCGACAGTTGTCCATCGACAAATTGCTGTTTAACGGAAAGGGTTCCGTTCGGATGGTAACTTCGAAATTCTCCGTCGGGATTACCATCAGCGTAGGCATATTCATTTTCTATCTGGTTGGTAGGATAATAACTCGTTGCAGGGCCATTGTAATTATTATCCTTAAAAGCTATTTTTTGAGAAATCAGCCCAAAGAGATCAAACCACTTTACGTCCCCCTTAACATTGCCTTCGTCATAATGTACTTCCAGGCTTTTCGCCTCATTCTCATGGAAAGTATAATAAGGGCCATGAGGTACCCCTTTTTTATAATTTTCAGTTTGGCTCATCATCCCGTTGGAATAAAAATATTCCCATTTCCCATCTTTTTCCCCGTTAACGAACCGCCCTTTGGCATTAACTTCTCCGTTAGCGTAAAAATAAATCCATAAACCGTCTTCTTTACCTGCCTCGTTCTTATTCCCTATTGAGAAAAGACTTCCATCATCAAAATAATCACAGCGATATTCTTTTTTTTCTCCTTCAAGGTTCAACCTCCGGGTCTGCCTAATGACTCCAAGATAACGGCCTGTTTCAAAAAAAGCTTTCAGCTCCTTCTCGTTTTTCTTATAGTATTTGACCACATCGTCATTCCCGGTAGAGCGCAGCATTGTATAAAGAAAAGGAACAATATGTCCACCTTCTTTCACCTCTCGGAAAATAGGGAAATACAATTCTGCCCAAAAATCGTCGGAATTAGTATTGTAGGGCAATACTTCGAGCAACATCGTGGTTTGTTTTACCATAGAGGCATTAAAGTCAACAGGCGACTCAAAACGTGAGGTCAAAACCATTTTGGATCGAAGATAATGATCGGTTTCTTCAAACAGAGTGTTTTCAAGAATCGGATCAATATAATGTCCGTGAGTGGTATCCAGGTAATTGTCGGCAATGTTCTCCAGATAAACAAGTATTTCATTGCTCCGGCCGCTATACGGTTCAAGAGCCAGGAATGTCTCAAGGGACAAAAAAGCCCTGGTATATTGTTTTTGCCGGGCCATTAGTTTGCCCAACTGAAGATGACTGGAAGCGTGAAAAGGATTACATCTCAGAGCCTCCTGAAAAGAGCGGATAGCACTGGCATATTGCTCCTGTCCCAGGCAGGTTACTCCAAGATTGTAATGTAGTAAATAAACAAAAGGATACGCTTCAATGGCCTGCTTGTAAACCCGGATGGATTCTTCCGGCTTTCCGGCATAATCTAAAGCGGTACCTTTTGTACGCAAGAGATGCATCCTGTATTCCGATGGTAATGTAAGTCCCTTTTCAGCAATCACAACTGCACTGTCATACATCTCCATTTGCAAATAGCTCAGAGCTAATTCCGACAACATCCGGACATAATTGGAATCATTTTCATTGACCCGCCGGTAAAGCTGAATTGCTTCCTGATATTTTTCATCATCATGAAGCTGAATACCTTTCTGAATTATTTCTTCAGATGTTTCACGCTGGGCACTAACCAGTTGAGTATATGCCAGCAACAGGGATAGAATAAAAAAAAGTCGCATAGTTAAAAAGAGAGAGGTTTGTCTTTAAAATGTTAATAAAATATTTTTTGAATATATTAATTAATTCTCTTTTAAACAAAATTTTAAATTGTTCCCTACGACCAACATCACTACATTTTGAGACATGCTTTAGAGCACGACAAGTGGTTATTGCTTATAAAGGAAGAGGCCATTAACCTGAAAATTAAACAACACCTACTGGCCGTATATCAAAAAAACGCCTGATGATTTGGAAAGAAAAATTGGTAATGCTAAATTTACTGATGCACAAAATAATCATCCAAATTGAAGGCTAAACCAACCATAACATTAGTCCCGGATCACCACAGAAACGACGAAGTGATTTTTTTTAAATTTTCGTATGATCCGGAATTAATTCGGAATGTTCGTCAGTTGCCGGAGATCTGCCGGAGCGCAACCCGGAAATGTTGGTATCAGCCGGGAGGTAAATTCGATTTGCAAAAAACCCTTAGTCTCCTGGAGCCGGTTGCTTTTCTTGATTACAAATCTCTGTTATACGAAAACAACACATCCCCTTCGAAATCAAATCTGAGTCATTTAAAATATTCTCATCGGGCATCTACCCCGCTGCCCGAAGGCTATTTGGAAAAATTGAAGCAAAAAAGATATAGTGAAAACACCATTCACATTGACCCCCCAAAAGAATGGCTTTTCGAAGGACTGGCCCCCGGAACCCAATATAGTGCCTCCGGCATTCGGAAAATTCTGTTGACCACTGCAAAAAAAACGGGAATAAAAAGAAGAATTACGCCCCACATGCTCCGTCAT
>NZ_AEWI01000046.1 GCF_000191885.1 Anaerophaga thermohalophila DSM 12881
TTAGAATGTTATAAGTTTTATCACATTAGCTAACAATCTAACAATCTAATGACCTAATAATCTAATGACCTAATGACCTAATGACCTATTAAGGCAAAACGTTGCCATGCTCGTTTCATCAGTATAAAATTAGGGCTGCTGACTTATTCAACAGGCTCTGTTTAGAAAAACAACAAATCTTTAAAACCTTTTGCAATGACAGCCAAAAAGAAAAAATCAGGAAAGATATTCGTTCTGGATACCAATGTTTTGTTACATGATCATAAATGTCTGTATAACTTCGAAGAAAACGACATTATTATTCCGATTGTGGTACTTGAGGAGCTTGATAAATTTAAGAAAGGAAATGATCAGATCAATTTCCAGGCACGCGAATTTGTACGTGAACTGGACCGGCTTTCGGGCGAACAACTCTTCACCGATGGTATTTCACTGGGTAAAGGTCATGGAAGATTGTTTATAGAAACCGGGAAACCACTTCCCCCCGAAATGCAGGATTCATTCTCGGAAAATACACCTGACCACCGGATACTGGCCATCACTTTGTATGTAAAAGAAAAGAACCCGGAACGGCAGACTATTCTTATCACCAAAGACATCAATCTGAGGATGAAGGCCAAATCGCTTGGTCTGAAGTCGGAGGACTACGAATCGGACAAAGTTAAAAATATAGAGATTCTCCACCATGGAGTGGAAACGTTCGACGGTTTCGACAAAGCCATCATTGAAGCGCTTTACAAAGATGGTCAGGTAGCGCGTTCGGAATTCCCAATGACTGATGAGCAGTTGCCTGCCAACCAGTACATGATTCTGAAAAATGACAACCAAAGCGTGTTGGCCTGGTTCGACCCCAACACACAATCTGTCAGAAGAGTAGAAAAACATTCCGCCTTTGGCATTGAACCCCGAAATGCTGAGCAAACCTTTTCTCTGCATGCGCTCATGAATCCCGATGTTACACTGGTGTCACTAACAGGAAAAGCCGGTACCGGAAAAACATTACTTGCCCTGGCTGCTGCACTTCAGCAACATAAACAATATAACCAGATACTGCTGGCCCGCCCAATCATGCCGCTCGCCAATCGCGACCTTGGCTTTTTGCCGGGCGATATCAATGAAAAAATAGGTCCTTACATGCAGCCGCTTTTCGACAATCTGGGAGTCATAAAAAACCGGTTCCCCCAGCAAAGCAAGGAGCTAAACATCATTGAAGAAATGCAAAAACGCGACGAGCTTGTCATTACGCCCCTGGCCTATATCCGCGGTCGTAGTCTTTCCGATGTTTTCTTTATTATTGACGAAGCCCAGAACCTGACTCCTCACGAGGTAAAAACCATCATTACCCGCGCCGGAGAAGGAACTAAAATGGTATTTACAGGCGATATTCACCAGATTGACTCCCCTTATCTCGACATGCAAAGCAACGGGCTGGCTTATCTCACCGACAAAATGAAGGGACAGAATATTTTTGCCCATGTCAACCTGATAAAAGGTGAGAGGAGCTTCCTGGCTGAACTGGCATCGGACCTGCTTTAGGGTAGAAAAGACTATCACAACCGTTCGTAAAAAAAGCGGATGAAGGTCTCAAGGGTACCGTCACTTTAAAATCATTGCCTATCTTTGCAGATTGGTTTGTATAAAATTTATGAGCCGGTTTAAAAACGATCGACTAAGAACGAATAATCCAGGAGTGCGGTCTAAAAAGCATATCTTTTTCAAAATCAAGGCGTTTTAAATTTTTGTGCCGAAGATAACTTGTTGTTAATGAGGATGCAAAAATTTAAAACAACAACGAGTTTGGCAACAAAGATGCTTTTTAGACCGGATTTACCTAACAATCTGTTTTATGATAGATCACACACAATTTCAGCAGCGAACGGTGGCGTTTTATACCCTTGGATGTAAGCTCAATTTCAGCGAAACATCAACGATAGCACGTCATTTGGAGGAAGAAGGATTTACGCGGGTAGATTTCAGGGAAGGAGCAGATGTCTATGTCATCAACACCTGCTCGGTAACCGAAACAGCCGAAAAAAAGTGTCGTTATACCATACACAGAGCTCTACGTACAAATCCATCGGCATTTATCGTTGTAACAGGTTGCTTTGCCCAGCTTCACCCCGAAAAAATTGCCCGGATTGAAGGCGTCGACCTGGTGCTGGGAAGCAACGAAAAGCTCGATATGTCATTTTACCGTGGAACGCTTGAAAAACGCAAAAATGCTGAAATTCATGCCGGCAATATTGCCAAAGACAAAAGCTTCATGCCATCGTGGTCGTCGGGTGACCGAACCAGAACTTTCCTGAAAGTACAGGACGGATGCGATTATTTTTGCTCCTATTGCACCATTCCCCTGGCGAGGGGACGATCGCGAAATGCCTCGATCGAAGCAACCGTTGAACAGGCAAAACAAGCCGGGAAAGCCGGTGCCAAAGAAATTATTCTTACCGGCGTAAACATTGGTGATTTTGGAAAACCCACCGGTGAAACATTTGCCGGCCTGATAAAAGCCCTCGAAAAAGTCGACGAGGTGGAACGGTTCCGTATATCGTCCATAGAGCCAAATCTGCTGACGGAAGAAATAATACAGTTCGTGGCAGGCTCATCCAAATTTATGCCTCACTTTCATATCCCGTTACAGTCGGGAAGCGATCCTATTCTTAAATTAATGAGAAGGAAATATGACACCTCCCTCTTCAGAGAGCGAATTGAAACCATCAATACCTATCTCCCCGATGCCTTTATCGGTGTCGATGTAATTACCGGTGTGCGGGGCGAGACGGTTGAAGAGTTCGAAAAAACACGTCATTTCCTCAATCGGCTGAACATTTCGCAATTGCATGTTTTCACCTATTCCGAAAGACCCAACACGCAAGCCCTGAAAATTGAACATTCCGTACCGCATCAGGAAAGAAAACGAAGAAGTGTCATTTTGCATGAACTGTCGGAATACAAGCTGCGGAAATTCTATAAGCGTTTCGAGGGAACAAAGGCAAAGGTTTTATTTGAAGAACGTTCATCAGACAGACTGATGCACGGGTATAGTGAAAACTATTTGCGTGTCGAATGCCCGTTTAATCCTGAACTGGTAAACAGCATTGTTGATGTGGAACTCAAAAACATATCACCCCTTTCGGGGAATATGACCATACAACTACCGGGCTCGCTCGTTCAAAGTCAGGTATTCCATGCAAACGCTTTTCGATAAACTTTCTCATAACCGTTTCATCATGTTTCAAAAATTTGAAACTTTGAACCAAATAAAAAACAGCAAAAAATGACAGATTACAAGGAAATTTGTGAAAGAACTGTAGATATAGCAAGGGAAACAGGCCTGTTTGTCAAAAATTACCGAATGCAAAACAAGCCGGATGTTGAATCTAAAGGACGAAACGACTTCGTGACCCAAATTGATAAAGCCTCGGAAAAGAAACTGGTCGAAGCATTGGGACGGCTCCTGCCCGAAGCCGGTTTTATTGCGGAAGAAAACACATCTGATAAACAAGGTGAAACCTACAACTGGATCATTGATCCCATTGATGGTACCACCAATTTCATCCACGGGGTGTTTCCCTATGCCATTAGTATCGCATTGCAGGAAAAGGACAGAATTGTTGCCGGTGTGATCTATGAACCGGTAATGGACGAATGTTTCTACTCATGGACAGGCGGGCCGGCTCTTCTTAACGGCAAGGAAATACACGTATCGGAAACATCAAAAGTAGCCGACAGCCTGATTGCTACCGGATTCCCCTACTCCAACTACAGTCTGATCAACAACTTCATGGATACGCTCGACTTTTTCATGAAAAACAGCCATGGTCTCCGTCGTATGGGTTCTGCAGCTGTCGATTTGGCTTATGTGGCATGTGGCCGCTTCGATGCTTTTTATGAATACAATCTGAAACCATGGGATGTGGCTGCAGGGGCTTTTCTGGTCCAACAGGCAGGCGGAAGGGTAAGTGATTTCAAAGGTGGCGACAACTACCTTTTCGGTAAAGAGATTGTTTGCGCCAACAGTAAAATGTTTGAAGAAATGCAGAAGGTGATTGAACAGATAATGACGAAATAATAAATGAGTGTGGCATAAAAAGCATATTTTTGTCAAAATCGAGGCGTTTTGAATTTTGGTACTGGAGTTAACTTATTGTTAATGAGGATATAAAAATTAAACCAACAATAAGTTTGACAACAAAGATGCTTTTTAGACCGGGCTCATAAATCTTATGAGGTTGTCCGCAAAGACTAATCTTTACTCCGCAGGCTTTGTATCTGCTCCGTGAATCTCTCCCGAAAAATCGGAAAAAGTTGTGAAACAAAAAATTTATACAGATCGACACAAAGAATGAACAAAGAGTATCACAATCTGTCCCGACCTTCTTCGGAAGAGTTTTTAGATAGCCTCTTAAATCTAAGAATGTATTGAATGAACAAACTACTCTATTACATTTGGTATCCGCTGATATGGCTCATTTCGTTGCTGCCACTCTCTTTTTTGTACAGGATTTCCGATCTGCTTTATTACCCGGTCTCTCTGGCCGGTTATCGTAAAAAAGTTATCCTCGACAACCTGCGACGTGCCTTCCCTCAGCAATCAGATGAATGGCGAAAAAATATTCTCAAAAAATTTTACCGTCACTTTTGCGACCTCTTTATCGAAACCCTAAAGCTGCAACATATTTCTGACAAAGAAATATATAAGCGCATCACTTTTTCAAATACAAAATTTCTTGACGAAGCAGCAGAAGAAGGCAAAGATGTCATTGCAGTACTTGGTCATTACGGAAACTGGGAATGGGTTCCTGCCATCAATTTACACATCAGGGCTCAGGGCTACAGCGTTTACAGACCCTTGAAAAACAAAGCTTTTGACAAATACATGATAATGTTGCGTTCGCGCTTCGGCTCGAAAAACGTACCCATGAAAAAAACCCTGAGACTGGTAGCCGGGTTAAAAAAACAGAACAAACGTTTCGTACTGGGCCTTATAGCCGACCAAAGTCCGGCCAGAACCGAAATTCAATATTGGACCAATTTCCTCACCCAACCAACTCCCATTCTGCTTGGACCCGAAAAAATGTCAAAAATGGTCAAAGGAGCGGTGGTCTTTTTCAAAGTTTCAAAACCCAAAAGAGGACATTATCACATCGACGTGGTTCCATGGAATGGAGACATTGAAAATGCCAAGGAATTTGAAATTACCGAATGGCATGTACGCCTGCTGGAAAAGTGCATAACGGAAAGACCTGAACTATGGCTGTGGTCGCACAGACGGTGGAAGTATCAGTATCAGTATAAAAGTAGTTAGTGATCATCTATAAAGTCGGGGAAAGTTGTATCAAATCGGGTGTCTGTTCAGAAAGTGCCGGTTGCAAGGCTTGCGAGGCCGCCAAAAACGGAGTTTACTTTTCATTCGTATAAAATTGGTCGAAGTTATTGGTCGAATGGAACTCGCATGATTGAGTTTATACATGTTCTTTTGTGACAAACTTTGTCATGCTCGTTTCGTAAATGAGTTTTTTGGCGGCAAGCGTAACAAAGCAAATGGTACTTTAGGGACAAACACCAGTTAAAGGGCTTTATGTTAGGTTTGTCAAACGCAAGGAAGCTAAAAGACAGAAATTTAAAAGGCAGAATGCAGAAGTACAGGGCATGGAGCAGAAAGCATGGGCCAAACAATGATATCTTCGCGGTTTAATGGAGAGACAGACACAAAATAGAAACACAATGCCGGATTCAAAAGTTGCTGTTATTATCCTAAACTGGAATACCAGGGATATGCTCGAACGATTCCTGCCCGGGGTCATAGAAAAAAGCGCTTACCCCGGCGTGAAGGTCGTCGTGGCCGACAATGGTTCCACCGACGGTTCTCCCGGGCTAATCGAAGAGAGGTTCCCCGAAGTTAAGCTCATCAGACTTAACCGAAATTATGGTTTTGCCGGAGGCTACAACCGTGTGTTAAAGCAAACTGAAAGCCCCTTTTCGGTATTGCTCAACTCCGATGTTATTCCCGGGGATAACTGGCTGGAGCCGCTCATTAAATGCATGGAAGAAAACCCTGATACTGCCGCTTGTGTCCCTAAAATAAAAGACATGAATAAGCCGGAATGGTTTGAGTATGCAGGTGCAGCAGGTGGTTTCATCGATAAGTGGGGATATACCTTTTGCAGGGGAAGAATATTCAATGTTCTGGAGCATGACAACGGACAGTACGATCAGTCGGGAGAAATATTCTGGGGCAGCGGTGCCGCACTGATGGTCCGAACCGCACTTTTTAATCAGTCGGGTGGTCTCGATGAAGAATTCTTTGCCCACATGGAAGAGATTGACTGGTGCTGGCGTATGAAAAACAAGGGACTTAAAATCAGATATTGTGCGGAAAGCGAAGTTTACCACCTTGGCGGAGGAACTTTAAATGCCATGTCGACACATAAAACTTACCTCAATTTCAGGAACAATTTATTCATGCTTCACCGGAATATCTCCCCCGAAAATTTCAAAAAAGTAATGACGATACGTTTACTCCTTGACGGAGTTGCGGCCATAAAATTCCTTTTTTCGGGGGAGTTTGGGAATTTTCGGGCGGTAATCAAAGCCAGTCGCGACTATTTCAAAAAGGCCGGAAGTTTGACACGGGAAAGACAGTATTTACAGAAAAATGTCAAATGCTACAATCATCCGGAAATTTATCACAGAAGCGTAGTATTTGACTTCTTTCTCCGGAAGAAGCGCAGTTTTTCAGACCTGCATTTTCGGCTGCCGGAAAACCCCTGAAGCAAACATGAGTGCGGTATAAAAAGCATATTTTTGTCAAAATCAAGGCGTTTTAAATTTTTCTACCGAAGTTAACTTGTTGTTAATGTGGATGCAAAAATTTAAAACAACAACGAGTTTGGCAACAAAGATGCTTTTTAGACCGTACTCAAACATTAAAGCACTTCAACAACATCCTCGAGACTGTTGGCTCTGCTTCCTTTAATCAGAATCAATGCACCGGAAATTTCAGCTTTCCGTAAGGCGTCTTTCAATGATGCCGTATTATCGTACCAAACAAAACGATCCCCGGCAGGTACAACATCTTTGAATTCCGGTCCGGTCAGAAAGCAAATGGTAAAATCGAGCTCAGATATTTCAGCAATCAGATTTCTGTGTTCGGCCAGGCTATCATTTCCCAGTTCCTTCATTCCACCTATTATGAGCACTTTCCGGTGATGGTTCATAGCCCTGAAATTATCGAGTGCTGCCTTCATGCTCATCGGATTCGCATTATAGGCATCCAATAAGATTTGATTGCGTTTGGTATGAAATAACTGCGACCGGTTATTTTTCGGTTCATAACGCTCAAGAGCTTCCTTAACCAGTTCTTCTTCCACGCCAAAATAATGAGCAACCGATGCAGCTGCCAGCACATTGTCTTTATTGTAGAGGCCTGTCAACCGGGTAGTTATAGTCATCCTGCTCACCCGCGATGTAGTAAGTTCAAACGAAAGCATAGGGTCTGCCGACACATTCTCAGCTTTTACAACGGCATCCTTGCCGGATCCATAACCAATCCACGGGTAATGACCCGCCATTTTCAAAAGATCAGGGTTATCAACATTAATAAATATCTCACCTCCGTTCTTTTTCAAGAAGTCATAGAGTTCTCCCTTCGCCTTTTTAACACCTTCGAAGGAACCAAACCCCTCGAGATGAGCTTTCCCTACATTGGTGATCAGACCATGATCGGGAAGGGCTATTTCACATAAGCCGGCTATTTCGCCCACATGATTCGCACCCATTTCTATTACGGCAATACGGGTAGCAGGCGGCATGGATAATAAAGTAAGGGGGACACCTATATGATTGTTCAAATTGCCCTGCGTATACCACACGTTATACTTTTTTGCCAGAACTGCAGCGATAAGCTCCTTTGTCGTGGTTTTGCCGTTGCTGCCCGTTATACCAATTACCGGAATATTCATCTTTCGACGGTGAAGCCGGGCCAGCTCCTGCAAAGCTTTCAGAACATCGGGAACCCAAAAACAATCCTTCTCGCCTTTAAGATTCTTATCATCCACCACTGCCAGCCGACAGCCGGCATTCAGGGCATCCTTTGCAAAGGAATTTCCATCGAAACGCTTGCCCTTCAATGCAAAAAAAAGGCTTCCGGGGATGATGTTCCTGGTATCGGTAGATACTTTCCCACTTTCAAGAAAAAATTCGTACAAACGGGCAATATTGTTCATGGCTTATACAGTTCTTCTATTCAGTGTCTATCCATAAAATACCATTTGCTGCGTTACGCTTGCCGCCAAAATACTCATTTACGAAAAGTAAACTCCGTTTTTGACGGCTTCGCAAGCCTTGCAACTGGGGCTTTCTGAACAGACACACATATTGTGAGAACTTTTACGAGTTTATAAACAAGCACTATTTTCAGTGTCCGTCCATAAAGGGCAATTTAATTCGTTATGGCAGGGCACTATCTAACTAAAAAAGGCCGGGAAATGATTACCCCCGGCCTCAGAAATATCTATTACGGTTTATCAAATGAGTGCACCCTTTAATTATTTTTTACCATTTTTAGAAGGTGCTCCAACACGTGTCATTGCACAACGGAAACCAATATCATCCCTGGCTTCGCGCTCATCAAGAAAGCGTCGTGTGCTTGGGCTCAACCAATAAGCACGGTCTCTCCATGACCCCCCTTTGTAAACCCTTGCACGATCGGATATAGTACTACTAAGAGTGCCGGTACTACCTTCATACATGTCGTCGGTTGTTAACTCGCTGGCCGACCAGTTTCCTCCGGTAGATATATTGGATTGGGCATCACCATCTTTGTAATTACGATTATCAGCTGTCCGGTAATTATTCCGATCCTGTATATCCTCGGCGGTTTCTTCCCTGTACCGGATATTACCCTGTTCGTCGGGTTCTACCACATATCCTTCTTCATCAAGCACTTTTTGCCTGAAAATATTACCACGATATGGACTGAATTCATGGACATCCTGGTGTGACTGAGGTCTGTAAACATCGGCCACCCACTCATTCACATTACCGGCCATACAATAAAGGCCAAAATCATTGGGATAATAGGAATCCACGGGAACTGTTATATCGCCCGCATCGTTCAGATCACCGGCCATACCCATGTAATCTCCTCCATCACGAACAAAGTTGGCCATAAAGCGTCCTCTTTCCTTTTTCGAGGGATTTCGAAGAACATGTCCGTCCCATGGATAAATGCGTCGGTCTGTGAGTCTTTCTTCATAAGAATTCCCTACAAGACCGAAAGCGGCATATTCCCATTCGGCCTCAGTTGGAAGACGATAACGGGGAAGCAGAATACCATCGCTGGCACGCACCCTTCGGGTATCGCTTTCCGGATTAAGGTCCTGAAGTGGTTTATCACCCGGAAGGCCTTCATATTTTCCCAAAAGATAGGCTTCAGTATCAAAATTGTTTTGCCCCGACTGCTGCAAATCCAGCTCAAGAATTCCTCTTTCCACAAGAATCATTTCGTTCACACGATCCGTACGCCATGCAGCATAATCGTTGGCCTGCAACCAGTTAACGCCCACAACGGGATATTCGCTGTAAGCCGGATGACGGAAATAATTTTCAACCATGGGCTCGTTGTAGGCAAGAGGCCGGCGCCATACCAGGGTATCGGGAAGGGCATCCCTGTAAACCTGTGGCATATCGATGAATACACGGTTGATCCAGTAAAGATATTCACGATAATCAACATTCCGAACCTCCGTTTCATCCATATAAAACGAACGAATGGTAACCCTGCGGGGACTGTTGTTCCAATGTTTCATTACATCTTCTTCCACATTCCCCATAATAAAGGTACCTCCTTCTATAAATACAAGACCAGGCCCTGTTTCCTGCTCAAAGCCGGCCTGATACTCAAATCCACCGGTTTCCGGGTCATTGTATGTCCAACCGGTTGTTGATGATGCACTCTTCTTAGCGCCACCACCACATGATGCTAAAACCATCAATCCCAACATTAATGTGGGAATAAAAAGTCTGGATTTCAATCTCATAACTTATCTTCTTGTAATTCTTTTAATTACTACATAATGTCTTTCAAAGATAAAAAACCTGCACCTTTCGCAAGAATTATCTTCATAAAACTGATTAGGTTCATACTAAAATTGACTATCAATCAGCCAAAACAGGTAAATGATTTATTACCTGATGTTAATTTTATTATTGAACCCGATCTAAAAAGCCTGTACCGATTCATCGGGGAACTCACATGAAAGCATTTATTCATGAGCCCGGTTAAGTCGGGAGTAGTGATAAACCTTCCCATGCTCGTTTCAATCTTACATCTTATATCTAAAAATCTAACGATTTATTAAGGCCATCTTTGCCATTCGCATTTCATGTATAACGAAATCCACACGAATTCATTGTTTTTATACTGCAAAAATAAAAAAAGGTTATACCGCAAGGCCAACTTTAGTTATTTTTTTTATTGGCCGATTGCATTGTATATTCGTTAGTATATAGCAACTCGTCCCGACTTATCCGGTCTCATCTTATCATACTTTAATTGATGTCAGATGATTAAAGGTTAGATCCTTCGCTCCGTTCAGAATAAAAGACTGCCTAATGTCATTCTGAGGAGGTAACGACGAAGAATCTGTTCCCTGTTTTTGTTTCTTTATTGATTACAACGCTATAATGTATACATATTCTTGTTGTGGCAATCTTTTGCCATGCCTGTTTCATCCGTATAAAATTTATTTTTAAGGTCGGATGGAACTCGCATGCAAGAACTTATACATGTTCTTTTGTGACAATTTTTGTCATACTCGTTTTATTCGGCAAAACAAAATTTGATACAACTTTTTCCGACTTTATAGACGGGCACTCATTAGCAACGGGTTAACAGCGACACAAAAATTTAAAACGCCTTGATTTTGAAAAGGATATGCTTTTTATACTGCACTCAATGATAAAAATAAAATAATCACAACCTTTAAATTAATTTTGCGTTTTAACGTTATATAGTAAAACCTGTTTCCCCGGTCGTTGAGGAGGGTTTTGTTGATAATGAAACGAGCATGACCATAATAGATTGTTAGATTATTAGATTATTAGATTGTTAGATTGTTAGCTAATGTAATAAAACTTATAACATTTCAACAACTAACACTTTAACAATATTAACAATCCTAACAATCGCAGCAATCGCAGCAATATTAACAACTTTAACAATTCTAACAGCCGTAACAATTTATTAAATGTAAGATGAAACGAGTATGGCAAGGTTTGTCACAAAAGTTGATGTATTATAATCAAACATGCGAGTTCCATTCGACCAATAACTTAGACTAATTTTATACGGATAAAAACCTTTTGATTATTTTTGGCAGCCTGAAATGACCAAAAAGTCTCATGGTCTTCATTTTGAAGCATCATTTACAAACTATGACAAATAATTCAGTATTCATAATACTTATTTCCTTCTTATTGTGGGGTTTCATTGCCCCGGCAAGTGCTGAATATGACAACTCCGCTCATATTGTCAAAACTATTGAATGGAAGGAATCCGTTAGTTACCCGGAACTCCCTTTCAACGGGAAAGGATACTATGAAGATTTTACCGGCTTACCGGTATTTGTTAGTCTGATTCCTTTGCCTTCAGGGATGGATTATCATCACGCAGATATTGAAGCCAAAGGTGAAAAATGGTCTCCCCTGCAAGACGACAAGCTATTAACTGATATTTCAGAAAGCGATATTCCTGAAATATTCAGACACCGCATTGTCTTTATCAGAAAGACACCATACATTGAATTAGAGATCATCCCTTTCAGGATAAGTGAAAAAGAGGGATACAAATGGGACAAACTAACGGAATTTTCTGTGAAAATATCCGCCCCGAAAAAAAAATCCGAGCTGAAATCAGCCGCTTTAAAATACGTCCAGGCATCGAAGCTCGCATCCGGTAAGTGGGTGAAAATCGGAACGACGCAACAGGGGATTCACAGAATCTCCTATTCAACCCTTCAAAACCATGGTTTTAGTGAGCCGCAAAAAGTTCAGGTTTATGGTAACGGAGGAATAATGGTGCCCATGAACAACAGTGAAAGCAGGCCGGACGATTTACCGGTGATCCCCTGCTGGCACAAAGACAACAGCCTGTTTTTTTTACTAGCTCAGGTCCCTGGCAATGGAGATGGAATGAGCAAAAAGAGATGTTTGAGTACAAAAGACATGCCCATTCATCAATGGCGTACTTCTTCCTGTCTACCGAAGATTCACCAGAATCGCCTGTAATTCAGCAAAAGCCGGAAGGAGAAGCTATCTACTCCACCTCCACCTATGATCATGTTCTTTTCCATGAAGAAGAAAACGAAAACCTTCTGAAATCAGGAAATCAATGGTTGGGAGAAAAATTCAATTCCCTCTTAACGCTTCAAAGAACTTTCTCTTTTGAAATCCCCGCAGTTGTTCCCAACACTCAGGCTCATCTGTACACAAGAGTAGCAGCCAGATCAAATTCAACACAGGCTTTTTACATTAACATCAATGATAACACCTCTAAATCAATTCCGGTAGCCACTGTATCATTATCAAGTTTTGATTATACTTACTTTGCCAGAACCGCCGAAGATAAAATCACATTCCCTGCCACAGGTTCCACTATCGATATTTCATATCAATATTCCAACGCTTCCTCATCTGCTATAGGGTGGCTTGATTATCTGATATTGCAGGCAAGAAGCAGGTTAACATTAGAAAACGGACCGATAGTATTTCGTGACCACCTCTCGGCCGAACCGGGAAGAGTCTCATCCTTTCAGATATCGGATGTACCTTCGGGAACTGTCGTGTGGGATGTGACCAATCCCCTTGAAGTCAGACAAATGGACACAAACATTGCAGAAAGTACTTTAAGTTTTAAGGACAGCACTGCTATTGTGAAAGAATACGTGGCTTTTGCACCATCGATGAGCTTCCCAGAACCGGAATTTATCGGGGAAATCCCAAATCAAAATCTGCATGCAACGCCTCCTGCCGATATGATAATTGTCGCTCCTGAAGAATTCATTGGTCAGGCCAACCGGCTGGCCGATATTCATACCTCTTATTCCGGACTGTCAGTGGTTGTCGCAGAAAGGGATAAGATATACAATGAATTTTCATGGGGACATCCCGACCCCGGTGCCTTCAGGAGTTTTGTAAAAATGCTGTACGACAGAGTAGGAGCGAATAGCGAAAATGCACCAAAACTGCTGCTTCTTTTTGGAGACGGCAGCTACGATAACCGCGATTTAGATAAAAATCCCAAAGCTCCGCTTCCAACTTATCAGTCCGACATATCTTTCCATATAACCAATTCGTTCGTGACCGATGATTTTTTCGGGTTTCTGGATGATGAGGAAGGTGACAGACTTCAAAACGACCGTCTGGACATCGGTATCGGACGATTCCCTGTCTCAACACCGGAAGAAGCCGTTAACGCCGTTGATAAAACAGAACTCTATCTCAAAAATCAGGAAAACGGCCGATGGAAAACAAGACTGACATTTATCGGAGACGATGGGGACGGTAATATACACATGCGTGATGCCGACAGGCTTACCCAAAAAATTGCCGTCAGTAATCCCCAATTTGAGATCGATAAAATCTATTTCGACGCTTATGAAGTAACCACAGGTGCTGTAGGCCGTGAATTTCCCGAAGCCAAAGCAGATGTTCAGAAAGCCGTTTCCGAAGGAACTTTAATATTTAATTACTCCGGGCATGGCAGCGAAAACAACCTTGCTCACGAACGCATCGTGACAAAAAATGACATCAACAGCTGGACCAATAAGCGAAAGTTACCACTGTTCATTACCGCCACATGTGAATTCAGCCGGTTTGATAATCATAACCACACATCAGCCGGAGAAGAAGTTTTTCTGAGCACAAACGGAGGCGGAATAGCGCTTTTATCCACCACCAGAATTGTTTACTCCAGCCTCAATTTTACGCTTAATAACGCATTTTACAACCACGCTTTCGAATATGACGAGAACGGTAACCCGCTTCGGCTGGGAGAAATGATGCGTCGTACCAAACTTGAATCGGGTTCGAATACCAATAAACTGAATTTTACATTATTGGGAGACCCTGCCCTGCAACTGCTATTTCCCCGCAACCGGATAAACACACTTGAACTAAACGGCATCGGGGTGGAAAATAATACGGATACCATAAATGCCATGTCACGGAATACGCTTAAAGCACAGGTAATTGATCCCGATGGCAACACCATTCGGGATTTTAACGGTACTGCATATATTACGGTGTACGATAAAGCGGTTGACCTCCGGACTTTAGGTAATGACGGCAGTGTACCCTTTACATACAGTGAGTTTGCCAACATCCTGTTCAGCGGCAGAGCCACGGTGGAAAATGGGGAATTTGAAATTTCTTTTGTCGTTCCGCAGGACATCCGTTACAATTTCGACAATGGCAGAATCAGTTATTATGCATTGTCAGACGACGGCCGTGAAGCTTTCGGAGCCTTCAGCGATCTTGTTATAGGCGGAATCAGCGACGAAACACTTAACGACACCAAAGGCCCTGAAATTGAGATGTACCTGAATCATCCTGAATTCAGGAATGGAGGGGAAACCGGTCCCCGACCGATGCTTTATGCCCATTTGTTCGACGAATCGGGGATAAACACATCAGGCACAGGAATCGGACACAATATTACCCTTATTATAGACCAGGATACCTCAAACCCACGCATATTGAACGACGCATATACTGCCGAAATGGATGATTTTCAGAGCGGGACAATACAGTATCAATTACCGCAACTGGAAGAAGGCAAACACACGCTTACCCTGAAAGTATGGGATAATTACAATAATTCATCCACAAGTACGTTAGATTTCAAGATTGCGCAAAATCACGGGATTAACATACGGAACTTAAGACTCTTTCCCAATCCTGTCAAGCCGGGAGACGATGTATATGTTACTTTGACAACAGATATACCGAATATTCTGCTCGATGTAACCATACAGTTTATCAACTCCGCTGGTCAGGTAACAGGGACAGTAGAAGACGAACTGATCACATCCGGTAACTTTATAGGGCCATACAGATTACCACTCGGGCAATCGGGGTGGAACCATACCGGCATTTGTTTCGTAAGACTGATTTTAAAATCCCAGAGGGGTGATGAAACACAGGTAACAGGCAAGCTGTTGCCGGCCTTATAAAAATCAGATGGTCAGATTTTTTGATATTAGACTTTAGCTGTATCCTATAATGCCCGGAATCCTGATTCTAAACCGAAGAAACCAGAAACTATAAAAATTTATTTTAAACCTTTGGTAAAAGTTTTCACTGACTATTGTAATAAAAATTTTGAAACTATTAATTAACAATAATGAGAAATCAAATTCTGAAAAAAGTCATCTTTGCAGTTGCTTTGGTAAGCTTGGGAATGACAACACGAGCACAGGAAGTTATTGATCCCGGTAATATAAGTGGACGCCAAAATATCATAAGTACAGCTGTTCCCTTCCTGGATATTGCACCAGAGTCAAGAGGAGGCGGCATGGGGAATACAGGAGTGGCCACCTCTCCCGATGTAAACTCACAACACTGGAACCCTGCAAAATATGCCTTTATTAACAAGGAAATGGGAGTTGCCATTTCTTATACACCATGGCTGCGTAAACTGGTAAACGACATCAATCTCTATTATTTAGCCGCCTTCAAAAAGCTTGATAACATGCAGACCGTCAGTGCTTCTCTGAGATATTTTTCAATGGGAGAAGTTATTTTTACCCAGGAGAGCAATCCTGAAATGGGATATCCTGTTAAACCAAATGAATTTGCCATTGATGTCGCTTACAGTCGTATTCTCTCAGAACACTTCTCGGGAGCCGTTGCATTCAGGTATATCCGCTCCGATTTGCAACTCGGCCTTGGTGGATTTTCAGGGAGTGAAACGTACCAGGCGGGAAACTCTTTTGCAGCCGACCTTGCTTTTTATTATCAGAATGATATAGAATTGGGCGGAAGAGACAGTAAACTGTCAGCAGGTTTGAATATTTCCAATATTGGCAGTAAAATTTCCTATGACGATTACCACGAACAGTTCATCCCCACAAACCTAAGACTGGGTGCGGCTTTGAGTAGTGAGCTTGACGATTATAACAAGTTAACATTTACACTTGATTTGAATAAACTGCTCGTCCCCACTCCCGATACAACAGAAACAACAGAAACCCTGTTTCTGAGTGATGATCAATCGGTTATTTCAGGAATGTTTAAATCATTTTCCGATGCACCGGGCGGCTTGAAAGAAGAACTTCAGGAAATCAACATCAGCGTTGGCGCCGAATATCTTTACGCCAATCAGTTTGCCATTCGGGCCGGCTATTTTCATGAACACGAAAACAAAGGAAACCGTAAATTTTTCACCGCGGGTGTAGGCATCAAATTCAATATGCTGAACATCGATGCATCGTACATCATCCCGGTTGTTCAAAACAACCCGCTGGCCAACACGATAAGATTTACCCTGGGCGTCGACCTCGACCAGATGTTTAATAATTAATAATGAGTGCGGTATAAAAAGCATATTTTTGTCAAAATCAAGGCGTTTTAAATTTTTGTACCGGAGTTAACTCATTGTTAATGAGGATTCAAAAATTTAAAACAACATTGAGGTTGGCAACAAAGATGCTTTTTAGACCGGGCTCAATAATGAATAAACAACCAATATATAGCATCTGACAGGCAGCGTCAAACTTCTGCTCATGCTTTTTAAACTTCTGCCTGTCGGTTGCTTTTATCAATCTTTTTTTCCACTTCCAGGGTCAAAGACCGACCACTGGAAGGGGAATTTTCGCTCTATGCTCCCTTCTCCATGCCCACTAAAACCATCATGCCCTTCTCAGCCTTCTCACCTTTCTGCCTTCTGCCTTCTGCCTTCTGCCTTCTGCCTTCTGCCTTCTACCTGTCAAACTTCTGCCTCTTTTATATATCTTTGCAATCTAAAAACAGAGACATGTCATTACGTATCGGGATGGGCTACGATGTCCACCAACTTGCAGAGAACTATGAACTTTGGATTGGCGGAATAAAAATTCCTTCAGAGAAAGGTTCCGTAGGCCATTCGGATGGTGATGTTTTGATCCATGCCATTTGCGATGCCCTCTTCGGTGCTCTCAATTTAAGGGATATCGGGTTTCATTTCCCCGACACCGATCCGGAACTCAAAGGCATAGATAGTAAAATATTACTGAAAAAGACCATTCAAATAATCCGGGAAAAAGGATATGAACTGGGGAACCTGG
Source organism: Anaerophaga thermohalophila DSM 12881 (assembly GCF_000191885.1). Taxonomy (GTDB): domain Bacteria; phylum Bacteroidota; class Bacteroidia; order Bacteroidales; family Marinilabiliaceae; genus Anaerophaga; species Anaerophaga thermohalophila. The sequence continues at coordinate 17,328 of NZ_AEWI01000046.1, forward strand.
ACTCAACAGTATGTCTTCAGTATCCCAAACTGAATCCTCATATCCCGAAAATGCAGGAAACACTTGCCGAAGTTATGAGCGTCGATGTTTCCAGAATATCCATCAAAGCAACAACGACTGAAAAAATGGGTTTTGTAGGCGAAGGAAAAGGCATTTCAGCTTATGCGATGGTGCTGGTTGATAATGTTTTATAGAGACGCGCGGTCGCGCGCCTCTATAAAACATTATCAAAGGCCCATCCAACCATCCTGCCCTTTTACGCTTCTACCAATAATTTAAACAAAACATGAACATAATCCAGTCACCGCAACACTTCAACGAAGTCGTTCAAAAAGAATCCGCCGTCCTGATTTATTTCTCGCACGAACAATGCAATGTTTGCAAAGTGCTGAAGCCAAAAGTCAAACAAATGCTGGAAAAGAAATTTCCGCTTATGTCCATGTACTATTGCGACACCATGTTACAACCGGAAGTAGCTGCTCAAAACAGGATATTTGTAGTTCCAACGGTATTGGTCTTCTTCGACAGCAGGGAAACATACCGTTTCAGCAGGAATATCGGTCTGAACGAACTGGAACAGTCTATTTCCAGACCATATAGTATGATGTTTGAAGATTAAAACAAAGATTCAATTAAATCATCATCAGCCAGGTTGGGCATGGTAATTTTCAGGCGAGGCTCTTTGTGCATGGCGCGTTGAGCAGCAAATAAGGCACCCTTATTACGGGCCCAGCTGCGGCGCGATATGCCATTGTTCACATCCCAGAAAAGCATATTGGCTACCCGCCGGGATGCCTCTTCTGTTCCATCCAGTACCATACCAAAACCACCGTTAATGACTTCGCCCCATCCTACTCCGCCGCCATTATGCAAACTCACCCACGTGGCACCCCTGAAAGCATCACTGGAGACGGTTTCCTCAGATTTGACAGCCTTTAAGACTCTCTCTTTTAAAAAGTCAAGATCATCCATTACCTCATCTACCCATCCTTGTGAGTACCGGGTTTGAATGGCTTTGGGGTTTACCTCGGCCGTTACGCTCACACAACCGGCAATTCCGGCGGCTTTGGGCTGTGCGCCCGACATACCGCCAAGACCGGCAGTAACAAACAACCGGCCTTTAGACCCGCTTTTCTCCTGCAATCTCCGGAGGGCATTCATAATGGTTATGGTAGTCCCGTGAACAATACCCTGGGGGCCGATATACATAAAGGAGCCTGCTGTCATCTGCCCGTACTGGGATACACCCAGTGCATTAAAGCGTTCCCAGTGATCGGGGGAAGAATAATTGGGCACCACCATCCCGTTGGTAACTACCACCCTGGGAGCTTCAGTCGATGAAGGGAAAATCCCCAGAGGATGACCGGAGTATAAAACCAACGTCTGATCATCAGACATAGTGGCCAGATATTGCATGGTTAACAGGTACTGAGCCCAGTTTTGAAAGACTGCTCCGTTGCCGCCGTAGGTGATCAGCTCGTGTGGGTGCTGAGCCACAGCAGGATCAAGATTGTTGCTGATCATCAGCATAATGGCTGCGGCCTGTTGACTCCTGTGAGGATACTCATCTATCGGACGGGCTTTCATTTCGTAACGCGGGCGGAATCTGTACATATAAATCCGGCCGTAGCTATTGAGTTCATTCAGAAACTCAGGTGCCAAAACCTTGTGAAATTCTACCGGAAAATAACGCAAAGCATTTTTGACTGCGAGTTTCTTCTCTTCCTCTGAAAGAATGTCTTTACGCCGGGGCACATGATTGACATCAGGATCGAATGGTTGCGGTTCCGGAAGCTTGTCCGGTATCCCCTGAAGAATGGATTGTTGAAAAGAAAAAGCAAACAAAACAGAATATTAGATTTTTAGATATAAGATGATCCATATCATATTGATATACTGCATTTCAGTAAATGAATCCGGCATAAAAAGATTAAGGCATTATTCAATAGCCCGTTTAAAAAAGCCTAAAACGCAGAGACGCAATGACACAAAATTTTTATTATGAGTGAGTTTTGGTTTATACTATTAACTGTGTAAACGATTAATTATCAGACGAAAACGACGAGAAAGCCATCCTGTAAATTTATGGGTTTTGAATTCAATGAGTCCACTTCTAAAAACCTAATCTGTCATAGCCAGAACCAAACAAATCTTTCCAACATTGGCGAGAGTGTCACGCCCACATTGGCGAGAGTGTCACGCTAATGTTGACGAGAGTATCACGTCAGTACTGACGATAATTTCCCGCGATTTTAATGTCTCTGTTCTATATATTACAGCATCGACCGGATTATAACACCGCCAGTATATAAATCAGGACAAGAACCACAGCAATAAGAATGAGAAATGCAAAAAAACGAACGGCCAGATTAAGACTTCCGAGTAATGGAACCCGTCGGGATATCCTGTCGAAGGCATTAAGGCGGGACTCCTTAGTCGCAGGTTCCTGAAAAACGCCCATTTCATTCACTATTTTTGCGGCACGTTCGGCATCACTTTCCCTGACCTGAAGTTTAATACCCCCTATGGCATTATAAATATATGTTTGCGATGCAAGCTCATCTTTCACAAAGCATTCTATCCCTTCCGACTCGAGCTTGCTGCGTACCAGTCCCATTTCGGGAGCATAACTAAAAGTAGCAACGGTGACAAGTTTATCTTCTTTCATAATTTAATTTTTACCGGAAGGTAGATAAAATACGGGATATGATCAACCTGTACCACATGTCATTAAATTTAATAATGAGCGCGGCATAAAATGTTCCGGGTAACTTCATCGCAACAAAATTTATTCTTCAGGGAAGTTATCCTCTCCTGTTAAGTTCTTCTTCAATCAGGTGTCCTGCCTTTTCAACAGCGGATGAGAGCCCCTGCGCATTTTTCCCTCCGGCACTGGCAAAGAATGGCTGTCCGCCTCCTCCCCCGTTTATCTCACCGGAAATATCCCTTACCAAATCTACGGCATTTAATTTGCCGGCATCAACCAATTCATCCGAAATAATGATTACAAGCTGAGGTTTCCCCTTTACTTCTGCCCCCAAAACAGCAATCATATTTCCACTGATTTCATTCTTCAATTGAAAGGCCAGGTCTTTAAGATTGCTACCAAGCTCGGGTCTCACAATTTGGGTGATCACTTTGACACCATTCAAATCACGGGCACCATCAATGATCCCCTGTTTTTCAATCTTCAGGAAATTTTGCATCATGTTTTCCAGCTGCTTCGACAGACTGGAATTCTGATTGATCAGGTTTTCGATGTTTTTACGAAGCTGCCCTTTACTTTTTACCATTGCGGCAATCTCACCGATCAAATCGTTGTGTTCATAGGCCAGTTCTTCAGCTTTAATACCTGATACCGCTTCAATCCTGCGAATACCAGCTGAAACGGACGATTCGCCAATAATTCTGAAAAACCCTATTTCGCCGGTAGCATCCACATGGGTTCCACCGCAAAGTTCCACACACTCACCAAAGCCTATGGTACGAACCACATCGCCGTATTTCTCGCCAAACAGGGCAATAGCACCCATCTCCCGGGCCTTATCAATGGGAACTTCACGGTGCTCTTCCCTGTTTATATTTGCCCGAATATCAGCATTGACCAATTTTTCAATTTGACGGATATCTTCCGGAGAAACCTTTTGAAAATGAGAAAAATCAAATCTCAGATAATCGGGGTGTACCAATGAACCTTTCTGCTCAACATGATTACCCAGCACTTTTCTTAAAGCCTTGTGCAAGAGGTGGGTGGCAGTATGATTACGGGCTGTTGATCGCCGTCTGTCCATGTTCACAACCGCCCGAAAAGTATCTTCAATGGCGGAAGGAAGTTCATTGCTAATATGAACGATGAGATCGTTTTCCTTCTTTGTGTCAAGAATGGCAATTTTTTCATTACTGTTCTGAATAAATCCGGAATCACCAACCTGTCCGCCACTTTCGGCATAAAATGGCGTAATGTTAAACACAAGCTGATATTGATCTTTATTCTTTACTTTTACTTTTCGATAACGGGTAATATAAACTTCAGTTTCCTGAAAATCGTATCCCACGAACTCCTCCTCATTGTCGTCTTTCAGAACCACCCAATCGCCCGTCTCTACCGAAGCGGCATTGCGGGCACGGGCTTTCTGAGCTTCCATTTCCTTGTCAAACTCCTGACGATTGACAACAAGGCCCTTTTCTGAGAGAATCAGTTCGGTAAGGTCAAGTGGGAAACCGTAGGTATCATAAAGCTCAAAGGCGACTTTGCCGCTCACCACTTTGTAGTTATCACTTAAGGTACGCTCAATAATGTTATCGAGAAGTGTAATGCCTGTTTCGAGGGTTTTCAAAAAAGATTCTTCTTCCTCGTAAATGACCTTATCGATGAGTTCGTGTTGGGCTTTTAATTCGGGATAAGCATCTCCCATCACCTCAATTAATGCAGGAATAAGTCCGCTCATAAAAGGACGACGCACGTTCAGAAAAGTATATCCATACCTCACGGCGCGTCTCAAAATTCGCCGGATAACATAGCCGGCTTTGTTGTTCGAAGGCAACTGACCATCGGTAATTGAAAAGGCAATGGTACGCAAATGGTCGGCAATCACGCGCATGGCAATATCCGTCTCCTCCGAAGCCCCGTATTCGATACCGGTAAACGCGGCAATCTGCCGTATTATCGGTTGAAAAATATCGGTATCATAGTTTGAACTCTTCCCCTGAAGGACACGGCACAACCGTTCGAACCCCATGCCGGTATCCACATGTTTTTGAGGCAGAGCTACCAATTCACCGCTGGCCCGCCGGTTATACTGAATAAATACCAGGTTCCATATCTCAATGACTTCCGGATGGTCTTTATTGACCAGTTCATAACCCGGTTTGCTCTTTCTCTGATGAATGTCACGAAGGTCTATGTGAATTTCCGAACAGGGGCCACATGGTCCGGTATCTCCCATTTCCCAGAAATTATCCTTCTTGTTTCCGTCGATGATATGCTTTTCCGGCAAATATTTTTGCCAGGCCAGTGCTGCTTCTTCATCACGCTTTACATTATCATTTTCATCACCTTCAAAAACGGTTGCATACAGTCTGTTTTTATCAATTCCCAGTTCTTTGGTCAAAAATTCCCATGCCCAGTCAATGGCTTCTTCTTTAAAGTAATCGCCAAAAGACCAGTTTCCCAACATTTCAAACATGGTATGGTGGTATGTATCATGTCCCACCTCCTCTAAATCATTATGTTTACCCGAAACCCGCAAACATTTTTGCGCATTTGCAACCCTTGGATGCTCAGGTTTACGGTTCCCCAGAAAGATGTCCTTAAACTGGTTCATCCCGGCATTTGTAAACATAAGAGTCGGATCATTCTTCACAACCATAGGAGCAGATGCTACAATTATGTGCTGCTTGGATCTGAAAAAATCAAAAAATCTCCTTCGTACCTCCGTTGCTCTCATAAACTGTCAATTAATAAAATATTCGGAAATAATAACTTTTTACCAAAAAAATTAAACCTTTTTAGTCTTTGTTCGTAAAATATACGTCTATAATTGCCGTTTTAGATTTTTTCATGGGCCATAATTTCCTAAAAAACAAATGTATATAATTGCTCAGAAGGAGCAATGATTCAAACCTGATAAAAGCGGAATTACAACAAACCAATGTAATACCACGCCACAAAAATAGATTAAACATCTAACAAATAGGTATTGAAAACTTTTTTTTCTATTTTTGGACAACAAAATATTACCGTATGTCAAAAGTAAAGTATAAATATAATCCGGAAACGTTAACGTACGAACCAATAGAACGCGGCTTCCGGTACAAGCTCCGAAGATTCTTCACCTTCACCTTATCTGCTGCCGTAATCGGTGTTTTTTACTTCCTTGGTTATTCTTATGTTTTCGACAGTCCACAAGAAAAAAGACTGGAAAGAGAAAATTCCCGCCTCCAGTCGCAATATGAAATAATGGACAGAAAACTTCAACAAATCCAGACTGTACTTGACGACATACAACAACGTGACGAAAACATCTACCGGGTAATATACCAGACCGATTCTATCCCCAACTCCGTAAGACGTGCAGGATTTGGTGGTATAAACAGGTATAAACATCTCGAAAATCTTGACAATGCAGACCTGGTTATCAATACCTCGGAAAAACTGGATGTTATTATGAAACAGCTCTACGTTCAGAGCAAATCATTCGACGAAATAATAGACCTTACGCTGCGAAAAGAAGAAATGTTACGTTGTACGCCTGCCATTCAACCCGTTTCCAACAAAGACCTGCGACGAACCGCCTCTGGATTTGGCTGGAGGATAGACCCCATATACAAAGTAAAGAAATTTCATGAAGGGATGGACTTCTCTGCCCCTACCGGGACTGAAATTTATTCTACCGGCGATGGCGTTGTTAAAAGAGTTGTCCGATCGCACGGCGGTTATGGAAACCACATAGAGATTGATCACGGATTTGGTTATTCAACCGTTTATGCCCACATGCACGAATTTAATGTTAAACGCGGACAAAAAGTCAAACGTGGCGATGTTATCGGATATGTCGGAAATACAGGTAAATCAACCGCACCCCATCTTCATTACGAAGTACGTGTAAAAGGCAGACCGGTGAATCCTGCTCATTATTATTTCCATGATCTGACGCCCGACCAATATGAAAAGATGATTCATATTGCCAGCAACAGCAATCAGACTTTTGACTAATCCTTAATATTTTAACCTGGCTAAATTAGTTCATCAATAAACTTGCAGTCCACAAAAAAATGAATTATAATTGCAATTGCTGCCCGTAATTTTTCAGGCAGCAATTCTTGTTTTTCGGTATACCTCAAATTCAGCGATAATGCCTTACAAAGAGCCTAAAATAGAAAAGTTGTACTATTCGATTGGGGAAGTGGCAAAAATTTTTGATGTTAACACTTCGCTTATTCGCTTTTGGGAAAAAGAATTTGACATCATTAAACCACACAAAAACAAAAAGGGTAACCGCTTGTTCACCCAAAAAGACATTGATAATTTACACCTGATCTATCATCTGGTAAAAGAGAGGGGAATGACGCTGAAAGGTGCTCAAAAAAAGTTGAAAGAAAACAAGGAAGGCACCGAGAATAATTTTGAAGTGGTAAAAAGACTTCAGGATATCAGACAATTGCTGGTAGAAATCAAAGAAAATATTTAGTCTGCGGACATTTATGGTATTGCTGAAACACATCATTTCCGGGATAGAACAATTTGCTCCCCCTGCTTTTCAGGAAGATTATGACAATTCCGGTCTTCAGACCGGAGACCCCGAAATGGAAATAAACGGTGTACTCATCACGCTCGATGTCACCGAAGAGGTTATAGAAGATGCGGTTGCCCATGGCGATAACCTCATCATTGCCCACCACCCTGTCACCCTGAAAGGAATTAAGACTTTTACCGGCAAAACGCACCCCGAACGAATATTTATGGAAGCGGTGCGAAAAAACATTGCCATCTATTCGGCACACACAAGCATAGACAGTGTACAACAGGGAGTAAGCGGAATTCTGGCCAAAAAAATCGGGCTTTCCAACGTTGAAGTATTATCTCCCCGCCCGGGATTACTGATAAAGTTGGTTACCTTTGTCCCGGCAGACTATGCCGAAAAAGTACGCGCATCGATTTTTGATGCCGGAGCAGGTGTTATTGGCAATTACGATAGTTGCAGCTATAATCTGGAAGGCAGAGGCTCTTTCAGGGCCGGAGAAGATACAAACCCGTTTGTCGGGGACAAAGGCATCATACATTATGAAAAGGAAGTACGTATTGAAACGATTCTACCGGCGCATCTTAAGCACAAAGTTCTAAAGGCTCTTTTTGAGAGTCACCCATACGAAGAAGTTGCATACGATCTTTACCCACTTGAAAATCAATGGCCACAGGTTGGTTTCGGTGCCATTGGAGATTTAAAAGAACCGCACACAGAAGAAGAGGCCTTAAAGAAAATCAAGATAAATACCCGCACCGAATGCATCAGACATACGGCACTTACCGGTAAACCGGTAAAAAGAATAGCCGTTTGCGGAGGTTCCGGCAGTTTTCTTTTAAAAGAGGCCATTAGAAAAGGAGCAGATATCTATGTGAGTTCGGATTTTAAATACCATCAGTTTCAGGAAGCGGACAAGAAAATTGTAATTGCTGATATCGGGCATTATGAAAGTGAACAGTTTACTAAAGAAGTTTTTTTTGAGTTACTTACAAAAAAATTCCCTAATTTTGCAGTCCGTTTGACGAAAGTTTCAACCAATCCCATTAAATATTTTTAGCAGCATGGCAAAAATGGATACAAAGACAAATACCGGAGAGATAAGCGTGGAAGAGAAATTGCGCGCCCTGTATAACCTCCAGAAAGTAATGACCGAGATTGACAAAATACGGACGCTTCGTGGGGAACTTCCGCTGGAGGTACAGGATCTGGAAGATGAAGTTGAAGGACTGGAAACCCGGATTCATAATCTTAATGCAGAAATCAAAAACCTCAACAATGCCATTCAGGAAAAAAAGAACGGTATTAAGGAAGCCGATCTTCTGATCAAGAAATATGAATCTCAACAGTCAAGTGTTCGTAATAACAGGGAGTTTGAATCTCTCAACAAAGAGATTGAATATCAGAACCTCGAAAAAGAGCTGTGCAAAAAACGCATTAGTGAGTTCGAGATCGAGATGAAAGCCAAACAGGAGGCGGTTGCCAACTCACAGGCCTTCCTTGAAGAACGCAAATCGGACCTTGAAAGCAAGAAAAAGGAACTCGACAATATCGTGTCCGACACAAAAGAAGATGAAGAAAAGCTAAAGAAAAAAGCTAAAGAAATTGAAAAGGACATCGACGATCGATTGTTGACAGCTTTTAAACGAATCAGAAAAAATGCACGAAACGGGCTGGCAGTGGTTACAGTTGAACGGGATGCCTGCGGGGGTTGTTTCAATAAGATACCGCCCCAGCGTCAGTTAGATATACAGTCGCGCAAAAAAGTGATTGTTTGCGAATATTGCGGAAGAATTCTTGTTGACAGTGAATTGTAAAAGAATATCATGACTATAAGCACAATGCTTCGGCATGGTGATAAAATTGGTTACCTAAGATTAAGTTAAGCCCGCTTCGGCGGGCTTTTTGTTTGCTCACTACCAGCTTCCACCGGCGCCGCCGCCGCCAAAACTGCCACCGCCAAAGCCGCCAAAGCCGCCTCCGGAACCACCGCCAAAGGAGCCTGTCCCGGAGGAAAAACTACCCCAGCTTCCCGAATGGCTTCGATGTCCGGAACCAAGCATAGACAACAATACCCAAAAAGGCAGATCGTGTCCGAGGGAACTGTGCCTGGCTTTTTGTCGCCCAATTGAAGTTAAAAGAATGATAAAAAAGATAACAATTATACCCAGTCCGCCGAAGAGTCCTCCGGAGCTACCTGTTCTTTCCATATATTTATCAGCCGTATATTCACCCCGGGTAAGTTCCATTAAAACAGAAACACCCGCTGCAATACCTCCGGCATAATCATTATTCTTAAAACGGGGAATCATTTCCTGGTCTACTATTCTGTTTGCCACAGCATCCGGCACAACGCCTTCCAGTCCGTAGCCCGTGGCTATAAATGCCTGACCTCGCTGCTCAGACGTTTTCGGTTGCACCAGTACCAGGATACCGTTGTCTTTGTCACTCTGACCAATCCCCCATTGTTCGGCCAACTGAAAAGCATAAGCGGCGACATCATAACCACCCGGGTCACTGATGGTGACTACAGCAATTTGAGTGCTTGTCTGGTTGGCAAAACTTACCAGTTCCTGTTCAAGAGTACTTTCTACAGCAGGATCAAGAACTCCTGCCAGATCGTTTACAAGGCGTGGTGGTTCGGGTCGTTCCGGAAATCCCTGTCCTGATGTTCCTGAAATGACCAAAACCAGAAAAATAAATATAGCGGATAAACGTGTCATATATTGTTAGATTGTTAGACTGTTAGACTGTTAGACTGTTAGACTGTTAGACTGTTAGGGTTGTTAGATTGTTAGGGTTGTTAGTTTGTTAGGGTTGTTAGTTTGTCAGGGGTGTTTGGGGTGTCAGGGTGTTTGGGTGCTGCGTGCCTATCGTTTTTCCTTTATGGGCTCAGGAGATGCCTGCCTGAGTTACTGTTTGCACAACCTCAACCTTAACCTGCTGGTTGCTGGTTATTGGTTATTGGTTAATTCGTTCATCGTTCAATTTGTAAATTGATAACTGGTCATTAAAAAATCTGTGTAAATCTGTGATATCTGTGGTAAATTCTCAACCTTAACCTCAACCTCAACCTCAACCTTAGCCTTAATCTGGATATTAGAATGTTATGGTTTTCAGATTATTAGATTTTATTCCCAAAAGAGATTTCATCCGACAATTCATTGACATCATCGCTTTTCCAGGGAAAATGCTTTTTTAATTGTTCACCGGTCATTTTGATGCCTTCCGAAAGGCCACGGGTAAATTCTCCGTTTTTAAAATGGTTGAGCATGGTCTCCTTTATATTGTCCCAAAAGCCTTCGGGGACTTTGGCATTAATCCCGGCATCACCAAGGATGGCAAATTTCCGGTCTTGAACAGCAAGATAAAAAAGCACCCCGTTTCGCAGTTTTGTTTTGTGCATTTTCAACTTTTCGAAAATAAAAGCAGCCCGGTCCAACACATCCTCCGGGCAATTCTTTTCAATGTGCACGCGAATTTCACCCGATGTGTTCAACTCAGCCTCTTTTATGGCATTAACGATCTCGGCTTTTTGTTCTTCTGTAAACATCATATTAATGTCCATGATAGTGATATTTTTTGTTGAGCCCGGTCCAAAAAGCGTCTATGTTACCAAACTCATTGTTAAAACTGCACTTCAGGAACCTCACTTGCACCTTCTTCAGCCTCGAAATAGGGTCGTGGCTCGAAATTAAAAATCCCTGCCATTATATTTCGGGGAAATTTCCGGATATACGTGTTGTAAGCTCTTGTAGCCTCATTAAATTTTCTTCGTTCAACAGCAATCCTGTTTTCCGTTCCCTCGAGCTGGGCCTGAAGGTCACGAAAATTCTGATTAGCCTTCAAATCAGGATAACGTTCAACCACCACCATCAGTCTTGACAGAGCAGATGACAATCCTTCCTGGGCTTTCTGAAAATTCTGAAGTGTCTGCTCGTTGAGCTGATCGGCAGACAAATTAATACCCGTGGCTTTGGAACGAGCCTCAACTACTGCCTGAAGCGTTTCCTGTTCGTGTTCGGCATAGCCTTTCACCGTATTCACCAGGTTAGGAATAAGATCGGCTCTTCGCTGATAAACATTTTCAACCTGCGACCACTGAGCATCGATATTCTCTTCCAGTTCCACCATCCGGTTATATCCGCAACCGGTAAGAAAAGGAACTGCAATTATTGCCAGAAAAAATAGTTTTAAATTTCTCATATAAAATATATGTTAGAGATTAGACATTGAAGGTCAGCAACAGGATGCCTGCCTGTAACCAGGTGAGGTTTTTCCGGAGTCTGCCCAGAGAAACCTCTTACGGGAAAAGACACATTCCGCAATCAACAAAAACAGAACCAATTCACAATTCAATGCCAATCTGTCATTTATTCCCCGAAGAAAATACCCATAGTCCCACAAATGTCATCGCACCGTTAAGCATCAACTTTTCATACCCCAAATGAAATCCAAACCATTCAAAAGAATTAAAGTCTATGATGCCTGTACAAACAGGCGCCAATACAGCAATCCAGGGTACAACCCGGTCACGCACAGTCCTTCGGGTAAACAAACCAAAAGCATATAGCCCTAAAAGCGGGCCGTAAGTATAACCGGCAAGAGTGTAAATCACGTCAATTATGCTGTCCTGCCCGATGGCTCTGAAAACCAAAATTACAACACCAATAATAACTGCAAATCCCAAATGTACAAGTATTCTTGTGTTTTTTGCAGCGGATGGAGAAAAATTATTAATATGCAGAATATCAATAGTGAAAGAGGTAGTCAGCGATGTCAGAGCAGAGTCGGCACTCGACATTGCCGCCCCCATCAATCCGAGAAAGAAAAAAACCCCCACACTTACCGGCAGATAACCACCTGTAGCAACAAGAGGAAAAATATCATCGGCGCGGGCCGGCATTTCAATCCCTCTGAACCTCATAAAAATAACCAGCAAAACCCCCAGCGAAAGAAACAAAAAATTTACCGGAATGAATGCAAACCCATAAGAGAGCATATTCTTGCGGGCTTCTTTTAGTGTCGGACAGCTCAGGTTTTTTTGCATCATGTCCTGATCAAGACCTGTCATCACTATTGTAATAAAAACACCCGACAAAAACTGCTTGACAAAATGTTGAGGAGATCGCCAGTCGTCGAACTCGAACACATCAAAAAATTCACTTTCCCTGATATATTTGAAAAGCGTTGAAGGCCCGGCTCCCATTTCGTTTCCGATATGATATATAGTGACGATTACCGCCACTACAAAAAGAATGGTTTGCAACGCATCTGTCCATATTATGGTTTTTATGCCCCCTCTGAAAGTATAGAACCAGATCAGAAGGATCATCACGGCCACGGTTAAAGCAAACGATACCCCGAGTTGATCAAACAAGGCAATCTGCAGAACGACAGCCATTAAATAGAGACGTGCCGAAGCACCGGCAATTTTGCTGGCCATGAAAAGTATTGCGCCCGACCGGTATGAATTACCCCCAAAACGATCACCCAGATAAGTGTATATTGATGTCAGTTGTAAGCGGTAATACAATGGTAGTAAAACATACGAAATGACGATATAACCGACAAAAAAGCCGGCAACCATCTGCATATAAGTAAATCCGACAGAGGTCACATAGCCCGGAACCGATACAAAGGTCACGCCGGACAGGGAAGCGCCCACCATTCCAATGGCAACAACTACCCAGGGCGACCGGCGATTACCCAGAAAAAAGCTCTCATTATCAGCCTTCCGGGCTGTAATAACCGAAATGGTGATGAGGATAACAAAATAAATTCCCAGAAGTGAAAGTATTAACAAAGGCTCCATATAATTCCTAAAAAATCCGATTCTACAAAGGCGCTACAAAAAAAACAATTTTATCTGAGAAAAGAGCAGAGGTTGAGGTTAAGGTTGAGGTTGAGGTTGAGGTTGAGGTTGAGGTTGAGAATTTACCACAGATATCACAGATTTACACTGATTTTAATTTATGGTAGTTTATCAATTTCTGCAAACAAAGAGAATTATTCGGACGAGTGAACCAATTAGAGATTGAGGTTGAGGATAAGTTTAGATTCTTCACTTCGTTCAGAATGACAAACAGCTAAGTGTCATTCTGAGGAGGTACGACGAAGAATCTTTTCAGACACCTATTAAGGCTGAGGTTGAGGTTGAGGCTGAGGCTGAGGTTAGATTCTTCGCTTCGCTCAGAATGACAGATAGCCGCGTGTCATTCTGAGGAGGAACAACGAATTAACCACAACTCTCTCATAACAAAAATTTTGCGTGTTTGCGTCTCTGCATTTAGGTTTTTTTTAACGTAATAACCTAAAATTGTCCAATGGAAAGCAGAGCGGGCGGCTTTCTCTCCTGCCCCGTTTTTTTATTAACTTTGACTCGTAAAAACAAAGTCGATGTCAGAATTACAATTCCCCTCCAAGATACTTGAAAACGCTGTTAATGAATTCTCAAGGCTACCGGGTATAGGAAGAAAAACCGCCCTGAGGCTGGCACTTCATATTCTGAAACAGGACAAAGAGTCGGTCGATAGCTTTGCCAATGCCATTACCACACTTCGCGAAGAAATAAAATATTGTAAGAATTGTTACAACCTTTCCGATAGCGATACCTGTTCTATTTGCTCTAATCCCAGGCGAGACCATTCATTGGTGTGTTTAGTAGAGAATGTAAGGGATGTGATGGCCATAGAAAACACACACCAGTACCAGGGCATTTATCATGTTTTGGGGGGATTAATTTCCCCGATGGACGGAACGGGCCCTGACGACCTTACCATTGCTCCCCTGGAAGAAAAGCTCAGAAAAGGTGAGATCAAAGAAATCATTTTTGCCTTAAGTACTACAATGGAAGGTGATACAACCAACTTCTATCTCTATAGAAAATTTCAATCCTATCCTGTAAAATTCACTACGATAGCACGTGGGGTTGCTATTGGCGACGAACTGGAATATGCCGACGAGGTGACCCTGGGACGATCACTGATAGACCGCCTTCCCTTTGATAAAAATGCACTTTAAAACGTTTTTGATGAACACAAACAAAATTTTAAGACAGATCAAGCTTCTTTTTTGGACCATCCTTGCCGCCATGCTGGTAATGATGATAATTGCCCTGCTGGTGGTAAGGCAGATGGGGCCCGTTGTTGAGTGGACAATATCCCAAAAAGAAAACTTCAAAGCTATGATACTGATATTATCATTGGGCGGTATTCCTGCCAGTTATTTTTTCCATACAAAAAAAATAAAACATCTAAATCAGGAACTTTCATTCGACGAAAAGCTGATGCAATTTAAAAGCAGCTTTTTCATTAAAATCGTAACGCTTGAAGCTCTGGCGGTTCTGGGATTAATCGGGTATATGCTTACCGCTGACAACACTTTTATTTATGTTTTTGCGTTATTATTTTTAGCCTATCTGATCAACCGCCCAACCCTCCATAATATCAGCAACGAAATTGAACCGGAAAATTTCGATGAAACCGATAATTCAGAATAAAACAAATGGTTATAGCAGTTGATTTCGACGGCACTATTGTAGAGCACAGGTATCCAAAAATCGGGAAAGAAAAGCTGTTTGCATTCGAAACTTTGAAGGCCTTGCAAAAGCAGGGACATCTCTTAATTCTTTGGACATTCAGGACCGGAAAAGAACTTGACGAAGCCGTCGAATTCTGCGCCAAACACGGGATAGAATTTTATGCTGTCAACAAAAATTTTCCTGAAGAAGAATTTGACGAAACAGTCAGCCGCAAGATAAATGCAGATGTATATATTGATGACAGAAACATCGGCGGTTTTCCGGGATGGGGAGAGATTTATCAGATGCTTAGCCAGGATGTTCCCGGAAACGAAAGAGAACTGTTTCTTTCACAATACAAAAAAGCTGAAAAAAGCACTTTCTGTGGTTTTATTAAATCACTTTTCTGCAAAGACTTTTGAAATCATCATATATGACGCCCAAATTATCTGTCATTATCGTTTCTTACCATGCCACTCCTCTCAATATTTTATGTTTATGGGCGTTGGAACAAAACAATCTTAAAGAGTCGGAAGTAATTATTGTTGACAACACCGGTCACGATCTTTATCTCGAACAGCTGGCTCAAACCTATCCCTTTGTAAAAATAATCAGAAACAACTTTAACGAAGGCTTCGGCAGAGCCTGTAACAAAGGATACAATATTGCACAAGGTGAATACATACTGTTTCTGAATCCGGATACTATTGTCCCCCTAAATATAGAAAAAAAAATATTTTCATTTTTCAAAGATCACCCGGGAACAGGGGCCATGGGGGTAAGAATGACAGATGGCACAGGCTGTTTTTTGCCGGAATCGAAAAGAAATTTCCCGTATCCGCTTGCCTCATTTCTCAAAATTTCGGGCCTTCAAAAGCTCATTTCTCCCCAAAATTTAAAACTTAACTATTATGCCAGACACGTTGCTGATGACGCAACAGCAAAAGTGGATGTTCTCTCGGGTGCGTTCCTGGTTGTTACAAGAGAAGCCATGGAAAAAACCGGTGGATTCGATCCACGTTTTTTTCTTTTTGCCGAAGATATTGATATTTCTATCCGGATATCAAAAGCAGGCTGCCAACTCTGGTACAATCCCGACATCGAAATCATTCACTTTAAAGGTCATTCAACCAGACAATCGAAAAAATATGCCTCCTATTTTTACGATTCAATGAAACTCTTTTATCTGAAATATTTTGAACAATCGCACACCTGTTTTCAAAAATGGACCATCACAACCTTTATCCGGACAATGGCCTTTCTTTCTTCACTCCGGCATTTTTTTAAAAGACAAATTCACCCCCGTCTGCCCTCTACCTTTTATATCGATTCGAAGTACTGCACCACCAGTGCAATTTATGAACTGCAAACTCTTGGAAAATACAAATTTATCAGCACTACTAACAATCACAAAAAGATCGAACCGACTCATCTGTTGCTCTCCGAGGTCGAAACCAATCCGGATGAGCTGATCAAACAAGTTAACAACAAAAAAACCAGAATTTTATTCTGGCACAAATCCAGCGGATGGCTTTTCCATTTCGACGGAAAAAACGGGAAATCAAGCCCTGTTATAAATACAAAAATCAAGTAAAACAGCAGCTTCAACACCAAAATTGAGCCATTCAAAAAAACCACGACTTTCAATAACAAATCCTTTAACTATTTTTTTGTAACTTGTACGGTTCAATGAAACGAGCATGGCAAAGTTTTGTCACAAAAGACCATGTATAAAACTCAACCAAGCGAGTTCCATCAGACCAATAACTTAGACTAATTTTATACGGATGACTAACTACAAATCAACAAATGAGCGCAGTATAAAAAGCATATTTTTGTCAAAATCCAGGCGCTTTAAATTTTTGTACCGGAGTTACCTCATTGTTAATGAGGATGCAAAAATTTAAAACAACAACGAGTTTGGCAACAAAGATGCTTTTTAGACCGGGCTCATAAATTAAGACTAACATTTTTGTAATAATTAAGAACAACCGTTACCGGTCACAAATAATTTCCATTTGCAATGAGAACTTTTACACTTCTTTCATTAATAGTTGCATTGACTGTTTCGTTTTCGCAGTCACTAACCGCTCAATCTCCACGAAAAATAATCCGGGAAGCCGAAAGGCTCATCGATCTGGAATTATACGATGACGCCGTTTCGATGCTTAATCCCCTTACCCGGGAAGAACATCCGGAAGCCTTGCTTCTTAAAGGTTTTGCGTTAATGGCACAGGAAAACTATCCGCAGGCCGTCGAAGTACTCAAAACAGCCGCTTCGCATTATCCTCTGGACAAACGGAACAACGAAGAGGCCATCGAAGCACATTACTACCTTGCCCGTAGTTACAGACTCAATGAGAAACCCGATAATTCGCTTGAGGTATTCAACAATCTGAAACCCCATGTAAAAGATGAAGAATTATTAGCCGATATCGAAAGGGAAATTCAGTTCTGTAAAAACATGAAAGAACTAATGGCTAACCCGATAGCTATTGAAATTGAACATCTGGGTGCAACCCTTAACAGCAAATACGAAGACCATAGTCCCGTTACTCTGTACGATGAATCCACTATATATTTTACCTCAACAAGACCGGTAGACAGTATAGATAGTGAAGGTCCCTATTTCGAAAATATTTACGTCAGCCATTGGAGAGATAACAAATGGACCGAACCAACCCTTCTTGAAATCCCCGGCTACAAAGGGGTAAACAGAGCTACAGTTGGCCTTACTCCCGACGGCCGGAGCCTCATATTTTATCAGAATGACCGACTGACCGGTTCTCTCTTCATCTCCAGCAAAACATTTGACGGATGGAGCGAGCCGCAACCATTACCGGCACCTGTCAACTCAGGGTATAATGAAACACATGCTTCTTTCGCTCCCGATGAGAATACCATCTATTTCTCCAGCGAACGACCGGGTGGCTATGGCGGCAAAGACATTTATTATGCAAACCGTTTACCTGACGGAACATGGGGGGAACCAATTAACGCCGGGAAAAACATTAACACCGAATGGGACGAAGAAGGCCCGTTTATTCATCCCGATAACAAAACGCTCTACTTTTCGTCATCAGGACATAACTCAATGGGAGGATACGACATCTTTAAAAGTACCAAAACAGAAGATGGCTGGACAAAAGCCGAAAACATCGGTTACCCGGTTAACTCGGCGGCCGATGACGTATTCTATGTTCCCACGCCCAACGGCCAAAGGGTTTATTTTTCATCCCGCAAGGAAGAAACGCTGGGACAGTCGGACCTATTCCTCATCCATTTCCCCAAAAACAGCCAACAATCCCTGGCTGTTGTCGCCTCGCATGTTTTTAACAGTGAAAATCAACCTGCCGGGAATGCGACCATCTCTGTGACCAATAAAACAACAAAAGAAATAACTGGAACATACAGAGTTAATCCTGCCACCGGTAAGTTTGTGGCCATTATTCCGGCCTACGAGAAATATGAGTTAACCATCAAATGTAAAGGGTATAAGCCTTATTCACAAACCTTTGAACTGGGGTTGAAAGACGACTACAAATCAAAAGAAAGAGCCATATATTTGCCTCCTGTCACACTGGAACCGGAAGAAAAAGGAACCGGTCAGGAATGAGATTGCCCTGTAACACAGCTACATCTCAAAAAACCTGATTTTTTCAGAAGAACGCTGCCGGCAACTTTTGAGGTCTTGTAAGCATGAATTATTTTTGCCCGGGAAAAAATTCGCACATGATCAAAAACAACAAGATAGTTCTCAGGGCCCTTGAACCGGCAGATGCCGACCTGCTATACCAGTGGGAAAACCAGATGGAACTGTGGCAGGTAAGCAATACCCTTACACCCTTCAGCAGACATCAGATACTTACTTACATCAATCAAATCTCTCTTGATATTTATCAAACCAAACAATTGCGGTTAATGATAGATGTCCCCGGCAAGGGAAAGCAGGAAAGCATAGGTATGATTGACCTTTTCGACTTTGACCCCTACCACAACCGTGGCGGCATTGGTGTGATGATTTATAAACCCGAGCGTGGAAAAGGGCATGCAAAAGAAGCTGTGGCCCTGTTTACCGAATATGCCTTCAACCATCTGGGACTCCATCAGGTTTTTTGTGATATTTCGGCAGATAACGAGGCCAGCATCAGGCTCTTCGAAAGCCTCGGCTTTGAATTTGCAGGCCGGAAAAAAGAATGGCTCAAAACGCCAACCGGGTATAAAGATGAATTAATGTATCAAAAAATTGCGGCATCGCACCGCTCGGTCTGATGACTACTGAAGCTCTTCAAAAGCAGGAAACCGGTTTTTCACGGAATGATTTCCGTCCTTTAAATCAATATAAACACAATAGTGCTTTAAACCATTGGTCAACACCAGATAAGGCACCTTAAGAGCCGTATTGTACCGGGCGGCCTGGGATAGTGTGGATTCATCAACTTTAACCGAAGGTGCCTTACACTCCACTATCATTGCAGGTTCCCCCCAACGGTTGTATAAAACAATATCACACCGCTGCGACAATCCGTGAACTTTGATCGTTTTCTCCACGCCGGTCAGATTTTGTGGATATTTTAAATGCCAGTTCATGAATTGTAAAAAGTTCTGACGCACCCATTCTTCGGGTGTAAGCGCCACAAATTTTTTGCGAACCTCATCAAAAATAAACTTTTTGCCGTTTTCTTCCTTATACCGGAATGAATACACGGGCAAATTCAACTGTTGCATATCGCAAAATTAAGAACATTACACTTTGCGCATACAAAAATTAAACTATATTCGTAAAAAACCGAAAAGATGAAGACCAAACAGGAAATTGTAGAAAACTGGCTTCCGCGTTATACCGGTCGCCCACTGAAAGATTTTACCAAACACATTCTTTTGACCAATTTTCAACATTATGTTGAACTCTTTTCCAAATGGCACAACCAGCCCATATTGGGTGTGAACCACAATATGCCCAACTGCAGTGCCGAAGGTATCACCATCATCAATTTTGGGATGGGAAGTCCGAACGCAGCTACCATCATGGACCTTCTAAGTGCCATAAATCCAAAGGCAGTTTTATTTCTGGGCAAGTGCGGCGGACTAAAGAAAAAAAACACACTGGGAGATTTAATACTTCCCATAGCCGCCATTCGCAGCGACGGTACTTCCAACGATTACCTTCCACCCGAAATACCAGCCCTGCCGGCCTTCAGCCTTCAGCGTGCAGTCTCAACAACCATAAGAGATTATGGAAGAGACTATTACACAGGAACAGTGTTCACCACCAACAAAAGGGTGTGGGAATACGACGACCGGTTTAAAAAATATCTTGCCAAAACAAGAGCTATGGCCATCGATATGGAATCGGCGACCATATTTACAGTGGGTTTTGCCAACTCCATCCCTTCCGGTGCGCTCCATCTTGTATCTGATCAGCCAATGATCTCAACCGGTATTAAAACCGCCGAAAGTGACCAGAAAGTCACGCGCGAATTCGTTGAACAACATTTGCAGATTGGCATCGACTCACTCAAGGAGATCATCAACAACGGAAAATCGGTGAAACATCTTAAATTTGACAGTTAATTATAACTTTGTCGTTTCAAAGACCAATTTATGGAGCTTAAATTTGAGGACATAGATTCACAACTCAAACAAGGAAATTTCGCCCAGGTGTATTTTATGACGGGTGAAGAGCCCTGGTTTGCGGATTATATTACGGATTACATTGCCAAACATGCCATAAAAGAAGAAGAGAAGGCTTTTAATCAGACCATATTATACGGGCGCGACGTAACTGCCATGGACATTGTCCATGCAGCACGGCGCTATCCTATGATGGCTCCCCGCCAGGTGGTCATCGTTAAAGAAGCCCAAAACATCAAAGACTTTGATCCACTTGCCACCTATCTTGAAGCACCGGCTCCCACCACCATACTTGTCATCAACTACCGCGATAAATTCGATCAGCGTACAAAGACCTGGAAGGCTCTCAACAAAAAAGAATTTATCATTCTTAAAACAAAAAAACT
The DNA here is from genome assembly GCF_000191885.1 of Anaerophaga thermohalophila DSM 12881. Lineage (GTDB taxonomy): Bacteria > Bacteroidota > Bacteroidia > Bacteroidales > Marinilabiliaceae > Anaerophaga > Anaerophaga thermohalophila. The sequence continues at coordinate 38,111 of NZ_AEWI01000046.1, forward strand.
GTACGACAACCAGGTGGGCCCATGGATTAACGAATATCTGAAAAGACTGGGGCTCAGCATCGAACCGAAAGCCAATGTTATGCTGGTCGACCACCTGGGGACAAAGCTCGGCAATATCGTCAAAGCCCTCGACAAACTGAAAGTGGCTGTGGGGAAAGATGTAAAAATCATCACGCCCAAACACGTAGAAGATTACATCGGTATCAGCAAGGATTTCAACAACTTTGAACTTCAGAATGCCATCATCAGGGGCGATGTGGTTAAAGCCAATCAGATTGTTCGGATTTTCGGACAAAACCCCAACGAATATCCGATGGTTCTTACCATTGGTGTGTTGTTCAATTTTTTCAGAAAACTTTTGGTTTACATAGTAACTTCGGACAAGAGTGAACGGAACATTGCTTCGGTATTAGGAATACCTCCCTTCTTTGTAAAAGATTATAAGGCAGCGGCAAGACGCTTCAACTGGCAAAAGAGCCGTCAGGTGATCTCCCTGCTACGAGAGTACGATATGCGATCGAAAGGTTTCAACAACAATTCTGCCTCTGATGGAGAGCTGCTTCAGGAACTGGTGTTTAAGATTATGCATTAGGGGTTCGGAGTTCGGGGTTCAGAGTTCGGAGTTCGGGGTTCAGAGTTTTGGAGGTTTGGAGTTGAGCACATTTATACATCAGCTAATATAAACAAAATCAATATCTTATGAGCTTAGGACTGGATATTAATCTTATTATCATCATAGTTATTTCTGTCATCAGTATTTTTGCCTTTAGTCGTCCCGATGTGATGGGCAAACTTCAGTTTAATGCCTGGCAAATTGTGCACCGCAAGGAATATTACCGCGTTCTTTCCTATGGTTTTGTGCACGGAAACTGGATACATCTGCTGATCAATATGTTTGTTCTTTACTCCTTTGGCAGAGTGGTTTTGTACTATTTCGAAGCCGCTTTCGACGGGGGAACCACCATTCGATATCTGATTCTGTTTTTAAGTGCCATTGTAGTCTCCACGCTGGCTACCCTCGGAAAAGAAAAGGACAATCCGCATTACAATGCGGTGGGTGCATCGGGAGCTGTTTCGGCAGTGGTTTTTACATCCATCCTTTTCGACCCCTATAATCCCATATTATTGTTTGGCATTATTCCTATTCCCGGAATTATTTTTGGTGTTTTGTATATTATTTATTCCAAATATATGGCCGGCAAAAACATTGACAACATCGGCCATGACGCCCACTATTACGGCGCCTTGTACGGACTTGTTTTCCCGCTGCTGTATGAGCCGAGACTGGCGATTCATTTTTTCAACCAGTTACTGAGTTTTAACTTTTAATGAGATATGCCTCCCGGAACTAAAAAATATCTTGTTCTGAACGGTCATCAGTACGAATGCGGAAGAGCTCTCTTTTCCTCAGAGAACAGAGCTTTCAGATATGGCGACGGACTGTTTGAAACCTTTCGATGCCACAAAACCGAGCCACTTTTTTTCGATGACCATTACAATCGTTTGATACAGGGAATGTCGATTATGAAAATAACGGTTGCAGGACTACCTACTCCCGAAATCCTCAAAGAACACATAGAGAAGCTTATTGTGCGTAATCGTATTTTTAACGATGCCAGGGTTCGGTTGACTGTTTTCCGACGCGACGGTGGCCTGTATACACCCGAAACAAATAGCCCGGCCTGGCTCATAGAAGCCACACCCCTTGAAAATAAAGGCTTTAGATTGAATGAAGAAGGACTTAAAATAGGCACGTTTGACGGATTTCCTAAAGTATGGAATCTGACCGCCCCTTTTAAAACGCTGTCATCAACCCCCTATATCCTTGCAGGCATATACAACAAGGAGAACCACTACGACGATTGTCTGATAATGAACCAGAATAAAAAGTGGATAGAAAGCATAAGCTCCAACCTTTTCTGGACAAAAGATAACGTATTGTTCACGCCTGCAATCTCTGCCGGATGCATAAACGGCATTATGCGAAAACAAATTCTGAAATTTGCTAATTTAAACGATGTTCCGGTAAAAGAAACCATCGGAGCCACAACAAAAGAACTCCTTGAAGCCGATGAAATATTTCTGAGCAATTCAGTAAGTGGTGTAAAATGGGTTGTAGCATTTGAAACCAAACGTTATTATAACCGGATGCCCAAAGCAATTGCACACTGGCTTAATGAAGGGTTGGACAGGATAGAGGCTGGAGGTTAGATGATTAGATAATTAGATGTTAGATAATTAGATGTTAGATGTTAGATGTTAGATGTTAGATGTTAGATGTTAGTGTGTTAGACTGTCAGTGTGTTAGTGTGTTAGACTCATAATATTTGCGTTTTTTTGGTAAAAAAGTTCTAATGTTATCTGAAAATGGGAGACTGTAAAGTAAACTCTGTCCATAAACAAAAAATTCTTAAAATTG
>NZ_AEWI01000045.1 GCF_000191885.1 Anaerophaga thermohalophila DSM 12881
CTGACTGGAATACAGAATTTTATGATAGCAAGATGACAAGTTGGGTTAGCTATTTGTGATGAAGGGCGCAAAAAAAACCGTCCTTACAATTACAATAAGGACGGTTTTTTATTAAAAATATTCGAACATTATAGGTCTTCAGGCCAACCAGTGTAACGATATCCTGAAACCAATAGGGTGTCGTTTGGGATTCCGGTATAATCAACAAGATCTTCAAACCATAACTCAAAATAAATGCTATCAACTGGTAAACCAGATGGAGGTACAGCTCCATTTTTAATTATCTTTCCATTTCGGACGATAACCTTTATTTCATAACCATCGATATTATTCACAAGAGTATCAGAAGTTCCAAAGGTTTTATTCTCAAGATTGATCGGTACCTTAACCTTATAATCCCAAAAATTAGCATCATCAAACAACCACATTTCAGTTGTGGAATTATCAGCAGTATTAAAGGTATAAATCTGCGACTTTCCTACACCAAAAGGGTCAGCTCCAAAGGAACTATGATCATAAACAACTGTCCACTTACCGGACATTTCTTCAACGGGGGTCCCGCCTGGCTCATAATCATCCTCACAAGAAGTAAAAGGAAAAATTAATCCTATGACTATTATTGTTGATATTAATATTTTTCTCATGTCGTAAAATAATTAATTAATTAATTTCAATAAGCAAACTATTGAAAAAACTAGTAAGCAGTTACAGCAAAAATATCACCACCGGCATATATCGATTCCCAATATAATGTACCCGTTTCAGGATCATACGACCCATTTCTGAAATCCTCCAAACCATCTCCCCATCCAATAACATGACTATAGAGTACTGAAATTGAATAATCACTATTAAGAGCGATATAACCATCCATCCGGTAATTTGAACCATAATCAGATCCTATTGAATAATAGTTACCCATCAAACCTTCCACATAAAATATGCCTTGAGCAACTCGCGAAATTGACACTGATGAATTTGGAAATGGGCGCGGATTTGTTCCATCTCCTTCTGTGCGAACCACCTCAGCCGCATAATCTCCGGTCAAATCATCTTGAGGTGATGCTGGATCATAAACAATCACTTGCCGAGTTACTGACGAAGGATAACCATCTTTATTAACAGCACTATAAGTTAACTCATAAACACCTAAATTCTCTCCCACTTCCCCTGTAACCGTCACATTAGATGTTACATCATTGTCTCCTTCCATGGCTATGAAACCAGGTTCAACATATTCCTCTCCCTTTTCTATTGCCACAACATCTCCTTCTTGCAATTCAAACGTGACGAAGTGTGTAATAGTAGAGATATCCTCAGTAGAAGTTGATTTCTCGCAGCTTGATAAAAGCATTATTATTCCGACAAGAAACAACAAATATTTTATATTATTCATATTTCTTAAATTTTATGAATTTAATTTATTTCTGATCCCACCAAATATTCTCAGTTAAATTCTTTTGCTGAGGAGCATTGTCATTTAAGCGTGTACTTTCCTCTGGAAAAGGAAGTCTTTGAATAAAGTTTCCTTGTCCTAATGCATTCCCGCTTGGACTTATTAAAGTTCCGGCAGTGTACAATCCTCCGTTATAAACTTCATTCGCATTAGCCCCAGTATACTCGGGATAACCTAATCTACGCATTTCGTTCCAGGCTTCAAAATTATTAACTAAACACAATGAAACCCACTTTTGCATGGCAATTTGCTTAATTTTATCCTCCTCTCCGGCTGTCGAATCCCATTCATAAGGAGCACCCTCACCATATAAATCTTCACCATCAGTAGACAAACCATGTAAGGCCAAACTATGATCAATCGCATTCTCATAGCTTTCCATTGCTTTTGTGTCATCATTGAAAAATCTCAGGTATGCCTCACTTTTGAACAATTCCAACTCTGACATGGTGAGAAAATAGACCGGCTGTACAGCATCAATGATAGGATGACTAAAATCAGCAGTCATGTCTTCCTTCATTGCTGGCACGGCACCAATGAAATCATCATTAACAGTTGTAAATAACAATGGAAGACGAACATCGAACTTGTTTTTCAAAAAGTTTATAATAGGAAGTGCTGCAACATTATTAACAGTACCTAAACCAATAGCATTTGTACCATACCAGGGATTATATCTGTTAGGCTCATCATTCCATGCCGCAAAAGCAACATCTGAAGTTATGAAATTATCCTCCTGTATTAGTGACTGAATTTCTGCGGAATAATCAACTGCATAGCTGGCACGCATGTAAATCTTCAGTTTCAAGCTATTTGCAAAAGCGACCCATTTATCAAGGTCCCCACCGAATAAGTAATCAGTCGGGGAAACATAGGCATCTGCTTCAAGATTATTCAAAGCTTCATCTATACTCGCAATTAAGTCTTCATAAACCGATTGTCCATCATCATACTTGGGCGATTTATTCTCAACTCCCATTAAGGCTTCGCTATAAGGAATATCACCAATCAAATCAACCCAAACCTGAAAAGTATATGCCTGAAGTACGGTAGCAATTAGAACATACCCAGTCTGATTGTCTTCAAGTGCTTTGGTTCTAACAGCCTCAAGATCATTCAACGCCCCGGCATACAACTCAGTATAGTCACTGTTCAGGAATGGAGCATTAATATCATAATTATCAATCTTATTGTATTGATTCGCCTCAGGAGCCTGAGTCCAATACTGAGTGAAAAATCCGGCAAAATTAAACATATTACCTCCTACTCGTGTAGCAATTGATGCTTCAGCAGCAGGAAGAATCAATTCAACCGGAACATCTTCTGGTGTGTTGGGATCTGTATTCACATCCATCCATTCTTCACAACTTGAAGAAAGCAACAACACCGGAATCATAATGAAATATATTAATATCTTCTTCATTGTTGAATCTTTTTAAAATTTAACTTGGATTGTTCCACCAATTCTTCTGGTTGATGGATTGGCTGAGTATTCACCAAACATTCCTATCAAATCGTTACCAAATGTGGAAACTTCAGGATCAATAAATGTATTATCCTCAGGGGTGAATAATAATAAATTATTCCCAAATACCGTAAGGGTAACATCTTTGAAAAATCCACTTCCAAGCCATCTTTGAGGCAATTGGTAGGACAATGAAACATTTCTCAGTTTCACATACGACCGATCTATCAGGAAATTTTCGTTTAACTTATCTTCACCATCACCAAAATAAGTGTAAAAATCAGCAGGATATACCGGAGTAGTATTTTCCACATAACTCCCATCTGCTAACTGATTAACAGAATTGGGTATAATAAATGGCTTTCTGTCATTATAAGTGGTTTGAATTGAATTTCCGGTAAATGCAAGAATGTCTTTTGTCCTAGAATACATTAAACCACCCTGTCTGATATCAATGTTAAAACTTAAAGAAAATCCTTTGTAATTAAAGTCATTGGTAATACCGACTGTATAATCATAATTGGCATCTCCAACAACTTCCGGATCAGATGCAATCGGTAATCCTGTTTCAGGATTAACAACTACATTTCCTTCAGGATCCCTTTCCGGAACAGTAACTTTGAAAAGACCCAATGGCTCGCCCACTCGCGCAACAAGATGGGTGCTTGCAGCGGTTGTACCAAAACCATATAAGTCAAGTTCACCCTGGTCCCCTCCAAGTTCCTCAGGCAAACTAACCAATTCATTATTGTTTTTAGCATAATTAACGCTAAGGTCCCACGTAAAGTCACCAACTTTTATCGGCGTCGCTTTTACCAATAGCTCGATACCCTTGTTCTGGATTTCACCAATATTGGTGGTTTGAGCAGTATAACCGGTAGCAGGGTCCATATCAATGGTAAAAATTTGCTTTTCACTTGACTTATCATAGTAAGCAACATCAATGGCCAACCTCCTTCTGAAAAATTCGAGTTGTAGACCCACTTCACTCTCCGTTGACATTTCTGGTGACAAATCCAAACTTCCAAGGATATTACCTTTTTCAAATGAATTTACTCCGCCCAGTGGAAAACTTATATTCTGAAATTCATTATAGATTGCTCCCTGATTAAAATAAGGAAGTACCTGGTATGGAGCGGCATCCCGTCCTGTCTTACCATAAGCTAGTCTGACTTTACCAAAGCTCAGAATATCATTTTCCGGAATGAGTTCAGAAAAAATGAAACTCAAAGTTCCTCCCGGATAAAAGAATGAATTATTCTCTTTTGGAAGTGTTGAAGACCAATCATTTCTTGCCGTTAAAGTAGCATAAAGCATACTCCTGTAACCAACCTCGAAAGACCCATACAGGCCAACAAGCCTTCTTATTGAGGAATATTCATCTACAGAGGGAGTTCCGGAAGAGTTTGACAGATCGTAATAATAGGGGATATCCAGTCCTGTTACAGTTCCACTGACACTTGATTCAGCTCTTTCGTTAATATTGTACCCACCTATAGCATCCAATTCGAAATCACCAAAAGAATTATTATAAAATAACTGGAAATCATGGCTAAGCTCGCTTAATCTTGTAGTTTCCTTTGTTACTGAACCCGGCTCATCAATTTGGCCTGCATTTGGAGTTCCCGGATCAACTGCAATTTCGGGATTACCCAATTTTGTTTCACTATTCGTCAAATCCAGTCCCAAACGATAAGCTGCGCTAAAATTATCATTAATTTGATAATCAAGTTGAACTTTACCAACCAACTTGTTACGCTTATACTCATTATCAATATGGTCTATAAGGAAATACGGGTTAGCTATACCGTAAGGCGTAAAGTAATAGCCCAATTGATCAAAGGGATCGGTTTCATAATCCTCAAGACTAATCAAACTTATATCACGGGGTGTCTGATAAATTGAGTTAATCATAGTCAGCCCCTGCCCTGTCGGTGAATATTGGTTTTTTTGATGCGAATACCTGAGATTTGAATTTATAGTAAGCTTGTCTGTCATATTCTGAGTGACATTCAAACTATAAGTATACCTCTCATAAGTATCAGCATCGGTTGGAACCAAACCATCGTTGCTCAACTGAGACAATGAAGCATAATAACTTGTATTCTCATCCTGGCCACTAAAAGAAACACTATTGTTGTACCTGAAACCATATTCAAAAAAATCTCTCACATTATCTTTTTGAGCAACAAAAGGTTTAATCTTTTGGGAATTGTTATAAACTCTTCCCCACTGTCGAATACTTCCATCCAAACGTGGTCCCCAACTTCCATTTTCAATAAATGTATGATCACCACTCCAGCCCATACCAAAATCATTCTGGAATTCAGGAAGTCGTAAAATGTCCGCGAATTGAATGCCACTCTCGACTGTAACTCCTAATCCTTCACTTTTCTCTCCACTTTTTGTAGTGATCATGACAACACCATTCGCAGCCCTACTTCCATATAAGGCTGTTGCAGCAGCTCCTTTTAATACGGTAATATTTTCAATATCGTTAGGGTTCACCAGGTTCGCTCCATTACCAAAATCGAAACCACTATTTAAAGCATCACTACTGATCGTGGCACTGTTATTAATGGGAACACCATCCACAATATAAAGGGGTTGGTTTCCTCCATTTGACAAGGAGCTGATTCCCCGAATCAAAACGCCAGTAGATGAACCCGGGTCACCTCCTGTGGCAGAAATCTGAACACCGGCTACTTTACCTTGAAGCGACGACATCATATCGTCAGTTTTGGCCTTGACAATTTCATCAGCATTTACAGAAGTTGCTGCATAACCAAGTGCTTTTTCTGATCTCCTGATTCCCAACGCAGTAACAACAACCTCATCAACCAATTGTGCAGTACCCTCCATTACTACATCAATAGTCGATTGTCCTTCATAAGGAATTTCCTGGGTTTTCATACCAACGAAGGAGAAAACGATAGTTTCGGCATCATCGGGTACTCTTAAAGAGTATGTACCATCGGATTGGGTAACGGTACCCACTGTAGTGCCTTTAACGAAAACGGATACACCAGGTATTGGCATTCCGTCATCACTTCCCGTAACAGTTCCTGTAACAGTTTGAGCCTGGGCAAACAAATTTCCCAGCCCTAAAACCATGAGGAACGAAAGTGCTAAAAGTACTTTCTTCATAGATTAAAGGTTTAAAATTAAAAAATAGAACAACATTTATAATTTGAAAAACACATGCAAGTTAATGAATGTTTTATATAATTTAAAGATTTTAACAATGTTTTTTTGACTTCACTTCCCAAAAAATTAACACCATGACTTTTGTCAGTATCTTCGTGATGTTTTATTAAGAGGGAAGGGATGTAAATGGAAATTCTGTCACAAATATATAACTTTTTGCTTTCAAAAAATAACCAACTACATTTTTTTTTGATTTTTATCACTGTTTTACCCCCCAAAAGCAACCTTTACCAGAGATAAAAATTAAATTTTATCGATCATCACCCTAAATTATAGGGGGCATGTCTGAATTTTATCAGTTATAGATTTCTATTCCCCGAAATAAACCAGTAACGAGTAACAGCAAATATATTTTTTCCCTACACTACCCTCTAATAACAAATATTAGAAAAATTTTGTTTAAAGACGGATTTTGAGTTTTGAGTTTTGAGTTTTGAGTTTTGAGTTTCGTGTTCTGAGTTTCGTGTTTTGAGTTTCGTGTTTTGAGTTTTGAGTTGGTTTGGGGTTTGAAGTTCGGTCAGGAAGAGATAGCAGGCTGAGGTTGAGGTTAAGGCTGAGGTTGAGAATTCACCAAAGATAACACAGATGACACAGATTTGATATGGATCAATGTTTAATTGTCAAGTGACCATAATTCAGGATGAGATTCTTCGCTTCGCTCAGAATGACAGGAAGGCCTCTTTTGTCATTCTGAGGAGGTACGACGAAGAATCTCTTCTAATGATCAGTGACCAATTATCAATAACCAATTCTTGCAGAGCAAGCAGCAGAGCGAGCGAACAAAACCCAGAACCAGAAATCAGAAACTCAGCCCCCCACTCAGAATCCAACATCTTGCCAAATTTATTTTTCAATCGTAAATTTGTCCAAAAAATAAAATTAAACGATATGTTTATACCGCGGACACTAACCGATAAAATAAAAGAGCTGACCACAAAATATCCGGTTATTACACTGACAGGCCCCAGACAGTCAGGGAAATCCACACTTCTGCGTCATAGTTTCCCCGACTATGAATATGTTTCCTTAGAAGACCCTGATATACGCCTCCTTGCCACCGAAGATCCACGCAATTTTTTGAAAACCTATCCGGAAAAAGCAATTTTGGATGAAATACAGCGAGTTCCCGAATTGTTTTCATACATCCAAACGCACGTAGACCAATTAAACAAGGAAGGCATTTATCTCCTCGCGGGTTCGCACAATTTTTTGCTCATGCAAAATATCGGGCAGTCCTTAGCCGGAAGAACTGCTTTACTAAAACTGCTTCCTTTCTCTCACGAAGAAATGAAACACCACCATATTCTCCCGGATAATACTGATGCAGAAATTTTTGCCGGTAGCTATCCGAGATTATATGATAAAACCATTTCTCCACCGGATTTTTATCCTTTCTATCTTCAAACGTACATCGAACGCGATGTCCGACAAGTGAAAAATATCGGTGACCTGAGTAAGTTTATTCGTTTTGTCAAATTGTGCGCGGGCAGAATAGGTCAGTTACTTAATCTGTCGTCCCTGGCCAATGAATGCGGCATTGCTGTTTCAACGGTACAGACCTGGATTTCAGTCCTTGAGGCCAGTTACCTTGTTTACCTGCTTCAGCCCAATCACAATAACTACTCTAAAAGATTGGTAAAAACACCAAAATTGTATTTTTATGATACCGGCCTGGCTTGTTCTCTTCTATCAATCTCATCACCTACTCAGCTAAACACGCATTTTCTCCGCGGCGGATTATTTGAGAATCTGGTTATTAACGAATTCTTAAAGTATTTCTACCACAGGGGAGTTTCCCCGACTCTTTCGTTCTGGCGCGATAAAACAGGAAATGAAATCGACCTGATTATTGAAAAAGACAACAAAAAAACAGCATTTGAAATCAAATCAGGGAAAACGCCTTCTCCTCAGTTCTTTAAAGGGCTAAAAAAGTGGAAAAAGCTCTCAGAAACCCCCGCTGAACAATTATTTATTATTTATGACGGAGACCAGAAAATGAAAACGGAAAATGGTTCGTTACTACCCTGGAATAAACTCGATATTGAAAGTTTACCAACCGTCAGGGTGAGCTAAGCAGGCAGAGGTTGAGGCAGAGGTTGAGGTTGAGGCAGAGGTTGAGGTTGAGGTTGAGGTTAAGGTTGAGGTTAAGGTTGAGGTTAAGGCTGAGATTGGGAGTTCACCCCAGATATCACAGATTTACACAGATTTGATATGGATCAATGTTTAATTATCAATTGACCATAATTCAGGATGAGATTCTTCGCTTCGCTCAGAATGACAGGAAGGCCTCTTTTGTCATTCTGAGGAGGGACGACGAAGAATCTCCTCTAATGATCAGTAACCAATTACGCATTAACCAATCAATCATTTCTTCGGGAAAAATTTTCAATCAGGCATCAAAATTCAACAAAAGCAAATCCAATTGTGAAATTTTTGAAAACCCTTTGTCATAAGTGACTAAAGGAAGATCATAACAGATAGATGTAGCAGCAATGATAGCATCGGGTAATTTGGAAGAATAGTTCCTGCGGACAAATATGGCCTTCTCTTTTATTCTTTGATTTAATTCAATAATATTGAATTCTTTAAGCATATTCTTTAAAACCTTAATCTCAGAATTGTTAATCTTTGGCCATGAAAGTAACTCCATTTCTGAAAGAACGGAAAGATAAACAATCTTGTTTCGTAGAATTGGTAAAATATCTTCATAACCATTGGTTAAAGAAATTACGATATTCGTATCAACAAGAATACTATTTCCATTCATTTCTCATTTGAGTTTGGATTTCAGCAGGTTTTTCTTGCCATTTTATGGTATTAAAGTATTTGTCAGGATTAAATACTTTTTTTTTCGACTTCCTTTCAGAAAGCCGTTTTGATATTTTTTGAATTTTCGATTTTGTTAATGGCTTACGAATTTCAATTATCATTTCTACAATTGTTTTATTCTTATCAAAGTTAAATAATTTCTTCGGTTTATGACAATTTTGTGAAAACAGATCCGCTCAATATTCGCTTTCCTCAGCGATTTATTTCACCAAATAAGGCAGAGGTTGAGGCAGAGGCTGAGGCGGTGAGTTCACCACAGATGACACAGATGACACAGATTTGATATGGATCAATGTTTAATTGTCAAGTGACCATAATTCAGCATAAGATTCTTCGCTTCGCTCAGAATGACAACAAGTTAAAAACTGTCATTCTGAGGAGGTACGACGAAGAATCTCTTCAGTGACTAATTGAGGTTGAGGCTGAGGCGGTGAGTTCACCACAGATGACACAGATTTACACAGATTTGACAATTATCGAACAGAGGGTTAAACCAAAACCCGGAACCGGAACTCGGAACTCGGAACACGGAACTCGGAACACGAATCCGGAAACCAGAAACAAACACCCCTCCCCTCACTGCTTCACATTTCCATAATCATCGAAAACAAACCGGCCCGACAAAAGGATACTTAAAACCAAAGTCATAGTACACCCGGCAAAAATAGCGACCATAATCATCACCTGATACCTGATGGCAGCTGCCGGAGAAGCACCGCCCAGAATTTGTCCGGTCATCATTCCCGGAAGCGAAATAAGTCCTATCACCGACATATTCGCTAAAAGAGGATTCAATCCGTTCACCAATGCATCCTGAATAAAAGGCAACAATGTTTGACGGCGGCTGCCACTGTTGGTCAGTAGAAAATAATACAGCTCCTTCTTTTGCGACAAGCTTCCAAAATAGGTTGTCAGGCCCACAATATTATGATTGAGTGAATTTCCAAGAACCATTCCCGATATGGGCACAAAGTAACGTGCCTCAAAAAAATAATCGAGCCGGATAACCGCCCCCAGGAAAAAGGCATCAATGATCGCCATTGAAACAAGACCGGACAGAATAAAGGGGAACAGGTAAGTTCGCCAGTTCATTCTCAGACGCTTCACGATGGTTCCCGCTCCTACCAATACCATTATAATAACCCACAGTGAATTGATCCATGCGTTGTTTTTATCAAATATCCATTCCATATAAACAGCCACAAGTGCCAACTGAATGACCATCCTGGCTGTACTGACAAACATGTCTTTTATCAGCCTGATACGGTAGTGCATGAATACCAACAAGGGTATTACAAGTATCGAAAATCCTAAAATGAGTTTCCAGATTCCTATGTCTATCATTGGGTGTTAGATTGTTAGATTGTTAGGGTGTTAGGGTGTCAGGGTGTCAGGGTGTTAGGGTGTTAACTTTAATGATTGTTCGTACTTAAGCTTACATAAATCTTCCACGCAAAAGCCGCAAAATATTAACACGCAAAAGGCACAAAGAAGTATCATAACTTGTCCCGACTTCTTCAGAAAGTTTTAGGTACGTTATGCCCCCAAAGGGATTCAGGGGGTCTCATAAATATATCACTTCACCGGCGGCATTGCTCCACTTTTTATTATGCGACGCTGATACAACGGTTGTATCCTCAAGACAGTTAACAACATCAATCAACTTCAGTATGGATTCATCATCCAAAGAGGCCGTTGGTTCGTCCAAAAGAAGTATTTCACGCTCGAGCGAAAGACACACGGCAATGACAATTCTCTGTTTTTGTCCACCACTCATTTCATCGAAAGGGCGCTCTATCATCGTCGAAGGAAGCCCCAATTGCTCAAGAAAGCTTACAGCCAGACTTTCTTTTCGCTCGTTTCCGATAAGAGCCAGTAGTTCCTTCCCCGTAGCAACAGGCAGATGAATATTCTGAGGCACATAGGCCAATTGAGAGCGGATAGATTTTATATTATGCTTATCCAGTACCAATCCGCCAACAAAGATGTCGCCACTGTCAGGCAATAAGTATCCCTGTATCATTTTTAATACGGACGATTTGCCTTTCCCCGAAGGACCCGAAATACAAATATTCTCTCCCTTCTTAACAAAAAAAGAAAAATCATTAAAAACAATAGTTTCCTGAAATGAAAGAAATATGTTTCTGAGTTCAATCATACATTTTATGTGTTCTGAGTTGTTGCTGGTTTCTGGTTTTGGGTTTTGTTCGCCCGGCTCTGCCGTTTGCTCTGCAAAAATTGGTTAATTGGTCTATTAGTTTCGAGTTTCTTGTTTCGGGTTTTCGAGTTGTGGGTTTCGGGTTTCTTGTTTTGGTTTAACCCTCTGATTGATTGTTGTCAAATCTGTGTAAATCTGTGTTATCTGTGGTGCACTCTCAACCTCAACCTTAACCTCAACCTCAGCCTCAGCCTCAATTTGCTTTCACGCCGGATTCCGGATTTTAAGTTTATTTTTTAACCTATTTGCCAAATCCCCTAATTGCCTATTTGCCTATTTGCCCAATCACCTAATTGCCTATTTGCCAAATCCCCTAATTGCCTATTTGCCCAATCACCTATTTGCCTATTTGCCCAATCACCTAATTGCCTAATCCCCTAATTGCCTATTTGCCTATTTGCCTATTTGCCTATTTGCCTATTTGCCTAATCCCCTAATCCCCTAATCCCCTAATCCCCTAATCCCCTAATCCCCTAATCCCCTAATCCCCTAATCCCCTAATTGCCTAATCCCCCCTCTTTGCACCTTTCCATAATATACTTATCTTTGCACGTTCTAAAAGCACAAAAGTACAAATAATGATAAAAATAACATTACCCGATCAATCGGTACGAGAGTATCCGGAAGGTGTTACCGGCGAAGAAATTGCCCGTGACATCAGTCCGCGGCTGGCTAAAGAAGTGCTGGCCGTCACTGTGAACGATCAGTTGTACGATCTTCACCGGCCGATTAAGGAGGATGCCAAAATAAAACTTCATAAATGGGAAGATGACGAAGGCAAACATGCTTTTTGGCACTCTTCGGCACACCTTTTAGCCGAAGCTCTGGAAGAATTGTATCCGGGCATTAAGTTTGGCATCGGCCCGGCCATCGAAAATGGTTTTTACTACGATGTTGACCCGGGTGACCGAACAATTTCGGATGCCGATCTGCCAAAAATCGAGAAAAAAATGATTGAGCTGGCCCGTCAAAAAGAAGAATACAAAAGACGGGAAGTTTCCAAGAAGGAAGCCCAGAAATATTTCGAAGAAAAGGGAGACCCTTACAAAGTTGAACTAATCGGAGAATTGGAAGACGGCACAATCACCTTCTACGAGCAGGGGCACTTTACCGATCTTTGTCGCGGACCTCATCTGCCCAGCACGGCTCCCATCAAAGCCATCAAGCTACTGAGCATCGCCGGAGCTTACTGGCGCGGTGACGAAACCCGTAAACAGCTTACCCGGGTTTATGGTATTTCATTCCCTCAACAAAAAATGCTGGATGAATACCTCCAAAAACTCGAAGAAGCCCAAAAACGCGATCACAGAAAATTGGGCAAAGAGCTGGAACTTTTCGCATTTTCGCGACGTGTTGGCCAGGGATTGCCGCTATGGCTGCCCAAAGGAGCCAAACTGCGCGAACGTCTGGAAAACTTCCTCAAAGGGGTACAGCAAAAATACGGCTACGAACAGGTTATAACACCTCACATAGGCCAAAAGGAGTTGTACGAAACATCCGGCCATTATGCCAAATACGGGGCCGATTCGTTTCAACCCATTCATACACCCACCGAGGGAGAAGAATTTTTGCTGAAACCCATGAATTGCCCCCATCATTGCGAAATTTTCAAAATTAAACCCCATTCATACAGGGATCTGCCCGTCAGACTTGCCGAATTCGGAACGGTTTATCGCTATGAACAAAGCGGTGAGCTGCATGGATTAACCAGAGTCCGGGGCTTTACCCAGGACGATGCACACATTTTTTGCCGCCCCGACCAGTTGAAAGATGAGTTTAAAAAGGTTATCGACATCATTTTCTATATCTTTAAGGCACTCGATTTTAACGATTACACGGCACAAATCTCACTTCGCGATGCCAACAATAAAGAAAAATACATCGGGAGCGACGAAAATTGGGAAAAAGCCGAAAAGGCAATTATCGAGGCCTGCGAAGAAAAAGGATTGCAAACAGTTATCGAAACCGGGGAAGCAGCCTTCTATGGCCCGAAACTCGACTTTATGGTTCGCGATGCCATCGGCCGAAAATGGCAGCTGGGAACCATCCAGGTAGACTATAACCTGCCCGAACGGTTCGAACTGGAATACATAGGCCAGGACAACCAGCCACACCGTCCGATTATGATCCATCGTGCGCCTTTTGGCAGCATGGAACGATTCGTGGCGGTTTTGATCGAACATACTGCAGGAAAATTTCCGCTGTGGCTCACCCCGGAACAGGCTGTAATTCTGCCCATCAGCGAAAAATATAATGAATACGCTAAAAATCTTTTAAATTTGCTGAATAATTCCGATATTCGCGCCGTGTTAGACGACCGTAATGAGAAGATAGGTAAAAAGATACGGGACAATGAGCTGAAACGTATCCCTTACCTGTTGATCGTCGGAGAAAAAGAAGCTGCCGGAAACCAGGTTTCTGTGCGCCGGCAGGGTGAAGGCGATAAAGGCGTTATGACTATTGATGCGTTTATTGACTTCATTAAAAAGGAAGAAAAAAAGAGCCTTCCTTAGCCTCCTCCAACCCCTCCAAAGAAGGGTAGAAATAGAGGGGGATTTGAACAGAATTAAAAAAAGAGGTGAAAAAGACTCAGGAATAAATGGGTGCGGTATAAAAAGCATATTTTTGTCAAAATATAGGCGTTTTAAATTTTTGTACCGGAGTTAACTTGTTGTTAATGAGGATGCAAAAATTTTAAACAACAATGAGTTTGGCAACAAAGATGCTTTTTAGACCAGGCTCATAAATATAATTGATTGTTTAATTAAACCCGGGTTCTTGCAAGCAAGAATTTGGTAAAGTAAAAGGAGGGTTTAGATATAGGAAGACCAAGAAAAAACATCGGACGTAACCCCAAAGATGAACTCAGGTACAGGACCAATCGTCAAATCCGCGTACCCCAGGTACGTATTGTTGGAGATAACATTGACGAACCAGGGGTTTACCCGACAAGCGAGGCCCTGAAACTGGCCGACGAGATGGAACTTGACCTTGTGGAAATTTCCCCAAAGGCCGATCCACCGGTTTGTCGGATCATTGATTATCAGAAGTTCCTCTATCAGCAAAAGAAAAAACAAAAGGAACAGAAACAAAAATCGGTTCAGGTTTCAGTGAAAGAGGTCAGATTTGGCCCCAATACCGATGAACACGACTATAATTTTAAACTGAAACATGCCGAAAAGTTCCTGAAAGAAGGCGATAAGGTAAAGGCTTTTGTCTTTTTCAAAGGTCGAAGCATTCTTTTCAAGGAGAAAGGAGAAATCCTGTTGCTCCGGCTGGCGCAAGACCTTGAAGAAGTCGGAAAAGTAGAGCAGATGCCCCGCCTCGAAGGAAAACGGATGACCATGTTCCTTTCACCCAAAAAGAAGAACTAATCTGTATTTTTTATACCAAATAAATATATAGAACAATGCCAAAAATGAAGACGAATTCCAGTGCCAAAAAGCGTTTTGCGTTAACCGGCAGTGGAAAGATCAAGCGTAAGCATGCTTACAAAAGTCACATTTTGACTAAAAAATCAAAGAAAAGAAAGCGGAATCTGACCTATTTTGGCGAGGTGCACAAAGCCGATCGTAACAACGTGAGGCTTTTACTCGGAATGAAGTAAAAATCCGCTATTCTTTAAATCAATTTATTTAAAAAACCTGTGAATGACTTAGCTAAAAGTTCCTGAACAGGACGCTAACCATTCTAAAAAACAGTAAAAACATGCCAAGATCAGTAAATGCTGTTGCTTCAAGAGCACGAAGAAAAAGGGTGATGAAACTCACCAAAGGGTATTTTGGTCGTCGAAAAAACGTGTGGACAGTCGCCAAAAATGCCTGGGAAAAAGGTATGGTATATGCTTACCGCGACCGTAAAGCGAAGAAAAGAAATTTTCGTTCGCTGTGGATTCAGCGTATCAACGCCGCCGCCCGTCTCGAAGGCATTTCCTACAGCCGTCTTATGGGACTTATGAAACAACAAAACATCGACATTAACCGCAAAGTTCTGGCCGACCTGGCCGTTAATCACCCCGATGCCTTTAAAGCCGTGGTGAAAAAAGCCATGAATAAGAACTAAGCTTTTCAGATAATTTTTCAGAAAAACCCGCGTCAAAATCTGGTGCGGGTTTTTTGTTTATAATTTAGGGTGGATAAAACGGAGCATACCCACCCAAAAAACGGCCTAGCCAAGGTCTGAAAAACGGCCAAAAAAAGCGTTAAAAAACGGAGCATTGCCGTTCAAAAACGCTTAAAACGGCCAAAAATGGTTAAAAAAACGGAGCATTGCCACCCATTGGTTTTCAACTGGATGAAAATTGGTTGAAAAACGGAGCATTGCCACCCATTTTAAGTTTGTAACGATCTGGAATAAAATCCGAAACGGAGTATGTCCCCCCGGGGAAGTCACTTTTCAAAAACAGAGCATTGCCGTTCACTTTTTTGCCAGTATTTTTCTATGCACAAAACGTATAGAAAAAACTTAAAGTCATGGCAGGAAAGATAAAAGAGATGAGTAACGTAAAACAAATGCTCCGGCTGCATCAAAATGGCGTTTCCAACCGCCAAATAGCCGCAGAACTTTCAGTAAACAAGGAAACGGTCAATCGTTACGTAAAACGAGCCAAACACGACCAATTATCCATTAAAGAATTGCTAAAACTGGATGACCCGGTTTTACAGCACCGCATGACCGGAGGCAATCCTGCCTATCCGGACGATCGCTTCGAGGTGTTAAAGGGCAAGCTCTCATACTTCGAAAAAGAGTTGAACAGGAAGCATGTAAACCTCAAAACACTCTGGGAGGAATATATTGCAGAAAATCCTAATGGATATAGTCTGACACAGTTTCGGTATCATTTCAGGCAGCACATTAAAGCCCGGGGGAAAACACCTTCTTCAATCTTAAAGGATTTATACGTGCCTGGCGAAAAACTTTTCATCGATTTTGCCGGGGACACA
>NZ_AEWI01000044.1 GCF_000191885.1 Anaerophaga thermohalophila DSM 12881
CTTTTCATCCGTATAAAATTAGTCTAAGTTATTGGTCGGATGGAACTCGCATGCAAGCATTTATATCTATTCTTGTTGTGGTATGCCTTGTCAGGTGCGTTTTATCTTACATCTTACCATCTTAAATCTAAAAATCTAATAATCTAATAATCTAACAATTGTTATATCTTTCCCTTTCAAATATATCCATTTATTTTATACATCAAAATACCTGCCCACTCTCTAAAAAGAACGCCCCATTGATCCATAACGTACGCTGACGGAATGATAAAATCCTTCCATTGCAAAGGTCTGACCCCGGTAAGCGGATCAGCAGGAAAAACATCGACCGTAAACCCCTGATTTTCGAAACATGCTCGGGCACGCGGAATATGAAAAGCCGAACTCACCAGGATAATCTCTTTGGACATTCCCGTATTGTTAAAAATCTTTGCCGTCTCCACCGCATTTTCATAAGTGTTGCGGGATACAGACTCGATAATTATCTGATCACTCAGCACATCAATATCATCCAGATAATTTTTCAGCAATTCGCCTTCCGGTTTTTGTTTATCGAAAAGTGTACCACGTCCGCCCGAAAGGATCAATGTATCGGCCTTACCGGTCTTTAACAGCCACAAACCCTGCCACAGACGGTCGGAACTTTGTGAAAAACGTGGCAACCCGTTAACGCTGTTTTCCGAAGCCATCCCCCCTAAAACAACAATTTTCCGGTAATTCGAATGAAGTTGAGAGGCCTTTTTCTGTGGTTCCTCCCATAATCCTGCAACCGAATGAAAAACGGCCCCGTTAGAAAATAAAAGTAAAAGAAGGAATGCGGCATAAAAAAATTGTCGCCTCATCCTGTTTTTCAGTAACAATGAGGCCACCAGCAAGATAACCACCCAAATTAAGGGCGAAAAGAAAACATTTAATATCCTGGATAATACGAAAAACATCCCGAAAACTTACTGTTCAAAAAGCACTCATCAACCTCCCCAAACACCTTGAGCCAACAGTTTTGCTGCCCATTGGTCACCCTGAAGAGGTTGAAGCACCGCACAAAAAGAGAAAACCACTCTCTGAGCTGGTAAAATTTAACGGATATTGATGCCTACACCGGCCGTCAGGACGGAATAGTCACCAACCGTATAATCGGCATGCAGAGCGAGGAATCCAAGACGGAGTCTGACCCCTGCATTGAAATCAAATCCGTTGGTTTTGTACCCGATGGTAAAAGGATCTGTCCAACTTTCACCCAGACTTGCTACTTCGTAGGTTCCGTTAATATCAAAATCGCTGTTGGTTGAGCCATATCCAACGCCCGTATAAAGGGCAACTACCGGAAAATTAGCTCCAACCAGCAATCTTGATGTAAATGCACCGGAAGAAACGGCCAGTTCACCATTTTCGACTGTCACGTATTCACTACCGGATATTCCGTATGTAGTATTAAAATCGGTATAACCGGCCAAAACGGACATCTGCAGAAAAGGAATCCTTTTTACAAACGGGATATAATCTTTCAAACTATGCTTCAATCCAAATCCCAGAACACTTACTTTTCCGGCATCTCCAAAACTCATCTTGGGAACAACCCGTGCCATAATCTCAGTATTAAACGGAAGACCGACGGCAGCCTGAAGCATAGGAATGGGTAATTTATCATTGCCTGATCCATTGGGCATCTTAAATGCGGCATATTCACCACCTTGTACATTAGGCTGTAATTCAGGCCTTGAGGACTCACTCATTTCACCAGCAACAGTTGGGGCAACACTATTCCCGGTTGCTGAAAAATTTTCCAGTCCCAAAGCATTAACATCAAAAGATGTGGCTGAAGATGGAGCTACCGCATTCATCACGCTAAAAGTAACATCAAAACCGCCAAACTTGTGCACCTTTGCATTATTGTACCACCCGGCATTAAGTGAAGTTCCCAGCATCTCACCATAAGGCTGAAGATAGGCTTTTGTTAAAATTTCTGCATCTCCCTTTCCTGCCTGAAAAAAATCTCTCAATGGTTCCTGGGAAAAGACGGAATGACTTACCATTAAGGCTAAAATTACCACTAAACTTTTTCTTAATGTCTTCATCTGATTCAAATTTGATTAAATTGAAAAATAAACCGCCCGTGATTCAGGTATTCTCGTGCGTTGTTCTACGTAATCGGAAAAATCCGGTTTCACGAAAGCCTTAATTTCTCCGAGTACTATTCGGACAAGCGTAACACAGTAAATGGTACTTTATGAACAGAAAATAATCGATGGAGACCCCATGGGTATAGGTATAGCCTATTTAGCTTTTTACGTAAAACGTTGCTGCGCCGGATTTATTTTTTTCTTCGCTATTAATATTTCTGATTGCTTCCAGCTGCCCTGTTTCTTTTACCTGAGTTCTCACAAAAATTTGGCCAGATATCATTTTCACATCTTCTGATTAATAAAATATGATATCTGTCTTTCCTGAAACCGGGATAAAACCTTAAAATTGCATTTCGTATCGGGCAAATATTGCATGCGAGCTGCATTCGGCCAATAACTTAAGTAAATTATATACGGATGAAACGAGCATGGCAAAGATTGTTATAAAATTGTTAGGAATGTTAGATTGTTAGGAATGTTAGGATTGTTAGCTAATGTAATAAAACTTATAACATTCTAACAACTAACAACTTTAACAATTCTAACAGTCGTAACAATTTATTAAATGTAAGATAAAACGGGCCTGACAAGGCATACCACAACAAGAACATGTATAAGTTCTTGCATGCGAGTTCCATCTGACCTTAATAAATAAATTTTATACGGATGAAAACAAACATTTTAACTTTGCTGCTGTTTATCGCATTTACAGCAACACATATATCATGTAAAAACGAAAATAATATGAATACTAACAACCCGTTACTACAACCATTCAACACACCACATCAGACGGCACCATTTGACAAAATTTCGGAGGAACATTTCATGCCGGCCTTCGAAAAAGCACTGGAAGAAGGAAGACGTGAGATAGCCGCCGTCATCAACAATGATGAAACACCAACTTTTGAGAACACCATAGAAGCATTGGAAAAGTCGGGGAAGCTGCTCGACCGCATCAGCAGTATTTTCTTCAATTTGAACTCGGCCGCAACCAACGAAAAAATACAAAGCATTGCCAGAGAAGTGTCACCAATGCTCTCGGAATATTCAAACGACATCTGGCTGAATGAAAAGCTCTTTGAGCGGGTCAGCACCGTCTATGAAAACGATCATGAGTCGGCCGCACTTAATGAAGAGCAGCATAAGCTTCTGGAAGATACCTACAGGGGCTTTACACGTCGCGGTGCTCGTCTCAGCGGGAAAGACAAAGAGAGATACCGCGAAATATCTGCAGAATTATCTAAGTTATCCCTGCAGTTTGGGGAAAATGTTTTGGCCGAAACCAATGATTTTAAACTTCACGTCACCAACGAAAAAGACCTTTCGGGACTTCCCGGCGATGTTATTGAAGCAGCGGCACAAAGGGCAAAACAAGACAATCAGGAAGGATGGATATTTACACTTCAATTCCCCAGTTATCTTCCTTTTATGAAATATGCCGATAATCGCGAACTACGCGAAAAAATGTTCAGGGCTTATACCTCCCGGGGTAATAAAGGGAACAAAAGAGACAACAACGAGATTATTAAAAGAACCGTTGCACTTCGGTTGGAACGTGCCAGATTGCTGGGCTATACCAATCACGCCGAATATGTTTTATCGGAACGCATGGCCAAATCACCCGAACGGGTCAATCAGTTTCTTCAGCAATTATTGGATGCATCGCTCCCGTTTGCCGAAAAGGACGTGAAGGCAGTCGAAGAATATGCCCGGAAGCTTGGTTTCAACGACACACTTCAGCGATGGGATTTTGCTTATTATTCCGAAAAACTGAAAACCGCAAGTTTCAACATAAGCGACGAAATGACAAAACCCTACTTCCAGCTTGAGAAAGTTAAGGAGGGCATATTTGATCTTACCCGTAAGCTATATGGTCTTACCTATAAGAGAAGTAAAGAAATTCCGGTTTATCACAAGGATGTAGAAGCCTACGAAGTTTTTGATAACGACGGCAGCTTCCTGGCTGTTCTTTATCTGGATTTCTTTCCACGTGAAAGTAAACAGGGTGGAGCCTGGATGACTTCTTATCTTGAGCAGCATGTGGAAAACGGCAAGGATGTTCGTCCGCACATTTCCGTGGTGACCAACTTTACACGCCCGACTGCATCCAAACCGGCATTGCTTACCTATAATGAAGTCACTACTTTTCTTCACGAGTTTGGACATGCCCTGCATGGTATGTTGAGCCGGGTTACCTACGAATCGATGGCAGGCACTTCTGTCTATCGTGATTTTGTTGAGTTGCCTTCTCAAATCATGGAGAACTGGGCCCGTCGGAAAGAATGGCTTCAGGATATTGCCACACACTACGAAACAGGAGAACCCATCCCCGGGGATATGGTGGATAAAATAATTGCTGCCGGTAATTTCCAGAGCGGCTACTCCACGGTTCGTCAATTGAGTTTCGGAATGAACGACATGGCCTGGCATACCATCGACAAGCCTGTCACCAAAGAAGTGGCTCAATTCGAAAAAGAAGCCATGAAACCAACCGAACTGTTTCCGGATGTAGAAGGAAGTTGCATGAGTACTGCCTTTGGCCACATTTTTGACGGCGGTTATGCCGCAGGCTACTACGGATATAAATGGGCTGAAGTGCTGGATGCCGATGCTTTTGAATTATTCAGGCAAAACGGTATATTTAACAAAGAAATTGCAAACTCATTCAGGAAAAACATCCTGGAAAAAGGTGGAACAAAAGACCCTATGGAACTTTATGTGGCATTCAGAGGTCAGGAACCATCCATTGAACCCTTGCTCGAACGTAGCGGACTAAAAAACTGAGACTGAAGCTGAGGCTAAGATTGAGGTTAAGGTTAAGGCTGAGGCTGAGGTTGAGGCTGAGGTTGAGGTTGAGAGTGCACCACAGATGGCACAGATTTACACAGATTATTTCAATAACCAATTCAAATGAGATTGAGGATGAGAATAAGGTTGAAAATGAGGTTGACACCCCAATACTTAATTCAGAACCCGAAACTCAAAACGCAAAACCCAGTCGCGCACCCCCTAACCCCCTAAAGGGGGAACGGTCAACCCGCTGAACACGAAACACGGAACTCGAAACACAAAACGCATAACCCTATCGCACACCCCCTAACCCCCTAAAGGGGGAACGGTCAGCCCGCAAAACCCAACCCCCCAATTCAGAACACAAAACACGGAACTCGGAACTCGGAACTCGAAATCCAGAACCCGCAAAACCCAAAACTCTGAACTCGAAACCCTGGAACCCAAAACCCTATCGCACACCCCCTGACCCCCTAAAGGGGGAACGGTCAGCCCGCAAAACCCAACCCCCCAATTCAGAACACGGAACACGAAACCCGAAACACTGTCGCGCACCCCCTGGCCCCCTAAAGGGGGAACGGTCAACCCGCATAACCCAACCCCCCAATTCAGAACACAAAACACGGAACTCGGAACTCGGAACTCGGAACCCAGAACCCGCAAAACCCAAAACTCTGAACTCGAAACCCTGGAACCCAAAACTCTGTCGCACACCCCCTGACCCCCTAAAGGGGGAACGGTCAACCCGCATAACCCAACCCCCCAATTCAGAACACGGAACACGAAACCCGGAACTCGGAACTCGGAAACCGAAATCCAGAACCCGGAAAACCCAAAACTCTGAACTCGAAACCCTGGAACCCGAAACCCTGTCGCACACCCCCTGACCCCCTAAAGGGGGAACGGTCAACCCGCATAACCCAACCCCCCAATTCAGAACACAAAACACGGAACTCGGAACTCGGAACTCGAAATCCAGAACCCGCAAAACCCAAAACTCTGAACTCGAAACCCTGGAACCCAAAACCCTATCGCACACCCCCTGACCCCCTAAAGGGGGAACGGTCAGCCCGCAAAACCCAACCCCCCAATTCAGAACACGGAACACGAAACCCGAAACACTGTCGCGCACCCCCTGGCCCCCTAAAGGGGGAACGGTCAACCCGCATAACCCAACCCCCCAATTCAGAACACGGAACACGAAACCCGGAACTCGGAACTCGGAAACCGAAATCCAGAACCCGCAAAACCCAAAACTCTGAACTCGAAACACGGAACCCGAAAACACGAAACTTGAAACCCGGTCGCGCACCCCCTGACCCCCTAAAGGGGGAAGCGCCAACCCGCAACCCGAAACTCGAAACCCGACAACAAATTAACAAAGTAACAAATGACCATTCACATTAAAAATATGGTTTGTCCACGCTGCATCATGGCAGTTGAAGGACTATTAACTGAAATGGGGCTGCATCCCGTTTCGGTCGAGCTTGGTGTGGCCGTAATTGAAGAAGAACTTTCGGAAGAAAGATTGAACGAACTGGATGAAAAGCTGGAAAAAATTGGTTTTGAACGCATAAAAGACCGTAACAAACAGCTTGTAGATAAAATAAAGACACTCGTAATTCAAAAAATACACCACGAAAACCTTCAACAGGGATTTAACTGGTCTAAGTGGCTGTCGGAACAGGTCAGTCACAACTATCGTTTCCTGAGTCACCTCTTTTCAGGAATCGAAGGGATTACCATCGAACAATTTATCATTAAACAGAAAATTGAAAAAATCAAAGAACTCATTGCCTACGGAGAAATGAATTTTTCCGAAATATCTTATACGCTCGGCTATAGCAGCCCGGCTCACATGTCTAACCAATTCAGAAAAATTACCGGTATGACCCCTGGCGACTTTAAAAAACTCAGGAAACCATTAAGAAATGACATAGATAAGTTGTAATTAGTGCCTGTCCATAAAGTACCGGTTGCAATGCCTGCGCGATATCATCCCAGACTAAAAAGATACATTTGACTTCTTACTTTCCATATTCACATCAAATTCCTGAATTCCCGTTTCCAGGAATCACTTCCATTAACAGACATTAACTTTTTAAATAAAACACCTTGTTTACGTCACTTTAATAAGGCTTATTTTTTTTGCAAACGTTACCGCAAACGTTTGCGGTAACGTTTGCAAAATTTTACATTATTTTTTTGATATTCAACTTGTTTCATTCGTTAAAAAATTTCTATTTTTATTCCTGCAATCTAAATTTAAAACCCCTACACATGTTTTAACAAAAAACCAAAATTCGTACATTATGAAAAAATCCTACTACACACAAAAATTGTTTTTAATCCTAATCCTGTTTTTCTTTTTAGCGCCTGTTAAATCACAAGTGCCCGCACAATGTACCGATGTGATGCTACAGGGCTTTGGTTGGGATACCTATTCCGAAAGCAGCTGGACTGCCTTAACAACCATGGCTCCTGAGATCGGTCAACACTTCGACCTTATATGGTTGCCCCCAAGCGGCAACGATCTGACCGATTATTCCATGGGATATCTTCCCGTTTTCTACTTCGATCAGAATAGTTCATTCGGAACGCAGGATGAACTAAAAACGCTTATCCAGACACTTAACGAAAACGGGGTCAAAGCCATTGCCGACATCGTCATCAACCATCGCAACGGAGTATCCAACTGGGTGGATTTTCCTGAAGAGACCTACAATGGTACAACCTATTCATGGGGACTTGAAGCCATCTGTCAAGGCGATGAGGTAAAGGATCAAAACCTGCCTTATGAACACATGCCCGCAGGAAACCCTGACACCGGAGAAAATTACGAAGCAGCCCGTGATGTGGACCACACCAATACGAATGTCCAAAACACCATCAAGGCCTACCTTGATTTTCTGAAAAATGAAATTGGCTACAACGGATGGCGCTATGACTTTGCTAAAGGTTATGCCGGAAGCTATAATGCAATATATAACAGTTCAGCAAACGCATATCTTTCGGTAGGTGAATACTGGGATGGCAACTATGACCTGGTTACTGGCTGGATTGATGCCACTAACGCCACTTCCGCAGCCTTTGATTTTCCTGCCAAGTATGCCCTCAACAATGCTTTTAACAACGGTTATAACCTGACTGAACTGACCTGGCTGCGCGGAACAGAGAATCAACCGGCCGGACTAATTCACAACGATTACTATAAAAAATATGCAATAACATTTGTGGACAATCATGACACCGGACGCCCTGATAATGCTTCCCGATTTTCCGGAAATGTTTTGGCCGCTTATGCATTTATCCTGTCAAGTCCCGGTATTCCATGTGTGTGGATGAACCACTGGACCGATCCCAGCTACCAAACAAAAATCAATGAACTCATCGCAGCCAGAAAACTGGCAGGGATTCACAGCGAAAGTAATGTTACAGTGAATCAAAACGCTCAGGACATTTATGTAGCCACGGTAACCGGAAACAATGGTTCGCTGATTGTAAAGATAGGGACTGCCTCTTACAATGCCCCGGCTGATTACACCCTACAGACTTTTGGAACCGATTATGCAGTATGGACAAAACCCGCGTCCCCACCGGCTCCTACAACCTCCATCACTATACAATTTTACAACAACAGCACTGCATGGACCAATGTAAATGTGCACGCATGGGACGATACCGGAGATATCACTGCCTGGCCCGGAGTAGCCATGACCGACGAAGAAAATAACTGGTACTCCTACACCTTTTCCAATGTTACAGGATACCTGAATGTCCTGTTCAACAATAATGGTACTGAACAAACCATCGATATTACAAATATTGAGGCGGATGCCTGCTTCAGTACATTGGATACCAAAAACGGAGATGGAAAATGGCCGCATATCCGGGTGAATTGTTCAGACGGGACTACCACAGAGCCCATTTCTGTTGCCTATCAAAACACTGAAGGCTGGTCTTCGGTAAACATTTATACCTGGGACGCTTACGGAACAGCGTTAACCGGCGACTGGCCGGGAACTCCAATTTCGGAATTCCAGGACGGATGGTTCCGCTATGACTTTGACCCTTCAGTAAAACACGTCAATGTCATCTTCAACAATGGATCCGGAGCTCAAACAGGAAACATCGAAGGCGTAACATCCACCACCTGTTATTCCGGTTCAACGCCCGAACAGGTGGAATGTCCATCTGCTATCACCTCCATAGCAAAAGAAGAAAAAGCCGGTACCCGACTGGAAATCTTTCCCAATCCGGTAAAAAACTTTGTTCAGATTGTTTGTTCACAACCAATTGAAAAGGTAACGATAGCTTCGATCAATGGAAGCATCACCGATATCTTTGAAGCCACCAATGGTCAGACAAAATTTGATGTCTCCTCTCTCACACCCGGACTCTATTTCCTTATCGTACGGGATATTACGGGCAAAGAAACCATCGGGCGTTTCATTAAACGATAATTCTCTTTTTCACTGCGTTCAAACCGCTCAACTTAGGTTGAATTAAAACACTGTTTGATTGACAGAAGCATAAGATGAGAAGGCTGTCCCAAAAGACAGCCTCTTCTTTATGCGACCAGCCTACCCGAGCGGTATAACCATTCAAATATCTTTACAGCCATTCCCTTGCAAGTTTTTCCGAAAATAATGTAAAAGATGCAACCGGCAACACCCTTATCTTTGCATAAAAGGAAAAACTTTATGTCGCAAAAAGAAATAACATACATAATCCCCATAACCACATCCGGCAGTAATATTCAGGAATCCGTTATTGCAAGGGCGTTTAAAGATATTGAAGATATCCACGAATGGAAGTGGGAACCGAATAATCAGCGCATCGTAGTACATGGTGCTAACGGAGAAACGCTTACACATGCTACCAAACATCTTAAAGACATCGGTATTGAACCGGTGATAAGCGAAAAAATTTTGCCGGTAGAAGGCATGTCGTGTGCAGCCTGTTCGGCAAGCGTAGAAAGCATATTGAATGCACAGCCAGGAGTATTGAATGCTTCTGTCAATCTGGCTCAAAACAACGTAAAAGTTTCCTGGGTTCCTGAAAACACGGGACTTCCGGAAATGAAAAATGCCATCCGTTCGATCGGCTACGATCTGATCATTGATGAAAAGAAGACCAGCGAAGAAGCCATGGAAGAAGCACGCCGGAAGAAAAGCCAGCAAACCCGCAAACGGCTGATTTGGGCTGGTACGCTCGCTTTTCCCGTTTTTCTGATTGGCATGTTCTTCCATAACATCCCTTACGCCAATTACATTATGTGGGCCCTGACCACACCGGTTCTTTTCGTCTTTGGCCGTCACTTTTTCATCAACGCTTTTAAACAGGCAAGGCACGGGGCTGCCAATATGGATACCCTGGTGGCTCTGAGTACCAGCATGGCTTACCTTTTCAGCAGTTTCAACATGCTTTTTCCCGGGGTCTGGACATCACAAGGTCTCGAAGCCCATGTCTACTTTGAAGCAGCTGCCGTAATTATTGTTTTCATCATGCTGGGCAAATGGCTGGAAGAACGCGCCAAAGAAGGAACCTCATCTGCCATTCGTAAGCTGATGGGACTCCGCCCCAAAACAGTGCTTAAATTGCAGGACGATGGCTCCTGGAAGGAAACAGACATACATTTAATAGAAAAGGGCGATGTGCTGAGGGTTAAGCCGGGCAATAAAATACCGGTTGACGGTGAAGTAACCGAAGGCTCGTCTTTTGTTGATGAAAGTGCAGTAACCGGGGAATCGATGCCCGTTGCAAAAACACCGGGGAAAAAGGTCTTCACCGGAACCATCAACCAGTCCGGCAGTTTTTCCATGAGCGCTGAAAAAGTAGGCAGTGAAACCATATTGGCTCAGATCATCAAAACAGTTCAGGATGCTCAGGCCACTAAAGCTCCGGTACAAAGAATGGTCGATAAAGTGGCATCCGTTTTTGTCCCAACAGTGATTGGCATTGCCATACTTACCTTTGTTGTCTGGATGCTGTTTGGAGGTACGGAATACCTTACCCAGGCATTGCTGGCAACCGTTTCGGTACTTGTCATTGCTTGTCCGTGTGCACTTGGACTGGCCACCCCGACTGCTATAATGGTGGGTGTTGGCAAAGGAGCCAATAGCGGTATTCTGATAAAAAACGCCGGCAGCCTCGAAAAAGCCCATAAAACCAATGCTGTTGTGCTTGACAAAACAGGCACAATTACTGTGGGTAAACCGGAAGTAACCAATTTTGAAATAATTAATTCCAACTTAAAAGAAGAAAAAATACGGGGAATGCTTCTGGCAACAGAAAGTCATTCTGAACATCCTCTGGCCGGTGCCATTGTCCGGTATATTGAAGAAACAGGTCGCTTTGAAAAATTTGAGGCGGACCATTTTCTCAATCATTCCGGTAATGGAATAAGTGCAACCATTGGCAATGATAAAATATTAATTGGCAATGAAATCCTCATGGTGAAAAACCATATAAAACTCCCTGAAACGCCGGGACAAAAAATAGGGAAATGGCAGGATGATGCAAAAACGGTTATCCTGATGGCTGTTAACGATGAGGCGGTAGCAATGGTTGCCATTGCCGACAAGATAAAGGAATCTTCCAGCGAAGCCGTCAGTCGTCTTCACAAACTTGGAATAGAAGTTTATATGCTTACCGGGGATAACCAACAAACTGCAAGAGCTGTAGCAAATGCCACAGGCATAAAACATTTTAAAGCTCAGGTAATGCCCGGTGAAAAAGCAGAATTTGTAAAAGAACTTCAGAAAACAAACAAAACGGTTGCCATGGTTGGCGATGGAATTAACGATTCTGAAGCGCTGGCATTGGCCGATCTGTCAATAGCCATGGGCAAAGGCGCCGATGTTGCTATGGATGTGGCCGCCATGACCATAACTTCATCCGACCTTTTAAAAGTACCCGAGGCCATCAAACTATCCGGAAAAACTGTAAAAACCATTAAACAAAACCTTTTCTGGGCATTCTTTTACAATGTTATTGCCATTCCCATAGCAGCTGGCGTACTTTTCCCCGTTTCGGGCTTCCTGCTGAATCCTATGATTGCAGGTGCAGCCATGGCATTCAGTTCCGTATCGGTCGTCAGCAACAGCCTGCGACTTAAAAAGGCGAAGATAAATGATTAAATAGATAGATTTAGAGGATAAGACTGAGGTTGAGGATAAGGTTGAGAATAGATTCTTCGCTTCGCTCAGAATGACAGACGGCATCAGTGTCATTCTGAGGAGGAACGACGAAGAATCTCTTTACTGGCCAAATGAGGTTGAGGATAAGGCTGAGGTTGAGATTCAGATTCAGATTCACCACAGATATCACAGATGAGCACAGATTTAACAGTAATCAAAAAAAATGATTAGATTTTTAGATATAAGAGGGTAGATTCTTCGCTTCGCTCAGAATGATACACAGCATCAGGAGGGTCATTCTGAGGAGGTAACGACGAAGAATCTCTTCAATTGACCATCAACCAGCATCCAGTAATAAATTGATTTATCAACAAATAAACAAAAATCAAACACCATGAAAACACTAAAATTCAAAACAAACATCAAGTGCAACGGCTGCATCAATGCCGTAACTCCTTTTCTGGACAAATCAAACAATATCAGCGACTGGAGCGTTGATTTAGAGAGCCCCGACCGGATTTTGACCATAAAGACCGAAGAAGGAGATGCTGACGAAGTAAAAGAGCTTCTTAATGAAGCCGGATATAAAGCCGAGGAGTTGGGAAACACTTAAGAGAGCGCCCCAAAAAGGCCGCTTAAAAAGTCCATTTTGCTCTGCGAATCTCTCCCGAAGGATCGGAACAATTTGTTGTGATGTGCCCGTCGCACGTCAGTGTAACTAATTAGCATCTGTCCATAAAGTACCATTTGCTGTGTTGCGTTTGCCGCCAGAATACTCATTATAGATTATTAGATTTTTAGATATAAGTAATTTAGTCATTAGTTTTTAGTCAGTAGCCAGTAGTGTGAATTATAAACACAACATACGGCTTTGCGTTTAAGCTTTTTTTACCAACCCCATGCAACACTACAGCTTGCCCGTATAAAGAAAGAATATTTACAGTGATGAAACGAGCATGACAAGTTTTGCCACAAAAGAACATGTATAATTAACCTTTAATCATCTAAGAAACCAAAAACAGTGAACAGATTCTTCGTCGTTACCTCCTCAGAATGACAAGAGGCTCTTTGTCATGCTGACGAAGGGGAAAATCTAAAAAAAGCAAACAGACTAAAATGTGATTTTTATTGATGTTAATAAAAAATAATTTGTGTTCATCTGCGTCAACTGTGGTGAACTCTCAACCTTAACTTCAATCTCAATCTCAACCTCAACCTCAACCTCAACCTTAATCTTAATCTCAACCTTAATCTCAACCTCAACCTTAGCAGTTTGTCATTCTGAGCGGAGCGAAGAATCTAATATCAATTAAAGTATGATAAGTTCCATCAGACCAATAACATAGACTAATTTTATACGGATGAAAACATTAATAACAATACTAACAATACTAACAACAGTAACAGCAACAAGCACTACTATGGCACAAAACGACAGCACCCGTTTGAATTTCAAACAGCTTACCCCGGAAGAAGAACAGGTCATTCTTCACAAAGGCACCGAAAGGCCTTTTAGCGGAAAGTATTACAACCATGATGAAAAGGGTATCTATACCTGCAAGCGTTGTGGAGCACATCTTTACCGAAGCAGTGATAAATTTGATGCACGGTGCGGCTGGCCAAGCTTTGACGATGAAATTGAAGGGGCTGTAAAGCGGCAACCCGATGCCGACGGCCGGCGCACCGAAATTGTTTGTGCACAGTGCGGCGCACACCTCGGACATGTATTCCTCGGCGAAGGTTTTACACCCAAGAATACCCGGCATTGTGTCAACAGTATATCAATGGATTTTATTCCAGCTACCCACTGAGCAACTGCAAAAAATCCGAAAAACTTAATAACAAATGCCCTGCTATGACTGCCTTTCTCAAAGGAAACATTAAATTTGCATCAAATGAGTACGGTATAAAAAGTATATTTTTGTCAAAATCAAAGCGTTTTAAATTTTTACAACAGAGTTAACTCGTTGTTAATGAGGATTCATCAGTATGAAATAAGTCTAAATTATTGGTCTGATGGAACTCGCATAATTGAGTTTTATACATGTTCTTTTGTGACAAACCTTGTCATGCTCGTTTCAAAAATTTAAAACAACAATGAGTCTGGTAACAAAGATGCTTTTCAGGCGTGGCTCATCAAATATAAAGGCGTAACAACATGGTTGTAGACTTATTCATTCCCTGTTTTATAGATCAGTTATACCCCGGTACCGGGTGGAATGTTGTAAAAATCCTTGAAAAAGCCGGTATAGAGGTTAATTATAATCCCCGGCAGACATGCTGTGGCCAGGCCACTTTCAACAGTGGGTATTGGGACGGATCAAGGAAATCGGCAGAAAAATTTCTGAAGGATTTTCCAAACGACCGTCCCATTGTTATTCCTGCTGCCTCGTGTGCCGGATATGTCCGCAATCATTACCCGGAATTGTTTAAAGAGCATCCTGATAAAAAAGAGGATGTTGACCGCGTATGCAAAAATGTGGTGGAGTTGACCGATTTTCTGGTTAATCACCTGAAAATTGAAAACTTTGAAGCCTGTTTCCCGCACAAAGTAACCTATCATGATGCCTGTTCGGCACTTCGCGAATATGGTATCAAAGACGAACCCCGTCGTCTGCTGTCAAACGTCGAGGGGCTGGAATTACGTGAATTACCCGACAATACCACTTGTTGCGGTTTTGGCGGAACTTTCATGGTGAAATATGTACCGGTGTCAACAGCTATGGTGGAACAAAAAGTTGAAAATGCACTCTCTACCGGCGCCGAATACATCGTTTCAACTGAGGCATCCTGCCTGTTGAATATCGAAAGTTATATCAAGAAAAATGAATTGCCCATAAAAACCATTCATATAGCAGACGTTCTGGCCAGATTTTGACCGATAAACGCGAAGGTGCAAAGTTTTTTGAAAAATATTTCCTCAGGGTTACCTCTATCGCATCTGCAGCTCATGTAACTTCTGATAGACACCTCTTTTTTCAATCAACTCATGATGATCCCCGGTTTCCACAATTTCACCATCATGAAATACATAGATGCAATCGGCATTACGGACAGTAGAAAGGCGGTGCGCAATAACGATTGAAGTACGGTTGGCCATCAGGTTTTCAAGCGCTTCCTGTACAAGCTTCTCCGACTCTGTGTCAAGGGCCGAAGTGGCCTCATCGAGGATAAGGATAGGGGGATTTTTCAAGACGGCCCTTGCTATGCTGATACGCTGCCTTTGTCCGCCCGACAAACGTCCCCCACGGTCGCCTGCGATGGTATCGTATCCATGTTCGGTCGCCATGATAAAGTCGTGTGCATTGGCCACCCTGGCAGCCTCTTCAACCTGTTCCGGCGTAGCATTTTCAACACCAAAAGCAATATTGTTAAAAATGGTATCATTAAAAAGAATGGCATCCTGATTTACATTTCCCATCAGATGGCGCAAATCATGAATTTTAAGATCGCGGATATCAATCCCGTCAATCAGGATAGCACCCTCGCTCACATCGTAAAACCTGGGAAGAAGGTCAACAAAAGTAGATTTACCGCTTCCTGACTGCCCCACCAGTGCAATGGTTTTTCCCTTGGGAATATAAAGTGAAATATTTTTGAGAACGGGTGTTTTGTTATACGCAAATGTTACATTACGATATTCGATTCCCTGTTTTAATTCATTGATTGGTTTGGCATTGGGCGACTCTTTTATTTTCACCTCGGCATTAAGAATCCCGTCAATCCGGTCAAAGGCCGCAAGTCCTTTCTGGATATTATACAATGCCTTGGAAAAGGCTTTAGCCGGGTTGATCACCTGGTAAAATATCCCGAGATAAGCCAGAAATTGCGCAGCATTAAGAGTGTCCGACTCAGTAAGAATCAGCGTACCGCCAAACCATACAAGAATAACCACCACTATGGTACCCAGGAATTCACTCATCGGATGTGCCAGATCTCTTCGGCGCATCAGACGGTTCATTATGCTGCGGTATTCCTCTATTTCCTCATTGAAACGGTGGTCCATCCGTTTTTCGGCATTAAAAGCTTTGATGATACGCAATCCGGAAAGTGTTTCCTCTATTATTCCCAGTAGATCGCCCATCTTATTCTGACCTTCACGCGACGTCTTTTTCAAACTCCTGCCCACCCGGCCAATGATGTATCCGGCCAATGGTAAAACAACAAAGACAAAAAGCGTGAGTTTTACGCTGAATATCAGCATGGCCGCCAGATAGACCATAATAAGCACCGGATTCTTAAGAAACATATCGAGCGACGACATGATGGAATTTTCAACTTCCTGAACATCACCGGTTGACCGGGCAATGATATCTCCTTTTTTTTCCTCACTGAAAAAACCGCTGTGCAAATTCAGTATTTTCCGGTATATCTGATATCTCAAATCACGTACAACACCATTCCTGATGCCAACACTGGTATAGGAGGCCAGATAGGCAAAACCGGTTTTCAGGAGGGTTCCGAAAACAAGAAATACCCCGACAAAAAGCAACGACCAACCGGGACCATAATTGTTCTTCAATTGCGTGATGTAGTAATATAAATTGTGCTTAAGATCATTAAAGTTGAGATTCCAGTCTGCCAATGCATAAACCTCACTTTGCTGCCCAAGAATAATCTCAAGCATCGGGATCATCAGTGCAACCGAAAAAACGGCAAACAGAGCCGAAAGGAGATTAAACAAAATATTAAAAACCAGCAGATGTTTATAGGGCGGCAAAAACCGCTTCATTATGAACCAGAAGTCTCGCATTAACAGATGTTTAGATGTTAGATATTTAGATGTTAGATATTTAGATTTAAGATATTTAGATTTAAGATGTTTAGATTTAAGATGTTAGATTTAAGATGTTAGATTTAAGATGCTTAGATTATTAGATTTTATGATGTCTGAACTTCAAAAACCCGTAAGAAAAATATCGTATTATCCCATTTCAGTAGTCTTGAAAAGAAGCTGTTCAAGCTCCGTAATCGCGCATATTACTAAAATAAATCGACACCGGTATAATTCCGTGGAGAAATCTTTTTGAGTTCATCTTTCACCCGCTCATCCACATCTAATGTGTCAACAAAACGGGAGATAGATTCTTCATTGATCACTTCATTGGTGCGCGTCAGGTCTTTTAATACTTCATAAGGATTGGCAAATCCTTCCCGTCGCAGGATGGTCTGTATAGCTTCGGCCACTACTGCCCAGTTGTTTTCCAGGTCCCGGTCTATGGCAGGTTTGTTGATTAAAAGCTTTCCCAGTCCTTTTTGTAACGACTGAATCGCCAACACCGTATGAGCCAGAGGAACACCAATGTTGCGTAAAACAGTACTGTCGGTTAAATCGCGCTGAAGCCTTGAAACCGGGAGTTTGGCGGCCAGATGTTCAAACAGCGCATTTGCCACCCCCAGATTTCCTTCCGCATTTTCAAAGTCTATCGGATTCACTTTGTGTGGCATGGCACTGGAACCCACTTCACCCTTCTTGATTTCCTGCTTAAAATACTCCATCATTATATATAACCAGAAGTCTCTGGCCAAATCAATAAGAATGGTATTGATGCGCTTGAAATTATCGAAAATGGCTGCCAAATTATCGTAATTGGATATTTGCGTGGTCACCTGCTCACGCTCCAGCTGAAGCTTTTCTCCGACAAAACGATTGGCAAAATCAACCCAATCCACCTGTGGATAGGCAGCCTTGTGTGCATTAAAATTACCGGTGGCACCGCCAAATTTAGCCGGACAAGGAATGTCTTTAAGCAAAATCAACTGTCGCTTAAGGCGTTCCACGAAAACGCGTACCTCTTTTCCCAGGCGTGTCGGAGAAGCAGGTTGACCATGCGTTCTGGCCAACATGGGGACATCCTTCCATTCATTGGAAAGCGCTTCGAGTTTAGCGATCAGTTCTTCCAGAAACGGATAATAAACACCGTGCACAGCATCGCGAAGAGAGGCAGGAATTGCTGTATTATTAATATCCTGTGAAGTAAGACCGAAATGTATAAACTCTTTAAATCCTTTCAATTCCAGACGATCGAATTGCTCTTTCAGGTAATATTCAACGGCTTTAACATCATGGTTGGTTACATTTTCTATTTCCTTAACACGTTCGGCATCCTCGAGCTGAAAGTTTCTGTAAATGGCACGCAATACATCGAACTTACCATGATCAAAATTTTTCAACTGTTCCAGCGGCTCCTCACAAAGGGCAATGAAATATTCCACTTCCACCATTACCCTGTAACGAATAAGAGCATACTCGGAAAAATAGAGGGCAAGGCCGTCCACTTTCGAACGGTATCGGCCGTCGATGGGAGATATTGCTGTAAGCAAATGCAGGTCTGTCATAGTTGTCTTCCTTTTCGCCGCCACAAAGGTAGGAAAAAATGATTATTGAGTCTGTTACTGCAATAGCTATTTTGTCAATATCGGCTAAATATTATTTTGGGGTGCAAGGAGTTTTGTCTGTTTCTATTCCACGCCAAGAACGCGAAATTAAAGAAGCGCTAAAATCGCGAAGAAAAGATTTCAAAGTCTTTCACGTGGAAAATTTTATCAAGTGCCAGTTGCAATGCCTGCCCCGATGATATCGGGGGCAGGCATTCTAAATGACACTTTTGAACAGACCCATTATTAAGTAAGAAACTTTCCCGACTTTACAGACGAGCACTAAGTCTATTACATCTTCTGCCTTTTGCCTGACAAACTTCTGCCTGTAGCTCATACCTTATATCTAAAAATTCAACGATCTATCACTAAGAACAAATATTCTTTCCCTGGTTTTGAGCATCTCCAAAAAAATTCCATATTTTTATTTAAACTGAATTATTCATAAGTTTTCGTGATGAGATGGAAAAAAGCAAGCAAATGAAACGAGCATGACAAAGATAGCCTTAATAGATTATCAGATTTTTAGATATAAGTAATTTAGTCAGTAGTTTTTAGTCAGTAGCCAGTAGTGTGGATTATAAACACAACAAACGTCTTTGCGTTTTAGCTTTTTTACCAACCCCTGCAACACCATAGTTTGCCCGTATAAAGAAAAAATATTTATAGTGATGAAACGAGCATGACAAGGTTTGTCACAAAAGGACATGTATAAAACACAATCATGCGAGTTCCATCAGGCCAATAACTTAGATTAATTTTATACTGATGAAAACCATTCCGGTAATACTTTTGACATTACTTTTTCCCTTTTGTACCAGAGGAGAGACAAGTTTCACCGACATTGTGTTACTTAACTCATACCATCCTACCTTCAAATGGACGGCTGATATTACCAGTGGGGTGCTGGAGGAGTTTTCAGATGCCGGCAAGTACAGGGTATTTGTCGAATATATGGACTCAAAACGGTTTCAGAACAAGGCATACATCGAACAATTACGTGAAGTTTATCAGCACAAATATTCATCGGCCGAAATAGACGGTATCATAATCAGTGACAACAACGCTTTTGACTTTTTCCTCCGTTATGGCGACAGGATTTGGGGTGATGTTCCCGTTGCTTTTTGCGGAAACAACAATATCAGGAATTACAAAATCGATACCACACGATTCAAAGGTATTAATGAGCACATCAATATCGACAGCACTTTGCATCTCATTAAGCAACTGCACCCAAACCTCGACGAGTTGATTGTAATCTCTGACTCAACAGTCTCGGGGAAAATATTCAGCAATCAGTTTATCGAAACGGTTACAACCAAACACCCCGACTTAAAATACAGAATGCTGAGAGCTAAATCACCGGAACAACTGACTTTTGAACTGAAAAATATATGTTCCGACCACAAAGTTATTTACTTATTGAGTTTGTACATCCAACGTAACGGAATCCCGCGTGAAATGATTCAGGAATCCGGACTTTTTCATAATAACTGCCGGGCCCCGATATATAGCAACTGGGATTTTCTGTTTGGCGACTTCATTGTAGGAGGTGTGGTTGTAAGAGGATGCGACCAGGGGCGTGAAGCAGCCCGGATCATGAAAAAAATGCTACAAGGCAATGCAAACATGCCATGGCTGACCCCTTCTCCCGAAAAACTGATGCTGGACTACCGCCAGCTCAATAAAAACGGTATCAACTACTCGGCACTGACCCCCAAAGCTATCCTGCTCAATAAGCCCGAGAACCCCTTCGAACGGTTTCAGCAGGAACTGATCATCGTTACGTCTATTCTTGCCTTTCTTCTGATCATTATCCTGATACTTCTGCGCGTCATCAGCCAGAAAAGAAAAGCGGAAAAGCAGTTGATGCAAAGTGAGAACCGTCTGGAAATGGCTCTTGAAGGTGCCAATGAGGGGCTATGGGATGTTGATTTTTTAACCGGAGATGTATTTCTGAGTCAACGATTTGCACAATTATTAAAATACAATAACCCCAACGAAATCGGTTTTAACACATCAACATACGCAACGCTTTTTCATCACAACGACCAGCAACAGGTTTGCGAAACGTTTCAAATGCATAAAAACGGGCATGCTCAAATGTTTCATTGTGAGGCAAGATTGCGTACAAAACCCGGTGATTATATCTGGTTTTTAATACACGGTAAAATTACAGAACGCGATGAAAGTCAGAACCCCCTGCGAATGGTTGGTACCATCACTGAAATCCAGTCGCAGAAAGAGTTTGAACAACAGCTGAAAGAAGCCAAGGAGAAAGCGGAAGAAAGTGACCGGCTGAAATCTGCTTTTCTCGCCAATATGAGCCATGAAATAAGAACGCCCATGAATGCCATACTGGGATTTACCGAACTAATGGCCACTGAAGCATCCCCCCAAAATGATAACCGAACATATCTGGAAATGATAAAAAACAGCGGAGAGAACCTGCTGAACATCATCAATGACATCATTGACATCTCCAAAATTGAATCGGGTCAATTACAGATTAAAAAGGAAACTTTCGATCTTCATAACCTGCTCGGGAATATCAGGAATATTTGTATCAACCTGATGCAACAGAAAAAGAAAAGCGGCATAGAATTCATGGTTAAGTACGGCATCGATGATGACAACTTCTTTATTAATGCCGACCCTTACCGGCTTCAGCAAATTCTTTTGAATCTTTTAACCAATGCGATAAAATTCACCGAAAAAGGTTACATACAGATACAATACAGCATTAAAGACCAAAAAACACTGATGTTTGAAGTGAAAGACACCGGTCAGGGCATTGACCCAAAACATAAAAATATTATTTTTGAACGTTTCAGACAGGTGGATGAAAGCTCTGTAAAAAGATTTGGCGGTACGGGACTGGGACTGGCCATCACCAAAAGCCTGATAACAATGATGAAAGGACAGATATGGTTTGAATCGAAACCGGGACAAGGCTCAACTTTTTTCTTTACCCTGCCCTGCGAATTTAAAACACTAAAAGCCGGCGTACATTTTTGAGAGGAAGGGAGCCACTTTTCTGAACAGACACTTCTAACAAGCGAATTTGTCCAAGCATCGAAACCGAACGAGCAATTTAACATTCTAACAACCTGACAATTTAACCCCCTGACATCCTGACAACCCAACAACACCCAACGACATAACAACCATGCAAATCTTCTACGAACCCGAAATACTAACCAACGGAGGTCTTCTCAACGAAGAAGAGTCACACCACTGTATAAAAGTTCTTCGTCATAACAAGGGAGATACCATTCACGTCATCAACGGGAAAGGGGTGCGTGCCATCGGCACAATAACAGAGGCTACGGCAAAAGCGTGTCGCATCAGAATTGAAAATACGGAAATTGAGAATGAACCCGAAGGAAAATGCCATATTGCCATTGCACCGACAAAGAGCATTGACAGATTTGAATGGTTTCTGGAAAAGAGCACCGAACTGGGTATCGACAAAATAACGCCGCTCTTGTGCCATCAGTCGGAACGAAAACACATCAGATTGCAACGGCTTGAAAGAGTGCTGACGGCTGCCACTAAACAATCGCTGCGCCTTTGGAAACCGGAAATAACCGAATTAACGAACATTCAGGATTTCCTGAATTCTGCTCTGCCCGAACCACTGAAATACATTGCTTATTGCGATAACCAGGAAGCGCAGCAATATCTGCCCGACCTTTTGAAAAACAGGAAAGACAGCGACGGTGTTTTGATTCTTATCGGACCTGAGGGAGATTTTTCTGAAAGCGAAGTTTTGTTGGCAAAAGAGAAGGGGTTTATTCCCGTTTCACTGGGAAAAAACAGACTAAGAACCGAAACAGCAGGAATTGCTGCTTGCCTGTTTGTTAAGATGAGGGAAGAACGTCAAAGATAATCCTGAAGTGTGTGACTCCCCAGATAATCTTTGATTTGACGGGATACCCGAAGAGAAAGATCACCCAATAAACACTCACCAAAGGGACAAACATCTCTGTTCAGCGGGCAGGTCTGGACTGCCAGTGGCCCTTCAATGGCCTCGTAAATATCAAGAAGCGTGATTTCTCCGGGTAATTTCTTCAAAACAAACCCCCCGGAAGGCCCACGGTTCGATGACACAAATCCGGCTTTTGATAATCGCTGCATTATTTTAGCAACATGATGACGTGAACTGCCAATAAAATCCGAAATTTTACTCACGTTCAGCACCACATCCGACCGGGCTATCAACACCATACCGTGGAGTCCTATTGAAGCGGCTTCGGTTAGAGCGATAATATTTGACATTGCTTTTATGCTTTAAGGTATTGTCTCAGATCAAGACTGTCCCCGCTCCAAAAAAATCTTTCAGCAGCAGGATCACGACCCAAAAGTAAAAAAATAAAAACAACCCGTAACCACAAAACAGATGTTTCCGGAATACGGGTTGCTAAAATAAAATATCTGTCCATTGCGCTTGTCAGTGTCTGTCCATAAAGCACCATTTGCTGTGTTACGCTTGTCGCCAAAAATATTCATCCCGCGGTAGATTTTGTAAGGCTTTTTAAATAAAAAACCAACAAAAAACACATTCGGGACTTCGTTTTGGCGACTGTGCAGGCCTTGCAACCGGCACTTTCTGAACAGACACATGATTTGTTGCAACTTTTCCCGACTATACAGACGGGCAATTGTTAACGTTCAAGCTCCAGTGTCTTCGATGGCAGGTCGCACACTTCTTTGGGTCCAAAATACTGAATGGGGCCCGGATAAACATACCTGGTATTCATAGCCCAGTCTTCACGATTGTCCGCAAATTTCCCAAACGGCTTGCCATCAAGTTTCACAAGGGCTTTCCGGATAACCGGCTTCATGGCACCATGACGACGTTCCATATTCATCATGCTTGTAATGGGAACGCCTCCGGCAATCCACTCATCGGCAGGTGCTTTAAGGTTGCGAACGGCAGCCATATAACCGGTTTTCCCTTCAGCAATCAGAATAGCGGCAGTATTCCCGAGAGAATAAGTATAATCGGCATCAAAATTAGTCGGGGCTGCACATCTGCCTTCATATCCGAAAAAGTGGGCCTGACCTTTAAACTTACCGTTGAATTTCCCTTCCTTTTTGAGTTTTTTCACTTTGGTTTTCACCATGTCGATCAAAAGTTTTTCGGTCTCAATCATTGAAACCTGAACGTTTCCGTGCGGGTCACGGTCCAACAGGAGCTGATTGGCAAAACTGCCGGGAAGATGGGTGAACACCTCTGCCGATTCTTTGGAAAGTTTCGCAGCAACAAAGTCGCGGCGTTCCTTATTACTTTCCAGCGCGTTAACTTCCGATTCATACTTTGCCAAAAGGTCGTTCAATTCACTAATCAACGATTTCATGGCTGGAATGAATTCAACCAGGCCTTCGGGTATCAGTACCGACCCGAAATTATCCCCATTTTCGGCACGTTTAACGACCACTTCGACAATCTGATCGACCACGTCATCAAGGGTCATGTTTTTAGCTTCAACCTCTTCGGATATAATGGCAATGTTGGGTTGTGTCTGAAGCGCGCATTCCAGTGCAATATGCGAAGCCGAACGTCCCATCAGCTTTATGAAGTGATAGTATTTC
This sequence comes from Anaerophaga thermohalophila DSM 12881, assembly GCF_000191885.1. Classification (GTDB taxonomy): domain Bacteria; phylum Bacteroidota; class Bacteroidia; order Bacteroidales; family Marinilabiliaceae; genus Anaerophaga; species Anaerophaga thermohalophila. Next base: position 24,035 of record NZ_AEWI01000044.1, read on the forward strand.
CTGGCCGAATTGGCATCACGCTGAATATTCCCGATAAGCTCGCTGTAAACTTTACAGGCGGTGTCAAAACCAAAGGAAGTCTCAATCATTTCGGTCTTCAGATCCCCGTCAATGGTCTTGGGAACACCAATAACCTGAATACCCGCGCCTTTTGCAACAAAATACTCGGCCAGTACCGCTGCATTGGTGTTCGAATCATCACCACCAATAATTACCAGAGCATTGATGCCCAGTTTCTTACAATTTTCAAGCGCTTTGTCAAACTGGGCTTCTTCTTCAAGCTTGGTTCTTCCTGAACCGATGATGTCGAAGCCTCCGGTATTCCGGTAATGAGCAATAATATCTGAAGTCAGTTCCTTATATTCGTTATCGATAAGACCGCTGGGGCCACCCAGGAAGCCATACAGCTTACTGTCGTCGTTGAGTCTTTTCAGTCCGTCGAAAAGTCCGGAAATCACATTGTGCCCACCCGGAGCCTGTCCACCTGACAGAATGACTCCCACCTTTTGAGCCGGGTATTTTTTCTCACTGCCGTCGGTCTCGAACGACAACAGGGGTAACCCGTATGTGTTGGGAAACATCTTTTCAATATCGGACTGGTCTGCAACCGATTGGGTCTTTCTTCCTTCAACAATTTTTACACTGCCCTTTAGTGCGGCAGGAACTTTGGGAACATACTTTTCCCTCGCGATTTGGAGTGGACTTTTTATCATATTACAAAATGGTTTATTGAATTTTTTATTGTACTAATTTTGTTGTATTTCTTAGCAAAATATGTATAAATGGCTGCGCCATTTGTACTTTGGATAACCGAATTGCGCGAATTAACGCGAATTTAGTCGCATCTATGATGCGACAATCATTCGTGTCATTGACAACATCATAATTGATTTTTTAAGGTGTTCTTGAACTCCTTCCAGTCGTTTCATCCGTATAAAATTTGTTTATTAAGGTCGGATGGAACTCGCATGCAAGGGTTTATACATGTTCTTTTGTGACAAACTTTGTCATGCTCGTTTCATCCGTATAAAATTTGTTTATTAAGGTCGGATGGAACTCGCATACAAGAACTTATACATATTCTGATTGAGGCAAACGTAGTCATGCTCGTTTCGTTGACGACAAAAAATAATTGCATAGCAATTAACTAATCCGAGACAAATTATGACTTTAGCTTTTTACCTGTTTTTGGCTCAGGCTTGTCCAGGCCAGACTAATATTATTAACAAATAGGAAGTAAACTGTCCTTTTTTCTTTTCAACTCTGCAACTTCCTGATTTTCCAGTTGCAAATTTGAAAATATTTTCTCAGAATAGAAAAAATCGGTGCCTAAAAATGATAAAGTAGGCAGTAGGCAGTAGGCAATAGGCATTAGGCAGCAGGCAGTAGGCAATAGGCAGTAGGCAGTAGGCATTAGGCAGTAGGCAATAGGCAGTAGGCATTAGGCAGTAGGCAGTAGGCAATAGGCAGTAGGCAGTAGGCAGTAGGCAGTAGTTACTTGTGAATTCAATTTTTCTACTACAGTTCTGTCGCCGCTCCGCGGCTGTTGTAACCAATGAGCTGATGAATG
>NZ_AEWI01000043.1 GCF_000191885.1 Anaerophaga thermohalophila DSM 12881
GCCGACTGCGCACATAAAGGTAATTGTCCGGGCAATCTTTTTTTGCAACGCAGGTTGTCCTCTATGGGGTCGATGACAGTGGTCCACGGAATGTCGTCGTAGGGTTTGTAAGGGTCACCCTGTTGTTTGTTGTTATCTTTGCCCAGCAAATGGCCCACTGCTTCTTTAAAGGTCCAGGGACAATCCGGTTCAAGCGGGTCGGGCACCAGAGTGGCAGACACTACGGCCCGGCAAACGGGCAGTGGCCGGCGTGCCCATCACAGGTGCAGGGTAGAGATGTGACCATGTCGAATGGATTTATCGCGTACGCTTTCGGCCGATATTTCTTTTACCGGCATAGCTGTTTCTATAAGCTTTTTGCAGTTCATGAGTAGTTTTCTATATTATCGATCCACTGGTTGAAACGGGGACATTTTTCCCTTATTTTTGACAGGCCTGTTTCCTGGGCAAGAATGGGCCCCATCACTACTTTGTCGTAGTTTTTTAAATGATAAAGAAGTCTACTGGAAGGGGCAGATTGTGGCTGGTCATTGATTTCTTCCGGGTTGGGATATTCCTCAAACACCCGTTCAAAATTCTCGTAGTCGTTTATTTCCGAAACAGGGAAGTTGCTTTTTAGTACATTTATGTCACAAAAAAGCAATCCTTCAAACTCATGTAACTGAAGGTAGGGTAGAAATCTGGTTCTCAGGTTTTCGGGAATGTCATTTTTCATCCCTTCCTCCAAAATGGCCATTCTTTTAGTTTTATCTCCTTCTTTATGTGCAGATTCCCATTGTGGGTAGTTAAATCGTGCCGGAATGCCATAATAATCAATGAGAGTGGTTACTAATGCAGATATATCCTGCTTTAGCAATGAAATAATTTGTGCTTTCAGATTAATCCAGGGAACAATCCCACCACCTGATTTTTTTATTAAAGGCGTTTGAATAGAGATGTTTTGTCTAATGAAAAATGGTTCTAAAACATCTTTACAAAATTCTTTTTCTGTGAGTCCCTCGCAAATTATGATTACTCTTTTCATGGAAGTACTCATTTGGGCTGTCCTCCATTAATTAAATGACGTTGCCATAAATCACCAATGTCGTATTCGTCAAGCCAGATGGATAATTCGGTGGCATTCAAACTGGCAAAAAGGCTTTCTCCATTTTTCTGATCGACTGTAACGATTTGTTCGGGGGCAAAATGATTTATTAAATCGGCCGACTGAGTGGAGGCAATGACCTGTGTCCCTTTTCTGGATGCAATATTAATCATGCCGGCCAGTTTGGTAATAGCCGATGGATGAAGACCTAACTCCGGTTCATCAATGATGATGGTTGAAGGAAGTTGAGGCTGCATAAATAGCACACAAAGGGCGATGAAACGCATCGATCCATCCGACAGGTCATTGACGCCATACACAGTCGAGCTGTATTGATCCTGCCACTGTAATCTGAGATAGCCCTCAGAGTTGGGTTCAAGTAAAAAGTCCGAGAAAAACGGAGCAATACTTTGTATCACTTTAATAATCCGGTTATAAGTTGTTAAATGAGTTTCCTTAATGTTGTAAAGAAAAGCAGCAAGGTTGCTTCCATCTTCATACAGAAAGTATTTATCATTTTCGATGTGACTCATCTTGTTAAAAGGTGAATTTTTCCCGGTGTCATGAAAATGGTATTTCCTGAGGCTTTTTAGAAGTTGACGAACTTTATTGACAGATTCAGCGTCTGTTTCTTTTAGTTGTGATTCCCGGCCAAAAGTCTTAAGTTCTTGTTTTTGTTCATTAAAATGTTTCACAGCTTCACTAACAAATATCACCCCTTCAGAGGCTGCTTCAAGTTCAACCAGGTAAACGTACTCTTCATTGTTAAAACTGATCTCAAAATCAAGAATCGTGGTTGTATTGATTCCTTTATGAAAAATTTTATCCTCACCGCCCTGCAGAGAGATATGCTTTTGAAGTTTTTGTTCACTTAAAAGGCTAAGGAATTCAAAGAAAGAAATAAAATTACTCTTACCGGCCCCGTTGGCGCCAATAAAAATATTAATGGGCGAAAGCGATATCTTTATCTCCCGAAACGACTTATATCCTGATATTTTAATATGGTCAATCATAAGTTTAATTCTTAACTGATTGATTTGTTTTTCCATTCGTCCAAAGTGAGGAAAAATTGCACTCCTCTGGTTTTAACTTCAAAATTAAGATTTTTCGCCGGGTTTTGTATTCTGCTCCCGTATCATCAGCCAGGAGAAACCGGATTTTTGGGAGTGGTAACAGGTATTTATATACTGCTTCAACCTGGTGGGGGAGCGGATCAACAATACTGCAGTTCACTGCAAACAGCGGATCGAACTGATAGGCTGAATGAATACGTTCTGTTTCGGCAAAAAGAGAAAATCGTACCGGATCACCAGTGAAATTAAAGCTACCTACTGATGTTAAAATTTCCAGATTTTGGAAAGTCGATTCGTCTACAACTTTTGTATTCACCTTGTGACTATTAATGCCATTGTAGGTGAGTGAATACATTTTTCCTAACCTCTGTACTTTTGTTACAATAACGGATTCTGTGGGAATCAGGTTTTTTACTATCTGACCAGGTTCAATCATAAGCTATTCTAATTGAGGCATAAAATTATATAAAGCGCGCTTGTTGTACAAATTGACGTTGATATCAATTACAACATTTTCCATTTCATTAAGAGTTAGCTAGTGCCCGTCTATAAATTTGCAAAAAATTTCACAATATGTGTTTCTGCTCATAAAGTGTCAGTTGCAAGGCAAGCGTAACGCAGCAAATGGTGCTTTATGGCATGGCACATGACTATTATCGGCAACGAGTGTTTTCTTATTCTTCCGGCACATCATTGAACAGCAGTATAAGTACTTCTGCCACTAAAGGTTTGACAGGAGTAGATTATGCAGGCTGGCTTTTAACAGGGACGATATCAGCCCAGGATGCTACCTCAATGGGAGCTTCGGAAAGTAATTCTGTATCTGTTCTTGAAACGCAGATTATATGTGTCCCTCCGCACACATATAAAATGGTTTCAGCGTTCTTTATTTATGATTCGGGAATTGTTTTGTGGAGCTGCCGGGAATCGAACCCGGGTCCAGACAAGGAAGCCATAAGCTTTCTACATGCTTAGTCGCTTGTTGATTGTCGGGACTGGTCAGGGAAGCGACACCCGAACCAGACCTTAGCTCCTTAAATTTCGTCCGAAGCGCGGAGCAAGCCTCAAACTAGTTTCGGTTTTCCTGCATCTCCTGATCGGATAGCCCCGAAACAACGGCATCCGGGAGATGTCCCGTCCCGGCTCCTTGAACCGGGATTAAGCGTAACGTACTGTTATTCGGTTACGCAGCGAGAGCGTAATTGTTTTCGCCAGTTAAAAAGTTTGAACCCTGGGATTTACGAGCCAGCTGCACAACGCTCGGCATGCTTACTTACCACTTTACCTTGCTGTCAAGTCCATGTCAGCCCCGTTGGTGATAATGGTGGTAGTCTTTTTACAGAACTGCAAAGATAATGCCTTTTTATGGTTTGTCAATGATTTTGTCAGCTTGTTTTGAGTTGTCGGATGGTGCCGGCAGGATCGTCGGATTTGAAGATGAAACTTCCCGATACCAGGACATCTGCTCCACAATTGTATAGTTTCCCTGCATTTTTGTCAGTAACGCCGCCGTCAACTTCAATCAGGGCGTTGCTGTTTCTTTTCTGAATCAGATTTTTCAGTTTTTCGATGCGGGTGTAAGTGTTTTCGATGAATGTTTGTCCGCCGAACCCTGGATTGACCGACATGATAAGCACCAGATCCACCATATCAACAATATCTTCCAGAAGAGTTACCGATGTGTGCGGGTTAAGTGTAACGCCAGCTTTCATCCCTGCCTGATGTATTTCTTCAATGGTACGATGCAGATGAGTACATGCCTCGTAATGAACATTGAGAAGATGTGCGCCGGCTTTTTTGAATGCTCCGATGTACTTTTCCGGACTGACAATCATAAGGTGAACATCGAGCGGCTTGCGAGCCAGCTTGTTGATGGCTTCAACAACCGGGAGTCCGAAAGAGATGTTGGGGACGAAAACGCCGTCCATAATATCGAGGTGAAACCAGTCGGCGTCGCTCCGGTTTACCATGTCAATATCCTTTGCAAGGTTTGAAAAATCTGCCGCCAGTAACGACGGTGCAACCATTTTACTCATGTGTTAATAGATTTTTTCCCTGTCAATAAATAGATTCTTCGCTTCGCTCAGAATGACAAACAGCTAAGTGTCATTCTGAGGAGGCGCGGAGAAGAATCTCATCGGATTAGGCTAAGGCTAAGGCTGAGGTTGAGGCTGAGGTTGAGGCTGAGGTTGAGGTTGAGGTTGAGGCTGAGGTTGAGGTTGAGGCTGAGGTTGAGGTTGAGGTTTAGGTTAAGGTTGAGGGTTCACCACAGATGACATAGATTTTACTATGTTCAACCGGTCAACCAACCGACCAATCAATCAATCAATCTCTGCGCCCCGAAAGCCGTCTCAATCATCATTAATAAAATTCCGGAGAATTCTGCTTCGGTACGTGTGTTTTAGCCGTTTGATGGCTTTTTCTTTTATTTGGCGAACTCTTTCGCGTGTCAGGTTGAAAAGTTTTCCGATTTCCTCGAGGGAGTAGGGCGGTTCACCTCCAAGCCCGTAATAAAGCCGGATAATGTCGGCCTCGCGGGGCGAAAGGGTAGATAACGACCTTTCGATTTCCTTTCGAAGGGAATCGTCAAGGAGCTGTGAGTCGGGACTCGCATTATCGGAAGAGAGCAGAACATCGTAAAGCGTATTTTCTTCGTCCGGCTTAAGAGGTGCATCCATCGAAACGTGCCTGTTGGAAACTTTCAGGGCTTCTTTTACATCTTTGGGAACCATGTCAAGTACTTCGGCAATTTCTTCGGAAGTTGGTTCACGCTGATATTTCTGCTCAAGCAACGAGAAGGCATTATTCACTTTGTTGACGCTTCCGATTTTGTTAAGGGGCAGCCGTACAATGCGTGCCTGTTCGGCGAGCGCCTGAAGAATAGATTGGCGAATCCACCAGACCGCATAAGAAATGAATTTGAAACCACGTGTTTCATCAAACCTTTGTGCAGCTTTTATCAGGCCAAGGTTGCCTTCATTGATAAGGTCGGGCAGACTGAGTCCCTGATTTTGATATTGCTTGGCAACAGATACAACAAATCTGAGGTTGGCATTTATCAATTGTTCCAGCGCTTTTTCGTCGCCCTGTTTTATTTTTTTGGCAAGTGCAACTTCCTCCTCCGCCGAAATCAGCTGAACTTTCCCAATTTCGTGAAGGTATTTGTCTAATGAAGGGGATTCCCGATTGGTTACCTGTTTGGTAATTTTCAGTTGTCTCATAATAACTTGGTTCGATGTTTAGGAGTTGTAATATTAACAAAAAACTTACTTCCCTGTTTCAACAGAACGTTAGATTTTTATATTTAGAATATTAGAAGGTTTCTAAATTATTGGAAAACTGAATTTTAACCTTTCGATTTTCTGTAGTAATAATTTTTTGAGACAGAATATTGTGTTAAAAACGGTTTAAACGCGATGACGCAATGACGCAGAGTGCTTTAATTTAGTGCCTGTTTATAAAGTCTGGAAAGTTGTACCAAATCATGTGTCTGTTCAGAAAGTGGCGGTTGCAGGGCTTGCGAAGCGGCCAAAAACGGAGTTTACTTATCGTAAATGAGTATTTTGGCGGCAAGCGTAACAAAGCAAATGGTACTTATATGAATAGATACTATTTAAATAAAAACCTTTGCGTCATGGCGTCTCCGCGTTTAACTTTTAAAAAATATCGAAATATATTTTGCAAGTTTTGACAGAATAGTGTATTTTTGCAAAGAATTCCATCCCGGATGGCCGCTCGTTTGCCATTTCTGGTTTTTACTTTAAACAAAATATGACCTTCATTGGGAACGCTGTTGTCTTATCTCCTTGACCATACCGAACCAATGTTAGAACAGATAAAATCCAATTTCACTTATTAAAAGTAGTAGTATATTTATATGCTTGATATCATTGAATTGAACAGCAAGAAACTTGTTGAGTTACGCCAAATTGCCAAAGAACTTGGTATTAGGCGTGTTGAATCGTATAAAAAACAAGACCTGATTTACAGGATACTTGATGTTCAGGCTATTAAAGAGTCTGAGAAGAGAAAAGGAACCGAGAATAAGAAAAGTACCGAAGAAAGTACTAAAACAGAGAAACGTCCCGGAAGAGGACGGCCTCCAAAAAAGGAGGTCACAACCAAAAAACAGGAGGAAGTAGCTCAATTCCAGGATCCCGGACAAAAAGATAAATCCGAAAAACAGAGACGGCAAACAAATGTGCCGGAACAGAAGAGCGAAGCCGGACAAAAGGTTAACGGGAACCCGCAAAAGTCTGAAAAAGTAGCTGCCGAAGCAACTGCCGAAAGCGACAGAAAATCTGCTCAGCTTCAACAAGAGAAAGGTGATGACCGTAATGCCACGCAAACATCCCGTAGGCAGCAGGATAAGTGGCAACAACAACGTCCCGATAAGCAACAGCAAAGCAACAATGATAACGATCAGCAACCGTCTCATCAGCAGCGTAAGCGGCACGACAAACAAAGCCAACAGGATAACAAATACAACGACAAGGCCTTCGAATTTGAAGGTATCGTTACAGCTTCGGGTGTCCTGGAAATCATGCCTGATGGTTATGGCTTTCTGAGATCATCCGACTATAATTATTTCAATTCACCCGATGATATTTATGTTTCGCAGTCGCAGATCAAACTGTTTGGTCTGAAAACCGGTGATACCGTAGAAGGAAGTATCCGTCCGCCCAAAGAAGGAGAGAAGTACTTCCCCCTCATTAAGGTGGAATCGATTAACGGAAGATCGCCTGATTTTGTGCGCGATCGTGTGCCATTCGATCATCTGGTACCGGTTTTTCCCGACCAGAAATTTAATCTCTCCGAAGGCCCTTACAGCAATATCTCAACGCGGATTGTCGACATGTTTGCCCCAATCGGAAAAGGTCAGCGGGGATTGATAGTGGCGCAACCAAAAACCGGGAAGACAGTATTGCTGAAAGATGTGGCCAATGCCATTGCATCCAATCATCCCGAGGTTTACATGCTTATTCTCCTCATTGACGAACGTCCCGAGGAAGTGACCGACATGGCCCGCAGTGTGAATGCCGAGGTGATTTCTTCCACTTTTGATGAGCCTGCCGAGCGTCACGTTAAAGTGGCCAATATTGTTCTTGAGAAAGCCAAACGTCTTGTTGAGTGTGGCCACGATGTGGTGATACTGCTCGATTCCATTACCCGCCTGGCTCGTGCCTATAACACGGTTTCGCCTGCATCCGGAAAAGTCCTTTCCGGTGGCGTGGATGCCAATGCATTGCATAAGCCCAAACGATTTTTCGGTGCTGCCCGTAACATCGAAGACGGCGGATCACTTACCATCCTGGCAACTGCTCTTACCGAGACCGGTTCCAAAATGGACGACGTGATATTTGAAGAGTTTAAAGGAACCGGTAACATGGAGCTTCAGCTCGATCGTCGCCTCTCTAATAAGCGTATTTATCCCTCTGTGGATATCAATGCTTCCAGTACACGTCGCGAAGAGTTGCTTCTTGATAAGGACACTTTGAATCGCATCTGGATATTGCGAAACTATCTGTCTGATATGAACCCTGTTGAAGCCATGGAATTTCTGAAAGACAGAATGCTGAAAACAAAATCGAATGAGGAGTTTCTGATTTCGATGAATGATGGGTAGATTAGTCGGTAGTTTATAGAGAATAGTCAGTAGGGAGCGTTTTTAATTCTGTTTAACTTCGCTGACTGTATGAAGATTATGAAATTATATAAAAAGGTCACCATGAGGTTGGTGGCCTTTTTTATCTTTACTAATTATAAATAACAATCAATCCCCAAAAATGTAATCTGCATATTGCAAAATCCAAAAACCTTTGTTTAAATTTGCCAACAAAAGCTAAAGGGAATGGTTTTGATGCAGGCTTTCATAAAAACACACCGTTATCTTCTGGATCATCTGAATGTTCCGGTGCACCGGCATTTGCTCGAATACGTAGACTGGGATCATCGTCTGATCGGAATTCAGGGCGCACGTGGTGTGGGCAAAACCACTTTTCTGCTCGACTATGCCAAAACTTTTTACGGTAACAATAAATCCTGCCTGTACGTCAATCTGAATAATCTTTATTTTGCCGAAACCAGTGTGGTTGATTTTGCCGATGAGTTTAGAAAAACAGGAGGTAAAATACTATTACTCGACCAGATTTATAAGTACCCCGACTGGGCGGAGGAATTAAGGTATTGTTACGACCACTTTGATGATCTGAAGATTGTATTCAGCGGATCGCCGTTGATGCGTGTGGATGAAGGAAATGCTTATCTTGATGGCTGTGCCCGTGTCTATAATCTTGAAGGGTTTACTTTCAGGGAATACCTCAATCTTAAGACCGGGAATGATTTCAAGCCGGTTGGGTTGAATGAATTACTTCGCAGGCATGAGGAAATTGCTGCTGAGGTGGTTGATAAAGTTAAGCCCCTGGCTTATTTTACCGACTATCTGCACCACGGGTATTATCCTTTTTTCCTGGAGAAACGGAATCATCTCGAAAATCTTCTTAAAACCATTAATCTGGTTCTTGAAATAGACATTAGTTATTTACAACAGATAGAACTGAAGTATTTGCCCAAACTGCGCAAATTACTATATATTGTCGGAAAATCCGCTCCTTTTCAACCCAATATAAGCCGGCTGAGTAATGATGTTGAAACCAGCCGGGCTACCATCATGAACTATCTTAACTATTTGCGCCAGGGGCGTCTGGTCAATCTTCTTTACGAGGATGAACCCGATCCTTTGAAAAAGCCGGCTTGCGTGTATATGCATAACCCCAACCTTGTTTTTTCTGTGGCTTCAGGCGATGTAGAAATGGATGTTTTGCACAAGACGTTTTTCTATAATCAGGTTGGATATTTGAATCGCGTCAGTTTTGATGGTGAAGCAGATTTCAGGGTTAACAATGATATGCCTTTTTATATCGGGGGACGCAATATTGAGAAAAAAACGGAAGTGAACAATGGTTTCTTTGCCCGCGATATGGTTGAGATTGGTGAGGCTAACCAAATTCCTTTGTGGTTGTTTGGTTTTTTGTTTTAAAAACCTTAAATTTTAGAGAATTTGATTATCAGATTTTAAGACTTTGGATAAATGGTATAATATGTTGAAAATAAGATTTTAACTGATTTATAAGTATGATTGATTACCGGAGTTTTCAGAAGGAATTAAAAAATTTTAGGTTTAACATTTTACATCTGACCTGCCTTATACATAACTCAAGTAACTTTATTTATTTCAGATAGTTGCTTAGTTATGTATAAGGTTGGCTGTCTGTAAAGTCGGGAAAAGTTGTAACAAATCAAGTGTATCGAATTAGGAGACCACTCCTAAAAGTCTCTTTTAGGAGCTAACTAAGTTATAGAATTTTAAATATAATAAGGAGAACAGACAAATGGTTAAAAACAAGAAGTTCATTACCTGTGACGGGAATTATGCTGCTTCTCACGTGGCATATATGTTTAGTGAGGTAGCTGCCATCTTTCCCATTACCCCGTCGTCAAACATGGCCGAAAATATTGATGAGTGGGCGGCCAATGGACGAAAAAACTTTTTTGGAGAGACAGTAAAAGTTGAAGAGATGCAATCGGAAGGTGGCGCTTCCGGTGCGGTTCATGGCGCTTTGCAGGCAGGTGCGCTTACTTCCACTTTTACGGCTTCTCAGGGATTGTTACTGATGATCCCCAATATGTATAAGATTTCCGGTGAATTATTGCCCGGGGTTTTTCACGTCAGCGCCCGTAGTCTTGCAGCTCAGGCTCTTTCAATTTTTGGCGATCACAGCGACGTGATGGCAACCCGTCAGACCGGCTTTGCCATGCTGGCTACCGGGAGTGTTCAGGAAGTGATGGATTTGGCCGGTGTAGCCCACCTGGCAGCCATTAAGAGCCGTATCCCGTTCCTGCATTTCTTTGACGGGTTCCGTACATCTCATGAGATTCAGAAAATAGAGGCCATTGATCTGGAGGCTTTGGCAGCTCTGGTGGATAGAGATGCTTTGAAGAAGTTCCGTGACAATGCCCTGAATCCCGAACATCCGGTTACCCGTGGTACTGCTCAAAACCCGGACATCTACTTCCAGTCACGTGAATCTGCCAACCCCTTTTACGATGCAGTTCCTGATATTGTGTCCGATTATATGGACAAAATTACGGAAATAACCGGGCGTAAATACCGGCCATTTGATTATTATGGCGCCGATGATGCAGAACATGTGGTTGTTGCTATGGGTTCCGTAACCGATACCATTAAAGAAACTGTTGATTATCTGAATGCCAATGGAGAAAAAGCAGGACTGATTGCTGTACATCTGTATCGTCCTTTCTCTGCAAAATATTTTTTCGAGGCATTTCCCAAAAGCGTCAAACGTGTAGCTGTACTCGACCGGACCAAGGAGCCGGGTGCAAACGGAAACCCGCTTTATCTTGACATCCGCGACATCTTCTATGGAAAAGAAAATGCCCCAATCATTGTCGGCGGTCGATATGGTCTCTCTTCCAAGGATACTACTCCGGCTCAGATCATATCCGTTTTTGAAAATCTGAAGAGGAAAGAGCCCAAGAACGACTTCACAGTGGGTATTGTCGACGATGTTACCTTTAAGTCGTTGCCACTCAAAGAAGAAATAGACCTGGCGCCCAAGGGTACATTTGCAGGTAAGTTTTACGGTATTGGATCGGACGGAACGGTTGGTGCCAATAAGAACTCCATCAAAATTATCGGAGACAATACCGATAAATTCGCTCAGGCTTACTTTGCCTACGACTCTAAAAAGTCAGGCGGTATTACCATTTCTCACCTGAGGTTTGGCGATGAGCCGATTCGCTCGCCCTATCTGGTAAACACCCCCGATTTTGTGGCTTGTCATGTTCCTTCATATCTGGGTAAATACGATATGCTGAAAGGCCTTAAAAAAGGTGGTACTTTTCTTTTGAACAGCATTTGGGATGCTGAAGAGACCAAAAAACGCATCCCTGCCGATATGAAACGGTACATGGCCAAAAACAACATCAACTTTTACATTATTAATGCCACACAGATTGCCAAAGAAATCGGTCTCGGTAACCGTACCAATACCATCATGCAGTCCGCCTTTTTCAAAATTGCCGAAGTTATTCCTTACGACCAGGCTGTTGAAGAAATGAAGAAGTTCATCGTGAAGTCTTTCGGCAAAAAAGGAGAAGATATCGTCAATATGAACTTCAAGGCGGTTGACGAAGGTGGTAATGTGACCAAAGTTGAAATACCTTCCGACTGGGCCGATGCTCAGCCCGAAGCAGAGTCAAACGGTAAGCCCGTTCCGGAATTCATCAGTAAGGTTGTGTTCCCCATTAATGCTCAGAAAGGGGATGATCTGCCCGTGAGTGCTTTTAAGGGACGTGAAGACGGCACATTCCCTCCCGGAACAACAGCTTACGAAAAACGCGGAATAGCCGTTGAAGTACCCGAATTGCTGATAGATAACTGTATTCAGTGTAATCAGTGTGCTTATGTTTGCCCGCATGCTGCTATTCGTCCCTTTCTTCTCAACGAGGAAGAGTTGGCCAATGCACCCGAAGGCACCCTTACCAAGAAAGCCAACGGGAAAAGTTACGAGGGATTACAGTATCGTATTCAGGTGAGTCCTCTCGACTGTACCGGTTGTGGTAGCTGTGTGGAAATTTGTCCTTCCAGGGAAAATTCTCTTGTCATGAAACCTATTGAGTCCCAGATGGCTGAAGCCGAACGCTGGGACTATATGGTTGAGAAAGTTTCCATAAAAGAAAATATCACACCAAAGACCACCAATCTCAAGGCTTCTCAATTTGCTCAACCCTTATTCGAATTCTCCGGTGCTTGTTCCGGTTGTGGCGAAACACCTTACATAAAGCTGATCACTCAATTGTATGGCGATCGTATGATGATAGCCAATGCCACAGGTTGTTCGTCAATTTATGGCGGTTCGGCTCCGGCCACACCTTATTGCGCCAACAAAGAAGGACGCGGACCTGCCTGGGCCAACTCGTTATTTGAAGATAATGCCGAGTATGGTATGGGGATGGCTGTCGGTGTTGATAAGCTTAGGGACAGGATTGAACGTCTCATGAAGGAGAATATGTCAGAGGTTTCTGCAGATACCAAAGCGGCTTTTGAAGCCTGGATAGAGGCCAAAGCAGACGGCGAAAAAACACGTGAGGTTTCAAACGCCGTGGTGAAAGCTCTGGAGAATGAAAAACATGAGGTGGCCAAAGAAATCCTTGCACTTAAAGATTACCTGGTGAAGAAGTCGGTCTGGATTTTTGGTGGCGATGGCTGGGCCTATGACATCGGTTACGGTGGATTGGACCATGTAATAGCTTCTGGTCGGGATGTCAACATTCTTGTTATGGATACCGAAGTGTATTCCAATACCGGAGGTCAGGCTTCCAAATCGACACCGATTGGTGCTGTTGCAAAATTTGCAGCTGCCGGTAAACAGGTTCGGAAAAAGGATCTTGGCCTCATGGCTACTACCTATGGATATGTTTACGTTGCTCAGGTGGCTATGGGAGCCAATATGAACCAGTACTTCAAGGCGATTAGAGAAGCCGAGGCTTATCCGGGGCCATCGCTTATTATTGCTTACTCACCATGTATTAACCACGGACTGAAAGCCGGTATGGGGGCGGTACAAAGCGAGACTAAACGTGCTGTTGAGTGCGGTTTCTGGCATCTGTATCGTTACAATCCAATGCTTGAAGCCGAAGGAAAGAATCCTTTCGTGCTCGACTCTAAAGAGCCCGATTGGAATAAGTTCGAGGACTTTCTTAAAGGAGAAGTACGGTTTACGGCGCTCATGAAAACTTTCCCCGAGCAGGCAAAAGAGCTCTTTAAGGCGGCACAGGAAAATGCCAAATGGCGTTATAATACGTACAGGCGACTGGCTGCTATGTCGTATTCCGAGGCGGAATAAATGTTTTAGTATTCAAAATAAAAAAAGAGGCTGTCTCATCACGGACAGCCTTTTTTATATATTCATAATATTCAGGAACACTTTTGGTTGATTTGTTCATTATGCTTTATTAACTTAGTGGTGTAATTAACGCTTTGGGTTTAATGAACTGCAGTCAACAAAACAATTGTAAAAATGTTAATTAATTAGTGTCTGCCCATAAAGTACCATTTATCGCGTTATGCTTGCGTAACACGGTAATTGTTAGTAAATGAGCATTTTAGCGACAACCGTAACACAGCAAATGATATTTCATGGACAGACACCAATTAAACTTCTTATTTTAATAACAAAAGAAGCTATAGAATATGGACCTATCTACACATTACATGGGGATTCCCCTTAAGAATCCGTTGATGGTTGGAGCCAGTAATCTGGTTACCGACATGGAAATTGTAAAAAAGCTCGAAGAAGCTGGCGCATCTGCCATTGTTTACAAATCGCTTTTTGAGGAACAGATTAATCTGGAAGCTGCCGAGTTGGAAGATGACCTGCACGAATACGACGACCGTAATGCCGAGATGATAGATCTTTTTCCAAAGGTCAAACATTCCGGCCCCAGAGCACATTTAATGGCTGTAAAAGAGCTTAAAGAATCGGTTTCGATACCGGTCATTGCCAGCTTGAACTGCATCTTCGACTCTACCTGGGTTGAATATGCGGAATTATTAGAAAAAACTGGTGTTGACGGTCTTGAAATTAATTTCTACAGTACCATCACGGACGCCAATAAGACCCCTCAGGAAATAGAATCGACACGTATTGATATTTTGAGACAGATAAAAAGGAAAGTAGAAATTCCGGTTTCAGTTAAGCTTAGTCCTTTTTACACGAATGCGCTGGAATTTATCAGCCGCCTGAGTGAAGACGGAGCCGACGCTTTCGTTTTGTTTAACAGGCTTTTTCAACCCGATATCAATATCCGGAAAGAATCATTCGAAATGCCGTACAATCTCAGCCACAAAGGCGATAATCGTTTATCTGTCAGGTATGCAGGTTTGTTGCATGGTCGCATACCAGCCAATATTGCTGCCAATACAGGTATTCTTGATGGCGAAGATTTCATAGCAAGCCTTCTTGCAGGGGCCGATGTTGCACAGGTAGTAAGTACCATATATCGTAACGGTGTCGACCAGATTACCAAAATGCTTGATGAGTTGGGCGACTGGATGAAAGAAAAAGGGTATCAGACGATTGATGATTTTAAAGGTAAGATGTCACACAGCCGCATTAACGAACCTTTTGCATATAAGCGCGGTCAGTATGTCGACTTTTTAATGAAGTCGAAAGAGTATTTTAAAAAATATCCTATGCGGTAAAGAGCCGTGATGAACAACAGTGAAAAGGCCGGATTGTTGATGTTACAGTCCGGTTTTTTTCGGAACTATTTGACAAAGTGGAAGTAAAAAGCATCTAAACTTTCAAAATATTGAATTTTCCCTGGGAAAATAATTAATTTTAGACCTGAGAAATTGCAATTATTTAAGTGTTAATCATAAAACATTACAAAATAGATAATTATGAGTAAAAAGCGTGTTTACACATTTGGAAATGGAAAAGCAGAGGGCCGGGCAGATATGAAGGACCTTCTTGGTGGCAAAGGGGCCAACCTTGCCGAAATGAACCGCATTGGAGTACCGGTGCCACCTGGATTTACTATTACAGCGGACGTTTGTACCGAATATAATGAGTTAGGTCACAAAAAGGTCATCGAGCTTCTTAAAGATGATGTTGATAA
This sequence comes from Anaerophaga thermohalophila DSM 12881, assembly GCF_000191885.1. GTDB lineage: Bacteria > Bacteroidota > Bacteroidia > Bacteroidales > Marinilabiliaceae > Anaerophaga > Anaerophaga thermohalophila. Next base: position 14,863 of record NZ_AEWI01000043.1, read on the forward strand.
AGCCATCGGTCATGTTGAGAAACTGACCGGTACGAAATTCGGAGATAAAAACAACCCACTTCTGGTTTCTGTACGTTCGGGTGCCCGTGTATCAATGCCCGGGATGATGGATACCATTCTTAACCTGGGGTTGAATGATGAGGTAGTGGAAGGATTGGCAAAAAAGACCGCCAACGAGCGTTTTGCATGGGATTCTTATCGCCGGTTTATTCAAATGTATGGCGATGTGGTAATGGGCCTGAAGCCCGAGTCGAAAGAGGATTCGGATCCTTTTGAAGAGATCATGGAAAAGGTGAAAGAGGAAAAAGGTATTGAACTGGATACCGAATTCACTGTAGATGATCTTAAAGGGTTGGTTCAAAAGTTTAAAGATGCTGTGAAAAAGCGTACGGGAAAAGACTTTCCCACCGATCCATACGATCAGCTATGGGGCGCTGTTGCTGCTGTTTTTGACAGCTGGCGTAATGCCAGAGCCGTTTATTACCGCCGCCTGCATGGTATTCCGGATGAGTGGGGTACTGCTGTCAACGTTCAGGCCATGGTGTTTGGAAACATGGGTAATACTTCCGCTACCGGCGTTGCTTTCAGCCGTGATGCTGCTACCGGAGAGAATATCTTCAATGGCGAGTATCTGATCAATGCTCAGGGTGAAGACGTTGTGGCAGGTGTTCGTACCCCGCAACAGATTACACTGGAAGGAAGCCGGCGATGGGCTAAACTTCAGGGCATTTCGGAAGAAGAAAGAGCCAGTAAATATCCTTCGCTTGAAGAGACAATGCCGGAGATTTACAAGGAACTTTTTGAAGTTCAAAGAAAGCTTGAAGAGCATTACAAAGATATGCAGGACCTTGAGTTTACCATTCAGGAAGGAAAACTCTGGTTGCTGCAAACACGAAACGGCAAACGTACCGGGGCTGCCATGGTGAAAATTGCCATGGACATGTATCGTGACAAGTTCATTGATGAGAAAACGGCACTTCTGCGTCTTGAAGCCGGAAAACTCGACGAGCTTTTACACCCGGTTTTCGATTCTCTGGCCATTCGATCGGCCAAAGTATTGACTAAAGGATTACCTGCTTCTCCGGGAGCTGCTACAGGTCAGATTGTTTTCTTTGCCGATGAGGCTGACAAATATGAACAAACCATACTTGTTCGTACCGAAACTTCACCCGAGGACCTTGAAGGAATGCACGTTGCCCGTGGTATCCTTACTGCCCGTGGTGGAATGACATCACATGCTGCCGTTGTGGCCCGCGGAATGGGAAAATGTTGTGTGTCGGGTGCCGGTAAAGTGAAACTTGATTATCGTGCCCGTACAATGACCATCGATGGTAATGTTTATAAGGAAGGAGACTGGATTTCATTGAACGGTTCAACCGGAGAGGTTTATGAAGGAAAAGTAGAGACACGAAAGCCTGATTTAAGTGGAGATTTTGGTCTGGTAATGGAACTGGCCGACAAGTTTTCACGAATGAGTGTGCGCACGAATGCTGACACGCCTAACGATGCTAAAATTGCTCGCGATTTTGGCGCAAAAGGTATCGGGCTGTGCCGTACAGAGCACATGTTCTTCGAAGGCGAGCGCATCAAAGCCATGCGTGAGATGATCCTGTCCACTTCTTACGAAGGTCGTAAAAAGGCACTTGCCAAATTGTTGCCTTATCAGCGGGAAGACTTCGAGGGTATTTTCGAAGCCATGGCCGGCTATGGTGTAACAGTACGTCTGCTCGACCCGCCGTTGCACGAGTTTGTGCCTCACCAACAAGCCACACAAAAAGCTTTGGCTGATGAGATGGGAGTACCCATTGAGCAAATCCGCAATACGGTTGCTGATCTGGAAGAATTCAACCCCATGCTGGGACATCGTGGCTGCCGTTTGGGTATTACTTATCCTGAAATTACTGAGATGCAGGCTCGTGCAATAATTGAGGCTGCTCTTAACCTTAAGAAGAAAGGAGTCGATGCACGTCCTGAAATTATGGTGCCTCTGGTGGGAACACTGAAAGAGTTCCAAATGCAGGCCGAAATTATTCATTCTACTGCCCAAAAAGTGTTTGAAGAAAAAGGCGATAAGATTGATTACCTGGTGGGAACAATGATTGAAGTTCCACGTGCAGCGCTCACTGCCGATGAGATAGCCAAAGAGGCCGATTTCTTCTCGTTCGGGACCAATGACCTCACGCAGATGACTTTTGGATATTCCCGCGATGATGCCGGAAAATTCCTGCCCATCTATCTGGACAAAGGTATCCTGAAAGAGGATCCTTTCCAGGTACTCGACCAGAAAGGAGTTGGTCAGCTTGTCGAAATGGGTACCAAACGGGGTCGTGAGGCCAAAAAAGAACTGAAAGTCGGTATCTGTGGTGAACATGGTGGTGAACCCTCTTCAGTTGAGTTCTGCCATCGCACAGGCCTGGATTATGTAAGTTGTTCGCCCTATCGTGTGCTCATCGCACGTTTGGCTGCTGGTCAGGCTGCTGCCCGCGAGCAATAAACAATTTTTGGATAATAGCTTATTTAGAAAGCGGGAGCCGGGCGGTTCCCGCTTTTTTTGTTAATTTTGTGCCCGAAAAATAAATTGTTGTGGGAAGAATCCTCGCCTTCGATTACGGTAAAAAGAAAACAGGACTGGCTGTTACCGATCCGTTACAGATCATTGCGAACGGGTTGGATACTATCCCATCGGCCAGAATCTATTCTTTTCTGGAGGAATATCTGGCCAAAGAAGAGGTGGAAGCTTTTGTGGTCGGACATGCTACCAAAGATTCAGGCGAAGACTCGGAATCCATGAAGCAAATCCGGCCGTTTGTTCGCTCTTTGCAAAACAAATACCCGCACATCCCCGTTTACATGGTGGATGAACGTTACACCAGTAAAATGGCTTTTCAGACCATGATTGATGCCGGGCTGAGTAAAAAGAAGCGTCAAAATAAAATGTTGGTCGATAAAATCAGTGCAACAATTATACTTCAGACTTATCTGGAAGAGAATAAACGGGGTTAGATATCTGATTGCTTGCCTGAAGGCGCGGAGTAATTTTTATCTTTCCCTTATACCACAATAGATCGTGAGATTTCTTTAATGTATTGCTATGCCAGACAATCAGACCAACACCCCTAACAATCTAACAGTCTAACAGTCTAACAGTCTAACAGTCTAACAATCTAACAAATGATATATCCTGTAGTTGTATACGGGCATCCGATATTAAGAAAAGAAGCCGAAGACTTTTTGCCCGAAGAAAAAGAAGAACTCAAACAATTAATTGACGATATGTTTGAGACTATGTACAATGCAGATGGTGTTGGCCTGGCAGGTCCGCAAATAGGTCTTTCCAAGCGTATTTTTGTAATCGATGCAACCCCTTTGGCTGATGATTTTCCTGAACTGGCTAACTTCAGGAAAGTTTTTATTAATGCCCGAATACTTGAGCGTGCGGGTGATAAAGTTATTGATTACGAGGGGTGTTTGAGCCTTCCGGGAATAAGTGAAGAAGTATCACGACAGTCAAAAGTGAAAATCCGGTATCTGGATGCCGATTTTAATGAACATGAAGAAATATATGAGGGTTGGTCAGCTCGTGTCATTCAACATGAATATGATCACATCCAGGGAATTTTATTTGTAGACCATCTGGCTGCATTGAAGAAGCGCCTCCTTAAAGCCAAACTGAACGCAATAAGCAAAGGAAAGGTGAATGTGAACTACAGAATAAAACTCCCAAAATAAGCGGTTGACATCTGTGGCTTTAACAAACGATTGTTGGTGTTTATATCTGTTCTTTCAATAACTTATTCATCTTTAAGACTATAAAAGTCCTGAAACCCAAAAGGTTGTAATCTATCGACAATTTGGAAGAGGCTCTGTCTTTTAAATAATTCTTTATTGAAACCGGAAGTATTTGTTTTAATAAGAGTTTTATAGAAAAAGGTTTAGCCTCATTGGATTTCTGATCGTCAGCTATTTTTAGGTTTTTAATGATCTGATTAAGAAATTCTTTCGAAAAAATTTCTTTGGCGAAATCCGATTCAAGTTCCTTTTTAATTAAGTCTACAATTCTTTTTTGTTTAACACTGTTGGGCAAAAGAGCTTCGGCGTGCCGGGTGGCGAAAGGCACTTTAGGGCTCATCGATTTGACGATTTTCTTGTATAAAGTTTTGTTATTACGCAAATGATCGGGTAATTTTCTTGCTTGCAGAAGTATCTTTTTTGAAAGAAGGGGGTTGGCAATTTCCACATAAGATAACTTGAGGTCGGAAAGAGCAGCCAGAGAAACAGGCTGGTGGAATTCATGATTAAGCCGGTCGGCCCACTGTTTAAGTGATTCGTTCTCTCTTTGCAGAAGATCATCAGGAATATCCTGCTCAGGAATATTGTATTTTCTGTATTCCTTCAGATTAGAATAATCAGAACACAAGCCAAGCCCGGGATAGAGTCTGGCTGTAAGCGTTGAAGACACTTCTTTCCCGCCAAAACCCTCGTCACCTCTGATAATGCCTTTGACACCACTTTCGAAAAGTGCCTTCCATATATAGAATCCATCCATGTAAGCGGCAAAATTGTCGAGGCGACCTTCTCCGTTAATTAAAAATCGATGAAGAATTTTTTCAGTTGGTTCATCCGATAAGTTGGTATAAAAATACTGATGTGAGACATTGAATGTATCGGCCAGTTTTTTTGCTATATAAGCATCGTTTTTCCGCTGTTTCAATGATGATTTAAGGCCCCATGTAACAGTCTTCAGATTGTCCGTTTTACCTTTTTGCTTAAGAAAGCAGAGAATGCCCCGGCTGTCGTACCCTCCCGAAAGAGGAAGCACCCAATCAGAAAAATTAAAGTCAATGGAATTAAAAGTTGATTCCATTGTTTGTTTCAGTTTTTCTTCGTGAAATTTATTGTCTTTTTTGACTTCTTCAAATACTATGGGGTTTTGTTTTGTTTGAATACTCCAGTCATGCTTATTCAGAATAACAGCAGAATCGGGTGGTACCATATTTATTCTTTTGTCCCAGGAATATTGGGGCCCAATACATCCGGTAGCAAGCATCCAGGGAATGACTCTTTGATTAAAATCAAATCCGCCGATAAACAGGATTATAGCCCGCTGCGAGGTTGAAGCCACAAAGAGATCATCGTTTTTATAATACCAGATGGTTCGTGAAGCAACCGCATCAGTAACCAACTCACAAAAATCATCGTTGTTACGAATAATGGCGTACGAACCGTCGGGATGTTTCTCACCGGGAATATGCCAGTTATCTGCTTCTTCGAAAAGCATGCCCAGCATCAGGCTGTTGTCTTTGATGATCAGGGTGTCTTGCGGGTTGGTTATTCCATAAGCGACATTGGTGTTTGTCACCACTTTATGTGGTATGGGAGTTATATTGTCGGGCGTTATTTTGTCACAAACGGAATGCATTTTATGCTCGGTATCCCGGGGAAGTTCTTTTCGTGAGCATATCCAAATGGTTTTGGCCATAATTTTTGATTTTTAGTTAGAAATTTCTGATATCCTGAATGGAAAAACTTCAACAACGTGGTGAAACTTTACAGTAAACATTTTACCACATTATCGCTGCATGTCATCAGAACATCTTATATAAACAGGTAAAAAATAAAACAACCATTTATAAATGGCAATGAAAAATTGATCAAATGCCGGGTTGTTTATGTGTATGTAATTCGGGGAGGTTTATCCATTATTAAAAAGCCTTCACCCTGTGTAGTCCTTAATTTGTCAAATGCCATGTTTAGCCGAAAGAGCTTGATATTTCCCGTTTCATTTTATATAACTGTTTGCAGGTTAGTGTCTAAAAGAAGATGTTGATACACTTTTATTCATGTTTTCGGGAGTGTTTAGCGAGAACCGTCGATAAAAAACAAATTGACATTCTCCTTTTACTTGCTCTAATTTTGCTTGAAAACATAAGGTAAACAGTATGTGGAGAATAATCATATTCAGTTTGATTCTGGCGCTTTTGTCGGGATGTATGACCAGACGCAGAATGGTTTATGTTCAGGACGAGGGTAAGAAAAAGGATCTTGGTGTAGAGTTTCTGAATGAACAAGAACGGGCTCTTGTGCAGACCTTTGATGAGTTGTACGTCCATGTCAGCAGTTTCAGTGAAGAAAACCCCGAAATGCTTTCGGGTGGCGAAGGAAGGATAGGCGGAAGAACCAGTACCGATTATTCATTGATATCCTATCAGGTTGATGAAAACGGGGATATTGATCTGCCCTTGTTAGGAAAGACGCATGTGGCCGGAAAAAACGTTGATGAGGTAGCCGCTCAAATACGGGAAGAGTTGAAAAGTTATTTTTATTCCCCTTCGGTAAAGGTGTCATTTGTAAATAAAAATGTGACAGTTATCGGCATGGTTGAGAACCCGGGACGGTATTTTTATTCGGGGGAGAACATCAATATTTTCCAGGCATTGGGCCTGGCCGGCGATATTCAGGAATATGGCGACAGGGAAAAGGTTGTTATTTTAAGGGAGAGTAACGGGCGAATAAGAAAAAACTCTGTTGACCTGACCGATAAACGTTTGTTCATTTCTGATTTTTACTATCTCAAGTCGGGAGATATTGTTTATGTGGAACCCTTGAACAGGAGGATATGGGGCATCGACCAGGTACCTTTCTCACTTATTCTGTCTGCCGCAACAACTTCATTGTTAATCTTTGATTACATAAGGAGGAATGATTTATGATTCAAAAGAACCAGGTTTCCGATGATGTGAGAAGTGTATTTCGTCGTCTTGTAAAATATTGGAAGTTATATCCTTTTTTTCTGATATTATTTATTGGGCTGGCTTTTTTTTACATAAGGACCAAGCCCGGCATACATGAGCTTAGTGCAAAGCTGGTGGTTCATGTGCGTGAAAGAGGCGTACAGGATCCGTCATCTTTTATCCCGGGTTCTGAATTATTTGCCGGACGCAACAATTTTGAGAACAGTTTACTCACCATTCAGGCTTCACCTATCATCCGGGAAGCCATTTCCAGGTTCAACAGCCGGGTGGAATATTACAAGGTTAATTTTTTTGATGATGTGGAGCTCTATAATTCCAGTCCTTTTAATGTAGTAATGGACGGCGCAGTGCCTCAGCTTGTCGGGGTGCCTATTCAGTTGGAGGTGCTGTCAAAAGACCGGTACCGTTTGTCTGTTGAAAAAGGAAGTGGAGGTGTTTATGACTTTTTGAATCAGTCGTTTACCAGAAAAGTGGAAAACCTTGAGTTTTCGGCAGTGGGAGAGTTCGGTAAGCCGTTGGAAAGTGATTATTTTAAATTTACTATATTCTGGGAAGAAGAAGCGGTACCGGAAGATGAGAATCTGTTTAAGTTTCAGATATTGACGGATGATCAGCTCGTGGCTGCTTACAAAGACCGGTTAATACTGGAACCTGCCAATCTTAACGGCACTGTGATTAATGTTAGTTTCAGAACGGGAAACACCAGTAAAGGAATGGATTTTCTCCAGGCCTTTCTGGAAACGGTTATTGAAAATAACCTTGAGCGGAAAAACCATATTGCCAATTCTACCATCGATTACATCGACAAACTGCTTGAATCGGTTTCTGATTCTTTGAGACGGGCAGAACGTACACTTCAGCGTTATCAGTCGGCCCGCGACGTGATGGACGTTAGCCAAAGCGCTGAACGACTCTATAATGAGTTGTCGCGGGTTAAAGAGCAACAACAGGAATATGAATCCCAGGTAGACTACCTTCGGTATTTGTCAGAACAGATTTCTCAGGATGATGATTATACAGAGTATTCCATGTCGGCCATTATGGCTTTGAATAATAATTCCCTGAGCATTCTTATGGAAGAGTATATTGGACTTGTCGGTCAGCGTACCCGCCTGATAGAAAACCAGCAAACCAAAAGTCCATTACTAAGTCAGGTGGAAGCCAGGATCAGCAATTTGAGGCGAACCATCCGTGAGAATGTCAGATATTCATTGAACATTGCCGGGCAAAACCTACGAAAAGCTGAAACACGGTTGGCCAATATAGAACAACAGATCAAGCAGTTGCCCGAAACACAAAGAAATTTGCAAACGTTTCGGCGCGATTTCAGACTCAATGACGAAACTTATACTTACCTGATGCAGAAAAAAGCTGAGGCTCAAATTGCGAGGGCTTCAAATTTGCCGGATTATGAGGTGTTCGATCCGCCTTCATATTCGCAACTTGTGAGCCCCAGGGCAAAAAGAATTACAGGTTTTGCCATTTTTCTGGCATTGTTTTTTTCAACGTTTACTGCTTTGGCATACGATAACGCTTTTGGTAAGGTTAAGGATGAAAAAGATTTTGCCGGTATGGATGGCGTTCATTATGTTGGGGAGGTTCTTCATACCCGGTCGCTTAAAAAAATGACAGGCAACAATCAGTTTACCCCTCAGGCCGAGTCGATTCGGACTTTGAGGAGTAATTTACTGGCATTTTGCAAGGGTGGCCTTCCACATTCCGGCAAATCGCAGCTCATCTTGATTTCTTCTTCCGTGCAGGGGGAAGGCAAAACATTTACATCGTTTTTTCTTTCACGCTCGCTGGCCGGTCTCAATAAACCAACGCTTCTTATGGAGCTTGACCTCAGGCGTCCTCGTCTTGTGCAAAATTACGCACCTGACTTAAAGAACAAGGCTGGACTGGTTGATTACGTGAATGGGGATATTGATCTGAAGAGTGTAATCTATCATTCATCAGAAGAAGGCTTTTATATTATTCCCGCAGGGAGTATGTCCTCCAATCCCAGTGAAATATTGGAGTCTGATAAATTCAGGGAGATGCTCGAAGAGGTCAGGAAACATTTCGATTTTGTGGTACTTGACTCAGCTCCGCTTATTGTAGCTGATACAAGGGCCACTATACCACTGGCCGATACTGTTTTGATGGTGACTCGTGCAGGATATACACCACTGCATGTATTGAAAAAGACCATTTCTAATATGAAAGAGTTTAAGGCCGAAAGGGTAGGACTTGTATTAAATGATGTTTCAATGGGGCTGAACCGGCGATATTATAACTACAAGTATGGTTACAGAAAATAATAATATATATTCTTTTCATTTCTGGGCCCATTGGTATTTTATTGCGCTTGTACTCTCGCCTTTGATTTGTTTTGTGGATTATTATTCTATAGATCAGGGGTTTGGTCGTTTATTTGGTAGTACAATTGTTTTTTTTGCTTTGATGTTGTTTATTGCCCGCGGGACAGAGAATGTAGTTTTCCGGAATTACTTGTCGGCCGGTATAATTCTGGCACTTTATTACACAACATGGGACCTTGTTTTGTGGCAGGATACGATTGCCCGGAAGGGAATTTTTTATGAATTTTTTCTGAATCGGACACTTCAAACGGTTGCCGTATTGTTTGTCGTGGATAACCTGACTTTTTCGGATAAGCTGATGGATGTGTTGGTACGGCTGATGAAAGGGCTGATTGTGCTGGGTGCAATAGTATCGCTGTTACAAGTTGTTTATGACCCTTTCTTTTTTACGCCGGAAAAATTTCGGGAATCGATGTTGCATTACGATTGGGGAACCAACGTTTTGCATGTGAGAAGGTTGTCGGTTTTTGGCTTTACCGATGTAAATGACGTGGGCTTGTCTTTTTTACCGATGGTTGCCCTGATTACCGGTTACGAAATCAAGGAGCGTGACAGAATACCGGTTTTAATACTGATACTGGCATTTTTTATTGCAGTAGTAAATAATTCAAGATATATACAGTTGGGATTTTTTGTAGCAGCAGCCCCGGTCTTATTTTACCAGAAAAGAGTTTTAAGAAATTTGCTGGTCGCCGCAGTCGGATTGGTTGTAATGGTTTTATTTATGGGGGTTGTGCTGCAAATCATCGGATATGATGTTTCTCAGTATGTTGAGGAACGTTTACTTGATGAATCGGGAGGAACCCGTATTCTGGCTTTTGAAATATTTATGAGGTTTTTCCCTGATAATCCTTTTTTCGGGACGGGCCGGCACCTCACTGATGATGTGATTGTAGCCTTAGCCAACCGTTCATCCCAGATTCATGTCGGATATCTTTCCCATTTGTTTTCTTATGGGCTTGTCGGCACGTTTCTGGCGTTTCTTTTTTGGGGGTTAATTACCCGGAGGTTGTGGCTGGTGGCCAAAAAAACGGGATTTTATGGTAGTTTTTTCGGATTTATGGTGTTCTGGTGGGCCAACGTAACGATGGTTTATTACTGGGTATTTACGTTTGGGCTCATTTTGTGTTATTTGTTTGCATCTTATTATGACTCAAAAGAGGAATCTGTTTGAAATACTTAAACGGCGATTTCTGAAATCGGATACCAAGCGAGGTGAAGGATTGAAGAAGAATATTCTGGGACTTCTTGCACTGAGAGGACTTGATGTGGGAGTCAGTTATCTTCGCTTTCCTTTGACACTGAAGTTTCTCGGCACCGAACTTCACGGCGTTTGGCTCACGCTGGGAGGAATAATTAACTGGTTTGGCTTTTTTAATGTTGGTCTGGGGACAGGCTTGCGTAATAAACTGGCCGAAGCTCTTGCTCAGGGTGAAATCTCTTTGGCACGAAGTTACGTTAGCTCAACTTATGCCATAATCAGTATAATTAGCTCAGTTTTGCTGGTTTTATTGATGATCAGTGTTTATACATTGGACTGGCCTGCGATTGTAGCTGTTTCGGATAGTTACGAAAGTATGCTTATTTCAACCCTTTTGATTGTCTTTTCTTTCTTTACGATTCGGTTTGTTCTGAAACTGGTTGGTATTATTTTGGTGGCTGATCAAAGACCAGCTTTAAGTCAGCTTTTACGTTCCATTTCCAGTGTTTTGTTTTTCATAGGGATATGGTTTGCACTGAAATACCGGATCATGTATGGAAACCTGGTTGTTGTTGGTGTGTTGTCAAGTGGTTCGGTTTTGTTGGTTCAGGCTGTGGCTTCTATAATTTTGTTTTCGGGCAGGTACAGGCATATCAGGCCATCTGTAAAATATGTCGACTGGCGAAAATTCAGGAGCCTTGCATCTATCGGTATTCAGTTCTTTATCGTTCAGATATCGGTTATTGTGATGTTTTCGACCGATAATATCATCATTGCCCAGCTTACCGGTCCGGCTGATGTTGTTCCCTATAACGTGGCACGAAAATATTTTGGCATTGTAGAGATGTTGTTCATGATTGTGCTTGAACCATTCTGGTCGGCATTCACCCAGGCTTTTGTAAAAAAGGAATTCAGATGGATTCGGAAATCCATCAACCAGTTGCTTATACTTTGGGGTATTTCCGTAGTCGGAAGTCTTATTATGCTGGCACTTTCGGGATGGGTTTATGACATCTGGATAGGGGAAATGGTTGCGGTTCCGTTTCATCTTTCGGTATTGATGATGTTGTTTTTTATGATAAAAACCTGGAATAATGTTTTTGTATATCTCATTAATGGAGTGGGGAAGATACGTTTACAGCTCTACATGTCGATTGTTATCACGGTAATAAACATTCCGTTATCGATATTTTTTGCCAAATATCTTGAGATGGGGTCGGGAGGTGTCATCCTTGGAACGATTGCCTGCCTGGCTTTTGGTGCAGTATTGCACCCGGTTCAATATAAAAAGATCATCAACGGAACGGCCCGGGGAATATGGGATAAGTGATTTAGTCATGAGCATGGAGCAGTGAGCATGGGACTGAACCCTTCCAGTGGTTTCCGACACTGGAAGTGATGGAAGGGAAGGATATGAGTACAGAGGTATAGAGATACAAGGTCCTCCTAAAGAGGGAAACTATGTGGCTAAAATAAAGCGGCATAACCAAAGGACTAACGAAAAATCCTCTTCCAGTGGCCTTTGATACTGGAAGTGGTGAAAGAAATATCTAATATCTAATATCTAATATCTAATATCTAATATCTAATATCTAATAATCTAACAATCTAACAATCTATTATAATGCATGTTTTATTTTTAAGCACAAACCAAAGTAAAGGAGGGGCCGCTATTGCAGCTAACCGGTACTTTAATGCATTTAGAAGTGTTGGTGGTGAATCTGCTTTTGCTGCGCTGAATGTGGAGAAGCCAGGGAATGGTTATGTTAAGCTAAAATACAGTTTCCCGTTTCGGAAACTGGTGAAGTATTTATTTAAAAAGGAGAAACGAAAAACGTTCAGACGGAAAATTCCCGGCGAAGGTTATTGGTCGGTATCCATGTATCCGCGCTTTCAGTACCGCAGGATAAAACGTCTGAAGCCCGAAATATTGTGTCTGAACTGGATTAACGACGATTTTCTGTCTGTGCGTGAGATAGGTAAGTTTAAAGTTCCGATAGTATGGGTGTTTCATGATATGTGGGGAGTTACCGGCGGATGTCATTATCCGGGCGATTGTACGGGATTTCAAACGGGATGCGGAAACTGCCCTAAGTTAAAATATTCGCATGAGCACGATTGGAGCCGGTATTTGTGGCGCCAAAAATATGAGAACTGGAAAGATTTGGACATTACCGTATTATGTCCCAGTCACTGGATGGCCGGTATGGTTAAAAAGAGCCTTCTTTTTGGCGATAAACGCATTGAAGTTTGTCCTTACAGCATCGAACTTGATGTGTTTAAGCCCATGAATTCTGTTACTCTCAGAGAAACCTTAGGGATAAGACAAGACCAGAAAGTTTTACTTTTTGGGGCAGTCAACTCCATGCACGATACGCGTAAAGGTGCCCACCTGCTGGTTGATGCTCTTACCAGGCTTGAAGGAAAGATTCCTGCCGATGATCTTGTCTTCCTTGTGTTTGGTGCAAAAAAATCACCTGAACTTGAGAAAGTTCCTTTTAAGGTTGTAAACCTTGGATTTATTCGTGAGAAAAGTGAACTGGCAAAGTATTATGCCGCAAGTACCGCATTTGTACTGCCATCACTGGAAGATAATCTTCCCAACACTGTTCTGGAATCACTGGCCTGCGGAACACCTGTTGTGGCATTCAATATCGGAGGAATTTCAGATATGATAGACCATGAGCAAAACGGATTACTGGTAGAAGAAACAGATACGAAAAAGCTTGCCGAAGCCCTGGAACGGATGGTAAAAATGCCGGACGATCAGTACCGTATGATGCAGTCTGATGCCCGCAAGAAAATAGAGACCGGTTTTTCACCCGAAGTCATTGGGAAAAGACTTCAGCAAATCTTTGAGTCAATAATGTAAAAATAATTATGAGTAAAACGAGTTTACCTAAAGTTACCATTGTAACACCATCATATAATCAGGCCGATTTCCTGGAAGAAACCATGCTCTCGGTACTGAATCAAACGTACCCGAACATAGAATACATTGTTGTGGATGGCGGTTCAACAGATGGTAGCGTAGATATTATCAAAAGGTACGAAAACCGGCTGTCCTGGTGGGTGAGTGAGACTGACACCGGGCAGAGCGATGCCATTAACAAGGGGTTTTCTCATGCTACAGGCGAAATATATAACTGGCTCAACTCAGATGATATCCTATATCCGGAAGCGGTGAGTGTTGCCGTTCATTTTATGCAAAAATATCCGCAGTACGAGTTGGTTTACGGCGACAGGGTTGTTATTGATAATAAGGGACGAATACTGGATGTTTTTGAACCGGTATCGGTGTCGAAACGTATGGCAGGATTTGCGCTTCGTATACCCCAGGAAACAACATTTTTTACTTCACGGATATGGCATAAAGTCGGAGGGTTGAACACGGAATTGCATTTTGTGATGGACTCGGATCTATGGCATCGTTTTTTGGAAGAGACACGGTTTTTCCATATACCGGTTTTTATGGGGGCTTATCGAAATCATGAGGAGTCTAAATCGGTATACGGGATGGGAAAGACTGTTTCGGAAAGAGCAATTACTGAAGTAAAATATCTTAGAAAAAATTATTCCACTTTTTTTTCCAGAATAAAATACCTCAGAAGAGGCATGAGATATTTTAATGTTTTTCAGCAGGCATATGAAAAAAACAAACGTAGACGACGATTATTGAAGGAGGAAGTTCGCGAATTGATCTTTGATAATGGGAAAAGTTAAATACTCTGTATGTTGTTTAGGTGATTTAATGACTATAATCCAGTGCGATGATACAACTCTCTAAAGGCGTAAGTTTTGCCTATAAGGTATTGCGTTCGTCCGCAGCTAAAATGTATTACCTGCGTGCCGATTTGGAATTCGATGAAAGCAATAGAAATGCTTTAAAGAAACTTCACCCAATAAAAAAGGTTGATAAAGAGGTGTTTAATGCTCATAAAAAAATGTGGCTTGGATGGAGTGCGTCTGCTTTTTTATCTATGAGTTCATTACATTTATTCAAGACCTTGAGTGATATTCAGACACCAAAATTTTTACCAATTAACGTGTATTTTACCACAGTAAATCCAATTCTAAATAATAAGATGATGGGATGGGCTTATGCCCAGAAAGGTAATTATTATCAACTTTTTGGTATTGACAATGAGCCTGTTACTATCCTAAGAAACTTAAATGGTCTTTTTTTCGATTTTAAAGGCAACAATATCAATAGTCCTAAAGATTTTTTGGAGACAGAATTGAAAAAGCTAACGAAAATTATAATTAAACCGGCATCAGAATCTTGGGGAGGAAAAAATGTACTATCATTTGAAAAAAATTTGTATGGAGAATGGAAATGCATTAACAATGAAAGAATCAACCTGGAATTATCTGAATTAGATACTATTTACAATGATAATTATGTTATTCAGGAATATTTGGAACAGCATCCTTTCTATAAAAAGCTAAATCCGACTTCATTCAACACCCTGAGAGTTTATGTTTACCGGTCAGTGATTGACCAAATTCCTCATGTATTGCATACTACGTTGAGAGTAGGAAGGGCTGGAAGCATCGTTGATAATGTAAAGGCAGGAGGTATAAGTTTTTATGTGATGCCTGATGGTAGGTTATTACATGGATTTGATCACGATTTTAGAAGAGTTGAATGGATATCCGGCGACCCATTAATTAAGTTGTCCGATTTGGGTAAAATACCGGGATTAAAAGATATTCATGATCTGGCTTTGTTTGTTGCAACAAAAATACCATATAGTCGTGTCGTGGCATTTGATATAAATATAGATAGTTATGGAAAGCCCAGATTGATAGAATTGAATACTTTTTATCCAGGGATTTCAATGCAGGTTTATGGATTTCCCTTTTTTGGAGAATTTACCGATGAGGTGATTTCATACTGTAAAGAACAGAAGAAAAACGATTATTTGATGATTTAATCAACTTACAATGAAAACGGTAGTAAAATATGAGTTATTAGTAAAATATCGGATGATTTTTGATTTCTTTTACAGAGCCCTGAAAAAAATGGTACGCCTGGCATCTAATCATCTTATCTATTCCGGTTGTCTTGTCACCGCATATCTTTCAAAAAGCAAAAGCTCCTTTTCTGACGGGGTATCTTCGCAGGAGGTAGGAGAATTTAAAAAAAGATGGAAAGGAATTTCGAATTATGTTCCAAAAGTATTTTTAGAGATTTACCAACCTTTTTCCGGGATAAAAACATCGGATTTTGTTCCGGATAGTATTTTTTTTACACACATTGAGCCGATTATGAACAATGTGGAGTTTTCACGCAGTTTTGCCGATAAAAACATGTATTCTCTTTTGATAGACCATAGCTTTCAACCTAAGGTTCTGCTAAGAAGAATGCATGGGCGCTTTTTAGATAGTGATTATCATACAGTTTATCATATAGATGATTTTCTTTCAATTTTGGCAGTTAATTATGAACGGGTTATCATTAAGCCTTCAATTTTGTCTCAGGGGGGCAGACGTATCAGGCTTCTCGAATCCAGGGACGGCAAACTTTTTTTTGAAGATGCACATGTAACCCTGGGCTGGCTGTCCAAAGAATATAATGACAATTTTCTGATTCAGGAATATGTCCAACAACATCCGTTCTATTCTGCCTTTAATTCTTCGTCTTTGAATACTTTGAGGATTTATACTTACCGGTCGGTAAAAGATGAAAAGGTTCATATACTCTCTTCTATGTTGAGAGTTGGGAAACCAGGATATTATATAGACAATATAAGTTTGGGAGGAAAAGCGTGTGGGTTGTTTGCGGATGGAAGACTAAATGGAATTGCTAATGATTACGAGGGAAAAACCTATAAGAGAGTTGGAAATGTTGACCTGACTTTACATGAGAAGGTAGTGGGATTTGAAGATGTGATCCGAAAAGCCAAAAAGGTTGCAGAAACTCAATACTATTCCAGGTTAATTGGATTTGACTTTTGTGTAAATGAGCAGGAGCAAGGTTTATTGATCGAATTAAACAATTATGATGTGGGAATTGAACGTGTGCAAAAATGCAACGGCCCCTTATTTGGTGATTTTACCGATGAAATTATTGACTATTGCAGAAAGAAAAAGGGATCTTTCAAATACATAATCCGTTGACAGAATGGAAATACACTCAAAAATATCATCCTTTCTTGAATTGGGATACTTTATGGATTATTCGGAGCAAACGGTTCGGCTTCCTGATAAAATATTCCCGACAGACCAAGATGGTCTGTCGCAGAAGGAACTGTTTGTCACGGCCAGGCAGAAGTTATTGAAATCTTTTAGTGCTGCCTTTTCACCTGGTCAGGTTTGTGTGGTTCCGTTAAGCGGAGGTCTTGACAGTCGTGCTGTTTTGGGTGGACTGCTTCAGTTTAGTGAGGCTTCCAACATCATTACTTATACTTTTGGTATTCCCGGATCGTTTGACTACGAGATAGCAGCGAAAGTTGCCAGGTCTGTTGGCGTCAATAATATCAGAATTTCCCTGGAAAAGTATGAGTTTTCGCTGGAGGAACTTTTGGCCGTGTCGAAAGCCATGGATCATCAAACCTTATTGTTTTTTCATACGCCTTACAGAATGGTTAAACGTGATTTTGGCGGAGGGGTTCATTGGTCGGGCTTTTTAGGCGAAGCGATTACCGGGGATCATGTTCGCGGCAATCTGGCCAGGTCGCTCGATGAAGCAGAAAGAAAATTTTTGAATTTCAACCGGTATGTGAAGGGAGAGGACAGTGCTTTGTTATCTGATGGCATGTCATACGCGCAAAATAAACTTGACCGTCCGCAACCCGCTCAGGGTTTTTTAACTTTTGAAGAAGGTCTGGACTTATTGAATCGTCAAAACAAATATATAGCACCTCATGTCATGCTGAAAACATTTGAGCATCGGGCTCCTTTCAATGACCCGGAAGTTATCAGGTTTTTTCTGGGATTGAGTGAGGCGCAAAAACGACATCAGTTTTTCTTTAAAGAATTCCTGCAATGGTGGAAGCCCGACCTCTTCAGTTTGCCTGTAAAAAACAATCTTGGATATTCTCTTGGCGTAGCCGGGTGGCGGTTAGAGTTCAGAAAGAAATGGATTGGATTCAGGAAAAGACTTGGAAACAGCAATGACCCTAACATCAATTATTTTAATTTTTCTGTACGGGTTGTTGATGATGAAGTATTCAAACAGCTTGTATGGTCCCAGTTGAGCGATCTGGATCAGCGAAAAATTTTGCCGGAAGCAATCAGGCCCTTGAAATTATGGAAAGAACATCAGGACAGAATTCAGGATCATGGTAAAATAATTCAGGGTCTTGCTTCTCTGGAGATTCATCTGAAAGCAGGAAAAAAGTTATGACACGGGTATGACAAGGAATGCCATTATTGCCAAAATAAAATGCGATGCCGAAGGTTTGGTACTAATTCTATATTAATGAAACGAGCATGACAAAGATTGCCTTAATAGATTATCAGATTTTTAGATATAAGATTTAAGATGAAATGAACACAGATAGTTTTTCCACAATAAGAATATGTATAAATCTTTCATGCGAGTTCCATCAGACCAATAATTTAAGTAAATTATATACGGATGAAAAATATGAAATTATTATATGTATCAGAAGTGTATCTTCCCGGTCGTAAGGCCAGTGGTATCCATGTAATGCGCATGTGCAAGGCATTTTCTGAACAAGGCCTGAAAGTCAGACTGTTGGCGTTTCGTTCGAAGCAGTACTCTGATGTTGAACATTTGTTTGATTATTATGGTATTGATGACAGTTTTGAAATTAAATTTTTGAGAAGTCCCGGTACCGGAAGGTTGGCAGCTTTTTATATGGCTTTAAGGGCAATGTTCGAAGTGCTTTTTTTTCGGCCCCATATTGCTTATACCCGTTCGCCTGTGTCCTCTTTGTTTTTTTCTCTTTTGAACCGGCCGTTTGTTTTCGAATCGCATGCAATAATGGATCGTTCCGCCCATAAATGGCTTTCTTCATTTTTTCAGCATTTTTCAAATGTAAATAACTTTCTTGGGCTGGTGGTTATTTCTTCAGCATTGAAAAAGATGTTTGTTGAAAAAGGAACCCCTCCCGAAGATATATTTGTCGCACATGATGCAGCCGACGCCAAGTCTTTGGACGAAAAAGGAGAATTAAAAGGTAATTTCGGCTTTAATGCCGGATATTTTGGGAATATATACAAAGGGCGTGGTGTTGAAATCATTGTTGCCATGGCGAAAAAGAGACCTGAAATAGGTTTTCACATTATCGGGGGGATTGCAGAGGATTTACCCGGAAACCCTGAACTCCCTGATAATTTGGTTTTTTATGGTTTTCTGCCTCCTTCTGAAGTTCATTTATACCGTAACGCATGCGATGTACTTTTAGCACCTTATCAGTCGGAAGTGTTTGTTTCCAATAAGCAAGCCTTTTCTACCAGTTTATATATGTCGCCACTGAAAATATTTGAGTATATGTCGGCCCGGAAGGCAATTATTGTAAGTGATATGCCTGTCTTGAGGGAGGTGTTATCGGATACTTCCTCCATGTTGGTTGCCCCGGCAGACGAAAATGCATGGGTAGATGCTATAGATATTCTGAAAAGAGATGAAACAAAGCGAGAAGAGATTGCACGAAATGCTTATCAGAAATTTTGTGAAGAGTTTACATGGGGTAAGAGAGCCGAATCCATTTTACAATGGTTACTTGACCGGTTAAAGAATTGACTTATGAAGGTTTTAATGATAATAGAAAGTTTGAGGGATGGAGGGAAGCAACGACGTATGGTTGAGTTGTTAAGGGTGTTCTCTGCCAGTAAGAAGTACGAAGTAATGGTACTTTTTCTTAAGAACTCTGTTCATTATGAAGAAATATATAATCTTCCCGGCGTGCAGACATATTATTTAGAACGCAGGTTTCGTTCCGATCCCGGTGTGTTTTATTCTTTTGTTCGTGAAGCCCGGAAGTTTGAACCCGATTTGGTTCATGCATGGGGAGGACTGCCGGCCATTGTTGCGTTGCCTTATGTGTTGTTCTACCGTAAGCCCTTTGTAAACGGGATGATTGCCAATTCCCGGCTTAAGCTTTTCTCGCCGGAATGGTTCAGGGTGAAATGTTCCTTTCCATTTTCAGACGTAATAATCTCAAATTCGGAAATCGGCCTTAAAGTATATAAGGTTCCTGAGCGCAAAAAAAGATTGGTAAGAAACGGGATTAATTTTGACCGTATTGTTCATCAGGATAGTACAGAGGATATAAGAAACCGCCTTGGAATTCCCCGTGATAAAAAAATTGTTGGTATGGTAGCTACCATCGACTGGCGCAAAAATTTTCCTATGTATGTAAATGCTGCCTTGTCGGTATTAGAGAAAAGAAATGATACTCTCTTCATCATAGTAGGTGACGGGCCGGATAGGGAAAAGATAGAGGCCATGATTCCCGAAGAGAAAAAATGCCATTTCTTTTTCACCGGAAAAATACACAATGTTGAAGAGGTGGTCTCCTTGTTTGATGTGGGAGTGCTGGCTTCTTATGGTGAAGGAACCTCAAACAGTCTGTTGGAATACATGCTTTTTGAGAAACCAGTGGTTGCAACGGATGTTTTTGGTATTAATGAGGTTGTAGAAGACGGAGTTAACGGCTATTTAGTGCCCCATGATAATTTTATTGAAATGGGAATAAAAATCTCCAGACTTCTGGACAACAGGATACTTGCTGTTAAGATGGGGAAAGAAGGCAGAAAGACCGTTGAATCCGGATATTCTATTGGTCAAATGGTAGCCGGATATGAAAATATTTACAAAGAAGTTATTCGTCTATGAAGAAGCGTCTGTTCATAGCAGTTGAGAATAGATATGTTGCCCGGTGGGTAGCAGATATGCTTAAAGATTTTTCTTCCGGAAATGAGGTGGAAATAAATCTCCTCATCACGAAGCAACAGAAAACCGGTAGTCGGGTTTTAGACAGATTTTTACCCCCAAAACTCAGAAAAATTTTCAGTAAAGTGGATATAACCGGTTTGTTTCCTGTAGTTTCCGGTGATAACAGTTCCCCCTTTTTGGGAATGGTTTCACATCAATTGCGGAAATTAATCCCGGATACCGGCAATTTTCCTTCCAAAAGATTGTTTTTGGAAAAGGGGAATAAGATAAGTGCCGGTGGATATGAGGGTGCCTGGTTTTTTCTTTGGCACTTTTTGGCACTTTCCTCTCCTCTTGTAATAAAGGATGAAGATGCGAATTGCAGTTATCATGCATTTTTTCAGGTTGGCAGCTACAGCTTTGAAAAAAACTCCGGTTTTTTAAGATTCAATATCGAAAAGCTTCTGAATCAATTGATTTTTGCCGGGAGTCATGGTTTACCAAAAGCTAAATCATCTGATATTCAGAGAGGCAAGTTATTGAAAATACTCAAATATCCGTTTTGGAAATTTTTTCAGAAATATCGCGAGAGATTTCTTGCTCCCCGATGGCGATTAATTACAATGGATATAGAGGCTCTGAATGAGATGAAACGGATTAATTCTAAAGTGATTTCTCCCCCTGTCGGGTTAGAGTGGGCAGATCCAATGCTGGCTGATTCCAATGAAGGATTGTTTCTTTTTGTTGAAGAAGAAGTGAATGACAAAGGACACATTTCGGTAGTTCGTTTAAACAGAGAGACTCTGTCTTTTACTGAGGCTCCGCAAAAAATCATCGAGAAGCCCACCCATCTGTCATATCCATTTGTTTTCAGAGTTGGCTCCGACTGGTATATGATACCCGAGAGCAGTGAAGAAAGAAAAATGACCATATACAAATCATTGCAGTTCCCCCTGGTTTGGGTGCCGGTCAGGAATGTTTTCGAAAATGAACAATGGGTAGATACAACACCTTTTTTCCACGATGGTAAGTGGTGGATTTTTTCGGTGAAAAAACGGGTTGATTATGCATCCTCCTACCAGGATCTGTTTTTGTTCTATTCGAATGATATCATTAACGGAGAATGGCATTCCCACCCTAAAAATCCGGTGGTTTCCGATGTTCGGCATGCCCGTCCGGCCGGAGCGGTCTTTTCATATCGTGGAAAATTATTTCGTCCGGCACAGAATTGCCTGCACAAATACGGGGGCAGTCTGATGTTGTGCGAGATAATAAGGTTGACCGACGATGATTATGAGGAGCAGATATGTGGAGAATTTCTTTTTCCCTGGTACAGTAAATTGTCATCGTTCCATACCATTGCTGTTTGCAATGACCGGCTGATGGGAGATTGTTATTATTAATTTTATCTGTTAATCTGATAATCTGATTTGCATGGCAATAGCAGTTTTTATCAAACAATTAAGTGTAGGAGGTGCCGAAAAACAAAGTCTTTTGCTTACCCGGGAACTACAAAAGCATTATCCTGCTTATCTGGTTGTCTGGAGCCGGAAGATAGTTTCCCCCGGCTACCAGGATTTTATTGAAATGAACAACTTGAATGTTATTTTTTTGGAAGGCCCGGCATTGCATAAAGCTTTCTTTCTTTGGCGTTTCTTAAAAGAAAAAAGGGTTTCTTTTTTATTTAATTTTCTGTTAATCAACAATTTTGTAGGAGGTTTGACGGGAAGACTCGCCCGTGTCCGAAAAATTTACGGAGGGATACGCAATTGTGAGATAGCATCAGGGAAATTGTTATGGCAAAAAAATAGTGCATAATTATATTTCACATTATACTATATTCAATAACTATGCCGGAACCGTTGCCCTTTCGAAGCAGGGATTCAGAAAGGATAAGATGCTGGTAATTCATAATGGCATTGATGTTGACGGGGAAATGTACCTGCGACAGGAAGCTTTGGTGCCCGTCATTTTTACGGCAGCACGATTCCTTCCCCAAAAAGATTACTTTACCGCATTGAAGGCCATTCAGATACTTAAAAGACGGGGCAGAAACTTCCGCTATGTTATTGCCGGTTATGGTCCGCAAGAAAATGAAATTAAATCCGCAATAAAAGAATTGGAAATTGAGGACTGCATACAGATGAAAGTAGCTCCTGATAATATTAAAGAGCTGTATCGTGAGGCTGACATCTATTTATCTACTTCGTTAAAGGAAGGTTTATCTAACTCAATAATGGAAGCTATGGCGGCAGCCTTGCCTGTTGTTGCTACAAGTGTCGGCGATAATGAGCATTTGGTAGAGAATGGACGCACTGGTTATTTAGCAGACAGAAAGTCACCTGTTCAGATAGCCGATGCTCTTGAAAAGCTGCTTGACAATTATCAATCTGTATTGCAGATGGGTGGGAAAGGATTTCAACGGTTGAAAGACAAATTTTCGACCCGTCTTTTTTTGAACCGATATAAAGCGTTAATTAGTGATGACAGACAAGAACCGAAATAATAAACCCAAAATCGGAGTTATCGGATTGAAAGGCTTGCCTGCATTTGGCGGCTCAGCAAGAGCGGGTGAGAACATGATGTTTTATCTAAAAAATGAATTCCATTTTGTGGTATTTAACACAGATACTCATACGTCACGTAAAACAGGCATTTACGACGGGATCGAACAGATCGTATACCCTGAATTTTTTATAGGCGCATTAAATACGTTTTATTATTATCTGCGTTCAACATTTCATTGTTTGTGGGATGGAAGTTTTGACGTAATTCATGTTTTTCATGTCGATGCGGCCTTCATTGTTCCTTTGCTGCGTCTTCGTTACCGGGTTGTATCGGGCCACAGGGCACGCCCCCAGTTTGCTGCCAAATGGAGCTGGCCGGTCCGTCAATACTTCAGATTTATGGAATGGTTGTTTTTTAAGATGCCTGCAGATGTAATAACTTCAGTCAGTCGTCCCGTTGCAGAATTGTTTCAGCCCCGTACCAAAAGAAAAATTCTTTTTATTCCGAACGGGATTGTTTTTGATGAGAAGCTGGAGCTTCCGTTAATAGACGAAAGGAATTATGTGCTTTTTGCATCTGGCAGGATCATCGCATCTAAAGGGGTGCATTTGATGCTTGAAGCCCTTGTGAAAATAGGATATACCGGACGTGTTTTGATTATCGGGAATCGTTCTCATTCGCCGGAATATGCTAAAAAACTGGATAAAATTTCCAAATCGTTGAATATTCGTTTTATAAATCTTATCAAGGATAAACAATTGTTGATGGCTTATTTGAAGAACGCCCGGTTATTTGTCTTCCCGAGTTATCATGAGGGGATGTCGAATATGTTACTCGAGGCTGCCTCCGCTCGTGTACCATTGATATGTAGTGATATTCCTGAGAATAAACAGGTTTTTAACGACGATGAAACTTTCTTTTTCGAAGCAGGAAGCTCAACCGATCTTGCAAAAAAAATTGAGCAGGTGCTAAGCAACAGACCGTTGGCTGTTGAAGTTGCCCAAAAAGCCTATGATAGGCTTAAGCGTGAATATAACTGGAAAATCCTGGCAGAACAATATTCGAAAATTTATTGGAGACTTATAGAAACTAAAAAACCCCTGAATTCAGGTGATTCTGAAATTCAGGGGGGTGAAATTCTGTGAATGAGTCTGATCCTAAAAGAACTATTTTCGTCAGGGTCGAGAAGCGGGAAATTTTTGAGCCGGATTTAACTGACTGTTAATGAGTGTTTAAAAATAACCTGCAACAAGGAGATTGACAAAAATGACTTTTTGGAGTGAACTCATGAATAAGGCAGATTAAATATTAAAGAGTATAATCGCCTGCTAATTCGTTAAGATACATTTCCACATTGGTGTAAAAAGAACAGATGGTATATTTATTTCCATCTTCAGGCGAATCAGGATCGAGACCTTTTGCAATTTCCCATTTGTCAGGAATACCATCTTCGTCTGTATCTTTTGGTGCGGTTTCCTGAAATTGAGTCGGATAACCGCCTCTGTCTGAAGGAGAATCTACAAAATCGCCGGTGTAGGTTCTTGTTTCTTCAATAATCCGTGCATCCACATCGTCCAAAACCGGGTATCGTGCCCCTGCGTTATTCAGCACGTAGTCAGCAACCTCATCTGTTTTGAGTATTTCTGAATAATGAGAATCCCAGTTGGCAGGAGCTTCATCAACCATGAATTCGGCATAAAAATCAGGAAACTTTTTGAATGAAGTACTTACCTCTTTTATGGGGTTAACATTTCCTTCATCGTCAATGTAGTTCTCATCTATAAAGAAGGTTGAACCATCTACAAGGTACCAGTTGCCGGTTCTGTAAAGTGGCAAGTCAGAGCTGGTGCGACCTTTGCGGTAGAAGTTACGAAAAATAACCGCATCGTTAATGGGCAGCTCTTCTTTGTATATCTGCGTGTGTGTGCCGTATCCGGGCTTGATTGGTCCCCAGTTATATATAAGATTATTCACAACATGAATGTCCTGACTGTTACTTGAAATCAACGGATTCCTGTTCATATTGTGGGCAAACAGATTTTTGATGATCGAAATTTCATGCAGGTCGTTGAGCATTAACAAACCTTTGGAATGCTCACCTTCGTCGTGAAGACTGTTCGAAAGACCTTCTGCGATGATGGTCCTTTGAATGGTAATATTCCTGGATTCAGTTGAAATGTCCAAATTTTCGTCAATACTCCATGTAAGGGACATATTGTCGATCATGATGTTATGACAATCTCTGTATTTATATATAAAAAGAGCGTCGCGTGCCGAGGGTAGCATCCCCGTTTCAGTATCATCTCCGGGTCTGATCCTGAAATTCCGCATAATGATATCATGCGTTTCGATTTGGATACCGCCATTTTTCAACGTGATACCAGAGCCTGGGGCAGTCTGACCTGCAATGGTGACATAGGGCTCTGTTATTTTAATATTACTGCTTAGTTCAATAATTCCGGAAACTTTGAAAAGAACATTTCGCGGCCCCGACTCTACCTCAAGAGCATACCTTAGTGTTCCTGGTTCTTTGGTATCTTCAAGGGAAGTAACATAAATCGTTTTACCTCCGCGACCACCTTTCGTGAACCGTCCATATCCTTCGGCTGACGGAAATGCTATCGTTTCAGTGAATTCGGGAACGTTGTAGTCACCAGATGTGTCGGTGGTATCTTCAGGTTCTTCTTCCTGATTTTTCTCCTCCTCCTCTTCTTCTTGTTCCTCTTCTGTTTCAGGATCTGTCACAGTTTCAATGTCATCCAGTTGACAACCCCATACTAACCCGATAATCCCAATGGACACAAGTGCCCTCTTCAAAAATTTGTTCTTCATGGCTCAATTTTAATTTGTAATAGTTGTTACGCAAAAATTTTCAAAATGTTGTTTCGTCAATTTTTTTGAATCTATTTAATTTTTGGTTTTGTTTTATACTGGTTGTGGAATAAGGATTTTAGATGCTTAGTTAAA
Organism: Anaerophaga thermohalophila DSM 12881; assembly: GCF_000191885.1. GTDB lineage: Bacteria > Bacteroidota > Bacteroidia > Bacteroidales > Marinilabiliaceae > Anaerophaga > Anaerophaga thermohalophila. The sequence continues at coordinate 40,504 of NZ_AEWI01000043.1, forward strand.
AAAGGTTAAAGTTATTCGTCACCGAAAAACAGATATTCGTCAAAAATTAATTGAAGATGTTAAAATTGACAGTTATACCCGATGAGAGTATGAGGGTTCATTTTATCCTGGTATTTGTTCAGTTGGTCAAAAAAAGTAGACATTTATATTTGAGGGCTTTAATTTTCGGGCATTGTTAAAATCCTAAATCTTCATATCATGAGAAGTGAGGCAGGAATATTTTTTAGTGTTGCTTTATTAATGATTCTGATTACTGGTTGTCAAAATTTTAATTCGGATAAAATGAAGAAAGAGACCACAAAGAAGGTGATGTTTCTGCATCACAGTACAGGTAAAATGATTTGGAGGGGAGGGAACAATCTGATTGCAAAAGTAAAGGGAAAACTTGGTTTTGAAGGGGCGGTTGAAAATTGGTTCAATGCTTATAATAAGGCCAATGACAAAAACTATCTGATTTCTGAAATGGATTTCCCGAAAAAGGAGCCTTACGGCTGGAAGAACTACCCTTTCGATTACTATAAAATATGGGTAAAACACGGAGATTCCGATTACTATATGAGCGAACCGACTCTGAAAACACTGGCACCGGAATATGACCTGATTATTTTCAAGCATTGTTTTCCTTCCAGTAAGATTGTTTTTGACGGAAATCCTGATGTTGATTCTGAGAAAAAGATGATCGGGAATTATAAACTTCAATACGATGCTTTGAGAAATGAAATGCACAAATACAGGGACACTAAATTTTTGCTTTGGACACCGCCTGCTTTGACAAAGGGTGTTACAAATCCGGAAGCAGCAAGGGCTGCAACGGAATTTTCGGAATGGGTGATTAATGAGTGGGATCAACCCGGTGATAACATTTTTGTTTGGGATTTTAGAACTCTCGAAACCGACGGGGGTGATTTTATTTTGCCGGAGAATGCTGTAAGTGAAAGGGACTCACATCCGTCTCACCGATTTGCACGTAAAGTTTATCCCATGTTTTGTAAACGTATTGTTGATGTATTGGAAGGCAGAGGTGATGTGGAAAATATTGTTGGCGAATAAAACTTTGAGGGTATTTACCAATAGACCGTTAGGGTTTTAGTCCCCGATGCATCGGAACAAGTGGTTGCAAATTTCTTTGTAAACAAAGCGGCAAAGCCGGGAGAAAGATCAAAGCTTTTTGCTCGTTTCGCATAATTTCGGTATACTGCATTTTAGCGGAAATAATCCTTTAATCACAAACAACTGACTTGCAATTCATTACAAAAGTTCGACGGAGTATTGATTTACAATAGTGCGTTGAAAATACCTGAACGCAAGCGTAATACAGCAAATAGTAATTATAGGACCGACATTACTGATTTTATATCGATAAATGTTTAAATGAAACGAGCATGACAACGTTTTCCAAAACAGAACATGTATAAGTTCTTGCATGCGAGTTCCATCCGACCTTAATAAATAAATTTTATACGGATGAAGTATTTGTATAAGATTGCCTTAAGATTCGTTCGGATTTTTCCGGTCAATTGTTTCCGGATATGGCTTTTAAGAAAACTTGGCGTTAAAATAGGTGATAGATGTCGTTTATTCAGAGCAGATTGGGGAACCGAACCTTATCTTGTTGAACTTGGAGACCATGTTGTAGTTTCCAATAATGTGAGATTTTTGACTCACGACGGAGCAGTCTGGGTTTTTCGTGACGAGCATCCGGAATTGGATGTTTTCGGGACAATCAGGATTGGAAGTAATGTTTGCCTTGGCTTTAACACAGTCCTTCTTCCAAACACCGAAATCGGCGATAACTGTATAATTGCTGCCGGCTCGGTTATTAAAGGTAAGATCCCGAAAAATTCTGTGGTTATGGGCAATCCCGCAAAAGTCGTGATGTCAATTGATATGCAAAAACGACTGGTGCTAATGAGCCGTTTCACATTCAATTCCAAGGGGATGTCTTTTCAGAAAAAGAAGAAAATGCTGTTGGATTTTTTTGAACATTTTGACAAATAAGGCCATTGATGATGAAAAGAGGTCGCAAAACCCGGGACGGGTTTCATCAGACTAATTTTATTCTAATGAAGAGGATATTCAGATTTTTCAGCTTGTTTTTTTTATTACTTTGTTCGCAATCTCAATTCGCTCAAAATATCTACCCCGGGGCTTATGGGTTTGGAACTCAGTCGGGAGGAGCTTATGCCGGCGATTCAATTCCTGCCGTATTGTTTGTGACCTCTCTTGATGATAATGGAGAAGGTTCCTTAAGATATGCGCTCTCTTGTGACTATCCTCGCATTATCATTTTCAATGTTTCAGGGACTATTCGTCTGGCAGGAGCGTTATTTATAAAAGAGCCCTGTGTTTTTATAGCCGGACAGTCCGCCCCGGGAAAGGGAATATCGGTAACAGGTGCACCGGTGATTGTTAATACTCATGATGTCTTAATTCAGGATATCCGGTTCCGGCTTGGAAGTGCTTATCCGCGAAAGTCGGATTGTGTCAGTATAACAGGAACCTTGCATGATGTTTATAATGTGGTTTTCGATCATTGTTCGTTTGGCTTCGGACTTGATGAAAACATCGGGATATTAAACTCCGGTCCGGGGATAACCATCAGTAATTCTATTATCGGATATGGACTTCACAAGTTTGAGCATTCTTGCGGACTTTTAGCCATGAATTCAGAAAAAATAAGTCTGATTGGTAATATTTTTGCTTTTAATCATGACCGCAATCCCAATATCCGGGGCGATACAAAGGATGTAGAGATACTTAACAATCTCATCTATAATTCGGCATCTCATGCTATATATCTCGGGAGCAGAGGCCCGGATAACAGTCCTGTTAATGTTTTAATTGAAGGAAACATTTATGTAACGGGCGCTGATAACATGAATCGTTATCTTCTTTCGGTTCATCAGGATGTTGCTGACAGCTTGAACGTATCATGGCACAAAAATCTGACTTTTCACGAAACCAAAGTTTTTAAAGGAATCAGGGAACAAGTGTTTGATCAATCGGGCCGTTTTAACCCGGTTGATCCAGGGCCTTTTCCTGCTTCTGATAAAGAATTAATTGCTTTAGATAAACTGGAACAAATTCTTTTGCACAATTCGGGTGCCAGGGCACATAACCGGGATGGAGTTGATAGTTTGTTGATAGCGAACATAATGAACCGAAGTGGGAAAATTATTTCTGTGGAATCAGAACTGAACATCCAATCTGAATTGCCCGTCATGAATGAAGGCTTTGTTTTACCCGATGATCCACATCATACTCGTGCAGACGGATTCACAAACCTTCAGCATTATTTGCAGGAGTTGCTTTTGGTGAAATCTCAACCTTGAAAGTTATTGAGTCGTTAGTCAGTAGCCAAAAGTTGTGGTATCAGACAACGACATAGGTTAATTTACCGGTTAGACAATCCGGTTGTTTTTCGGTTGTCACTATTTAGAATCAATTCATGTAAATTATCCTGCAACCTGACAAATTAGGCTGGATATTCATTGGGGCTTCCTTTAACTTGAGACAGAATTTTTGCTTGGAATCCGCAAGGAATTGTATTAATGCTTGCATGCGGGTTCCATCCGACCTTAATAAATAAATTTTATACGGATGAATAATCCGGGCTAAATCGGGTTAACCTGACTTAAACAAAGGGTTTTCATCCCTAAATGTAAAACCTTTGCTGAAATTAGGTTGAAATGAGAAATTTTTGTTTTCAGGGATAATACATTTTTGATTAATTGATGGAAATATTTAAAACAACAATGAGTTTGGCAATAAAGATGCTTTTTAGACCGGGCTCATCAGAATAGATGAGAAAACTTAAAGTTATATGGAAACCATGGTATTAAACAAAGAAGAGATAAAAGCATTCATTGCAGAAACTTCTTTTACTGATCCAAAGGAAATTAAAGATGATACAATGCTCTTTGAAGAGGGTATTTTTGATTCTATGGGATTATTGAACCTTCTCTCTTTCCTTGAAGAAAATTACGGTGTTCAGACTGATGATACCGATCTGGTTGAGGAAAATTTTCAGAATCTGAAAGCCATAGAAGATTATGTGGCGAGAAAGAAAGGGTAGCTTATGTGCGGTATTGCGGGTTTTACTGGTCGTTTGGGAAGTTGGGAAGAATCCCGGAAGGTATTGAATAAAATGCTCACAAGGATTCGATACCGGGGACCTGATGAAGCGGGAGTCTTTGTTGATGATGAGGTGTCGCTCGGAAGTGTCCGGCTGAGTATTATTGATATTTCTACAGGACATCAGCCGCTTTGTGATGATACTGGCAGATACTGGATTACGTTTAACGGTGAAATATTTAATTACCGCGAACTTAGAAGAGACCTTGAAGAAAGAGGCTGCCGTTTTTCCACGCATAGTGATACCGAAGTTTTATTACTGGCTTTTCGCGAATACGGGCCTGCCTGTTTGAATATGCTTAACGGTCAGTTTGCTTTTGCTGTATGGGATGCAAAAAGGAGAAGTATCTTTTTGGCACGTGACCGTGTGGGGATTCGTCCTCTTTTCTATACTTTCCGCCACCGGCAATTGCTTTTCGCATCAGAGATTAAATCGATATTTGAGTTTCCGGGCATTGAAAGGAAATTTGATCACCAGGCTTTAGAACAGGTTTATACATTCTGGACCACTTTATCACCACGTACTGTATTTGAGGATATTGTGGAACTGCCGCCCGGTCATTATTTACGTTTCGAAGACGGACATGCCGAACTGAATAAATATTGGGAGCCTCCGGTTGTTGGTAGTGATGGTGTTTTCAGAGGTTCGATCGAAGATGCGGGCGAGGCGCTGGAATCTTTATTGACCGATGCTGTAAAGCTTCGTTTAAGGGCCGATGTTCCTGTTGGTTCCTATCTTAGCGGAGGGCTCGATTCTTCGGTTATTGCAACACTCATTCGAAAGAATAGTCCGCAAGATTTGCTTCAAACTTTTTCCATTGGTTTTGCCGATCGTGAATTTGATGAAAGGAGTTTTCAAAACAAGATGGTAGAGCAATTAAAGACTCGTCAGCACAGAGCTTTTTGCAGTTCGGACGATATTTCTGAATATTTTCCCGCGGCTGTCTGGCATTCCGAAATGCCTTTGCTTCGGACGGCTCCTGTTCCAATGTTCCTGTTATCGCGGCTCGTCAGAGAAAATAATATTAAGGTAATCATGACCGGCGAGGGTGCTGATGAAATACTTGGGGGATACAATATTTTCAAAGAAATGATTATACGCCGGTTTTGGGCAAGATATCCAAACTCCCGGTTTCGTCCCTTATTGTTGAGCAGACTTTATCCTTATCTTTCACAGCTTAAAGAGTTGTCGCCTGCTGCTTTGAAAATGTTTTTCGGTTATCGCCTGAAGGACGTGGATTCTGTTTTGTATTCTCACCTGTTGCGTTGGAACAATACTTCAAGAATTAAAAGAATGATGCTTCCCGGAATATCAGGGAAGCAAAATTTTGTTGACTGGTTGGAGGGCGAGTGGGATTCAATTCTTTCAAATGCCGGCGATCTTGCAAAAGCCCAGTACATCGAAACCAGAATATTCATGTCGGGCTATCTGCTGTCATCCCAGGGCGACCGTATGGCTATGGCCAATAGCGTGGAAGGACGTTATCCGTTCCTTGATCACAGGGTGATGGAGTTTTGTGCTTCTCTCCCCGACAATTTTAAGCTGAGTGGATTAAAGGAGAAGGTGTTGCTCAAAGACAGGTTCAGGAACCGTTTGCCTCATGAAGTGGCAGATCGCGCGAAACAGGCTTACAGAGCCCCGTTAGCAAATCCGTTCCTCATTTCTTCTAAGAGTGGGTATGTGCATGATTTGCTTTCTCCGCAAACAATCAAATCGGCAGGAGTATTTGATGATAAGTCAGTGTCGGTTCTGCTTGCAAAGCTCAGAAATGGGAAGGCACATTCCGAGACGGATCAGATGGGACTGGTTGCCATCCTTTCTACCCATTTACTCTGGAAACAATTTATAGGGGATTTTCAGCCCGTTTCCGACAATAATGCCATCGAAACTGAATTACGTAATACTGTTGCATCGCAACCGCCTCAAAAGTTCTGAATAAAATGAAGAAATTTACTCAAAGCATTCTGAAAATTGATAATCCGGAAGCACTCATTGATAAGATTAGCCAAAAACTGAAAGAAGATGTTTTTCGCCGTTTTCGCAGGCAGGGCGGAATTGTCGGTATAAGTGGGGGGGTTGATTCTTCGGTTACTCTTGCTATTGCTGCACAGGCGCTGGGGCCCGGAAAAGTTGTGGGCGTCCTTCTTCCCGAACAGGACTCAAGTCCCGACAGTAAATCGTTGGCACTGAAACTTGCAGATAAATTTGGTGTTGATACGGTGGAAGAAAACATTAGCGCAGCGCTCGATGGTTTTGGGTGTTACAGAAGAAGGGATGAAGCAGTGAAAAGCGTGATTCCCGAATATAATCCGCAAAGAGATAAAATGAAGATCGTTATTCCCAAAGAGATACTTGAACGGAAACTCCCGCCTGTTTTTTATGTGACCGTAGTGTTTGCCGATGGCAGTAAAATTTCCAGAAGACTTCCGCCCGATGCTTTTCTGCAGATTGTGGCAGCATCCAATTTCAAGCAAAGGAGCCGGATGTCGATGCTTTATTTTCATGCTGAAGCCCGGCACTTTGCTGTTATCGGAACACCCAATAAGCACGAAGTAAAACAAGGCTTTTTTGTGAAATACGGGGATGGTGGCGCCGATGTTATGCCCATCGGGAATCTTTATAAAACACAGGTTTATCAACTTGCTGAACATCTGGGGGTACCTCGTGAAATTATAGAACGGACACCAACTACCGATACTTACACAGCAGAGCAGACACAGGAAGAATTTTTCTACCAGATGCCTTTCGACAAAATGGACCTTCTCTGGTTTGCCTGGGAAAATGATTATGCTCCCGCCGATGTGGCAGGGGAGATGAATATGAGCGAAGACGATGTCAGGAATAACTATGCCAATTTCGAGCGAAAATTGAAAACCACAGAGTATCTCAGAACAGGGCCTCTTCTCGATTATGATTTTTGGCACCCTGATTTTCTTGAAACCAGATGAGCAATTGAGTGATGAATGCCATTGATTATTTTTTTCAGGATTCGGCCGGTCTCGATAAAGAACTTCTGATATCGGGTAAAGAATACTACAGTTACAGGGAGATTTCATGCAAAGTTTACCGGCTTTCGAGATGGTTTAGTGCTCATTTTTGCAAAGGAGATAAGATCATCTTAATTTCTCCCAATAACAGCTTTTTTGTTACTGTTTATCTTGCAGTTATGAAAGCAGGTTGTGTGGTGGTTCCTTTAAATCCGGGGATAGAACTGTCAAACCTTGAATACATTGTTTCAAAAACCGGATCGGGGCATGCTTTTTTACATTCTTCTGTCAAAATAGATGAGATACCCGGAATGGAAATATTCCGTGAGGACGGTCTTCTTTTGGATGATGGAAATCTATTATATGGAACGAACAAGAGTTCTGCAACTTCAGACTCCCGAAAGAATATGCACAATAATGGTTCACACCGCTCTTCCTCTCGTCATGAATTCTGGTCGACGCAGGAACTAACTGAATTTCATGCAACCGAATATGTTGATGGACCGGATATGAAGGCGGATGATCCGGCCCAGATTATTTTTACTTCGGGGTCGACTGCTGTTCCAAAAGGGGTTATGATTTCTCATGGGAATCTTGTGGCCAACACAAACTCGATTTTGAAGTATCTAAATCTTGACCGCAATGATAACATGCTTGTGGTATTGCCATTCTTTTATTGCTATGGGCTCTCTTTGCTTCATACACATCTGAGAGTGGGAGGGACACTGGTTTTAAATAATAATTTTATGTTTCTGGGAAGTGTCCTTCGCGATTTAAGACAATATAAATGTACCGGATTTGCCGGAGTTCCCAGTCATTTTCAGATTTTACTTCGAAAATCGGATTCATTCAGAAACGGACACTTCCCGCATTTGCGTTATGTGACCCAGGCAGGTGGAAAATTGCACAAAGCATTTATAGCCGAGTTTACTAAGTTGTTTCCCGAAGTTCGGTTCTTTGTTATGTATGGACAAACCGAGGCTACAGCCAGATTGTCGTATCTGCCGCCCGAAAAATTACCCGAAAAACCCGGCTCCATAGGAAAAGGAATTCCCGGTGTGATATTAAAAGTAATAGACGAAAAGGGAAATAGCGTGATTCCAGGCCAGACCGGTGAAATTATAGCCAAAGGAGAAAATATTATGTTGGGATACTTTGGTGATGAAGAGGCTACACAGCAGGCATTGAAGGATGGATGGCTGCATACCGGAGATTTGGGTACAATAGATGAGGATGGGTATATCTATCTGAATGCGAGAAAAAAGGAAATAATCAAGGTGGCCGGAAAACGGGTTGGCCCCAAAGAAATTGAAGAAGTTATTGTTAGCCTGCCCGGAGTTATCGATTGTACGGTTGAAGGCTATGACCATCCCGAACTCGGCGAGGCTATCCGTGCGGTTGTTGTAAAAAATGAAGAGTCCGTACTTACAACAGATGATATTCGAAGTGTATGTGCCAGGAATCTGGCATCTTACAAAGTTCCTACAGAGGTTGTTTTTCAGGCAAAAATGAAGACAAGCTCAACAGGGAAGAAGGTTAAAGGCGCTCTCTGACCACAATAAATTGTCATTGATTATTGGGCTTATTTGTCATATATCAACAATTACTGTCCATTCCTCAAAACCGGCTTTGAAAAAAATCATTTTTGACAAAATGCTGATAATGATGCTTGAGTGGACTTTTTTTTGAAATTAGTGGATGATTTCATCCTGTATCTTGCTCTATATTTCTTATACGTTGGTGTAACACTTATTTACAAAGCTACTGCGGAACAGTAAATTGCTTAAAAATTGAAAAGCAATTTGCGTTTTGAAAAGACGAAATCGTTTGTTCAAGATACTAAAACTATCGAGGGCCATGAAGTTTCCGGAATTACTCACACAAGTTATTACAGATTTGCCTGAAAAAGGGCAGTCTGTAATAACTTCACCGTTTGTCAGACCAAGTATTGACAGTAGGAAAGAAGCGATTTTAAAAAACATCAGCCTGGATGTTTATCAGTTTTTTGTTAATCATTTGGTTCCTGAACGGCATAATGTTTCTCTTATAGATACCAATATACGGGAAGAAATCAGCGGACAGTTAAGGGAAAATACACGGTCCATTATTAATATCCGCCGGTTGAACGAAACAAGGTATATCAATAAGTTTTTGATGGAAATCAATAGAAATATTCCTGATGCAGGTATTTTTATTGGTTGTGTTGAGCCGGTTAAGTGCGTTAAGATGCGTTACAGGCAAAAAATCAGAATCCCGTTTATCTTTTCGGCTTTCTGGTTGTTGATGTTTCTTTTTCACCGTGTGATGCCTAAAATACGCTACATACAAAAGGCATATTTTTCTTTAACCCGTGGCAAATACCGGTATCTGACAATGGGAGAGACGCTTGGAAGAATTGTTAGCTGCGGGTTTGAAATAATTGAATATAAAGAGATTGAAGGACTGTTGTATTTTGCAGTCATAAAAACCCGTGAACCGGCTTATGGAATGAAACCCAGCTTCGGACCTATGTTTCCCATGGAGAGAGTTGGACGACACGGCAAAATAATAAAGGTGTATAAGTTAAGGACAATGCATCCTTTTGCAGAATTTCTTCAGGATTATATAACCAAACTGAATGGATACAACAAGACCGGTAAGCCTGCTAATGACTTCCGGATTGCCTCCTGGGGGAAGTTTTACAGGAAATACTGGTTGGATGAATTACCACAGTTGCTTAATGTACTCAAGGGAGAATTGAACATTGTAGGCGTCAGACCGTTAAGCAGAACTCGTTTTAATGAGCTGCCCGAAGATGTCAGAAAGATCAGGGTACGATTTAAGCCCGGATGTATTCCTCCCTATGTTGCTTTACTGATGCCCGATGCCGATGGAAATATTGAGGCCGAACGTATTTATCTTTCCGAAAAAGTAAAGCGCCCTTTAAGCACTGATTTTAAATATTTTTTCCTCGCTGTATATAATATTTTTTCCGGGAAAATAAAAAGTTCCTGAAATGTAAATTCAGAACTTGAGAAAAGCAGTTCAATAGATTTTTAGATGTGAGATTCCTGCTTATGTGAATTATTGTTTTTTTGGTATGTCAGTATCAGTAAATCCTACTAATGGCTAAAAACTACTGATTAAATTATTCATATCTGAAAAGTTGATTATTTATGAGTGCAGTCTAAAAAGCCTTTTGACCCCTAAATCCCCTAAAGGGGACTTTTTCAAACTGCTGATTTTTAGCAGTTCCCCTTTAGGGTCAGGGGTGAAAATGGTAAAAATCAGCAGTTTGAAGGCTTTTTATACTGCACTCATTTATTATTAGGAAAAACAGAGAATTATTTGTATCTTGAAATGTCGGGGAAATGATTCCTCACGGGGTTTTGTATTACACATTCTTTTGTGTGCCTTTTTTAAGTGCAGACAAAGAAAATAAGGATAATACAAAATCCCGTTTTTGTTATGTTTCAGGATTTCTTAAAACCGGTTCCTTTCCTGCGATTTGTTATTGCTCTGGCAACAGGTATTTATTGTTCCGAATATCTGAATAAGAGCACAGTCGGAGTGTTTTTTGCCGGGTTTGTGCTTCTGTTTGTTTGTCTTCTGTTTGTCTTCTACATCCCTTCTGTATATAGAAGGTTTTCTTTACGATGGCTGTGCGGAGTATTCATATTGCTGTTTCTTTTTCATTTGGGAGTTATATCATCTCTTTTATCCCGTCCCCTGCATATTAAAGGAGAATACGAGGTTGAAGCTACAGCCGAAGTGGTTGAAGTTGATGTTACCTATTCGGGATATCTGAGAATTGTAGTTACCCCCCATGAAATATTATCGAGGGATTCTGTTCCTGTTGGGCCGTCCGATTTGTGGCAAATAATTGTTGAGCCGGCAGATTCATCTTTTATAGTTCCTGTTTCTTCGGGGAATAAGATAAGGTTTAAAACCAGACTTGAAGGTATTTCATCGGGAACTCCTAATCCAATGGCGTTTGATTACGGAGGATATCTTTTTCGTCAGGGGATATCCTGTTCCGGCTTTGTTAATAAAGATGATTTTTTTGTAGAGAGCAGGGACAGCGCTAAAGGTTTTCTTCAGCGGATAAAAGAAGCCAGCAGTAAAGCATACGGGATATATGAAGAAAACGGTATCAGCGGAAAGCAACTGCAGGTTTTATCGGCTCTGACTCTTGGAATGCGCCAGGAGCTTGATAATGAGATAAAAACATGGTTTGTTCACTCCGGAGTTATTCATGTACTGGCCGTATCAGGTTTGCATGTTGGAATTATCTTTTTGTTTCTGAATTATATTCTGAACAGTTTTCTACCCCGGAGAAGTTTGTTCAGATTGTTCTTTGTTATTACTGTTCTGGTGGTTTATGCATTGCTGACAGGCGCTGCACCGTCGGTTTTAAGAGCAGTAATTATGCTTTCGGTGATACAGACAGGGAATTATTTCCGACGTCAAAGCAACATATATAATCTTTTGTGCGTGTCGGCATTTATTATACTATTGATTCAACCATCTTCTCTTTTCCATGTCGGTTTTTGGTTAAGTCACCTGGCTGTTGCAGGTATTGTAACCTTTTATCCTTTGTTGCACCGGTTTTATGCTTACCGAAACATTTTCGTCAGAAGTATTGGCGACATGACTTTGGTGTCGGTTTCTGCGCAATTGGGAACATTTCCCTTGTCTTTATATGTTTTCAGAGCCTTTCCATGCTGGTTTCTGGTTTCCAATTTTTTTATTTTACCATTGATTGCCCCGATATTGGTTTTAGCCAATTTGTTAATAGTTACTTCAGGTAGTGATTTCCTTTCCAGCCTCATATCCGGTCCTTTGGAAGAGCTGCTGACGTTTATGATTGAAATGGTTGAATGGCTTAATTCGTTGCCATCGGCCTATATAAGCGGTTTATGGATTGGAGGTTTGACAATGCTTCTGATTTACTCTTTTTTGATAACAGCAGCCGGATGGATTTATTCAAAAAAACAGAATGTTTATAAAACTCGCTTTGGTTTCTTTCTTGCTGATAATTGCTGCTTTTAATGTTGAGTATCTACTTAAGCGTACCACCAATGCCTTTGTAGTTTTTGACGGCGGAAGAACGGCTTATGTGGGAACCGTCAACGGTGGGAGAGGAATTTTGTATGCCGATCAATTTTCCGAACGGGATATCGATTTTGTATGCAGCGGTTTTTTTGCCAGGTATTCTTTTGATGTTCAGCGCGTCACTGTTTTCGAAAACAATGAAATGGATGAGATAGAGCTGTTCCCGGCCTCAAACGGCATATACCTTGGACTTGGGGATATTAATCTGTCTGAAGTCGATGTGGTGGACGACCGGAAGGATAAAATAAAAGGAATAGTGGTTTTGGGTGAAACGAAAGGGGATTTGCTCTCTTTTGTTGAAGAGGTCGGGTGTCGAAGCATAATTATCGCCGGTAGTTGTCCCCCCTGGTGCTCAGAAGAGTGGTCTTCAAAACTGAACGATAACGGCTATTTGGTGCATGACGTTCGTGAAGAAGGAGCCTATGTGAATTTTGGTGATAGATGAGTCTGTTTTACCTTCCGGGATTTACCCTTATTTTTTAACGGACTATTGCTTCCAAAGTTCAATTATTATATTTTAATTTGTTGCGTTGTTATAAATGAGAATTTGCAGCAAAGATGAAAATACTTATTGCAGGGGCAGGAGAAGTTGGCACACATCTGGCGAGACTTTTTTCAAATGCAGACCATGATGTTACTTTACTAGACGAGGACGAAGTGAAATTGCACCGGTTAAGCCGACTGCTTGATGTGATGCCTGTCAAAGGGTCAGTTACTTCCATTCGCGACCTGGTAGAAGCCAGGGTAAAATCGGCAGATTTGTTTATAGCGGTTCCTCCTTATGAGGAAGTGAGCATTTTGGCGGCTATGCTTGCTAAAAAGCTGGGGGCTAAAACCACCATTGCCAGGATCAACAATTATGAATATCTGGTGCCCGAAAATAAGGAGTATTTTAAGCAACTTGGCGTTGATGAGATGGTATACCCCGAACATCTTGGCTCTCAGGAAATAATTGCATCTCTGAAGCAGGTTGGAACCAGGCAACTTTTTGAGTTCTCAGACGGGCGGTTATTGTTACTCGCACTGAAAATCCGGAACAATGCTCCTATTGCCAATCTTACTTTGTTACAAGCCTCTGCGCTTCATGAAGTGAATGATTATTATACGGTGGCCATCTACCGCGATGGAAAGACGATTATTCCACGTGGGGATAATCGTTTTATGCCCGGTGACCTGGCCTACGTTATTACAACACGTCCCGGCATTACCCAGGTTTTGGCCGATGCCGGAAAACATCAGTTCGAGATTCACAATGTGATGATACTTGGGGGAAGTCGAATTGGGAAAAAGGTGGCAAAAGAACTGGAGCATCATTACAAAATTAAGCTGATCGAAATTAACAGGGAGAAGACTTTGAAACTCGCCGATTCTCTGGAGAATACGCAGGTTGTGAGTGGCGACGGCCGAAGTCTTGAGCTGCTCAAGGAAGAAGGGATCCAAAAAACCGATGCTTTTGTGGCAGTAACTGGTAATTCGGAAGTTAATATTCTGGCCTGTCAGATGGCTAAAAAAATGGGGGTGCGAAAAACCGTTGCGGAAGTAGAAAATATGGACTACATAGATCTGGCCGAAAACATTGGTATAGGGACACTTATTAATAAAAAGCTGATTGCTGCCAGCTATATTTACAGGTACACTATGAAAGCCAGTGTTTCTAATGTTAAGTGTCTGACAGCTACCGATGCCGAAGTGCTTGAACTTATTGCTCAGCCAAATTCTAAAATAACTAAGGGGCCGCTGAAGAAAATCGATTTACCCAAAGACATGAACGTGGGTGGTATTACCCGTGGTGACAAAGTATTTATTGCCAACGGGGATACACGTATTCAACCCGGCGACAAGGTTGTTGTGTTTGCTTTGCCTTCAGGTCTTAAAAAAGTAGAGAAAATGTTTTCCTGATTTCGGGTCAACGGATCAGATTTATAGTTCAAGTTCACCCTTGCCTTCACGGATTATTTCAAAATCGGGACCATTCGTACAGTCAACAATGGTAGAAGCTACATTATCTCCATAGCCACCATCTATGACAGCGTCAACCACATCTTTATATTTTTCGTGAATTAGTTCAGGATCGGTTGTATATTCAAGTACGTCATCTTCGTCTTTGATGGATGTGTTGAGAATCGGGTTGCCAAGCTGTCTGACGATTTCGGTAATGATGGGGTTGTCGGGTATTCTTAACCCTATCGTCTTTTTGTTGCTTTTAAAAAATTTGGGAACATTGTTGCTGGCCGGTAAAATAAAGGTAAAAGGTCCCGGCAGATTTTTTTTGATAAGCTTGAATGTTGTACTGTCAAGAGGCTTTGTGTAATCGGAAAGGTGGCTCAAATCATGACAGATAATGGACAGGTGGTCTTTCCTTGGATTAATCCCTTTTATGCGGGCAATTTTTTCCAGTGCTTTTGAATGGTTAATGTCACAACCTAAACCATAAACAGTATCGGTAGGATAGATGACGATTCCGCCATCACGTAATATGTCAACAACTTTCTCTACTTCACGAGGGTTCGGATTTTCGGGATATATTTTGATCAGCATCTCAACAGATTTTTTGGTTTTGAACAAATATATGAAACGAAGATGACTTTTGGAATGGAGAAAAACAAAAACCCGATCGATATTTTCGATCAGGCTTTCGTGAGCGGGAAACGGGACTCAAACCCGCGACCCTCAGCTTGGAAGGCTGATGCTCTATCAACTGAGCTATTCCCGCGTTTGTACCTTGGTCTTAGAAAGCTTGGCTACGCGTGTTGAACGCGCCCCCTTTAAAATTGCTTCGAAAAAAGTTGTGGGGAGAGCAGGATTCGAACCTACGAAGGCGTATGCCAACAGATTTACAGTCTGCCCCGTTTGACCGCTTCGGTATCTCCCCGTTTATTTCGGAACGTTTGCAGCCCTTATGCTGCCTTGCGTTTGGGACGCCAAAAATAGTAAAAATATCTTTTAAACAAATTCTCCTGAGAAAAAATAATTTTTTTTGAGCCAATAGAGGGATTCGAACCCCCGACCCGCTGATTACAAATCAGCTGCTCTGGCCAACTGAGCTATATTGGCAGGTGGGTAAGCTACCTATATCGCACCGCTACAACCGCCTACCCTTGCTGCCGTCAGGCCCTGGGGGAATTCAGCAGGAGCTGGTCGTATAGGACTTACCCGCGCACAAAAGTAGAAAATTTAATATTGTCCGCAAACATCCCATAGAAAAAATTTCACCTAAATGCGCCGGTATGGGCTAATCTGTTTGATTTCAATTTGTCTGTGAAATGGTAATTTTAAATTTCACCGGACACAGTCCTGTTAATTTGGAGTTAAGATGCAGTCGGTATGTTTTTTTAATTCTTTTTATGTATTTTAGCCGGGCATTAGATTGCTTATAGATCAGATTAAGGTGGATGCAGATATTTTAATTGTTGAGTGCGGTATAAAAAGCATATTTTTGTCAAAATCAAGGCGTTTTGAATTTTTGTACCGGAGTTAACTTGTTGTTAATGAGGATGCAAAAATTTAAAACAACAACGAGTTTGGCAACAAAGATGCTTTTTAGACCGTACTCATTGTTAATTTTTTAGATTATGGAAACGTCATCATCTGAAGACATTAAAGATACAAAAAAGCTTAAGGCACGCTTTATCCTCAACCAGGGAACCTTCATGGGGCTTACTCTGGCCGTTGTATATTATTTTGCCCATATTACCGGCATAATGGACTCTTTTTTCCATAGCCTGCTGACCTGGATCGTTTTTGCCGGATTTATTCATGTTTCAATGGTTCGATACCGCGAGCATTTTATGGACGGATTCCTGTCATACTGGCAGGGAGTTTGGGTGGGAACCCGTATGGGAATTCTTTCGGGAATTATTGTTGGTGCCTATTTGTTTTTCTATCTGAAAGTTATCAACCCCGGCTATATTGAGGATTTAATTGTTCAGATGCAGGAGACTTATCTTGCGGTCGGCATGGCGGAGGATGAAGTACTTCAGATGACAGAAATGTACGGGAAGCTTATGATTAATCCGGTAGCATTAATCATTTCCGGAATTTTTTCTACAGGCCTTTGGGCTTTCCTTTTTTCTTTGGTAATTGCAATATTTCAACGTCGAAAGGCCGATCCTTTTACTGAAGCTATGAAAGAAGTTGAATAATGGATTTATCGATAGTTATTCCTTTATATAATGAAGAGGAATCTTTGCCCGAACTGATTGCATGGATTGATGAGGTACTTCAAAAAATGCGTGTTTCGTTTGAGGTTGTGCTCGTCGATGATGGCAGTTCTGATAAATCGTGGGAAACCATTCTCAACCTAAAAAGTCGATTTGGTTATTTAAGAGGGATACGGTTTCGACGTAACTATGGTAAATCTGCCGCGCTAAATACAGGTTTTAAAGCCGCAAAGGGAGATGTGGTAATCACTATGGATGCCGATCTTCAGGATAATCCCGACGAAATTCCGGAATTGTACCGTTTGATCAGGAAAGAAGGGTTTGATTTGGTTAGCGGCTGGAAAAAGAAACGGCGTGACCCCCTGAACAAAACATTGCCCAGTAAATTATTTAACCTTACAGCACGACTGGTTTCCGGGATTAAACTACACGATTTTAATTGCGGGTTAAAGGCGTATAAATCCGAAGTGGTTAAGAATATAGAAGTTTACGGCGAAATGCACAGGTATATACCTATTCTTGTTAAGCGGGCCGGATTTAACAATATTACAGAGAAGATTGTGAACCATCATGAACGAAAATATGGCGTATCTAAATTTGGGATGGATCGTTTTCTGAAAGGATTTCTGGACCTTTTATCGGTGATGTTTATCTCAAAGTTCGGGAATCGTCCGATGCATTTATTTGGAGCATTGGGAACATTAATGTTTTTAATTGGTTTTGCCCTGGCAATTTGGCTGGGCGCCCATAAACTTTATTGTGTGGCTCATGGTGTTGAGGCACAACTTGTTACCAATAATCCTTTCTTTTATATCGGTCTGGTTTGCATGATACTCGGAACACAGCTCTTTGTTACCGGCTTCCTTGCAGAATTGGTCACCCGAAATCAGCCCGACAGAAACGTCTATTCCATTAAGGAAGAGTTTTAATCTGGTTTCCGCTTTCTTCTTCTCAATTGTTTCAGGTGGCAGAGACCTCCCTCGACCGGAAGCGGGGGGGGGGGGGAGTTAAGTAAATTCCTGGCTAACAAGGCGTCGTGCATTTACTACCGTCTATTTACTGAATCCCGCTGTCTCAAGAATTTTTTTAACGACCACTTTATCAATAGGGAAAGTCATTTCGTCAGATGTTAATTTGGCCAGTGGTATCCACCGGAAAGATTGTTCCCCGTTTTTCGGGGGGTCTTCAAAATCAAATTTTCTGTTGGTAGTTGGTAACTTATGTACTTCAGGTAGTTCAAAAGTATAATAAATGCTGATGAGTTGGGTATTCTCATAAAAACGTGCCGGCTGAAAAAAATCAGTGGTATAGAAATGACCGGTTATGCTTATTTCTAAACCCATTTCTTCCCGGCATTCCCTTTCCAGGCATTCAATTGTTCCTTCGCCGTATTCCAGACCGCCACCGGGAAATTTTGTCATGAAGGTATTCATGACATATTCATCGGTGACCAAAAGCTGGTCATTTTCAATACAAATACCGTATACTCTTATATTAAAGCAAATTCTTGAAGTCATGGGGCAGAAAAAAAGCCGGGGCCCTTCTCAGAAGATTGTAAACCGCGAGAAAGATTAATATTAATTTAAATCCGGACCCCGGCTGTTTTTGTAATGTTTTCAGCAAATTTAATAACTTCGTCGGGATTATCAGGCGGGAACCACGATATTTCTTTGTCTCGTCTGAACCACGACAATTGCTTTCTGGCATATCTTCGTGTATTCCTTTTTATAAGTTCAATGGCTTTTCCCCTGCTGATAACTCCGTCAAAATGGTCAAAAAATTCTCTGTACCCTACGGTATTCAAGGAGTTAAGATGTTTGTAAGGATAAAGTGATCTGGCTTCCTCTTCTAATCCATCCCGGATCATTCGGTCAACTCTGTCATTAATTCTTTGATGCAGTTTTTTTCTGTCCATGTCAAGGCCGATTTTAATGATTTTAAACGGCCGTTCTTTCCTTTTATTGGTGCGTAGTTTTGAATAAGGCATTCCGGTCATCAGACAAATTTCAACCGCATGTATGATTCGTTTCGGATTTTTGAGGTCCACCTGTCTGTAAAAATCGGGGTCGAGTAATTTCAATTGCCGTCGAATACTTTCCAATCCTTCTTCCTGATATTGCTTTTGCAAATTGTTGCGCAACCCGGGATCAATCGTTGGCAACTCATCTATTCCGTGGCAAAATGCATCAATGTACAGCATGGAACCACCTGTCATAACAATTTTGTCAACTTCCCTGAACAGTTTTGTGGCAATTGAAATGGCTTCCTGCTCGTATTCGAAGGCACTATAGTAATCGAAAATCGATTTAGTACCGACCAGGTAATGTGGAACTTTTTGTAGTTGTTTTCTGGTAGGGGAAGCTGTTCCTATATTTGTTTCCTTAAAGATTTGCCGGGAATCGGCCGAAATGATTGATGTATTGAATGTTTGGGCCATTTTGATGCTGATATCTGTCTTTCCGATTCCGGTTGGTCCCAATATGGCAATTACATATTTGTTACTTTTCAATACCAATCCTCCTCATCAAACGGGTTTAAATTATCATCTTCATCGCCAAATGCGTCGCTGTCATCGTTGTTCATTAATTCGTCAGGATCGAGATCATCCGGATCGAGCTCTTCAATGGCATTTTTATCAAATTGCGGGGGTGGTTCACCCTCTCTTCTGGTGCAGACGGGCTTCTCAATGACCTTGTCTTCCATAGCAAATAACTCAAGAAAAAGTGACCGTTCTGCGAACTGATCAAAGACAAATAGCAAACGTTGCTTTTTCTCAGTTATTAATTCGTCTAATTTTGTTTTGTCCATGACTTTTATTTCCGGGTCCTGACCTTCGGTCATATCGATCAGCGTTATTTCAGTCTCTTTATGCCAGTTACGGTCTGTGATAAAAAAAGATGTTATCTGGCTTTTCTCATATCCCAGTTCTTCCAGAATAAAATTGTTGAGCTCGAGGAAAGTTGAATGGCTATCAATAGCAACTTCTCTGATGAAATCATCATTCTCACTTGATATAATACGAAATTTGTAAATCATATAAGTGTTTGTAACGCCCCTTTTTTTTAAAATACTGACAATTAAACGACTAAATTGTTTAATGTAGGACGGATAAATATCATTTCCGGAAAAGAGAAACGAAAAATTAAGGTTTTTGTTTCAAAAAACAAGTATTTTCGGGTTTTATTGGTGCTCGTCTGACAATAGTCGTTTCGATATCAGATGCAGGATAAATCGTATATATCTGAAAATCTTAAATGAGTGCAGTATAAAAAGCATATTTTTGTCAAAATCAAGGCGTTTTAAATTTTTGTACCGGAGTTAACCTGTTGTTAATGAGGATGCAAAAATTTAAAACAACAACGAGTTTGGCAACAAAGATGCTTTTTAGACCGGGCTCTTAAATATTAAACGAACGAGCCGGATAGAGTTTGCTGCTATTTGTACAGACGTGTTCAGAGGAAAGGACATGTATAGGTTGTTGCATGTAATTTACATCAGGCCAATAATTTAGACTAATTATATACGGATGAACGAGCATGACATGATTTGTCACAAAAGAACATGTATAATTAACCTCTAATCATCAAAGAAACCAAAAACAGGGAACAGATTCTTCGTCGTTACCTCCTCAGAATGACATTAGACAGTCTGTCATTCTGAGCGGAGCGAAGAATCTACCATCAATTAAAGTATGATAAATTGCATCATACCAATAACTTAGACTAATTTTATACGGATAAAACGAGCATGACAAAGAATTGTCACAAAAGTTGATGTATAAACTCAATCATGCGAGTTTCATCAGACCAATAACTTGGACTAATTTTATACTGATGAAAACTCTGTGTTATTCATTATTTCACAGAGTTCCACAGAGTTGGTACACAGAGTCTCAAAGAGGGAAAATTAGTCTTTTTAGTCATCCATTTTTGAAGCGGCTGCACCGCTCAAGAAAAAGGCGATCTAAAAAGTCTATTTTTCTCTGTGAATCTCTGTGATGTGCTCCGTGCACTCTGTGTAACTAAATGAAACGAGCATGACAAAGATTGTCACAAAAGAACATGTATAAAACTCATTCATGCGAGTTCCATCCGACCTTAATAAATAAATTTTATACGGATGAAAGGCAACTATATTAAGACTGTTTACTTGTTGATCCCCGGATTTCTGATGGCTTTTCAGGGGCAAGCCTTTGCCTTAGGAAAAGGGACCAGTAATTCGAATTCTGATTCTACAGTTTTATCCGCACTTGCCGGGATAGGCGAGGAAGTCCTGGATTGGGTGACCTGGGAGAGAGATAAGTATGTCGTCACTGTTTATCCGTCACTGAGTGCCAGTTCCCGAAACGGCTTTGTTTACGGAGTGGCGCCGGCCGTAAAATGGAACAGTTCGCGTCAGGGGAAAGCCAACACATTAACGATGAATGCTGAAACTTCTACAAAAAATATCCTTCAATTACAATTTGAACATGAGTGGTATTTTCACCCCGACTGGATGACGAGTGGTGAAGCTTTTATAATCAGTCGCGAAGACCTGTATTGGTTAGGAACCGATGAAAAAGAGATATATTTCGACCGAAGGGAGTTTCGTCTCAAGTGGGATGTTCTGGCCAATGTGTTTCCGGCCTTTTGGTTAGGTGCAGAATGGCTTTTGAACAACAATTCTTTTAATAATGCGGCGCAAGTCTCTTTTTCAGAAGCTGATTTGGAGGGTCATGAAGGCGGCTGGTTGTTTGGTATCGGCCCCAAGATAGAGTTTGATACCCGTCACAGAACCATTTCTCCCCAGAAAGGAACCTGGATTCAGGTTAGTCCCTCTTTTGTCGGATTATTCGACCTTGGAAAGTATAATTATTTCAGACTTACTATCGATGCACGCCGATATCTGCAATTGAAGAAGGATAAAACAACTCTGGCTTTTCAGGGGATGGTTGATTATGCTGAACCGGGAGTTCCGTTTTTTGAGGAGCCGCAATTGGGGGGCAAAGAAAGATTAAGAGGGATCGGACATCCACTTAGAGAAACCGGAAATGCCGTTTGGCTGTTTCGGGGTGAATTGCGTCAGCATCTCTGGTGGCGTTTAGGGGGTGTTGTGTTTGCCGGTTTTGGCGAATCTTCCGATAATTTTCAGAATCCCTTTTCCCGTACCATCTCCTCGGTCGGAGGGGGACTGCGCTTAAGAATGTTACCTGACGATCCGTTGAATGTTCGTTTCGATTTTGGTGTGTCTTCTTCCGGAACTACCGGGTTTTTCGTTTCTTTAAAAGAAGCGTTTTGATCCTATAACGTATGCCGGCTGGTTTTGATGGTTACATACTTTAACCCAACTTGTCATCTTGCTATCATAAAATTCTGTATTCCAGTCAGATGGGTTTAAGATATTCATATTTCGGGTAACACAGTATTTTTTCATATAGTATGG
>NZ_AEWI01000042.1 GCF_000191885.1 Anaerophaga thermohalophila DSM 12881
ATGATTAAAGGTTAATTATACATGTTCTTTTGTGACAATCTTTGTCATGCTCGTTTCATCCGTATAAAATTAGTCTAAGTAATTGGAATGATGCAACTTATTATGCTTTGATTGATATAAGATTCTTCGCTCCGCTCAGAATGACAGACTGTCTAATGTCATTCTGAGGAGGTAACGACGAAGAATCTGTTCACTGTTTTTGGTTTCTTAGATGATTAGAGGTTAATTATACATGTTCTTTTGTGGCAAACCTTGTCATGCTCGTTTCATTTCATCTTAACTCTTATATCTAAAAATCTGATAATCTATTGTGGCAATCTTTGTCATGCTTGTTTCATAAATTTACATTGACGGGATAACAAATTGTGGATTACACATGTTAAATTTTATAATACCTGAAATATGATTATTATTAGATTCTTGTAAATTATTGAATTAAGAACTATGTGTACGAACACAAAATTTGTGTGTATTTTCTTTTTTACCGGGTTGATAATTCCTATTTTTGTATGGGAAGAAAAATTAGCAGATCGTTCGATTTTTAGATTTTAGAAATACAAGATTTAGACAAAATGTAACTTGATATTTTGAGATATTTACGTTCCGTTTTATCACGGGGTGATTGTCTGCTGTTTTGCAGAACTAATTCTAAGCGGGAGTAATCATCCTTTTATTCCTCATCCACAGAGGGATCATTATTGAATTATGCCGCATACCATCAATTGCCGGGCGGCCGGATTGAATCAGTATTTATTAAAAGCAAAAAATGAAACATTATGAGTGTTGAGGCCAAATCAAACGTTCAGGGGCGCAATCTTGTGATTGCTCTGATTATTCTTGGTACCATGTTTTTTTCCATTGGTTTTGCCCTTGGAATAAACAGTTATTTAATACCCTTGCTGAAAAGCCAGTTAAGTATCACATCGACAGAGTCGTATCTGGTTCTTGCTGCAACATTTTCAGCATTTTTGATTTTCGGATATCCGGCATCTTTCGTGATTGCGAAAATCGGATATAAACGAACCATGGCACTTTCGTTTCTGCTCTTTGCCATTGGGTTTTATCTGTACATTCCATCCGGGAATATGGAAAGTTTGCCATTGTTTCTTGTTGCCAGTTTTATTAGTGGTATGGGAAATACTTTCCTTCAGGCAACCGTAAATCCCTATGTGACGATACTTGGCCCTATTGATAGTGCGGCCCGGCGGATGAGTATTATGGGAATACTGAACAAGCTGGCCTGGCCGGTGGCTCCGCTTTTTCTTGCTTTGATCATAGGAAAGAGTGTTGATGATGTCCGTTTTGCAGATACCACATTGCCGTTCATAATTATTATCAGCGTTTTTGTATTGTTGGGTATCATAGCTTTGTTTTCTCCGCTTCCGGAAGTGAAGGCAGTAGGTGAGGATGAGGAGAATGTAGACGATTGTCCGTACGCGGCGAAGAAGACTTCTATATGGCAGTTTCCGCACCTGTTGCTCGGCATTTTGGCATTGTTTTTTTACGTTGGCGTTGAAACGGTTGCCCTGGGAACCCTGGTCGATTATGCAGAAACATTAAACCTGGCCAATCCGGAATGGTATGCCTGGATTGCTCCGGTAGGGATGGTGGCAGGTTATATCGTCGGGATAATTTTCATCCCTAAGTACCTGAGCCAGTCAACTGCGCTGGTGGCAAGTGCTATTGTTGCTATTGCCGGATCGCTGCTGGTTGTCTTGACACCTCCCGAAATATCTATCTTCTTTGTCGTTTTGGTTGCATTGGGCTGTGCTTTGATGTGGCCTGCTATATGGCCGTTGGCAATGACCGATCTTGGGAGATTTACAAAACAGGGCGGTTCATTGATGGTCGTTTCCATTGTTGGTGGCGCTTTAATACCGACACTTTATGGTTTTCTAAAAGACCTTTATGGTGCTCAAAATGCTTACTGGCTCGCAGTGCCTTTGTTTGGGTATATTTTATATTATGCGCTGAAAGGCCATAAAGTGAGAACTTAGTAATCTGACGATCCGTCTTTGATAATATGCCGAACAAAGGGAAAAAGATAGCAAGAATTAAAGATATTGCTGCGCTGGCAGAGGTATCGCCGGGGACGGTAGACCGTGTAATTCATAACCGCGGTAAGGTCTCTGAGAAGGCCAGAGAAAGGGTTTTGAAGAGCATGAAAGAGCTCAACTATGAGCCGAATATTATGGCTCGGGCACTTGTTTCTACCGGGGAATACAGGATTGCCGTGTTAATACCCGATCCCTCCAACGATGAGTACTGGGAAGCCCCCAACAGGGGGGTTGATCAGGCGGCTGAAGAGATGCGGCAATATGGCGTAGTTGTGGATAAATATCTTTTTCATCAGGAAGATGCACAATCTTTCAGGGAAAGTGCAAACAGAATTTCCGATATGAGCTATAACGGTATCCTGGTGGCTCCCATGTTTTACCGGGAGTCTCTTTCTTTCCTGAATCGGTGGAGCAAAGAAGGGATTCCGTTCAATCTGTTCAATACTAATATTCCCGATTACCAACCGGTATCTTATGTAGGCCAGGACTCCTATCAGAGTGGTGTGTTGGCCGGAAAACTCCTGCATTATGGCTGCGAAAAGGGAACTTTGGTAGTTGTCCATATTGATAAGGAAGTTTCCAACTTAACTCACCTGATAAGGAAAGAGCAGGGGTTTATTGACTACTTTGGTGAAAATAATGACACGGGTCGGATTAAAATTGTTCGAATTGAAGTCAATGACTGGGAGGACAAAGAAGCATGTCAAAAAAATCTGGATGCACTTTTTGAAAAATATTCCGACATCCGGGGCTTTTTTGTAACCAATTCGCGCGCCTATATTTTGGGAGATTATTTTAACCTGCGCCGTTTGAAAGGGATTAAGCTGGTAGGCTATGATCTACTTTCCAGGAATCTCTCGCTTTTGAATTCGGGAACCATTGATTTTTTAATCAATCAAAACCCGAAGGGACAAGGTTACCTGGGAATAACAATGCTGGTTGATCATCTGGTGTTTAAGAAAGAAGTTGAACCTATTAAGTATTTGCCCCTGGATGTTGTGACCAGGGAGAATGCTCAGTACTATATTTGAGATTTGTCACGTATGAATAGTCGGAATTCAGTCATTAGACAATAGGGCGAAGCATAGGACAGAGAGCATGAGGCATTGGGAATGGCCTAAAGAACGGCAGGGTTCCTCACACCGTTAAGATGTTCCGGAAGCCCACCCCATTCACTCATGTCCATGATTACCTGATATTATTTTTTTGAATAATTCTAAATAATTTGTATCTTTGCAATACAAAAGTGGATGGATTTGGCTGCTTGCAACCACTATAAAACAATGCTAAAATGTGATTTTTAGCCTGCCAGTTGTTTTTTCCATCCTTTGTTTTTATTGTATAATCTAAATTTGCCCGGCATTAATAAATGCTATGGGTAAATTGCAGTAATTCTTAAGTTATTATGGGATATCTGTTTACTTCAGAATCTGTGTCGGAGGGGCATCCCGATAAGGTTGCCGACCAGATATCGGATGCGGTATTGGATGAGTTGCTCCGTCAGGATCCGAATTCAAAAGTTGCCTGTGAAACATTGGTCACCACCGGGCTGGTAGTTGTAAGCGGGGAGATACGCACCAATGGCTATGTTCCGGTGCAACAGGTGGCACGCGATACCATTGAACGAATTGGCTATACGAAAGCCGATTATATGTTTGATTCGGGGTCGTGTGGCGTAATTTCTGCACTTCACGAGCAAAGTGATGATATTAATCGCGGCGTTGACAGGGATGGAGAAGATATGCAGGGCGCCGGTGACCAGGGAATGATGTTTGGTTATGCCTGTCGTGACACAGAAAATTTCATGCCGCTACCGTTGTATCTCTCTCATTATCTTCTTCAGGAACTGGCGGATATCCGTCGCGAAGGCAAAGAGATGACTTATTTGCGGCCCGACTCTAAATCGCAGGTCACTATTGAGTATGATGACGACAACATGCCCATTCATGTTAATACTATTGTTATATCTACCCAGCACGATCCATTCGATCCCAGCGATGAAGTGATGCATGATGTGATAGAGCATGATGTGGAAAATATTTTGATTCCAAGACTTAAAGCGAAACTTAAGCCTGAGCTTCAAAGACTTTTTAAGGGATATAAATTGTATGTAAATCCAACCGGTCGTTTTGTGATAGGCGGTCCGCACGGCGATACAGGACTGACCGGACGCAAAATTATTGTGGACACTTATGGAGGTAAGTGTGCTCACGGCGGAGGTGCCTTTTCGGGGAAGGATTGTTCAAAGGTAGACCGCTCTGCAGCCTATGCAACCCGTCATATTGCCAAAAATATGGTGGCGGCAGGTGTTGCCGATGAAGTGCTTGTGCATGTTGCCTACGCCATTGGCGTGGCAGAACCGGTAGGATTGTATGTAAATACTTACGGTACCTCGAGGGTTAACATGAGCGACGGGGAAATAGCCGAAAAGATCAGCGCGATATTCGACCTTCGTCCGGGAAAGATTATTAAGCGTCTGGGACTTAAAAACCCTATTTTTACACCGACTGCTGCTTACGGCCACATGGGACGCGACCCATATACGGCAAAAGTTAAATTCCTGGAAGATGGCAGGGAAGTGGAACGTGAGGTGGAATTTTTTACCTGGGAAAAACTCGACTATGTTGATCAGATAAAAGATGCTTTTGGATTATAGGATAATCCTTGTCCGTAATCAAAAGGTGATTACTGTGTTTGCTAATTTTTTATCTTTGTCACATCACCTCCTTTCTTTTTAGTTAGGGGAGTCGGAAGAGGAAGCGGTGGCTTGGACGGCAATTGGCTTCCTCTTCTTTTTTCCTTTAGGTTACACAGAGAGCACAGAGGAGACACAGAGTATGTTTTTTATTCTCTGGTTTCAGTGTTTACTTAGTGCCTATTTTGTTTCTTCTGTTTCAAATTATTTTCTTTTTGCGTTTACACAAAGTTTCAGCGGGGTTGATTTATTAAATTCTCGGTGAGGCTCTGAGCTTCCTCCATGGAACTCAGTGTAACAATATTTTTCATTTCCGTCATTATTTATAGCAGTGTTCAAAAAACTGTGTCATCTCCTTTTTCATCAGTATAAAATTAGTCTAAGTCATTGGTCTGATGGAACTCGCATGATTGATTCTATACATCAACTTTTGTGATAAACCTTGTCATGCTCGTTTCATCACTGTAAATATTCTTTCTTTATACGGGCAAGCTGTAGTGTTGCATGGGGTTAGAAAAAAAAGCTTAAACGCAAAGACGTATGTTGTGTTTATAATTCACACTACCGGCTAATGACTAATGACTAAAAACTAATGACTAAATTACTTATATCTAAAAATCTAAAAATCTATTAAGGTAAACCTTGTCATGCTCGTTTCATCCACAAAACAATTCTTTTTATACACTCTTTTAGTCAGTCTGCCAAATTGTTATTGAAGTTCATGCACAGCCGTTGTATTTTGACCAATATTGAAACTTCCATGATACAAAGCTCAAAGAAGAATAGAAATTCTATCATGGGAGTTCCCTTAGACTATATATAATAAAAACAGATTTTCTAAGGAATTAAAAAGCATGCTTCATTTCTATCATCAGACATCAATTGTTTCTGAAACAACGGTCACTCCCGCGCCACGCATAGCAGATGGGGGGAGAACGTTTCGGATAAAGAAGAAAATTGATGAATCGGTTTATCATTTTCTTGCCCGGTTTTGCGATGTAGAAGCCGAAGATTCGCTGGTGGTATCTACTTCCAATTCCTTCAATATTACCATCAGAGGCGGACAGCAATTCAGGACCATTATTAATCTTCAACGACTGAATGAAGTGAGGAAGCTTTGTGAATTCCTTGCCGAAACGAATCACCAATTGCGTGATGAGGGATTGTTCATTTGCTGCCTGGAAACCTCCAAACTGCGAAAACAAAGATTATTCCGGAAATATCCCCCGGGCATCCGGAAGCTGTATTATTTTTTTGATTACCTGATTAAGCGTGTGGCTCCGACAATGAGAGCCACCCGATGGTTTTACAAGCTGTTAACCGGCGATCGAAACAAGGTCATTTCTTTTTATGAGATGGTGGGGCGGTTAATTTATTGCGGTTTTCAGGTGGAGTATGATGAGGTGATTGATGGTCGTCACTACCTGGTGGCACGAAAAATTTCGCGGCCTCCTGCCAGCCGGTTAAAAGAACGCTACGGGTTACTTCTTTCCCTCAACAGGGTAGGGAGAGAGGGTAAAATGATCCGCGTTTATAAATTCCGTACCATGGTCGCATTCAGCGAATACGTTCAGGAACACATTTACAGGAAAAACAAACTGGGTGCTAACGGGAAATTCAGGGATGATAAACGTGTAACAATACTTGGCGGTATATTTCGTAAGTTCTGGATTGATGAATGGCCCATGATCATAAATTTATTGAAAGGAGAAATGAAACTGGTTGGAGTCCGGCCGCTTAGTCCTCAGTATCTTGCCCTTTATGATCCGGATGTAGTCCGCCGGCGTCTCTCGGTAAAGCCGGGGCTTGTCCCTCCGTTTTATGCCGATCTGCCATCGACACTGGAAGAAATTCAAGCTTCTGAAATTCGCTATATTGAACGCTATAAACAGGCCCCCTTCCGGACGGATGTGATATATCTCTTCAGGGCTTTGTGGAACATTGTTGGTTGTGGTGCCAGAAGTAAATAATTATTTGGATGGGAGAACGCAAAGCCTTCATCAAAGACACAGTTGTTTATGGACTTGGTAACGGGCTGAAGAAATTCATTGGTCTGTTTCTTCTTCCCTTTTATACTCGTGCTCTCAGCGTTGGCGAGTTTGGAATGCTTGAAACGCTTGGTACAACGGCCGCCCTGTTAGGCGGTTTTTTTTCGGCCGGCCTGGATTCATCCTGTGGGTTTTATTTTTTTAAAGCATCAGACGATCAAAAGGGAGATGTATTGTCGACAGCTTTTTTCCTACGGATTTTCTCATTTCTGCTGATTGTTCCGTTACTGTTTTTTCGTAATGGTTTTTCTCAACTTCTTTTTGGAAGCAAGGACTTTTCTTTTCTTGTCTTACTGCTGTTGATTTTGGTGCCTGTGAATCTGATGATGAGCGAACAGTCGCATTTGTTCCGGTATTTCAGGCAGCCATGGCGCTATAATTTGATAACGGTACTGAAGTCGCTGACCAATATTGGTTTGGGGATTACCCTGGTTATAGTGTTGAAACAAGGGGTAGAAGGTGCTATGTGGGCACGTATAGGGAGTAGTTTTCTGGTGGTGGTTGTGGCATTTGCCGGGTTTAATTTTCGGAAGTACAGTTTTCGTTTTTCCATGTATTGGGCCCGGCAACTGTTTAAATACGGATTTCCTCTTATATGGGTAGGTATAGCAACCTGGGTTTTCAACAGCAGCGATCGCTACTTTTTATTACATTATCGCGACCTGGATGAAGTGGGACTGTATTCCATCGGTGCCATTTTTTCTCAACCTGTACTTTTGGTCAATATGGCAGTTCAGATGAGTTTTGGTGTTTTGTTTTTTCAGGCATACTATGCCGAGAAGGATACACTCAAACCCCGATCACGGAAGATGGCCATTGATCTGTATCTGGTTTATCTGGCCGGTGCTGTGCTGCTGGCAACCGTATTGTCGGTTTTTGCAGATATTCTGGTGCCATTTGTAACCACGTCCGATTATTCCGAAGGATCCAGGGTTGTGCCGTTTCTTGTGTTTTCATATATTGCGGCACAATCGTTCCAAACCATGGGACCGGGCATCTCTTTGTCGGAAAAGACCTGGCACTATACCTGGATCACCGGATTAACGGCTCTGCTTAATATCGGGCTCAACTTTCTGTTGGTACCGCTCCTGGGGTTTTTGGGAGCCGGCGTGGCAACTCTTGCGTCGTTTGTGGTTTACTGGCAGGTAAAGGTTTGGGTGGCTGCCAGATATTTCCCCGTTGCATATCCTTTCCGGAGAATCAACTTGTTTTTCATCATGGGCTTGTCATTGTCAGTCGTGGTGGCGTTATGGCCTGGTCTTTTTGATATATGGCTGCGATCAGCCATCGTTCTGGTAGTAGCAGCTTCGGTTTTTTTGCTTAAATTGATGCCACCATCCATTCTTAAAAAGTTGTGGTTAAGATTTAAAAAAGGTGTTGGATGAACCCGGTTCTGATGATTTTTCTGCTTATTTCGCTGATGGTGTTTGGCATTATTGTCATCCGCCGATGGCCCGATCATGCTTTCTGGATTATAATCATCCTGCTATTTGATCCGTCCGGACATCTTACTGTATATTTTGGTAAAGAGGCGTTGGGCGGATTTCATTATCAGGATTTTTTATTTGTGCTTGCTTTTGTTCCTTTGTTGTCTTCAAAAGTTGAGGTTAAACACCTGCTTCATTTCCGGCCGTTTCTTATTTTGTTGGGGGTGCAGCTATTGTTTCTTCTTTACCATGTTTTTGTTTTCGGCTATTGGCAGCCTGGGAAAGGCTGGAGCTACCTGGTGCGTTACGTTTTGGTACGGGAACGCATGAGTGTATTCGGTTTTTTATTGATTATACCTGCGTTTGTTATGGCACGACGAAATCTTTCCATCCTTGTCGATGTCTTGGTATGGTCGTCTTTGGTAGTATTTATTCTTTTCTTTCTGACAATTTTAACAGATTTTGAGTTTATTCCGGTGTGGCAGGCCGAACGCTACCGGGGAACGGGAATAATGCGGTATTTTATGTATAGTGCAGGTCTCACCGATATGCTGATACCTTTGACATTTTTCGTGTTGTCACGAAAGATTAATTACCGTTACCGGTACTTGCTCTATATGGCAACAGTGTTATTTGTCATTGCCGTTATGCTGTCGCTGACAAAGAGTAATTACATTAACCTTGCCGGACTGGTGGTGGGATCACTTTTTTTGTATTACAGGTTATATAAAGCATCGCTGACCGGTTTGACGGGGATGTTGCTGGGGCCCGGCCTTGCATTACTGGTGATCATGTATATTGTGTTTCCGGAATATCCACAACTGGTTTGGCGACAGGTTGAAGATTTGTGGTTGCTTATGAGTGGTGATGCTTATACCAGTGGTGTCGTCGAAGGACGCCTGCTTAATCAATGGCCTGCACATCTTGCCCTTATTGAGCAGCATCCCTGGTTTGGCACGGGAGCCGATTTTGCAGGGCACTTCAGTTTGCGCTTCGATCCCTCCGATTATGAAGTAACTGACCTTCCAATAACGGGTCATCTGGCCATGTATGGTTTTGTGGGACTTGCCATTTACAGTTTGCTTTATGTGCAGTTTTGGCGTTACCTGGTTCGGGGATATAAAATAATGAAAGGCTATGTATTACATGTAAATGAAGTGGATATGGCTTTTTTCTTTGTCGTTTTTGCATGGGCGATAAAGACGTTTGTTTTTAAACCCAATTATCTTTTTAATGAGTTGACAACCGGAACGTTAATGATTAATCTCTATGTCGGAATTCTCATTGCCTTGCTTTACCGAAATATAAAGACCTGACTTTATGGTTCCCGAAATCGTCATACAACTGGTTTTATATAATGATGCCCCCTTTCTGCCGGGATTGTTGAGCTCTTTAAGAAAACAGACATTTAACAATTTTCATTTGATAGCTGTTGATAACAGCAGCGATGATTCGGCGGCAAAAAAATTCAGGGATTTATGGCCCGAAGGGGAATTGTACCGTTCAGACTGTAATCTTGGCTATGCAGGTGGACATACCCGGCTGATGGAAACAACACTTAAAAGAGGGGCTCCTTTTGCTTTAGTTTTAAATACCGATGTCCTTCTCCAGAAAGATTTCCTCAGGAATTTGCATGATCAGCTGGTCCGGTTTCCCGGAGTGGATGCCTGCGGCCCATTGATTTTGCAGGGGGTAAATAATCGGAAGACCAAAATTGTTCAGAATTACCGGTTGTACATGAATTTTCCTCTTGGTAAAAAATCGAGTCCCGACGAAGGCAGAATTTTAAGGTCGTACAAGGAACTGCCTGTTTCTGCTGATGTGGATTACTTGTCGGGAGTGGCTTTTATGATTCGGACCTCTGTATTTGAGAATATGTCCTTTTTTGATCCCGGGTTATTTCTGTATGGGGAAGAACGCGATTTCTTTTACAGATTTTCCAAAAGCGGATGCGTGGCAATGGTCACCCGAAAAGCTGTTTGCCGGCATTTGCATGACTGGGCGGCACAAAGCAAGGAAGGGTACAGAAGGGAATACTATTACCTGCGACGAAACAAGATACTCTACTTCAAAAAATATAATTTCCGTAAAGGCCTGATCAGATTTCTCTTTTTTGAATTCATTAAGCTGCCTGTGATATTGGTTTGGAGCATCAGGAAAGGCGGAATAAAAATGTTTGGATGGTATTGGTTGGGTATATGGCATGGATTGACGGGGAAGAAAGGCAGATATATTTAGGGTCTGCTGAAAAAGTCAGCAGCCTGTTTTAAATTTATTTTCCATTGTTCTTTTTGGGGCAATGCCAAAAATTTCTCCTGCTTCAATTTCGTCAGGCTCATATTTCTTGTCGATGATGAAAATTACGTATCCGCCTTTTTTTAGATTTTGGGAGATCGAGCCAGTACCATACAAAAAGCAATGCCACCCACATAATAAATAATACAATGGCATAAGGAACAAGCAACGAGACCACGGTTCCGATTCCCACTTTCTTGTCATACTGCCGAATCCATCCAATCAGAAGGGGAAAATATACATAGAGCGGGCTAACGCAGTTGGTAATGCTGTCGCCCACACGATACATCAGCTGAACAAAAGCAGGAGTGAAACCCAATTGGGACAGCATGGGGATAAATACCGGTGCAAATATGGCCCATTTGGCCGATCCACTTCCCTTTTTTTATTGAATTTCTGCCTGATGCTTTTCTGTTGTATCCATAGGTGTTGCTTCTTTCTTTCCAAAT
Organism: Anaerophaga thermohalophila DSM 12881; assembly: GCF_000191885.1. Classification (GTDB taxonomy): domain Bacteria; phylum Bacteroidota; class Bacteroidia; order Bacteroidales; family Marinilabiliaceae; genus Anaerophaga; species Anaerophaga thermohalophila. Next base: position 10,972 of record NZ_AEWI01000042.1, read on the forward strand.
ATGGTAAAATTCTGTGAAAGGTCATTGGAACCATTTCACTTTTGGAACGGACTCTTTGCATTAATATACAAAATTGCTCATTTGGTCAAATACTTGTTGCTACTGACCAGTCTTCTCAGCATTTCGGATTCAGTTTCCTTAAATTTAGTGGGTATTACAAAAATCAATAGATCAATAGATTTTTAGATATAAGATGAAAGATGAATTATAATATTGAGCCCGGTATAAAAAGCCTTTTGACCCCTAAATCCCCTAAAGGGGACTTTTTCAAACTGCTGATTTTTAGCAGTTCCCCTTTAGGGGCAGGGGTAGAAATGGTAAAAATCTGCAGTTTGAAGGCTTTTTATACTACACTCAATATTGAAAATCAGCACTCACAGACAAATAATTGTTCAATAATAAATAATTGATTTATAGTTTATAGCAGAAGTTGACTGAGTATTGAAAAACAAAGATGGAGGAAATACCGGAAAGTTTTAGTGGAAAAATATTGTTTGTATGCAGTGGGAACAGCCATGGTCGATGTACCGCGGCCATTGAGGAACAGGCCAGGGTATTGAAAGAATACGGAGCAGAGGTTCATTTTTTCAGGATTGGGGGGAAAGGGTTGATGTCATATTTGTCTGCCACCGGTAAGTTAAGGCGTTATATGACCGGTCATTCTTTTGATGTTGTGCATGCTCATTACGGGTTAAGTGGTATGGTAGCGAGGCTGTCAGGTGCGCATCCTTTGGTGGTATCCCTTATGGGGAGCGATGTTTTCGGAGCCTGGTGGTTGAGGCTCGGGGTAAGGATATTTACAAGATTTTTCTGGCCGCTTACCATCGTCAAGAGCGAAGAAATGGCTGAAAAAGTGGGTGTACGAAAAGTGAAAATCATACCCAACGGAGTAGATATGAAGCTTTTTCGTGAAATGGGAAAAGCTGAAGCACGGCAAGAGCTTGAGATGGGGTTAAATGCTTCTTTTGTCATTCTCTGGCCCGCTAATCCGGCGAGAGAAGTCAAAAATGCTTCTCTTGCTCTTGCAGCAATGGAACGGGTTGAACATAGCCCGTGTGAACTGAAGATGGTTTTTGACCGGCCGACAGAGATGATGCCTTTGTACTACAACGCGGCCGATGTAGTGCTTCTGACATCAAAATGGGAAGGCTCTCCCAATGTAGTAAAAGAAGCACTGGCTTGTAATACTCCGGTTGTTTCAACCCCTGCCGGGGATGTGAAAAAATGGCTGAAAAACCTGGAAGGGTGTGCAATATGTTCCCCCGAACCAGGTGAAATTGCCTCCGGAATTGACAAAGCACTTGACCACAAAGGTCGGATTAACGGGAGAGAACGAATTAAAGAACTGGATAACAGAAATATTATTAAAAAATTGTTTTCGGTTTATGCCGAAGTGATGAATAATCCTTCACAGGGAATCAGATAACGAATGGTATGGCATTAAAGATTACAACAGATATTGGTCGGGTTAATACCCGGGCCTGGGAGAAATTTGTATATGACCATCCGGATGGAAATATTTTCCAGATGCCATGCATGTATGATATACATCAGAACACAAAACACCAGAAACCCTTAACTTTTTTTGCTTTTGATAACGATGAGCTTGTAGGAGTTCTGATGACGGTACATCTGACAAATACTTTTCCACCTCTGTCTTTCTTTACACGGAGGCAGATTGTTGTTGGAGGACCGTTAATTAAAGAAAATGACAGCGGTATTTTACTGGCTTTGTGGGATGCTTTGTTTCAGCAAACTGCCAGGTCTGTTGTTTATACAGAGATCAGGAATTACAGGTTAGGACTTTCTCTGAAGCCTGTTTATGAGGAAGCCGGGTTTTACTATGAGTCTTATCTGACCGTTAACATCGATATCAACCGGAAATCGGAGGAATTATGGGCATCCTTGTCTCCCGACAGGAAAAAAAATATTGAAAAGATGGGGCAGGTCAGCCATGTTATAAAAAAATTGGAAGATGATAAAGAATTTCTGGATGCATGGCATATTCTGAGCGGAACCATCTTGTCGAAAGGACGACCCCTGTCACATCGTTCAATGATGTATGCGATAAGGGAGTCCAGAACACTAAAGCCTTATTTACGAACAAGGGGTTTGTTTATTAACGGAAAGATGATAGCGACAATCTGGTTGTTGCTTTTTGATGACAAAGCATCGGTATGGATGGAAGGCAACCTGCTCGATGAAAGCGAACAATGGCTTTACGACGGATTTTTGTGGGGCATTATTCAGGAGTTACAGAGCGAAGGCATCCGGTTCTTTGAACTGGGAAACGGCGGCAAACCCGGGCAGGATTTTTACATCCGTCAGTATAAAAAGTCTTATGGAGGTATGGTACGTGAGACAGGACGTTACATATATGTTCATAACTGGTTTTTATGGAATCTGGGAAGAATGTTTTATCAGTGGTATAAAAAACTCACGATATTTTTCTTCCGGAAATATTTTAGAATATGAGAATCATGTTAGATATAGGGCATCCGGCGCATGTTCACTATTTCAGAAATTTTATCCGGATCATGGAATCACGTGGTCACCGGTTTCTGGTTACTGCCAGAGATCGTGAACATGTGAAGGAATTGCTCTATTATTATGACATTCCTTACGAAAACAGGGGGGAAGGAGGTAAATCACTTCCGGGAAAGATATGGTATCTTGTGGGGACTGCATGGGAGCAGTACAGGCGTGCCCGGAAATTCAAGCCCGACTTGTTTGTTGATTTCAGTACTATTTACTCAGGTCCGGCAGCCCGGATGACCGGAAAACCTTACATCACCTTTACAGATACGGAGAATACCAGAATTTACAGACGCTTCATCGATCCGTTCTGTAAAAAAGTTTATACGCCCTCATGCTTTACAGGCGATTTGGGTAGCCATCACTACAGATTCAACGGGTTAATGGAATTGGCTTACCTGCATCCCGATTATTTTGAGCCCGATCCTTCTATACTTGAAGAGGTGAAGATTAAGCCGGAAGAGAGATTTGCCATAGTGCGGTTTGTTGATTGGATGGCTGTTCACGACAGGGGAAAACATGGTTTTTCCGACCGGAAAAAAGTAGAGTTGGTCAGGACTCTTGAACGATATGGTCGTGTATTTATCAGCTCTGAGGGGCCTTTGCCCGACGAGCTGGAAGCTCAGCGTTTAAGGCTGGCTTCGCATAAAATTCATGATCTGTTGTTTTTCGCCACTGTGTTGGTTGGAGAAGGTGCGACAATGACTACCGAAGCTGCTATTCTTGGAACTCCTGCCATCTATTTGTCCGATTTCAGGCTTGGGAACCTGCTTTATCTGGAAAATAATTACGGTTTGGTGCTTAATTACGGGACCACCGGGAAAGACCAGGCCATGGCACTGAAAAGTGCCGCCACTCTTCTTGGCCGCCCCGGAACTAAAAGTAATGCTGCCCGCCAGTCAATGAAAATACTGGAGGACCATATTGATGTGACCCGGTTTATGGTAGAAACCATTGAGCAGTTTGATGCCAATGCCGGTAAAGATGATTGACCATGTCAGATGCTTTGCCCGTTTTAAACAATTGAGAAAATGTGTGGAATAACCGGAATATTAACGCAAAATGGAACCACTGCCAATGAGGAAATTTGCAGGCGGATGACCAGGGTGCTGTCTCATCGAGGGCCTGACGGAGAGGGCGTTCTCTCCCTGGGGCCTGCTGCCCTCGGACATCGGAGGCTGGCCATTTTAGACCTGACCGTGACAGGGCGTCAACCCATGGCTTCGGCAGACGGGCGGGTGGTGGTAACCTATAACGGCGAAGTCTATAATTTCCGTGAAATACGTGCAGTTCTGGAGGAGAAGGGATATGTTTTTCGTGGCAGTTCCGATACTGAGGTCGTTGTAAATGCGCTTCATTTTTGGGGAACCAAAGCCATTGAAAAATTTAACGGTATGTTTGCCTTTGCCGCCTGGTTTAAGGATGAGAGCAAGTTGATACTTGCCCGCGATCGTTACGGCATTAAGCCGCTTTACTATATGCAGACAGAAGATTCTTTTCTGTTTGCCTCCGAAATAAAGTCCCTGCAACAGCATCCCGGTTTCCGGTTTCAAGTGTCCAAAGATGCACTTATTGAATACTTTTCCTTTCAAAATATCTTAAGCGACCTCACTTTATTTGAAAGGGTGAAACTTTTGCCAGCCGGTCACTTTCTGGAGGTGCAGCCCGGGACTTCAGAAATAAACGAATATTGTTACTGGGATTTTGCCTTTCGACCGGTTTCTATGGATGCCATTGAGGCTGAAGACGAATTGCAAGGATTGTTTGAAAAAGCGGTAGCCAGACAACTTGTCTCCGACGTGGAGGTAGGCGCCTATTTGAGCGGGGGTATGGATAGTGGCGGAATCACATGTGTGGCATCCAGGCAGTTTAAAAATTTGAAATCTTTTACTGCCGGTTTCGATCTTTCTTCCGCTTCAGGCATGGAGATTAATTTTGATGAGCGGGGACGCTCGGAATATTTGTCGAATCTTTATAAAACCGAGCATTATGAAGTAGTCCTGAAAGCCGGCGATATGGAACGTGTCATGCCGGCTCTGACCACTCATCTCGAAGACTTGCGGGTGGGGCAGTCTTATCCCAACTACTATATATCACGGTTGGCCGGACGGTTTGTTAAAGTCTGCCTGTCGGGTGCAGGGGGCGATGAGCTTTTTGCCGGGTATCCCTGGCGTTATTATCACAATTCCCGGAACGGATACAACAATGGTTTCGCCGATAGTTATTTCAGATACTGGCAACGGTTGGTACCCGATGATCTGAGAGAAATCTTTTTTACCCCGGCTGTCAGAAAAATGATTGATTTTGAACGACCTGCAAATGTTTTCCGGGCATTGCTGACCAATGGGCAGGCCAATGTTAGCGACCGTTCGCCGCAGACCTATATTAATAACTCTCTTTATTTTGAAAGTAAAACGTTTCTCCACGGCCTGCTTTTGGTGGAGGATAAGCTGAGTATGGCCCATGGCCTTGAAACCCGTTTGCCGTTTCTGGACAACGACCTGGTGGATTTTGCCATGAAGGTTCCGGTGGAATTGAAACTTCGTGACTGGCAGAATATGGTGCATATCAATGAGAACGATCTGACCGGAAAAAAACAGGTGAAATCGTTGTCGACAGATGGAAAACTGCTGTTGCGGAAAATGTTGCAAAAATATGTGCCTGCCGATTATTGTAACGGGCATAAACAGGGCTTTTCAGCCCCTGATGCCAGCTGGTTTAAAGGAGAAAGCCTCAATTATATCAGAAAATTGTTGTACAACAAGGAGGCACGAATCTACGAATTTATCGATTTTGATGTAGCACATCGCCTGATGGAAGAACACATGAAAGGACAGAAAAACAACCGGTTGTTGATATGGTCGCTTTTGAGTTTTGAATGGTGGCTCAGAATTTTTGGAAATTAAGAAGTAAATGAACAAAGTCAAACAAAAGAAAAGACCCAGAATATTTGTCGGCCCGGGTAATACTGCCGGTAATGCTCATTACATTGCCCGCTCGTTGCGTAAAGTAGGCGTTTATGCCCGGAGCTATTCCTACGAGAAGCATGAATTCGGTTATCCAACCGATAAGCTGGTTCTTCAGTTTCGTTCATTAAAAAGGAAAGGAGCCGTCAAGCTGATCAACAACCGGTTTGTAATACATCCTGTTAATGCCCTGATCAGATTTTTCTTTCTTTTTTCCGTACTGTTTCGTTACGATCTTTTCTATTTTATTTCTCCTGTCACTTTTTTCAGGAATCATCACGATCTGGCCATATTGAAATTTTTCGGTAAGAACGTTGCCTTTTTCTTTCCGGGTTGTGCCGAAAAGAATCCTTACGACGAGCTCAATACCATGAAATACAGTTTTTGCTGGTATTGTACCGATATAAAAAAGCAGAGATTTTGTCTGTGTGACCGCCCGGAAAAGAAGAAAGACCGAATTCGTAAGTTTGAAAAACATGCAGATTTTATTTTTTCACGGCTCAGCACTTCCGGCTATCTCAAAAGACCTGGAAAGGCATATCCTATGTGGCTCATGACCGATCCACCCGCAACTCCTGTTTCGCTTGAAAAGTTTAATGATTCTTCACCCGTTCGGATCATGCATTTTCCTTCTCACCGCGAACTTAAAGGTACCAAATATGTGGAAGCGGCAATCTCTAAGCTCAGGGGGAAATATGAAATTGATTATATATCAAGGCGAATGTCTAATCAGGAGGTGTTGAAAAATCTTGAAACAGCGCATATTCTTATCGACCAGTTTACGCATACTTTCGGATTACTCTCGGTAGAAGGCCTTTCACGTGGCTGCGTGGTTATTTGTCGCATCGAAAACTGGGCCCGCAAGAGTTATCCCGATTTACCTGTGGTGAGTTGCAATCCCGAAGACCTGGAAGAAACCATTGCAGGATTACTGGCAAGTCCCGAAAAAATGAAAGAAATTGCGAAAAAATCTATTGAATGGTATCAGAGGAATGCCACGCTTGAGGTGGTAGGCAACAGAATGTTGAAGGTCTTTACAAATGATAACTTTTAGCGTGTCGGATGAAGCTTAAGGGTCCCGGTGGACTTAATTATTATCAGACATTCGTAATGATTCAACGAAGTATTGAATGAACAAAAATTATTGTATAAAGCGTACAGTTTTCCGGTTTGTTTTCTTTGCTCTGGTGTTATCGGGGCAGGGCTTTTTATTGCAGGGACAGCATGTACCTGTGCATATTGACAATAGCGGGATTTATGATTTTATTGATGAACTTGACAATGAGGGAATTATTGATGTTAATACGATTGCAAAACCTTTTAGCCGGTTGGAAATTGCCGGTTTTCTGGCAGAAGCAGAAAAGAGTGAAAATCTTACCCGTCGCCAGCGCAGAGAGGTTGATTTCTATCTTCGCGATTTTGGCAGGGAATTGTCTTCTGAAGAGTTGACCAACAAGCGTTTCGACCTTTTTTATTACAGCGATTCACTGTTCAGTTTAACGGTCAATCCTGTTTTGGGAGCCGGTGTCTTTTTGTCGGATGGATCGGCAGGTTACTATCGCTACAATGGCGGGGAGATATATGGCTCAGTTGGAAACCATTTTGGATTTTATGGAAGTTTACGTGACAACCACGAGTCAAAGGTAATAGGGGGGAGGGCTTTCTTAATACAAAAAAGAGGGGCGGTATATAAGAGCGACGATGAAGCCCGTGATTTCAGCGAAGCCCGTGGAGGCCTCACCTGGTCGTGGAACCGGGGCCAAATAGGGCTGCACAAAGACCATTTTACCTGGGGACATGGGTACAACGGTGCCAACATTTTTTCAGGCAATGTCCCTTCGTTTGCCTTTATTTCTTTGAAGGTCAACCCTGTTCCATGGTTTGAGCTCAGATACGTGCACGGCTGGCTGGTCTCGGAGGTTGTCGACAGTGTTCGTTCTTTCCGGTATTATGACGGAACACGGGAGGTTTTTGCCGATAAATATTTGGCTGCCAATTTTTTGACTATCCGTCCTCTTCCGCAATTATATGTTTCAGCCGGGAATAGTATTGTTTATGCCGACACACATGTAAACCCGGCTTATCTGATACCTTTTCTTTTTTACAAGTCGGTGGATCATACCTATAACGGTGCATCCAATGAAGTAGGACAAAATGCACAGATGTTTTTTGACATCAGCAGCAGGCAGTTGAAACACTTTCATCTCTATTCCACCATCTTTGTGGATGAGATATCAGTAAACAGGATGTTTGATAATGAACAGCATTCCAATTATATAAGTGCTAAGGCTGGTGTCAGAATGTCCGGTGTACCATCAGGTATGTCTTTAACGGTGGAATATACACGTACCAACCCGATGGTGTATCAACATAAAATACCAACAACTACCTGGGAGAGTAATGGTTACAATATGGGTCATTATTTGAGAGACAACAGCGACGAATGGTTCCTTGAAGTCGGTTATCGTCCTCTTCGCGGCGTGAATTTGCAGTTGTCTTATTCTCATGCCAGGAAAGGTAAGGATTACCAATCTATTCTGATCAATGGAGAAGAAGCCGACCATCCTGAGATTAATCAGGAGGAACCACGGTGGGGACTGCCTTTTATGAATGAAGTCCGGCTGAAAATGGATAAAATATTCTTGAAAGGCACGTGGCAGGTCATCAATGATGGTTATGTGTTTTTTGGAATCGGTTATAATAATTTTGAAGGTGTTGATATCGAAAAATATATTCCCCCGTTCTACCGCGACGGAGGTTTCTCGGGTTCATTTGGTGTCAATTACGGGTTCTGATAATCAGCTGAAATCTAAATATTAATGTCGAATACCCAAAACATACAGATGGTTGACCTGGTCGGTCAGTATCAGCGGCTTAAGCAGGATATTGAGCCGGCTATGGAAAAAGTTGTGGGCGGAGGGCAATACATTAACGGACCCGAAGTTCATGTTTTTTCAGGCGAGTTGGAACGTTATCTTGATGTGAAACATGTGATCCCCTGCGGTAACGGAACGGATGCTCTCCAGGCAGCATTGATGGCCCCTTGACCTGCAGCCGGGAGATGAGGTTATTTCTTCCACGTTTTCATTCATTGCTTCGGTTGAGGCGGTTGCCCTGCTCGGCCTGAAACCGGTTTTGGTTGATGTTAATCCTGCTACTTATAATATTGATCCTGCTGCTGTACGAGATGCCATTTCGGAACGAACAAAGGCGATTATTCCCGTTCATTTGTTTGGACAGGGAAGTGCCATGGACGACATTATCCGGATTGCCATGGAAAATGATCTGTTTGTCATTGAAGATGTTGCCCAAAGTCTTGGCGCCCATTTTTCGATGGATGGTAAAAAGGTAAAACTGGGAACCATTGGTCACATTGGGTGTACTTCGTTTTTTCCGACTAAAAACCTGGGTTGTTATGGCGATGGAGGAGCTTGTTTTACAAACGATGATGATATTGCTGAAAAAATCAGGATGATTGTTAATCATGGTGCCCGAAAAAAATATTTTAACGAACGCGTCGGTTTGAACTCGAGGCTTGACACTCTTCAGGCGGCTGTTTTGAATGCCAAGCTGGGGCATCTTGACGATTTCATTGACAGAAGACGATGGGCCGCAGCAATCTATTTTGAGGCATTGAAGGATGTACCATTTTTGTGCCTTCCCGCGCAGGAGAGAGGAGCCGACCACACTTTTAATCAGTTTACCGTGAGAGTGTCCGGCGGCCTGAGAGATAAGCTGAAGAAATTCCTGAATGAGAATGGCATTCCTTCAATGATCTACTACCCTTTGCCATTGCACCGGCAGCCTGTTTTTGCGCCTTATTGCCGCCACGGGATATCGCTTCCGGTAGCTGAAATGATCTGCGGAGAAGTACTTTCGTTGCCTATGCATACAGAGTTAACAGAGGATGAATTATTGTATATTACACAAAAGATTAAACAGTTTTCATGAAACGAGCATGGCAAGGAATACTTTAATAGATTATTAGATTAATAGATTAATAGATTAATAGATTAATAGATATAAGTAATTTAGTCATTAGTTATTAGTCATTAGTCATTAGCCGGTAGTATGAATTATGAACACAACATACGTCTTTGCTTTTAAGCTTTTTTTCTAACCCCATGCAACAATACAGCTTGCCCGTATAAAGAAAGAATATTTACAGTGATGAAACGAGCATGATAAAGTTTGCCACAATAGATTATTAGATATAAGATTTAAGATGAATCGAACATGGCAGGGTTTGTCACAAAAGAACATGTATAAGTTCTTGCATGCGAGTTCCATTCGACCAATAACTTAGACTAATTTTATATTGATGAATGAAATGTCATTACCAGAAATTCATCCATCGGCTGTGGTGGATGACAGATGCGAGATAGGCCCGGGAACACGCATCTGGCATTTTTGTCATATTATGAGCGGATGCCGTATCGGCGCCAATTGTAATATCGGACAGAATGTTGTGGTTTCTTCCGGGGCAATTCTCGGTAATAATGTAAAAGTTCAGAACAACGTTTCTGTTTATACCGGCGTTGTTTGCGAAGATGATGTGTTTTTGGGTCCCTCATGCGTCTTTACCAATGTCTCAAATCCCAGGAGTGCCGTTCCCCGAAGGGAACAATATGAGCAGACACTTGTGAAACATGGCGCTACAATTGGTGCTAACGCCACCATTGTCTGCGGTCATACCATTGGACGTTATGCCTTTATTGGTGCCGGTGCGGTTGTGACCCGCGATGTGCCCGACTATGCGCTGGTTGTTGGTAACCCGGCCCGCCATACCGGCTGGATGAGCGAGTACGGGCATCCTTTGGAATTCGGCGAAGACCGTCGCGCTGTTTGCCCCGAAAGCGGAGATGAATACGTTCTGGAAGAGGGTAAAGTAAAAAAGATTAACTCAAAATGACTACCGGAAAAGTAAAATTTGCAATTGTTGGTATGGGGCATATCGGAAAACGTCATGCCAAAATGATTGAAGACAATCCGGATGCTGAGCTTATAGCTGTATGTGATGTCAGGCCTGCTGAAGAGACCGGTTGGAATAATAGCAAAGTCCCCTACTTCAAAGACTTTACAGAGATGCTTAGTGGTATGGATGATTGCGATGTTGTAAATATCTGTACGCCAAACGGATTACATGCATCACAAGCTATCGCTGCTCTTGAAAGAAAGAAGCACGTTGTGATTGAAAAGCCCATGGCATTATCACGGGCCGACGGAGAAAAAATTATCTTTAAGGCTCTGCAGGTTTCGAGGCATGTGTTTGTTGTGATGCAGAACCGGTACTCACCTCCTTCTGCCTGGCTTAAAGAAGTGATAGAGAAGAATATTGCGGGCAAAATTTATTTTGTTCAGCTCAATTGCTTCTGGAATCGGGATGACCGGTATTACCTTGATAATGGATGGCATGGAACAGCCGAAATGGATGGTGGTACTTTGTTCACTCAGTTTTCGCATTTCATTGATATGCTTTACTGGCTTTTCGGAGATATCACCGATATTAAAGCCGGATTTAACGATTTTGCCCATCAGCATTCCACCGATTTCGAGGACAGCGGGTCTGTGATTTTTCGGTTTGTAAACGGGGGAATGGGCAACATCAACTTCTCAACTGCCGTATGGGACCGAAATCTTGAAAGTACCATGACCATTATAGGTGAAAAAGGCACCATCAAAGTTTCTGGTCAATACATGAACGAAGTTACCGAGTGCAATATCATGGATTATAAGATGCCGGAGATACCTCCCTCTAATCCGCCAAACGATTACGGCTACTATAAAGGATCGGCCGCTAATCACCAATATGTCATCGATAATGTAATTCAAACCCTTCGGGAACGGACTTATGTTACCACAAATGCGTTGGAAGGACTGAAAGTAGTGGACATTATTGAACGAATTTATCAGCAAAAATAGTTTATTTGTATTATAAATATTATTCTTTAAATTCAAATGTATGTTTAATGAATTGATTAATAAAGAAGCGAAACTATCGGTTATCGGACTTGGGTATGTAGGACTTCCTATTGCACTTGAGTTTGCACGAAAGATGAGGGTGATCGGTTTTGATATAAAACCATCGCGCATTGAAAAGATGAAACAACACGTTGATCCGAGTAATGAACTGGAGGCGGCCGATTTTGAAGGTTGTGATATCGAATTCACCAGCAACCCGGAAGATTTGCGCAAGGCGCGTTTTCACGTGGTGGCAGTGCCCACCCCTATCAACAAACATAATCTGCCCAATCTGAATCCGTTGCTCAGTGCTTCCCGCACGGTTGGAAAAGCATTGAAGAAAGGTGACTGCGTCGTTTTCGAATCGACTGTTTATCCAGGTTGTACTGAGGAGGATTGTGTTCCTATTCTGGAACAGGAATCGGGATTGAAATTCAACAAGGATTTCAAAGTTGGATATTCGCCCGAACGAATCAATCCCGGAGATAAAGAACACACGCTGACCAAAATTCTGAAAATTGTATCGGGCAGCGATGATGAAACTCTTGAGCTGATTGCTTCAGTTTACGGGTTAATCATCAAGGCAGGCATACATAAGGCCAGCTCCATAAAAGTAGCCGAGGCTGCCAAAATTATCGAGAACACACAGCGCGATGTGAATATTGCTCTGATGAATGAATTGTCTCTTATTTTTAATCGATTGGGAATCAATACTTATGAAGTTCTTGAAGCTGCCGGCACAAAATGGAATTTCCTGCGGTTTTTCCCTGGCCTGGTGGGGGGTCACTGTATCGGTGTTGACCCCTATTATCTGACTTACAAAGCCAATGAACTGGGTTATCATTCAAAAATTATTACCGGAGGGCGTGTCATTAATGATGCTATGGGTCCCTATGTGGCCAAACAGGTTGTTAAAAAGTTGATATCCAAGGGTCATAAAATAAACGGCTCCAATGTTCTTATCATGGGGGCTACTTTTAAGGAAAATGTTAGCGATATCAGGAATTCCAAAGTGGCTGATGTTTATCACGAACTGAAATCTTTCAGCGTTAACGTGGATGTGGCCGATCCGCATGCTTCCTCCGAAGAACTGATGGAGGAGTACGGTTACGGTCTTGTTGATAAGATTGATAAGAAATATGATGCCGTGATACTGGCGGTCAATCATGATGAATATATGAATCTTGACGAGTCTTATTTTAAGTCTATTACAAGTGAGGATCCCTTGTTTGTCGATGTAAAGGGTGTCTTTCGCGGAAAGATCAGGGAGATGACCTATTGGAGTTTATAGTAAACTAAGCTCATGCCAAATAGAAACTCTATTCTTTTTTTGTTGCCGGCCCCGTTTGTTCAGAAACCAGATGAGCCGGGGTTTCAGGTTCAGACCCGGAATTTCCGGACCACTTTCGGGTTTGTGGTTCCAGAGCTCATTGACAGGGGATTTTCTGTGGAGTTGGTGTCACTTAGTAATACACCCCGACAAAAAGAGAATGGCGTTGAATTTTTGCAAACATCGGGGCTCGGGAAGAACTGCCGGGCTTTCTTTTTCAAACGAAGCATGGGGCGCGGAAGGATAATTCCGCAATTTTTGCAGTTTCTTATTAATATTCTGTACCTCGCACCTCGGTTGTCAAAGTGCAGCATAGTTTACGGTTACAATGATGTTGGAACGCTTTACGGGGCTGTACTGAAGCCATTTTTTCGTTACCGGTTGGTTTACGATATGCGCGGGAATCGCTCCAACGAGATGGCTGTTCAGGGTGCCCCTAAATGGAGGATCACGTTGTACAGGAGGATAAAAAATTTTTGCCTGCACAAGAGTGATCTGGTTTTTACGGTTTCAAAACATTGTGAAGATATTCCCAAAGGCAAGAAGCATCTTTCCAAATATAATTTTTACGATGCCCGTCATTTCTTTTACGATCGGGCAATGGCCGGACAAATGCGTGAAGAACTCGGGCTTGGCGACCGGTTTGTTTTTGTGTACAGCGGAACTGACAAATATTACCAAATGGTGCCTCAAATGGTTCGCTTCTTTGCCGGGTTTTTAAAGATTTGTCCCGATGCTTATTTTATGATTAATGTTCCGGTGCCATCCCGAAAATTTGAAAAAGCATTGGAGACAAACAATATTCCCCGTTCGGCATGGGGCATGTTTCACCTCGACCAGCGCAATTTAAACCGGTATCAGATGGTAGCCGATATGGCGTTTCTTATCCGTGAAGATTTGCCGCTGAATCATGAGGCTTTTCCCACAAAGTTTTCGGAATATCTTGCCAGCGGTGTTCCTGTGCTGATAACCCGGCATGTTCACACATTGGCTGAAATGGTTGAGAAGAACGGACTTGGAGAGATTTGGGAAGAGGATGAAAGCGAACAGGAAGTGCAAAAGCGCATCCTGACATACCACTCAAACAATGAAGTAAGAGAAAGATGTGCTGCTTTTGCCCGTGAAAATCTGTCATGGCAAACCAAAGCTGTCTGGCTGGCTGACGCGTTGTCTGATTTGAACCCTGGTTGAGCGATATAGGCTGTGCGAAGCATCGCTTTACTTAGAGTTAATTCCTATTTAGAAAGGGATGGTTTTCACTAATATTTTTAGTGAAACGGGCATGGCGCTTTGATTTCCCCACCCGGTGCCGCTGGTTATTTGTAATAATCTGGTTATTAGTTGCTTAAACATAGTAGGCCTTTAGGTTCCATTTTCTGCCTTTACGTTTAATTATATGCCTGTAAAACACCAAAGCAAAGCTCTTTGTGTCCTGAATTTTTCGGGTCGTTTCGGCGGTGCTGAAAAACGATATGCCACGCTTTTCAACCATCTGATGGTGCAAGGTGCGGATTATTATCTGATCATGAACACCCGTCTATACCGGCTTCTGGTAAATAGTTCCTTACTTCGGGCCAACGACCGGATTGTTCTTTTCAATGACGGGGAAGATGGCATTCCACGGGCTCATGTAAATTTCAGGAAGCAGGCAAAGGAAGTTTCCCGGAGAAGTACTGTAAGGCTGTTTTTAGGACGATGGAAATATTTCCTAAGGACAATATTGCTCTGGTGCAGATTTTCGCTCTTTTTTGTCCGTCAGATTCAAGAAAAGCAAATTAAAACCATCTATGGCGTCTGGCAGGGCGGAATCTGGACATGGATGTGGTGCAGGTTGTTTAAAGTGAAACTCATTTTTAGTGTAAACAGCAGTGGAATGCTTAATATGGAGACCAATATGACAAAATTTTTTGACAGTCAGTATTGGGTTCTACAGCATGCTGATGTGGCAGATTTCCTGTCGCCCTCATTAAAGGAAAACTATAGTCGGGAGATGGGTGAAAAAATACGGGGGCATTGTGTGGTTACACCGAATAGTTTTATCGACTATACTCACTATTATGCGGTATCTCCGAAAAAACCGTGGGTGGTTTTTCTGGGGCGGCTGGAGCCTATAAAGAACCCGATGATTTTTATGGAAGCCGTCCGGATCATTCAGCAGAAAATGTCGGTTGATGAAATTACTTTCTTTATTATGGGGACGGGAAGTATGCTCTCCTCTATGCAACAATTCGCTTCATGGAACCAATTAAAGAATGTCCGGTTTACCGGTCTACATTCTGAACCATGGCAGATTTTGAGAGAGTCGTCGGTATTTGTTTCGCTGCAACGCGATGAGAATTATCCGAGCCAGTCGCTCATTGAAGCCATGGCCTGCGAAAACGGAGTTGTGGTAACCGATGTTGGTGACACACGTATGCTTGTCACTGAAAGTGAAGGATTATTTACCAGAGCCGAACCTGAAGACGTTGCCGGTAATATTATTAAACTGATGATAAATCCCGGTTTGCGTGAAAAGTTGGGGAAAAATGCCCGCGAAAAGGTGATTCATTATCATACAGTTGACCGTTTCGCGGGGTGGTTTGATGATATGATGGATAATTAATTAACTATAGTTGAACCCAGTCTAAAAAGCATCTTTGTTGCCAAACTCGTTGTTGTTTTAAATTTTTACATCCTCATTAACAACAAGTTAACTCCGGTACAAAAATTTAAAACGCCTGGATTTTGACAAAAATATGCTTTTTATACTACCACCCCTGATGCAATGAACCATCATTCCTGCTCGAACAGCAGTACTTTCCACTCCGGATGCCTTTGTATGAATGAGAGAATGAACGGACATTCCGGTATTACGCGAATTTGCTTCTCCTGACAATAACTCAACACCTGGCTGACGAGGTTTGATCCAATGCCTTTCCCTTTCAGCGGATCGGGCACTAAAGTATGAGTAAGCAACCATACCGATGGTTCGTATACTTCATAGTAAAGAGTGGCGAGATGGCCATCGACCTTCAGCTCAAAGCGTTTTTTGTTTTTGTTGAGTGCAATTTTGTTTTGTGCCATAGGAATGTGTTTCAGTGTTTCAGTTTTTAAACACCTTTTCCGGCAATTTGTTCTATCTCTTCCACCGTAATAGGGATTCGTTCACCAAGAATACGTGACCCTGTTTCGGTGACCAATAGTGTTTTAGTGTTTCAACGAATGGGAAGAGAAAAGTAGAAATCTGTTCCTTTTCCGGGTTCTGATTCCAGCCAGATTTTGCCTCCGAGGTTATTGATGAGGGCAAGACAGATGGAAAGGCCCAATCCAACTCCGTCGTGCGTTATAGCTTTAGGATCATCGGAACGGTAAAAGCGGTCGAAAACTTTTGCCTGCTGTTCTTCTGTGATGCCAATACCGGTATCTTTTACGAAAAACAGGAAGTCCTTTTCGCGCCGGGAGTAACCAAATTCAATTTTTCCTTTTTCGGTGTATTTGATTGCGTTATTAAGAAGGTTGGTCAGAATCTGATCCAGTTTTGTATAATCGGTGAAAATAGTAGTTACAGGTGGTTCTTTGGTGATGTATTTAAATGTGAGTCCTTTTTTTTCAGCCTGGGGGGTAAACATTGCAAGCATTTCATTGCACAGCTTGTTAACCTGGAACGTGGAGGGTATCATTTTAATGTCGCCGGTTTCTATTCTTGATAATTCCAGTACATTGTTGAGGATGTTTAATAATTTCTGGCCTCCTGTCTGAACAATTTCAATATAGTCGTTTCTTTCTTTCTCAGTTATGTCTCTCTGTCTGATAAGTTCGGTGAATCCCAATATGGCATTAAGGGGCGTTCGGATTTCGTGTGATACATTTTGAAGGAATGCTGTTTTTAACCGGTCGTTTTCTGTCAGTTTTTCTTCAAATTTTTTCCTTTCCGATATATCCGTAATGAAGCCTTCTACTACATCAACTTGCCCGTTATCAGAGCGCACGGCCTCTCCCTTTTCCCACACCCATTTTTCTGTCCCGTATTTGGTAAAGATACGATATTCTACCTGGTAACTGCTTCTTTTATTGATGGCTTTCTGTATATTCCGCCATACACTTTCCTGATCCTCCGGATGGATCAGATTTCCGAAGGCAATAAGTTGATTGTTAATAAGCTCACCGGGTTTGTACCCGGTGAGTTCTTCGCTTCCGCTACTCACAAACTCCATATCCCATGTAGGAGTGTTTTTGCAGCGAAATGCCATTCCGGGCAGGTTGTTCATCAAAGTGGAAAGGTAATTTCTGCTTTTTTCCAGTTCCAACTGATACCTGCGCTCTTCGGTTTGATCGCGGAAGACAAGTACTACGCCGGTAATTCTGCCATCTTCAGAAAAAATGGGGGCACCGCTATCAGCAATGGGGATTTCCCGGCCGTCGCGTGACTGCAATAATGTATGGTTGGCCAGTCCGACAATTTTTCCCCCGGCAAAAACTTTATTGACCGGACTGATTACTGGTTTGCGGGAACATTCATTAATGATCCGGAAAACCTTATCCATGGGTTGTCCTTTAGCCTCCACTTCCTGCCATCCGGTAAGTTCTTCTGCTACTTTATTGATATTCATGACTTTGCCTTCTGTGTCGCAGGTGATTACGCCATCTCCGATGCTGTAAAGGGTTGTTCTGAAGAGTTCTTCGCTTTCTTTTAAAGCCTTTTCTGTGATCTTTCGCCTGGTTATGTCACGAGCAAAAGAAAAGGACAATGGCATCCCGTCAAAATCGAGGTAGGTGATCGTAACCTCGACAGGCATCAGACTGCCGTCTTTTCGCTTGTGTAATGTTTCGATCGTTCCCGTTCCTTTTTTTCTGATTTTTTGTCGGTGTTGATGCCATTTTTCGTTGCCCGCTTTTAAGAAATTCGGATCCAGGTCAAAAACTGTCATATTGAGGAGTTCATCTTTTGTGTAACCCAGGTCGATACATGCCTGACGGTTCACACTCAGTATTTTCCCGCTCTCATCCGATATCTGGTAAATGCCTATCCCCGCGTGGTCGATGCAAAAACGGTCGAGTCTGGCTTGCTGCAGGAATTCTTTATCGGGACTTTTTTCTTTCATCAGTATAAAATAAGTCTAAGTCATTGGTCTGATGGAACTCGCATGTAAGAATTTATACTTGTCTTTATTGAGGTAAACCCGTCATTCTCGTTTCATCTTAAATCTTATATCTAAAAATCTAATAATCTATTAAGGCAAACTTTGTCATGCTCGCTCCATCCGAATAAAATAGGTTTTTTAAAGACCTAATGGAACTCGTTCCGATTAATCGGTAGTCGTTTCATTATTTAGCGGAAGCTCGGTTGTGTAAATTATTCAACGAATTACCGATGAATTTGTTTCGAAATGAGGATGATTGAAAATGCATTTGATTTTATCTGGAGAATAAACCCAGTAATTCCCTGATATTTCCTGCAATTTCATTCAACTCATCCAGAGACCTGATTCTCCAGTTCCAGTTGTTCTGCGATGTCGATGGCCGGTTCATCCGGGCTTCCTGGCCTTTTCCAAGCAGGTCCTGGACAGGAACGATGGCCAGCCTTGCAGTGGAGGCCCAGGCCATTCGGGTAAGGATGTGATGGATGTTCTTACTCTTTACTTTACTGCCAGTATAGAGCTTTATGCGTTTTTTGGTTGCTTTATCGATCTCGTTGCGATACCACCCGATGGTTGTATTGTTGTCATGAGTGCCGGTATAAACAACACTGTTCGACCTGTGATTGTGCGGGATGTGCACCGATTCGGGGAGGTCGTCACCAAAGGCAAATTGCAGCACACTCATTCCCGGAAGCCCGAATTTGTCCCGAAGCTGGTAAACCTCATCGTCTATTTCACCCAGGTCTTCGGCAATAAATGGCATGGCAGGAAATTCTTTCTTCAAGCGGTTAAAGAACGTTTCTCCCGGACCTTCTGTCCATCGGCCGTTTTCGGCAGAGGGTTCGCCGGCCGGGACTTCCCAGTAGGCTGCGAAACCACGAAAATGGTCAAGCCTTATCACATCGAATAGTTCCAGATTTTTATGGATACGCTGAATCCACCAGTAAAAATCTTCTTTTTCATGTTTTTTCCAGTTATAAACCGGCATATTCCACAGCTGGCCTGTTGCACTGAAATAATCGGGGGGAACGCCGGCGATCATGTCCATACTTTTATCGGGGTTGAGTTTAAACAAGTGGGGATGGGCCCATACATCGGCATTTTCATATCCTACATAGATAGGAATGTCACCAATAATTCTGATGCCCTGGTGGTTGGCGTGACGTTTCAGATCTTGCCATTGCAGAGAAAAAAGGTACTGACGGAATTTTTCAAGCATCAGTTCATGTTCGTTTTCATCGGCAAAAGATTTTAAAGCACGCTTATCTCTGTCCCTGAATTCGACAGGCCATTGCTGCCATGACCGGTTGTCGAATTTTTGTTTCAGCAGGGTGAAGAGAGCAAAGTCATGAAGCCAGAATTTTTCATTCTCACAAAATTGAACGAATTGGTCTTTCGCGGGCGGGCTGCAATGCTTCATGAAATTGTCGAAAGCTTTATGTGTGAATTTCAGGCGAATTTCAAGAGCTTTGGTGAAATCGGCCTTTTCCGAAGAGGATATCTCAGCTTTTCTAAGGTCCTTTTTGTCTATTAGTGATTCTTCGGCCAGCTTATGTGGACTGATAAAGATGATATTACCGGCAAAGGCTGAAGGAGAACTGTATGGCGACCAGCCGGATTGCTGGCTCGTAGGCGTGAATGGAAGAACCTGCCAGTTGGAATGGCCGGATTCTTTAAGAAAGCGGACGAACCGGGTGGCTTCAATTCCGAAGTCACCTGACCCGAATCGTCCCGGAAGAGATGTTATGTGCATCAAAATGCCTGCGGTTCTGCCTTTTCTTCCCGAATCGGCAAATAATATTCCCACCGGAGAGCTTTCGAATATTTCGGAAACGGATATTTCTTTTCCGCAGGAATAGGGACGTCCTGTGAAAACATTGATCCAGTCGGAAGGTGCCTCCCCGGGCAGAACAACCCGTGTATTTTTCCAGTCTGCACTGTCCGGCGAAACTCTTTTTTCATGCACTTCGAAGTCTGAAAGGAAGAGGGGGACAATAGTCAGATGCCAAACATCCTTATGATGGCGTGCAAAAGCCAGAACATGTTTCTTTTGGAGTCCTTTGATTTTAAGGGGGATGTATTTCCCTTTGGCAAACAGTTCCGAATTGTATTTACGGTATTTAAGCAATCTGTGCGTAAGCCATAGTTTAATGTGTCCGTTCCCGGGCTGTTCGTCAAGTGATCTGAAGAGCCTGGCCGGTTCTAATGAAAACATCTCTTTCAGTTCCTGCAAGGTTTGATGCAGGATGCTGTAATCAACCGGACGACGGTTATCGGGGTCAACCAGAGATAAATCCCACAATTCGGTACCCTGGTAAATATCAGGCACTCCCGGGCATGTACATTTGAGTGATAATTGTGCAAGGCTGTTATATATCCCGTAATGGGCTGCTTTTTTATGTATGGCTGGAAACGAGTTAAGAAATTCAGAGCCGGGGGATAGTATCTTGCGAATAAAGTTTGATACCACTTCTTCCCATTCTTTATGGGGAGCACTCCATGAACTGTTCTCCTTGGCTTCGCGGAGGGCCTTTACCATAAATCGGACAACCCTGTCTGTAAAGTCATCCGTGAAATCATTGCTGAAAGGAGCCGTGCCCGTTAAGGTCTGATAGATGAGATACTCTTCCGAAGGTGATGGCGCTTCTTTTCCGTTAATGTTTTTCTTGAAGGAACGATTGATTTTTATCCACTCCGAAACCGAACTTTCCCACTCTTCGGGGAATTCTGTCAGTGTGTTGAGCCGGGCTCTCACGTCTTCGCCTCTTTTGGTGTCATGCGTTGAAGTGGCATTCATGGTAAGCGGCATATCGGCCTGGCGTTCCGACATTTTTTTATGAAAATCGTCCGGGTTCAACGCTTCAGCAAATGGCGAATTTCCCACTTCATTACAGGCAACGAAAGCGGTATAGCGATACATCAGGGTATCTTCAACCCCTTTTGCCATTAAAGGCCCGGAGTACTGCATCAGGCGCGTGAAAAACTGAAAAAGGCGTTCATCAGTATCGTCACCGGGCCGTTCGCCGGAAAAGAACAAATCACTGAAAATGTTAATGATATCCTGGGTTTCCGGATTTCTCTGTTGCGCTTCTTCAAGAACCTTTTCCATAATGCTGCGCTCATGTCCCTTTAGAGGGAAACTGGTTGAATAGAGCCTGTAAACCGGCATGGCAAGTAATATCTCACCAATTGCATTTTTTATATCTTCCCTTGAGACTGAAGAAGCCTTTTCGTCGGAAAGAAGCCTCAGCCGAAGAAAGAGAGATGTCAGATTTTCCCATTCACCCTCCATTCGCCGGGTGAGGATGAATTTTTTCGCCTGATAAGTAATATCCTTGGGTGTGCCTGACAGGGTAGTCAGGTTGTTATAGAAATTTTTTAGTTGCTCCAGTCCGCTTTTATACGAGAAAAGTCGTGTAACGAGCGCCATAAAATCATATCCCGTAGTACCCTGAACGGGCCATACATGCGGTAGTTTTTCATCCTGTTCCAGTATCTTTTCAGCCACGATATAAGTGTTTTTCCCGGCAAGACCGCGTAAGCGCTGTAGGTATTCCTGCGGATTACGCAACCCGTCAATATGGTCAATCCTTAGTCCGTTGAACAAAAGGTTGTTGGTCCAGTTGACCAGTTCGCGATGATAGTAATTGAAGACCTGTTCGTCTTCCATTCTCAGGCAAATCAGGTTGTTCACGGTAAAGAATCGTCTGTAATTGATGTGTTGTTCCGTTTCCTTCCAAAACGTTAAAAGGTAGTGCTGATTGTCACAAATGGACTGAATGGCATCCGGGTCGGAAGATATGTGTCCTGCCAGATTTTCAAAGAAGTAACGAACTTCACCGTCGATCTCCGAAAGCTTTTTTAGTTCCGATTTCAATCTTTCCCATTCTCCGTTGAGGAACAGATAGTCGGGTGATTTATCTTCGAGTCTGACTTGCTCCAGTACAAGCGACAGAGAATCGGGTATATCTTCAGTATTTTGTTCAAGAACCCAAAGGAATGACTCAAACCGGATTGGCCAGTAATTGTCGAAACAGGAAAGAAAGAATGTACCATTCTCCCATACGAGTTTGATTTCGTGGTCACGAACCGCGTCACCGGCCGGTCTGCCCAGAAACGGAACCATCAGCTTTTGCCGGAATTTAAGATGTTGACGGTCGATGTCGAAAAAATCGGAATATTCGGAATCGCGTCCCTTCTCAAGCACATCCATCAGCCAGGGATTGTGATGGTTGAATGCCATGTGATTGGGGACAATGTCCTGCAACCATCCAATCCTGCTGTTTTTCAGTGTTTTAATTAATTTTCGCAGCGCCTGTTCTGACCCTCTTTCCACGTTTATTGAGTGTGGATTGGTAACATCGTAGCCGTGCATACTTCCGGGTGTGGCCGAAAACACAGGACTGGCATAGATGGTGCCGCATCCTAACAAATGGAAATATTTGGATTGCTGAAGGGCATCAGAGAAAGTAAATGCCTTGTTGAATTGCAGGCGGTATGTAGAAACAGGATTGTACATATTCTTTGGTTGGTTGTTTATCCGGTCATTTTCGCAGTAAATTACAACAAGTATTCGACACCTTCAGTGTCGATATTATAAACAAATTTAGTGTTTTTGGGCCGGAAAGAAAACGAGACCTGTTAATGTTTTAGAATCACGATACTTTCGGCCGGGACGAGGACTTTATTCTTTTTCAACAATTCAGTTTTACCGGGAACTTTAATTCTGAGGCTTCAGAATGTTTAAATTTCCCGAAACAGCATTACCGAACGACCATTTACATCAAGTTGCTGTTCGGCGTTAAGAGGTTCGCCAATCCCTTCTTCATTGAATTCAGCGTTGAAGGTATCCATTACTTTGAGCCATTTTTTCCCCCATTTCTCAGCGGGCAGAGAAAATTGAACCATATCGTGATACGAGTTAAACATGATGTAAAAACTGTCGTCAATAACCGGCTCTCCTTTATCCGATACAGCACACACGCCGTAGCCCGACAAGAAAACACCAAGTGATTTGGCAAACGTATCATTCCAGTGTTCTTCGCTCATCGCTTCACCTTCGGGGGTGAACCACTCGATATCGGTAATGTCTTTTCCTTTAATGGGCTGATATTTGAACCATTTTTGCCGACAAAATACAGGATGTTTTTTCCGGAAATTGATCAGCTTTGAAGTAAACCCGATGAGGTTTTCGTCCTTGTTGCGCCAGTCGATCCATGAAATTTCATTGTCCTGACAGTAGGCGTTGTTATTCCCTTTTTGTGTCCTGCCCAGCTCGTCGCCGGATAGAAGCATTGGTACGCCCTGAGAAAGAAACAATGTTGCAATAAAATTTCGGATTTGTTGTTTCCTCAATTTGTTAATGTTTTCCTCATCGGTTGGGCCTTCGACACCGTAATTCCAGGAACGATTGTGGTCTTCACCGTCTTTATTATCCTCGCCGTTGGCTTCGTTGTGTTTTTCATTGTACGAGACCAGGTCAAGCAGTGTAAAACCATCGTGGCAAGTAATAAAATTAATGCTGGCTGTCGGCGTACGCCAGTTATCGAAATAGAGGTCTGAACTTCCCGTGAAACGGTTGGCGAATTCGGACAGCATTTCGTTGTCGCCTTTCCAGAATTCCCGCATACAATCGCGGTATTTGGCGTTCCATTCCATCCATCCGGCCGGGAAATTGCCAACCTGAAAGCCGTCTTCACCAATGTCCCACGGTTCTGCTATCAGTTTAACCTGCGAGAGCACGGGATCCTGATGCAACACATCGAAGAAAGAGCCCCATTTGTCAAAATCGTCGTATTCACGACCCAAAACGGGAGCCAGATCGAATCGGAAACCATCGACATGCATTTCGGTTACCCAATAGCGAAGACTATCCATGATGAGGCGTAATATGTCAGGGTGTATCGTGTTGAGTGTATTTCCGGTTCCTGTGTAGTCGACATAATTGCGTGGGGGATCGTCTGAGAGACGGTAGTACGGCATGTTGTCTATACCTCTGAAGCTAAGGGTGGGTCCTAAGCGATTGCCTTCCCCGGTGTGGTTATATACAACATCCAGAATAACTTCGATGCCGGATTTATGAAGGTCTTTAACCATTTGTTTGAACTCTTTGACCTGATCTCCCGGAGTTCCCGATGAAGAATACCTTATATCGGGCGCAAAAAAAGCTATGGTATTGTATCCCCAGTAATTGGTGAGTCCCATTTTTACCAGACGGTGGTCGGCCACAAACTGATGGACAGGCATTAGTTCGACAGCATTGACGCCCAGATTTTTCAGGTATTTAATGCTTTCGGGATGAGACAGTCCGGCGTATGTGCCTCGAAGTTTTTCGGGGACTTGCTGCGCCAGCTTTGTGAATCCTTTTACATGCAGCTCATAAATAATGGTTTCATGTTGGGGAATATTCAGTCGCCGGTCGCCGTTCCAGTCGAAAGAATCATCGACTACAATAGATTTCGGGACAAAAGGGGCACTGTCTTTTTCATTGAACGAAAGGTCTTCCTCTTCACTTCCGGGCTGATACCCGTAAAGGGCATCGTTCCATTGTATTGTTCCGTCCAAAGCTTTCGTATAAGGGTCCATGAGAAGTTTGCCGGGATTGAATCGGGCCCCTTTTGCGGGCTCATAAGGTCCATGAATTCTGTAGCCATATCTTTGTCCGGGTTTTATTCCCGGGATATATATATGCCAATGGTTGTGTGTTCGTTCATATATTTTTATGCGTGTTTCGTTATTGTTCGTATCAAAAAGACACAGCTCTACATCATGTGCATTTTCTGAAAAGAGGGCAAAATTAACGCCTTCGCCATCCCATGTAGCACCAAGGGGATAGGGACGACCCGGCCATGCATTGATTTTTTCTGACATATCTGGATGTTTATCGAATTGTTTTAAAAATGCCATATTACATTAAAAAAGTAGGAAAATCAAGTGATTCGGAAATAATATTGTTGACTGAAAAAAAGGATTTAAGTGTGTTGGATAATCTGAGATTGAGTGCAGTATAAAAAGCATATTTTTGTCAAAATCAAGGCGTTTTAAATTTTTTGTATCGGAGTTAACTTGTTGTTAATGAGGATGCAAAAATTTAAAACAACAATGAGTTTGGCAACAAAGATGCTTTTTAGACCGGGCTCAAGATTTCAGGTTAGAAATACCGGATGGAGTTGAGTTCTTCCTTTTCGACTTTCTTTTTCAAAAATATTCTGTTTCTGTTGTATTTAATCCAGCGGGTAAAATTAAAAGAAATAGTAAGCTCATGGGCCCCTTTTTTTACGATTGGCTGGCCGGGGTCTGTGGGAAATTCGTATGAGTAAAGAAAATCAATTTCTCTGGTTATTTTCATTCCAAAAAGTACGGCAGCAGCATAGTCTGGTCGGTAATTCACACCACCTTGTATGCCGTTTTCGAGGTTGAACATCAGTCCCAAATCGGTTGTGGGAATGTCATTCTGCACAATTCGATGAATGGCCCCGAGTTTAATGGTTGCTGCTTTGGATATGTTGAACTTGATGCCACCGGATAGGTCTATTTCCTGTGCCGATTCAAAATTCGCGGCAGCTTCTGATGCCCACGAAAGGTTCCCAACAGGTCTGTGAGGCAGTGAAACGCCCATGAAAATAGAAGGCGTGTAAAACATGAATCCTGCTCCCCACGAAGGACGAAATTCATTATCTATCGATGTTTCAAATTCGGGATCATTGTAATCGATGAGCTGAAGCTTCTGAAGGTTGAAATTAAAATGATCGGCACCAACTCTTAACCCAAGTGAAAGAAAAGCCCTTCTTGAGACTCTTATCAAATAGGCGTAATCAAAAAACAGACGGTTATACATGAAAGGTCCCGTTTGCTCCGACCACGCGCCTGCACCAATGGATGCCATGGATTCGTTGAGCGGGAAATGAATACTTGCTGAATAAAAAGAAGGGGCATCCTCAATTCCTATCCACTGCTGACGTGAATAAATGTCGATAGCGACTGAGTTGCGGTTTCCGGCAAAAGCGGGATTGATAATTAAAGGGTGCGACATAAACTGGTTCGTCAGGGCACTCTGCTGGCCCGGGGTTTCTGTTGCAATGCCCAGCCAGATAATAAAAAAGAGTAAAAGGAAGTGCCCTGTTTTTTTCATGTTATTTGCGTTTGTCAAAAATTAAAGAAACGAGCGTAACACAGTAAATGGCACCTTAAGGACAGACACTATGCAGGTTAACTCAATAACTAACGTAAATACTTCCGTTGAATTGTTGATTATTGTCACCAATTTTAATAACATAATAGTATATGCCCGGAGGGACTTTTTCTCCTTTTATTGGCCCTGTATTACTAATACCCTCCCAATGGTTGTTATAGTTCTGTGACTCAAAAACAATGATTCCGTTCCTGTTAAAAACAGAGATGGATAGATTCTGGTAATAATCAAATTCAGGAATGCGAAATGTATCGTTAAAACCGTCTTCGTTTGGTGAAAAACCTTCGGGGATTATTAACGGAGTTGATGCATCATGATATGGTGTGATAAACATTACAGCCTGACCGCAATCACCCTCTTTATCACAGACCTGGTAGATCAGAGAATCCGTTTCCAGGAAATAGCTGGTAACTTTTATTTTGATTTTCAGGTCGTTGGTAATTTCAGAAAAACCGTTGTTCAGTTCTTTGGTTACAGATAATTGTATAGGCTTGTCGTATATGTATTTGTCGTTAATCAAAACATTATACACGGCGCTGCTGTCATTATAATAAATTACGGTATCGTTTACCGGTTGGGGGACAAAGTCGTAGTCTTCAATTCTTATGAAAACACCTGCCTCGTCGCACTGGCTATAGTTGTTACATATTCTGTATTTTAACTGGTCCTGCCCCATGTATCCTTCGTCGGGGGTATAGCTGATGCTGTTATTCGGAGTAACAAAGGCATTCCCGTGTTGAGGCGGTTCAATAATTTCCAGTTTGCTGATGCCTTCACTCAGGCCGTAATCATTATTTGTTACTGAAATAGTCCAGGTTGAATTTTCTATCATGTTTATATAATCATGATTGGCCGTAACCGGTTGCTGGTTTGATATTTCCGGTGAGGTGTCATCCGTGGTAACAGAAACCGCCTGTACCCCTGTAGAAAAGAGATACATGATAAAAGTAATCAATATGACAGAACCATCATTGCAACCGCTCATTTCTTTCTTGCTTTTGTTAATATATCCTTCACACCTACACTTTTTCAGCCCTGAGTGCAGTATAAAAAGCATATTTTTATCAAAATCAAGGCGTTTTAAATTTTTGTACCTGTTAATGAGGATGCAAAAATTTAAAACAACAACGAGTTTGGCAACAA
>NZ_AEWI01000041.1 GCF_000191885.1 Anaerophaga thermohalophila DSM 12881
ATTTAAAATGCCTTGATTTTGACAAAAATATGCTTTTTATACTGCACTCGTATGCTTTTTTTACCACACTCATGTATTTTTAATTGCAACGGATTATTGTACCCATCTACCCATCTACCCATCTAAAAATCTAAAAATCTAATATCTAACCATCTATAGATTATATTGTTTTCGAGAACTGTTTCTTTGCTGTTTTCAGTTTTGGGTCAAACAAAGCGGCTATATTTCTTATCAGGAACCGGCCTTTTTCAGTAACGGTTATTTCTTCGCTGTTGAAAGTCACCAATCCGTCCTCTGTCAGCGGTAATAGTTGATTTGGGTTAAAATGGGTGACTGATTTAAGCTCATCTTCTGATTTATGGATACGTTCAGCCACTTCTTTCCAGTTAAGACGGTTGTTACACATGATTTCGTTGATGATTTCGCGTACTGCGATATCGGTATTGTCGGTCAGATAGCCTTTTTGAGTAGCTGGTTTTCCTTTTTTAACGGCCTCCATGTATTCAGGGATATTTTTTGTGTTCTGGGCATAAGCATTATGCAACTGACTGATAGCCGACATGCCAAAAGCATAAACCTGGCCGGTTGTTTCGCGGGTACAATATCCCTGAAAGTTTCGATGCAGAGTCTTGTTTTTAAGGGCAATACTGAGCTGATCCTGTGGCAATGCAAAATGGTCCATTCCAATGGGAATATATCCGGCTTTTACCATTTCTTCACGTCCTCTCAGAAACATCGCTATTTTTTCTTCGGGGCCTGGGATACCGTTTTTTTCCAGCGTCTTCTGGTGACTTTTAACCCAGGGTACATGTGCATAAGAGAAGGTGACAATCCGGTCGGGTTGCACCTCAATGGCCTGGCGAATGGTATCAGAAAAAGAATCGGGTGTCTGATAGGGTAAACCGTAGATAAAATCGAGATTTACTGACGCGCCTCCGTTATGCAGTTGTTCAATAATTTCCTGTACAGGCAATGCCGACGGTTCCCGGTTTACGGCAATCAATATTTTTTCATCAAAATCCTGAATACCAAGGCTAATCCTGTTAAAGCCCATTTTCAACAATTGTTGGATGTAGTTTTTGGTAAGATAGGCAGGGTTACATTCCATAGCTATTTCCGAACCATCACCTGTGTTGAAATTGTGATAGATGGTATTCATGATCTTTTCTACCTGATCAATGCTGAGTGCATTAGGCGTGCCGCCTCCCCAGTGTATCTGCGTAACCGGACGTGATGTGTCAATGTGGGCGGCAATGAGCTCAATCTCCTTTATCAAAGCGTCGATATATTCGTCGTACAATTCGTTGTTTCTGGATATATGCGTTGTGCATCCGCAATAGAAGCACAGCCTGGGGCAAAAAGGAATGTGAAGATAAAGCGAAATAGCCTGGGGTTCTTCGTCGTTCGATTCTTCAACGGCTCTGATATAATCTTTTGGGGTAAAATCTTCATGAAAAAAAGTAGCCGGCGGATAGCTGGTGTATCTTGGTAACGGCAGATTATATTTGTCCAGTAGTTTTTGATCAATCATCTTTCTACAACTTTCTTAAACCTAAGTTTTTGCAAGTATGCGGCATAGCCTGGCTGCCGCTTGCTTGCAAGAATTTGGGTAATAATAAAAACAGAGGCCTGGTATTTTCTTCTTTGCTTGAAAAAACTAAACGCTAAAAAACGGGGGAGGCCGGTTAAGAATAAGTCCGGTTAAAAAAGAAGGATGGAATGAGGTGTCACAAATATTTCTGATTTTTCCTGTAGAATGATGCTGGAATAAGAACGTAAGGAAATATCCTTTGATGGCTAAAGTTTGAGATAATTTTTTTGAATAATGATTACACCAATGGCAGTCATTAGGGCTATCCTGAAGTTGAGATGGGGCGCTGACAAGAATATTTACATTGTCCGAAGCAGCATCTCCGTCGGATGTACCTTTCTCCGGAAGCCAATATATCCATCCTGCAATGTAAAACAGAATGATCAGAATATACGGAAAATTTGTTGACAACAACCCCAAATGAAACATAAACAGGTTTTTTCAGAATCGTTCAAAGTTAATAAAATTACAGGAAATGAAACGAACAATAGTTAAAATTTATATGCGGACTTTATGAGTCCCTGGGCAATACTTTTATTCGTGTCTGTCCATAAAATACCATTTACTGTGTTATGCTTGTCCAAAAATAACTCAACCCGAAATAGCTTTTTTCCGGCCATTGTGCAAGGCCGTGAAACGGGCACTTCAGTTCAGCTTTTCCAATACCGCATGGAAAAGGAAGATGTGAAGGTATTGCAAGTTCAATACCACCTTATAAATGAGCCCGGTCTAAAAAGCATCTTTGTTGCCAAACTCATTGTTGTTTAAAATTTTTGCATCCTTATTAACAACAAGTTAACTCCGGTACAAAAAATTAAAACGCCTGGATTTTGACAAAAATATGCTTTTTATACGGTACACATAAATTAATTTTTTCGGTGATAAATTTGCCCCTTTTGGATTAGCGACACCCGCCGGCCCGGAAAGCGGACCATATCTTTTTGGTTCTTTTTGGGGCAATGTCAAAAAAAACAATGAGTCCAGTATAAAAAGCCTTCAAACTGCTGATTTTTACCATTTTTACCCCTGACCCCTAAAGGGGAACTGCTAAAAATCAGCAGTTTGAAAAAGTCCCCTTTAGGGGATTTAGGGGTCAAAAGGCTTTTTAGACTGCACTCAACAATAGAAAATAAGTTTGAAACAGGCTGCTGACTTTTTCAGCAGCCTCTAATTAGTTAAACTCGTTCAAAAGAACCTGCTTTATTCAAGAATTTTCTATTACGATACTCAACTATCGGCAGAATACAATGGAATTATACGCTGTGAATGCTTTATTGGTAAACAAACCGCTATCAGAATGTTCCTTTGTTCCACCCCCAGAAACTTCTCGGGGCATCTGCAAACTCAATATAGATGCGCGAGGGGTCAATTCCCAGCTCTTTCTCAACGATTGAGGGGATTTCTTTGGCCAGTTGTGCAGCCTGTTCGTTCGTGAGCCCGATGCTTTTTATTTCCAGGTAAGCCAGGTCTTCATCTGTTCCACCAAACGTCATAGGCGTTGGCTGGTCAAACTGAGTCATTACAAATTTTTCGGGTTTCTGCAGTATTTCTGCCACCTTTTTCGAGGCATTCTTCAAAAAGGAGGTTTGAGCAGTGATATCAGTTGCTTTGTTGGTGTTAATTTTTAAGTAAGGCATAATCAACAAGTTTTAATGAACTATTATTTTTTTAAATCCTGATATACAGGGATAATTTCCATCCCTTTACTTTCAAATATGTCGCGTGTTTTGATATAATTTCGGGTGAACCCCAAAACAAATCCGCCGCCACCCGATCCACATAGTTTCAGATAGTAATCATCAGAGTTTAAACCATCGTCCCACAATTGACGAACAGTTGAAGGCACCATTTGTTGAAGGAATTCTTTCTGTATGGCTGATAATTCTTTCAGGCTATTGTAAAATTTTTCTTTCTGATTTCCTATCAGATTGTTGATACAGGTATTGTTGAGCGGTGTTAATGTGTTTTCCACAAAATTATAAAAAACTTTATCGTGGTGATACCTGTGCATGAAATTTTGCACCAAAGGAGCTGTTCTGCCGGGTTTTCCGCTGTTCATCAGGAATATGGCGTCGGAATGCTGCTGGTTGTACTGGGGCAGGCCAACCGGTTCAATATGGTCGAGGTCCCTCAGCAGCAAAGGGTGCTTCATATAGCAGATGAGAGGATCAATGCCCGAGCTGGTTCCGTGAAACCATGATTCCAGCTGAGCCAGTTGTTCCTTCAGAGTTCTTATTTCCCGCGGCGACCATTCAGTTTTGTTTTTTACGGGATTGGAAACGTATTTCCGGAAAAATGCAGCAACGAGTGCACCACTGCTTCCTAATCCGTAGCCTTCGGGAATAGTCGACTCAAAGTAAAGACCGTCATCGAGGTCTTCTTTCAACCTGTCGGTATTGAAATCGCTTAGCAATTCTCCACTGTTGGCCAGAGATTGCAGGTAATACCAGAATTCGTAAAGATGTTGATTGCTGCGCTGTGCAAAGGCCAAATCAGTATAACTGTCGCGATTTGGGAATGCCAGTTGCCCGTTGAAATGGGAATACGGAATGGTTAGTCCCATGGAACCTTTTATGATGGTGTATTCCCCGAACAGCATGATTTTTGAGTAAAATATGTCGCCGGCTTCTTTTTGCATAATTAATTTCTGTTTTCTTTATCTGTTTGTATCAATAATTTTTTCTGGTCCGCTTCCTATCCGATCGCGGATGATACGGCCATCTTCACAAAATGTTTGTAATTGTTTCTGTTCCCATGCAATAATTTCTTCTTCAATGTGATGTGGATACAGCAAGTGGATGTTTGGACCTGCATCCAGTGAAAAAGTGACAGGCAAACCGGTAGCATCCCGGAAGTCACTTATTTCTCTGATTATTCTCAGCGAGTTGGGGTGCAAAAGGGTATATGAAGGCATGCTGCTCATCATCAAGCCATGGAGTGAAAGCGCTTCGTTTTCTGTAACTTCAATAAAATCATCCATATTACCTTCTTTGAGAGTGCGAATAAGTTTCAGTGTGTTTTCACGAGCCTGGATAATCCGGCCTTCGCGATACGGATGATCATTCATCATTGCATGTCCGGCTGAACTGCTCACTTTTTTGATTGCCCCGACACGATAAGAACATCGTCGTGCAGGGTTTTAAACAGGGGATGAATCTCATCCGGCAAGGGAATGGCATAATGGTCGGAACTTTCCGGTATTTCAGGTATTCTTCCCCATATACTCCAACCTCCGTAAACTGAGCGGGCAGCACTGCCTGAGCCCATTCTGGCCAATGACGAAACTTCGCGGATATTCAAGTAGTGGCGGTCGCTTACCTGCTGCTGAAGATCGGCAAGGCATAGTGCCAGGGCACTCATGGCACTGGCCGATGAAGCAATTCCCGAACTATGTGGAAAAGTATTGGTGCTGAAAATATTGATATGATAATTTTCTATTAAGGGAATTCTTGCACGAACATGATCAAGAAATTTTTGAATTTTGGGACGAAATCCGGGTTCTTCCCGGTTGTCAAGACAGAATGTAAACCCACTGCCTTCTTTTGGTGCAAGGGATACAGTTGTTTTTGTACAAGCCCGGGACAATGAAAAGCTCACCGAAGGGTTAACGGGTTCCTGAAAATCCTTTTTCCCCCAGTATTTTACAATTGCCAGGTTTGAAGGACTTTTCCATGTTGTCTGGTGTATGGGTTTATCTTCCTGCATATTGTTTGTCTAATTTTACGTCCCGAAGCCTAAACAATGTTTTAAACCCTTTTGTTTGAAAGTATTCTTTTGTATCGTCTTCCGGCCAGGGCGACAGCACAAGAAAAAAGTCACCGCCCCAGGCTCCGAGCGACTTTACAGCTCCGGGAAAATCGGGGAAAAGCCTTTTTTTCAGGGGGACTAATCCCGTGATGCTACTGATGATGCCCTCATGCTCAGCCATCAGGTTCATAAATTTTTCCTCTGATGTTTCGTTACTCATTCTCAGTGAGATATCGGAAATTTTTTCAATTTCCTTTTCTGCATTTTTTAATCCGTCGAGATGATGTCTGACGGCCATGGTCGAATTTTGCTTCCGGTTAAGGTAACCAATCCAGAGGTTGTCAATGAAAGGAGGATCAAAGGCCGCAACATTTACTTCGGGTTTTCCCGATTGGGTCAGTCTGTAAAAAACCGGGCCATCTGCGGTTGCACAGGCAATATCGTAACCGGAACCACCAAATGTTTCGGACAGAAGGAGGTAAGGATTGATATCAAGCCATTCGGAAAGATTGGAGATAAGCGTCGAACTGCTACCCCAGCCCCAGTCGGGCGAAAATTCGAGATGTGTGATAATCTCTTTTCCAGACAAAACATCCCGCCTGCCTTTTAATTGAGCCGCTTTATTGAGTATGTCTTTTAAAGATGTGGCCAGCTGCCGGTTTGTTGTTTCCTTAACAGTCAAGTCAGGATTGAAAAGTGCAGAAAACCAGCTTCCCTCAGGGTGAGTAGCTTTCCATGCAAGTACTTTGCCGGGAATCTGATTCACGATCATGGATTGCCCTTTTTTTAGTGGTACAGCAAGTCCGCGTGCGCCATGAAGGATTAGGTATTCACCTGACAGCAATAACTTACCATTTGAGTGAAACTTATTGTTCATTGCGTTGTTTTCGAAAATTTTCGAGGAATTCTTCGACAGCTCTTGCCGAAACGTTCCGGGTTTTAAAATAATTCGCTGCTGCCTCTTTTTCTATAGCTGAAGCGCCCTGCGAATTTAGCAAATTAATGAGGTGCAGCTTCATGTGACCCTTTTGTATCCCTGTTGTCACCAGGGATGCTACCGCTGAAAAGTTATTGGCCAGTCCGGCTGATGCTGCAATGCTCATCAGTTCCGTGGCAGAAGGATTGCCAAGCATTTCGATGGCGAGGCCGGCCAGAGGATGAAGCCGGGTCAACCCACCCACAGTACCCAATGCCAGGGGGATGGTTAGTTCCATCTTAAATATGCCTTTTTCAGAAATTTCACACTTCGAGAGTGACCGGTATTGTCCGTCTTTTGCAGCCCATGCATGCCCTGCGGCTTCAGCAGCCCTGAAGTCATTTCCCGTAGCAATAATCACTGCATCCGTCCCGTTGAATATTCCTTTGTTGTGAGTGACAGCTCTTGAAGTATCCATCCAGGCAATATCCATAGCTGTTTTAAAACGATGGGCGAAAAATTCCGGCGACAACTCCGGGGCAAAGGGTTTAAGTGCTGAAACCGGGCACTCAACCTGTGCGGTAACGATACACTCTGTTGTGTAATTGGAGAGAATGGCCATGACGATTTCAATATCGCCGTATTGTTTGAAATCTTCCTGTGTTCTGAAGAATTCCTGCAGGGGTGCCTTCATCCCCTCCAGACATGAGTTGATGAAGTTAGCCCCCATACTGTCTACTGTTTCAAAATATACTTCCAGTTGAAATATGGTTTGCATTTCTTCAAGGGGAAGGATTTTCATTCCTCTGATGCCTCCGCCACGCTTTTCCATATTGGCGGTGATGGACGAAACGGCCTCTGTTAATTTGTTTTCTAATGTTTTTGGAAAAGTGTCGAAAGAAATTTTCGGACCGTTCCATTTAAACCAGATGTGTCCTTTTTTGAGGCTATCGATGATTTTTGTCTTAAAGCCACCGTTTGCAGCCCAGAATGATGCAGCACGACTGGCGGCTGCTACTACCGAACTTTCTTCGACCACCATAGGTACGACATACATTTTATCATCAATCAGGAAATTTGGGGCAACGCCAAAAGGCAGGAAGTAATTGGAGAGGGTGTTTTCCGAGAAATCATCGAACAAGTCCTGCTGCCCGGAGTGACGATACCTGGCCAGGCGATCGGGGAAATCATCCGGTAACTCGTAAGTTTCCTGCAATTTTTTAATTTTTTCTTCCCGCGTTAGTTTTGAGAATCCTTTTATTATCCTGCTCATTTGTTAACAGATTGTTTGTGTTAATGGTTTGGGTTCTCTTTTGGCACAAGGTATTGCATGGCCACGCCTAATCCATTTTTCAGCTGTTCAACAAATTCTTTTAATGTGTTGTAATCGTATCTGGCATGCTCTAAAAAAGCTGATGCCATTCCGAAAACTGATTTTACCTTACTGATACGGGTCAGGTAATAACCGTCAATTACATTGCTTATTCCTCCCGATATGATTACTTGCCGGCATTTAAGAGGATATTTTTCAGATATTTTGTTTACAAATTCGGTCATTTCGGATGCGGTATGCCCGATATTCCCGAAGCTTGCAAAATAGGAGGATCGTTTATCCTTTCTTCTGCTGAGTTCGAGTTTTGTAAAATTGGTTCCTCCCAATGCCCCAAATTCAATGGCTTCGATGGGAAGTTTCATCAGTTGCCTGAGACTTTCGGGGCCCATGCCTTGTCCTACCTCTTTGACGATAACCCGCAGACCGGTGTTTTGGATAAAAGCCATAATTGTTTCGACTGGGGGTACATTTATCGAATCTCCTTCGGGCTGAAATGCCTCCTGAAGTGGGTTTACATGAATAATAAGACCATCGGCATCCAGTTTACGGGTCAGTTGTTCAGCTTTTTCTTCTTCTTTCTTAGCCACCAACTTTTCAATTTGTGCAATACCGAGATTAGCATAGAGGGGGACTTCATTACCCATGTATTTTCTGATGTCAAAATCGGCCAGATATTCATCACTTTCGAGCAATGCCCGGCAGGAGCCGAGTCCCATACCCATACCAAATTCACCACAAGCTTGTGCAAGATTACGATTAATGGTTCCGGCCTCTTGCGTACCTCCAGTCATGCTGCTTACCCAGATTGGAAGTTTCATTTCTTTTCCGGCGAAGCTGAATGGTTCAAATTCTCCCTTGTGATGAGCTGCCAATAAAGGTTCATAATAAAATCTGGTATCGGCTTCGTTTTTATCGGTACGAGCATCCAACGCAAAATTTATATGGTCTTTTTTACGGTCACTCATGATTTAGATTATTTAGTATCTGTCCATAAAAGTACCCTTTGCTGTGTTACACTTGCCGTCAAAATGCTCGTTTCATAATAAAAACTTTGCGTCATAGCGTCTCTTCGTTTGGGGTTTTTTAACTGACAGACATGCACTATTTGATTCCAAGGTGCCTGGCTATTACAAGCCGGAGTATTTCCGAAGTCCCCTCACCGATTTGCAGTATACGTTGGTCGCGGTAAAAGCGCTCAACGGGGTTGTCTTTAAACAATCCTGATCCGCCAAATATTTGAACAGCTTCATCGGCTATTTCGCGTGCAATTTCGGATGTATACAGTTTTGCAATGGCTGCTTCCCTGGCAAAAGGTTTCCCCTGGTCCTTGAGAAGGCATCCTTTATACAACGTATTACGAGCCAATTCTATTTTCATATCCATGTCGGCAAGTTTAAAACCGATGCTCTGAAATCTTGATATTGGTTGGCCGAACTGATGGCGATTTTGTGCATATTCAAGAGCCAGTTCAAAGGCTCCCTGTGCCAGGCCCAGTCCCATGGCAGCAATAGACAACCGGCCTGCATCCAGTGTCTTTAGCATATAACGGGCTCCCTGGCCTTCTTTACCCAACAGATTGGCGTAGGGAACATGGCAATTTTTTAATGTGATTCGTCCGGTGTCAGAAGCCCGCCACATCATTTTCCCGGTCATGCGTTCGGAGTGAAAACCGGGACTATCTTTTTCTACAAGTATGGTTGTCAGTTTTTCTTTGCCGTTTTCATCGGTTGTCATTACCTGAAGGGTGACGCCCAGCGTCAGTTCGTTGGCCGAATTTGTAATGTAACGTTTGCTTCCGTTGATTACCCACTCATCATTTTCGCGGACAGCCCTGGTTTTTGTCCCACGGGCATCCGAGCCTGCGGTTTCCTCAGTCAGACCAAATGCCCAAAGGTAGTCACCAGAGGTGAGTTTTGGCAGTAGTTTGTTTTTCTGCTCTTCAGTTCCATATTCAAAGACAGGGGATATGCCAAGGCTGTTGTGCGCCGCCACCGTTGCTGCCTGAGAACCATCTACTCTGGACAATTCTTCGATGGCGATAATATAGGATAGTGTATCCAATCCCTGTCCACCGTACTCTTTCGGCAATGTTATTCCGAAAAGGCCCGCTTTTCCCATTTTCTTTGTCAGTTCCGGCGAAAAGCGTTCTAAGCGGTCCAGCCTTTCTGCTTCGGGTTTGATTACAGATTCCGCGAATTCTCTGATTGTTTGGCGGTAATTTTCGTGTTTTTCTGATGTCAGTATCATGTTTATGGATTATTAGATTTTTGAACAATGAGTTTTGGTATAACAGGTATTTTTCTTGCCAAACTCGTTGTTGTTTTAAATTTTTGCATCCTCATTAACAACAAGTTAACTCCGGTACAAAAAATTAAACGCCTTGATTTTGATAAAAATATGCTTTTTATAACGCACTCAACAATATAAACAAGAGCCTGTTCCGGCTTTTGAGTTTAAGGGGAATAGCTCAGAAATATATAAGATTTATGCTTTTATTACTGCCTGGCAACCTTGTTTTTTTGTTTGGTCATGTGGTCTTTGTCTCTATCTCTTTTGTTAACTCTTCAATGTCGGTTAATATCTGACCGGCTTTCACCTGATCACCTTCCTTTATCCGCCATGTTTTAACAGTACCATCAGTAGGTGCATTCAGGATGTTTTCCATTTTCATGGCTTCAATAACAACCAAAGGCGTGTTTTTGGCAACTTTTTCTCCTTCCGGAATAAATATCCTGGATATTCTGCCAGGGATCGGTGCTTTTATCTCATTGGAATTTTCGCTGTTTGTTTGTTTGAACTTTAAATTCGGGTTCAAATAAAATCCGGGGGTCAGGCGGTAAGTGTGGCCGTCGGTTTCAAGGAGCAATTCGCCGGTATGGGTCACATTCCATGCCATCTGAAACCAATTGCGTTGAAAAAGGAACCGCATGGAATTTTGTGAAAAATGGATGTGTCTGATGGCATCCATCGGGTTCCCGTTGAGTGTCCACTCAATATAATCAAGATGTTCTCGTGAAGCAATTCCAACCAGGTATTTTTCACCGCCTGCAGTTACTTCGTAGTTATCACCCCATCGTTTATGCCCGAGCTTTGTCCAGATGCTGTTGGACTTACTATTTCTGTAATATTTAAGCCATACCGAGTAAGCAGCGAGCAGTAATTTTGTTTTTTCACTGCCGTTGGGATGGATGGCTTCAATAAGCTGGTTTTTATGGGTGGAGGTAAAATGAGTGGTTGTATCTCCATTGATGAAAGCATCCGTCTTTATCAATTCTCTCAAATAGGGCAGATTGGTAGGAATACCGATAACAGATGTGTTTTTGAGGCTCTTTAATAATTGTTGAATAGCCGCTTCACGTGTGAGGCCCCAGGTCGTTATTTTTGCCAGCATCGGATCAAACCAGGGTTGTATTTCGGTAGTGGAAGCAAAAAAAGTGTCGGTACGTGCCATTTTTGAATCCGGCCAGTGAACCAGATTTATTTCTCCCGGAGAAGGCTTGAAATCAGCAAGAGCATCCTCTGCATAAATTCTTGCTTCAATGGCATGACCGCGGGTCTTTACTTCTTCCTGGCTGAAAGCAAGCGGAAATCCCATAGCTACTTTAATTTGTTCTTCTACCAGATCGATGCCGGTGATAAACTCCGTTACAGGGTGTTCTACCTGAAGTCGTGTGTTCATCTCCAGAAAATAATGTTTCCCGTGCGTGTCAACCAAAAACTCAACAGTTCCGGCATTGTAGTAACCAATTTTCCGACTAAGTTTTAAGGCATCGGTTACCAGTTTTTCACGAAGCGTCT
This sequence comes from Anaerophaga thermohalophila DSM 12881, assembly GCF_000191885.1. Taxonomy (GTDB): domain Bacteria; phylum Bacteroidota; class Bacteroidia; order Bacteroidales; family Marinilabiliaceae; genus Anaerophaga; species Anaerophaga thermohalophila. The sequence continues at coordinate 11,386 of NZ_AEWI01000041.1, forward strand.
CATCGACAAAAGAAGAGGGGGATTCTTCAATGATTTTTTGATAACGCCGCTGTATGGAACATTCTCTTTCATAAAGGTGTACAATTTTGCCCGATTGGTCACCAAGAATTTGTACCTCAATGTGACGTGGATTTTCGATGTATTCTTCCACGAAGATTGTTGGATTGCCAAAATAACTTTGGGCTTCTCTTGTTGCATCGTCAAGCAAAATTTTTAATTCATTGGTGTTACGGGCTATTTTCATGGCTTTACCGCCACCTCCGGCAGCTGCTTTGATGAGCAGCGGAAACTTCAAAGATTCATGATTTTTCAGAATTTCATTTTTCCCGCCCGATAGTGCCCTGGTCATAGAAATCCCGGCCTCAGAAGCAATAGTGCGGGCAGTGAGTTTGTCACCCATAGCGGCGATTGCTTCCGGTGCAGGGCCAATCCATATAAGGCCTGATTTTTCGACAAGTCTGGCAAAGTCAGCGTTTTCGGATAAGAATCCATATCCCGGATGGATGGCATCGGCCTCGTATTTTTTGGCCAGATCAACCATCAATTTTGCGTTCAGGTATGTTTCATTAAGCAGGGAACTTTCAAGAATATGAACTTCATCAGCCGCATCGGCCGGTAGTGTATCTTTCTCTTCTTTGGTCAGCGGTATAATTGTTGATATGCCCAGACGCGAAGCGGTACGTATGATGCGGCAGGCAATTTCTCCGCGGTTGGCAATAAGAATCTTGTTGATATTTCGATTACTCATTTTATTAGTACGTTATCTCTAATCTTGTTGTATTTTTTGACAAAATATTTATAAAAATGGCTGCGCCATTTGTTGTTTGGATCACCGAATTTGCGCGAATTAACGCGAATTTAGTAGCATCTTTGATGCGACAGTCATTTTCGTGTCATTGACAACATCATAATTGATTTTTTAAGGTGTTCTCGAACTCTTTCCAGTCGTTTCATCCGTATAAAATTTATTTATTAAGGTTGGATGGAACTCGCATGCAAGAACTTATACATATTCTTATTGTGGCAAACTTTGTCATGCTCGTTTCGTTGACGACAAAAAAATAATTGCGTAGCAATTAGCTAATCCGACAAATTATGACTTAAGCTTTTTAGTTATTTTTGGCTCTGGCTTGTACAGATTAGAATAAAATCAGTCTAAGTTATTTTGATACAATTGTCCGTTAAACTTTTGCAATATGCTGCTGATCAGTTATTTGTGATTGAAGGGTTTTGTTTGATAAAGTCCGGTATATCAAATCTTCTACAAAATTTATTGCTTCTGTCTTCTGCCTACTGTCTTCTGCCTACTGCCTAAACCCTACTGCCTACTCCCTACTGCCTACTGCCTACTGCCTATTGCCTACTGCCTACTGCCTACTCCCTACTGCCTACTGCCTACTGCCTACTCCCTACTCCCTATTGCCTATTGCCTACTGCCTATTGCCTTTACTTATTCCACGCCGGTTTACGACGTTCAAAAAATGCATTAACACCTTCTTGTCCTTCTTTTGATGCTCTTGCTCCGGCTATTTTTGTCGAACAATAGGTAAGCAAATCTTCGTCAATTGGAACAATTTTACTGTGGATTCTGTTCAGCAGGATTTTAGTTTCTTTGGTAGCTTCCGGGCTGTTTTGAGCCATGCTGTTGGCAATTTCTCTGGTTTTTGGAATTATCTGGTCCTGTGAAAAAAGATGTTGTACCAAATTGTTGCTCATGGCTTCTTTACCGGAAAATTTTGTTGCGGTAAGAAAAGCCCATCTGGCAAAGGCTGTCCCGGTTTTATTTATGACCCAGGGTGCTACTGTTGCGGGGATGAGTCCGAGACGAGTCTCTGAAAAGGCAAAAGTGGCATCGGGAGTGGTGATGGCAATATCAGAACAGGCCATTAGTCCGATAGCTCCTCCATAGGCACCTCCCTCAACACAGGAAATAACTGGTTTTGGATAGTGATACAGTGAACGGTAAAGGCGATTGAACATTTCGGCTTCTTTCATATTTTTTTCTTCCGGTTGATTGGCTGCTTCTTTCATCCATTGGAGGTCAGCCCCGGATGAGAAAAACCTGTCTTTACCCTGGATTACCAAAATCCTGAATTGAGAATTATTGGCTGTCTTTTCGAGAAACTCAGTCAGTTGGCCAATCATTTCTTTATCGAGCGCATTTTTCTTTTCGGGCCGGTTTAGTTCCAGGTAACATACATCCTGAGCATATTTTTTAGTAAGATAAACCATGATTGTTGGAGTGTTTGTTGGTTGGTGTTATGTTTGTTGTTATTGTTGTTATGGTGGTTAGGTTGTTTGATGATTCACAATAGTCAATTAAAATTTTTACAAACTACTAAAATTCAATTGGTTATATTTAACTGGTTGTTTTTATAAAATGCAGATTTTCAATTAAATATGATCATCTTATAGCATAAATCTAAAAATCTACCGATCTATTGAATCCATTGGCATAATAGTAGTTGAGTTTTATGATTACATTCTGAATATTCCGTATTTGGGTTTTTGTATTGGAGCGTTCCTGGCAGTTTCAATGGCAAGTGCGAGAATGTCCCTGGTTTCCACGGGGTCAATTATGCCGTCATCCCACAGTCTGCTGGTACTGTACCAGGGCGAACCTTCTTTTTCGTATTTTCCGGAGATTTGTTGTTCAATGATATCAAGCTCCTCGTTGGAGACTTCTTTTCCTTTCGCGGCTGCCTGCTCTTTTTTCAGGGTTATAAGTACCTGGGCTGCTTGTTGAGCGCCCATTACCGAAATGCGTGCATTGGGCCACATGAACAGAAACCGTGGATTATATGCCCGACCTCCCATAGCATAATTTCCGGCACCGTATGATCCTCCGATGATTACTGTGAAAAAGGGTACAACCGAATTGGCCAGGGCATGTACCATTTTTGCTCCGTTTTTGGCTATGCCGCCTTGCTCATATTCTTTTCCTACCATGAATCCGGTAATATTCTGTAGAAAGATCATCGGAATGTTCCGGTGGTTACATAATTCTATGAAATGTGTTCCCTTTAGTGCAGATTCTGAGAAAAGAATTCCATTGTTGGCAAGAATGCCCACTTTGTTGTTGTGTATTCGGGCAAAACCTGTAACCAGAGAATTTCCGTAATCTTGCTTAAACTCCTGAAACTTGCTGCCATCAGTAATTCGCATAATAATTTCCCGCACATCAGGGAATGAATCCCGACCGGTCGGGATTAACCCATACAACTCGTCGGCCGGATATATTGGCGGCTCTTCAGGTCTGTCATTATTTTCATTTTTCTGGCCGGATGAAAGCGTTTCAAAAATATTTCTGCATATCAGGAGGGCATGTTCATCGTTTTCAGCTATGTGATCGGCAACCCCGCTAATGCTTGTGTGAACAACAGCGCCACCCAGTTCTTCGGCTGTTACTTCTTCACCTGTAGCTGCTTTAACCAAGGGAGGACCGGCCAGAAATATGGTTCCCTGATTTCTTACGATGATGGTTTCATCGCTCATAGCCGGGATGTAGGCGCCACCGGCAGTGCAGGAACCCATGACAATTGATATTTGTGGAATGCCTTCTGCCGAAAGTCGGGCCTGGTTGTAGAAAATCCGTCCAAAATCATCTTTGTCGGGAAAGACTTCGGCCTGAACAGGTAAAAATATACCACCTGAATCGACCAGATAAACGCATGGTAGATGGTTTTCCTGTGCGATATCCTGAGCTCTAAGGTGTTTTTTTATGGTCTCCGCAATGTAGGTTCCGCCCTTAACGGTGGCATCGTTGGCGACAATCACGACTTCTTTGTCATGTATTCTTCCGATGCCTGTTACGATCCCGGCTGAAGGGAATTCATCGTTATATTGATCCCATGCTGCAAGAGGGGATAGCTCCAAAAAGGGGGTATGCGGATCCAGAAGTTTTTCGATTCTCTGACGGACGAGCAATTTTCCTCTTGAAAGGTGTTTTGCTCTCAATTTTTCCGGTCCGCCGCGAGCTACTCGTTCAATGTTGTCGGACAACTTTTTTGCGAGAGATTTATTGAACTGATAATTCTTTTCAAACCGGTCATTTTGTGAATGAATGGTGCTTTTCAGAGTATCCATATTTTTTGTTTGTTCAATTGTTCAGGCAATAAAACAACTTCTGAATATACGAATTTGTTCGTTAGGAATGGCGTATTCATTGCTATTCTTTTATCAATGAGTCCGTTTCTGAAAGCACACTTATCAGTTCATGCGAAATCCGGATAAAAACAACCAGTTACCGGATAAAAATTTTTATTGCGGCTTTTGACAGTTTCTTTTACTTTTGCTTCTATGAGAAAAACGATGTTTTACACGGGACTAATGATAATGCTTTTATCATGCCACTTTGCAGAAGGTAGCAAGGAAACGAATACTTCCACTCAGGAAGATGTGCAGGAAGAAAAACCTTTATTGCATATATCGCAAACTGATACTGCCATCTTTTACAACTTTATGCATTGGGCTTCTTCAAACCAGTTAGCTACGCAACCACTTCCTGAAGTTATTGTCGGTGTTGCAAGGTATTTTCTTGGCAAACCTTATGTCGCCCATACCCTGGATACCGAAGGCGAAGAGCGGCTTGTTGTAAACTTACGTGAATTTGATTGTACCACTTTTGTAGAAAATGTTTTAGCGCTTTCGTATTGTTTGAAATCCGGGGCGTATGAAATGGATCAATTCATATTTTATTTAAAGCAACTCAGATACCGGGATGGTGAAATAGACGGATATCCCTCACGACTCCATTATATTTCAGAGTGGCTGGGAGATAATGAAGAAAAAGGTTTGATAGATATTGTCAGCAACCGTCTTGGGCAAAGCAGTACCGGCGAAAAGATAAATTTCATGTCTGAACATGTCGAAAGTTATCCGAAGCTGAGGGATAATGTTGAATTTATCAGAGAAATTTCCGAAATTGAGCATCATATTTCGTCGTATGATCTAAAATACATCGATGAGGAGCAAATTGAGAATTTTACCGATTCAATACAAGATGGGGATGTTCTTGCATTTTGCACTACGATTGAGGGGTTGGATGTTGTTCATTTAGGTCTTGCATTGCATGACAAAAACAAACTTTACTTCATACATGCTTCCACCCGGGGTAACAAAGTGAAAATATCAGAGACAGATTTAGGCGAATATGTCAGAAACCGCGAAAATGTGTATGGCATTTTCGTTGGCCGGCCTAAGCAGGTAAACGGGTCTGTTGACATGCCTATCAGCAATCCGAAACTTTCAATGTTGTCAGTATCGACGTAGCAGTTAGTAAGGCCAACTGGAATCCTGTCATTTTCAGCGGAGTTATTGCCGCGATCGGATTACTGATGTTGATCTTTTCTAAAAAGAGATAAACTGGCTTCTAAAATACTTAGTGATTAAGACCATGCGAAAAAAAGTATTGATTTCCCATAAGATTCCTGATAAGCCTTTAAAAAAGCTTGAAGAAGATTTTGAATTGATTTGGCCGGATTCGGTGGCGTTTTCCAGAGAAGAAATGTTAGCAATCATTCCTTCCTGCGATGTAGTGATTGGCGTTTTTGGAAATCCTCTGGATACAGAGCTGATCAAGGCCGGGGTACGGTTAAAGCTAATTGCCAATTATGGGGCAGGCGTGGATAATATTGATGTTGAGACAGCAACCAAAGCCGGCATTGTTGTAACCAACACACCTGATGCAGTAACGGAACCTACAGCCGAGTTGGCGATGGGGCTTATTGTGGATGTCGCCAGGCGGATATCGGAGTTTGATCGTGCTTTACGTAAAAAATTGATTGATGACTGGGGTGTTCTAAGTAACTGGGGAACTTCACTCAACGGGAAAACGCTTGGTATTATTGGGATGGGAGCTATCGGGAAAGCTTTGGCGCGTCGTGCCCTGGCATTTGGAATGAAAATAATTTATCACAACAGAAACAAGTCAGACCCTGCTGTGGAAGAGCGTTTCGAAGCTAAATATACCGATTTGGAGAATTTATTGCGAAATTCAGATTTTGTGTCACTCAATGTCCCTTTGACATCCGAGACAAAAGGCATGATCTCTTCATCCGAGCTTAAGCTGATGAAACCCGATGCATTCCTTATCAATACTTCCAGGGGAGCGGTTGTCCGGCAGGATGCTTTGATTGAAGCGCTCGCGAAGAGAGAAATAGCCGGTGCCGCGTTGGATGTTTTTGACAATGAACCCGAGGTGCCCGACGCATTGCTGAAAATGCCTAATGTGGTGGTTGTACCTCATATAGGCAGTGCAACAACAGAAGCACGAAACGAGATGAGCCGGCATCTTGCCGAAATTATTACAGATTTTTTTCAGGGAATGAAAGGATTGCCTGTTGTCAACCCTGAGGTTTGGGGCAGCAAGAATTTGAGAATCTCAAAGATTTAGCGTATCTAATAACATATAACATAACCTTACGATATATAGACAGATGGTAGAACAAGTAAATGTTACTTTGCCTGAATTGGGACGCGGGTTTCATTTGATAACCAGTTATATAGCTTCTGAGTTGCCACGCCTTCCCGAAAAAGGAATGGTTAATATTTTTTTGCAGCATACTTCGGCAGCTCTTACTCTTAATGAAAATGCCGATCCTTCGGTAAGGGACGATTTTGAAACCGTTTTTAATAAGTTGGTGCGGGAGAATGATCCTGATTACACACATACGTTGGAAGGGTCTGATGATATGCCGGCGCACGCGAAGAGCTCTCTGCTTGGGGCCTCGGTAACTATTCCGGTGAGCAATCATCGGCTTGCCCTGGGAATGTGGCAGGGCATATATCTTTGCGAATTCAGAAATTATGGTGGGCCGCGCCGGCTTGTTATTACTGTTTATTCCTGATTTATTGAGCTCACTCACAACTAACAGCCCCTAACAATCTAACAATCTAACAATCTAATAATCTAATAATCTAATAATCTAATAATCTAATAATCTATGATGGCCCATCTTTGCCATGCTCGTTTCTATTTTATACGCTGCGAAAAAGTTATTTTATCAGGTTTTTCACATCTTCCAATTGTTTTGCCTCGTTGTTCCAGGTAAATATTTTAGCCGCGCGGGGGATTGTTTGTTGCCATTTTTTGCGTAATTGCTGATTTTCGCATGCTTCTTTTATGGCATTGGCCACATTGCGGGGTTCCAGATTGTCGATTACAAGACCGGTTTCATTGTTTCTTACGATTTCGGCCATGTCAGGGAAATTGCTGGTTAATACCGGAATACCGGCCTGCAGATAATCAAAAAGCCGGTTGGGCAACGAAAACAGATGATTAAGTCCAAGGTTTTCGTAGGTGCATATACCTACCAGTGCACCCTTCTGGTATTTATGCAATTCTTCGAATGGAAGGGGGCCTGTAAAAATCACACGGTCTTCCAGGTCTAATTGTTTTGTAAGTTCCTTTAATTCATCGGCACAATCACCAGTTCCCACAACAACAAACCGGTATTCTTCTGATAAAAATTGGAGAGACTCAATGGTTTGTGCAATCCCTCTTCCTACATTCAATGCGCCCTGGTAAAGGATGATTTTAGGATCTCCACTGAGTGGTGGTATTGGTGCTAAATTATTTTCTAACGGCAGATTACGTAAAAGTCTGAAGTTGATGTTATATCTTTTTTTATAAAGCTCAACAAGCCCCGGAGAGACCGTGAAATATTTGTCGCAACCGGGAAGAAATATCTTTTCCAGAAGTTGCCAGGCTTTTTTTACAATTTTATTGTGCTGTATTTCAGGTAATTCTGAGAAGAAATCGTGTCCGTCAAATATTATCGGCTTCCTTTTAAGCAGAGCTGCTGTTTTTGCAGCTGGTAAAGTGTCCATGTCCACTGCCCATATCAAATCAAATTTGTTAAACAGAAGGAATATAAAGGTCTGAATATTTAAAAAGAGATAAAACAACGGACCTTTGTTAAAGAGAATGTTCAGAAGAATAGTACGTCCGGGTCTGTTTTCCGGAGGTTTTATCGCCGGGTAATTCCTTCCCGATCGCCACACTTCAAGTCCTGCTTTTTCAAGACTCAGAGTTATTTTGTTCACCCTTTGATCGAAAAGGAGGTTGTTGGAGGTTGTAATTATTACTCTTTGCAAAACACTATTTTTGGCCAAATATAATTACAATAACCCGTTAAAAAAAGTTTAAAAGCAGAGCTGTCCCGGGCTTAAGTCACAATTACCGGCAGGAAGAGATCAACAAGTAAAGCAGGCTGAGGTTGAGGTTGAGGTTGAGGTTGAGGTTGAGGTTGAGGTTGAGACTTATAGAGGGTTAGATTCTTCACTTCGTTTAGGATGACAGAACGCTGCTTTGTCATTCTGAGGAGGTACGATGAAGAATCTTTCATCCGTATAAAATTGGTCTAAGTTATTGGAATGATGCAATTTATCATGCTTTAATTGATCTTGGATTCTTCGCTCCGCTCAGAATGACAAACAGCTAAGGTTAAGGTTAAGGTTGAGGTTGAGGTTGAGATTGAAGTTAAGATTGAGATTGAAGTTAAGGTTGAGAGTTCACCACAGTTGACGCA
>NZ_AEWI01000040.1 GCF_000191885.1 Anaerophaga thermohalophila DSM 12881
TTTTCTTCAAAATGGTTGTCATTGTTGCCCTTCAGCTTTTTCGATAGTGCTTTTTCAGGAAACTCCAGTTACATTAACATTCCCTGATTTTGTAGGATTTTCAGGCAACATCAATGAAGAAAGATTGCTGTTGGTAGATTCAAGAACAATAGTACCATTATTATTCACATTCTTTGTAATCTCCAGTAAGGCACCGGGCTTAACTGTTACACCTGCATTTTCGGAAATGGTAAGAATAGCAATAGAAGCATTTCCATTAATTACAGGAGCATTATTATTAGAATCTATCTCAACCTTGCTATTGGAATCGGGCAGGTGCCCATTTTTCCAATTGGAAGAATTAAACCAATCTGAATCTACTGTCCCCAGCCATTTAACAGCAGGATTTAATAACCCCATTTCATCCACAATGTTTTCAAGGTCAGTTCCTTCTTCAACTCTTTTAAAATCTTCAATATCGCCGTATTCACCATTATAAATGATTCCCCATCCGGGATTGGTAATATTGGCATTGGGGTCCAAAATATAGATGTCATCACTATGACCATTCAGACCACCACCAAGGTGCGAAAAATCACCACCTACTATCAGATTTCCGCTATTATTTACCTGAGTCTTTGAATCGGTAGAAAAATCGCCTTTAACAACCAGGTCTCCTTTAATAAGAAGTCCTGCATTGGTGGAAGTTAAATTGCCATGAACAATTAAGATGCCACCCTGAGCAATGGTTACAGCCTCTGAACAATTTAAATTTCCAAAAATTTCAACTTTTGCACCGCTTTTTATATCAAGACCACCCCACTGATTGTTTTCGTAGTCTCCATCAACAATGAGTGTATCATTAACATTCACGGTAACAGGATTTAGATTCCCGTTACGAGTGATCGTACCGTTAATGGTCATCTCTTTGTCAATATTTTCAAAATCGGAAGGAACATTCCCGTTTAGCCAGGAATTTTCATCTTCGAAATTACCTTGTTTTTCGACGGTAATGTATTCATTATTGTTACCGTTGCCATTGCCATTCTTGGCAAAAGCATTAAACCCAAGAGTAAAAACCAACCCAATTAATAATAAAGTAACCCGTTTCATAATTCACAAATTTAACCCTGTTCAAAAATTATTTCCTCTTATTGAGGTTTCTTTGGTTACTTATACAGGACAAAAACACAGATTGTTGAGAAGTTTTGACAGACAGAGCGAATATCTTTGACGAAATGAAACATACGCAGGATAAATGTAAGATATACTCTTTTAATTGAGCGTGTCTAAAAAGTAACCTTTGGAAAACCGAATTCAATCCTTGCTGTCGCAAGTTTTGTTTTTCAATTAATTACGCAGATAGGCGCGGAGCACATCACAACTTGTCCCAATCCTTAGGAAGATATTCAGAGAGAAAAACGAACTTTTCAGACAGCGCCTCAACCATTCAAACAAGTGTTGAATAGAAAAAGCCCCGTTTCCAACGTTTTGGAACGGAGCTTTTAAACTTCACAGGGTTAATTGTGATATTTTTAAATCCCTTAAATTCTTCAAAAGGGGACTTGGTGAACTTTTCTGAATTACACAGGTTTCTGTGGCAGCTCCGTAGCTTTTTTGTCCTTTTACCGGACAGATTTTACTACCGATATGTCACCGCTCCGCACTTAAATTCTAACACCTAATCACCTACTCGCCTACCCGCCTACTCGCCTACTCACCTACTTGCCTACTTGCCTACTCGCCTAATCACCTAATCACCTACTCACCTAATCACCTACTCGCCTACTCGCCTACTCGCCTAATCACCTACTCGCCTACTCGCCTAATCACCTGACAACCTTTCCGGTTTTAACCACCTCTCCTGTATTTACCCGGATAATGTAAACGCCACTGTTATCGGGCAAATCAACTTCTGTTTCGGTCTCGCTTGTAGTGACACTGTTCATCAGCCGTCCATTTATATCCATAACTTCTATAGCGGCTCCTGATGACTGAAGTAGTACTTCACTGATTCGAACCAATGCAAACTCTTTCTGACCAAGAATATCTATTCCGGTAATATCATTCTGTTCCGGTTCTTCAACATTGGTTGGAATTTCCGCTGCCTTTTCGAAATGAAGAACAAAACGGTCATGATCATCACCCATTTGAGCAGGTGTATAAACGTATTCGCTTTGCTGCAGAAGATTAATCCATGAACCGGTTTCTTTATCTTCAAGATAAACAGAGTACCCGGCCCCGAATTCTTTCAGGTCGAATGCCATCGTAACATCTGCTTCTACACGATTGCGAACACTTATTGAAATGGAAAATTCGCTATCGTTTAATGCCGGAAGACCGTTAATGGCATAAGCACTGTTGTTAATTCTGGTGTATATTTCCGGTACATTTTCGGAACTGTTGAATTGTTTTTCCGAATCTTCTTCTCCGATACCTTCAGAAAAAGCTTCATTAAAGTAAATCACCGTCCCGTCAAATAAAAGATTGTTATTGGTCTGTATTCTTATCAGATTGTACGAGAAAGTTTCATTTGATGCACTTTTTAATGGTGCATCGCTATTCCTGACACGGGCAGTCCGTTTTATAGTCAAATCTGCATTAGTAGTTTCTATTTTCATCTGAACAGACTGATAGGGTGCAATATGACTGATATTACTTTCATCATATCCTTCGGGCTCAAGCGTCCATGCACCGGGTAAATTGTCGCCACCATTGTTATATGTTTGAATTACTCTCTCTTCTCCAATCGTGACCCAACTCCAGATGGTATTGGAAAATCCCTCACGGACCCAACCTGCAGGGTTTTCCCAGTCAATGGCGGTAGGAAATGGATTTCCAACCAGATAATAACCCCGACCATAAGTTTTCGTAACATCACTATTGTTGACTTCTCCGGAAAAATTCAACTCTTTTCCTTGCAAGTATTTCCCATAGACAGCTTCCAGTTCATTCAAATCAGGATTTTCGCTTATATAAGCATCGTCAACCCTTATCCATTTCCATTTGGGATCTTCTCTGAAAACATAAACAAAATCATTATTTATATCACCATCAGGATAAAACCAATTCAATTGTGCGTACTTTATCGGACTGCTTAAATAGAACTTCTTCTTAGCATCCAATTCGAGTTTAACATTAACTGACCCCGTTTTTGTCGGGCTATCCGGCAACATCAGGGATGAAAGTTTGGAATTGGTAGATTCGAGGATAATGGTTCCATTGTTATCTATATTATTTTTGATTTCCAATGATGCCCCGGGTTTTAATGTTACAGTCTTCCCTGTTTCAATAGTAAGGTTACTGCAATAGGCATCCATACCCTCACCAATGACAGGATTATTTGAAGAATTTAAATTATCTACTATTACAGAATTAGCAGCTGACGGAGCTAATCCTCCTACCCAGTTACCACCATCAAACCAATCGGTGCTAATTGTTCCCAGCCAGGTATATTCGGCCATACTACCTGAACCAAAAGTAAACAACCTTTCTGTATTATGATAAAGCGTTTCGGTCATAACAGAACCTCCACTAACATCGCCTGTCTTATTATTAAAATTAACTTCACCCCAAGCCGATGGCTCGTAACTAATCACAAGGAAGTCGGGACTATCCGGATTTACACCACTCTCTGAGTCCCAGCGTAACTTAATCTCAGCATTATCTGCATTGGCAGCTTTCACACTCCAGTATTCATTTTGACTCACATAGGTAACGCCATTTTCCGAATATCCATCTTCCGAAGCAGCATGATCAAAATACTGTGCAGTCCAAAGACCGGTTGTGGCAGGTTTAACCCCGATATTTCCATAGCGGTAATCATCACCAACGGGGAAGTCAAACATGGTTCCCGCATTAATTTTCTTCTGCATGGGGCCATTGACATACCGCAGATGAGATGCATTATTTACGGCTGCGTTGTCTGAATTTAATACCGTGAGCAATGCTGTTTCGGATGTAGAAATGATACCTTTTGTAAAAGTTATTACATTCCCCACATCAACCGGACCATTAAGAGTCAACCCCGCAACATTGTTAACTTCAATGTTATATAAAGCATTCTCATCGGTAAAGGAACCATTAATGGTTTGAACCTCATCCCCCTGCAATTTAATCGTCCCCTGACGGACATCAAAACTACCACCGGTTCGGGACATATTGCCATGAATGGTTAAAGGACGGCTTTCCTCATTAATAACATTTCCCCCTTCAATGACAAAATCTCCAAGAATATCTACATCAAGATTCGGAAGGATACGTTGGCCGCTTCCGCTAAATACCAGGTTATTAACCTGTGGAAGTTCAGCCAGGACAGAATAATTTGAACTGCCGGAATACTCTAACGTCCCTCCGTTTTCAGAGAAAAATTCGGTATATTCACCGGCAGGCAGAGAACCAGATTCAACAACAACGGTTCCTGTTCCGGAAACTTTTCCAAGCCGGTGATTCAGTGTATTTCCAACATTGACAACCCCGCTTTCTGAAATTTCGGTCTTATATGCCGCGTGTCCGTTAACCTGCAAATTAACCTCATGATTAATTTGCACGATGGCTCCTCTGGGACCACCAGCAGGAACAACACCTCCACCAACAACGCTCCAGACATCAGGATCATTCCAGAATCCATCTTGTTCGGTAACAAAAGTCTGAACTTTGTCAGGAATGGCCTCATCGGTACCTGCTGTATAATCTCCGTCAATACCGGCATCATTAGTGCCTTCAAAGCTAAAATTCAGGATGGTATTAATCCCGTCGAAATCATCAACAGAATATTTATTCCATATCCCTTCTTCTTCATCGAGAATGCGGGCCGTTATATAACTAGCGGTGTCTCCCCGAACATCGGCGGGATAGCCATGCATCGCAACATTTGCAGTAAAATTACTTATCCCTTCGGCATCCAATGTCCAGTTGTATTGCAAAACATTATCCAGGTCTTCAACAGGGATGGTAATATGAGGCTCGTTGGCAGCTTTTACCCGTATTGAACCGCCTTCATTGCCATTGGTGGTATTTTCCATAACCACCGGAGTGTACTTACCCGATGCACCTATGGGGTAGACAAAATTACTTACTACATCGGCAGGAAAATATTTCTTAATTCCGGCATCGGTAAACGAAAGATTGGTTTGCACCATATTGGATGAGGAGAAGCTATCTGAATCATCTCCTTCAATCACTGCATTTTCAGTTAGTACGAGCAAATTTCTCCCGATATCCAGTATTCCGTTATTCAACTTCAATACATCGGAAAATGTTATGGCAGATGACTGAGTTGGAACAACAACGCCTGCTGCGTTATCTACCATTAACCTGGCAATGGTTCCGCCTCCTGAAAGCTCTTGTGACGAGGTGCCATTCAAAACCACACCGTTACGCTCTGAACCGCTAACTGTATAAGCACCCCCGGCTATATAAAAATCACCTTTTACCGAAACATCGTTTTCACCGGTATCAAAAATTCCGGTATTCAAAGTCAAGTCGTTTGCGATTGTAACAGCACTACTCTCTCCTATTCGCAAAGTATCGGTTCCTTCATTTTTCACCAGGTTATAAAATTCGGTATTACCCGTGATGGACTGGCCGGCCAGCCCGCTGAAATAGGTGGTATTTTCGTTTGCATTATACGATCCTTCATTGGTCATATCACCATGTATGGTAACATCCAGTCCATTGGTATTAAAAACAGAATTAGTGCCAATGGATAAATTACCAAGAATTTCCACGGGAACCGTTTTTAATTTTCCTTCCACATTGCCGGAAAAGGTTAAATTTTCCAATGGTTGGTTCACATACATATCAAAAGGCTCAGAAGCCTCGTTACCGGCAGCAATCTCGATGGTACTTCCTTCTCCCAGGGATACAGACTCCGGATCGAAATAGAAATCGGTGAACCCGCCTGCCTTACTGTTCTTTATGGTTAGCTTAGCACCGGCTGCCTGAGTAAACGAACTTCCGGTGTTGAGGATTTCAAAAACACCGCGGGTTGATTCACCTGCATCTTTGGTTCCAATCTCGATGGTTGAAGCATCGCTGTTCTGAGAAAATTTCAGAATGCCGGCTTCGGTATATGGTGAACGACGAATCTGAGAACCCACATAAAGCTCCCCGCTTCCGTTGACTTCAATCTCTGATTTTCCGGAAGAGGTATATTCTATATAATTGTTGGTTCCTTCATCAAATTGGGCTTTACCGCCATCGTTGATGGTCAGTTTGCCGTCGAGCCATAAACCTGCTCCATTGGGGTCACTACCGCCAAGACTTATAGTCCCTTGATTGACGATTAGTTCTGATACGGCGGGGATTTTATACATTCCGCCACCGGAGCTTAGTTCTATGTTGAGGGCGGAATTATCCAAATATGCATTCCCGGATTGCAATACTAATGTTTTGGTATTATCATTATTTAAATTACTATTCAAATTGAAATTACCGGAAAACAATACTTGTTCGCCAATTGGCTTATTTATGTATACCCTGTTAAAATTAGTTATATCAGTACCACTCTTTGAGAATTCCACAGAATTGCTTCCTATGAAATATATATTTGCTTTTGCCGTATTCCCGGATAAATCGATAGCACCCGATTCTTGCATCAAATTCCCATATAAATTAACAGAATGTTCTATTGCTGAACCTCCTCCGGAAACATAAAAATCACCATCTCCGGAAAAGAAGAAGTCACCGTCCACATTTAATACTCTGCTCTCAGTGTTAGGGAGTACCAAATTTCCGGTATTAATTTCTAAATTACCGACTATATCTATATCGCCATTATTCTGGTTACTGATATTAAAAGTGGCATCTTCAACAAATAAATTACCATTGACTGTTAAATCAATATCTCCAGCAGTTTTGGTTCCTGATTCAGTAATATGCAAATTCGGATATTGGTTCAATTCAAAGATTAACTCTTGTCCATAATCAATAACACCAAAAAGCTTTAAGGTTACATATGAACTCTCCGGAATACTATATGCGCCTATTCCTGTATATTCAAAAATCGCCTCATTTCCATTGCAGAACTCTGAAAAATCAGCAGAAGGCATGTTGTCTCCATGAATTAAAAACCGCCCTTTTCCTTTTATTGAGCTAAATTCATTACCTGACACATAACCCCATCCTCCCCACAATGAGTAATTGTATGTTGCAGCACCACTTGCTCCTGATGTCACTTCAAAAGTTGGCGGATCAACGTTATCATCCCCTACACCGATGCCGGTTTCAGATTTACCCTTTATGTACACCTGGGAGGCACGTTCATCTCCTGAAATGGTAACAGTATGATTAACACCATTTGCGCCTCCGATAACAACCATATCATAAGACCTTGGAGCCCTACTAGTTGAGCTCCCTTGGTGGTCAGCGCTTTCAGTCCATGTACTACTTTGATTAAATGGGCCGGAAGTCAGGCTATATAAAGTTCTGACATTATTAAAAGCATTATTCTTGCCGTAAGTATAATCAGTTAATAGTGGATCTCCATAATCAAAATAAAGATTACTTCCATCTCTAACGTCATTCCCTGCATCATACCATTCATTATTTGCTGTAAAAATCATGCCTTTGCCACTGGGTACATTAGAAATATTTTCGAAATAAGTAAAAATATACCTCATGTTGCTACTACCCACTGTTGAAAGACCTGAATATGAAGTTTTCCAGTAATAAGGGGCAACGTCGTTAGGATTATCTACCGTTGGATGGTTTGCTGCTACATGTTTTACGTTAATTGAGCCTGAATCATTTAATGCCCCATCAACCCTAACTGTTGCGGGAGTAAAATAATATTCACCATCAACAGTATAACCAATAGGAAAATACTGAGCAATATCGTCATTATATGAACCATCTAAAACTACTGGTAGTGTCAATCCTCCGTTAGATGCACGACCATTGGTTGCAAACATTCTTGAATTTCCCCAACCGGTAGTAGAAAGCTGGCTATTCGCTAATTCCAAATTGTAATTACCCAACATTACAACCTGATCTCTGTTAAAACTTAAAGAATTAATCAAAAGATCACTAGCCAATATAATTTGAGGTTTTGACCCTGAATTATCAAAATTAAAATCTCCTATTGATTTTTCTTTCCTGTATTTGGAATATAAAGTCTGTTGGGTATTCCCATTCAACGTTATACTTCCACCGGAAATATTTCCATCAAATAAATAGATACTCCCACCTATATTAATACCACTAGCAGATACTACAAAATTGCCACGTGTAACATTTAAATCTCCTTCAATATTAACTCCGCTACCGGAACTACTTACCTCGAAATATCCATTATAACTGATTTCTTTATTTACATCAACATTATTAAAATTCAATGATAATCCTTCAGCTACTGTTATTACTGAGTTTTGTGAACCAATAAATGATGTTATATTACTTCGCAAATCAATAGAACTACCACTTTCCAGTGTTAAATCTCTTCCAATATTAAGTGCGTAATTATTTGACGTAACATCTAATATTCCATTCTCTCTAACAATAAGATCATTCAAGACTGTAAGTTCACTATTCAAAAGGGCGGTGGCAGTATTGCTTACGCCTGCTATTTCCAAATTAAAGAACGGTGCAGTTGATGAAATATTAAATTCACCTGAAGTACCAGCAATACGATTAATTTTTATTGTACCCCCGGTAACATTAAATTTCCCTTCACCCGACTGAATGTCAATGGCCAAATCATTTCCGGTGGCAGCATCCTGTATTTCCATTGTACCACCGGTCATGATGAAAACATTATTCACACCTTCAATGGAAAAAGTGGCCTTCCCTTGTGGATTCAAGTCACTTTCAATACCACCTTTCATAAAAACATGCCCCCCTGACTGATTATAAGTCCACCGGCCTTCCTGATTACCGGCACTCCTGAAACCAGGTGTTTTTACAGTTCCACCTTCTATCTGAACCAAAGCATTACCGGAATCCCAAGCCACGAATCCATGAGTATGGGTATTTAATGTGCCGTCAGTAATTCTGAATTTTCCCAATACGGAAAAAGATTGACTTCCAACAGCATTTACTTCCACGCCTGTTGATGTAAATCCGTCAGCATTATTACTCACTGCTGTTGAGTTCACTTCAACGGCTCCCCCGTTAATCCAAAAACCACCTGTTTCGGGAACATAAAAATCGTCACCCCCCTCTGTCAATGAATGTATGTATGTGGCACCGGTTAACTCAAGGGTACCATTTTTTATATAGAGGGCTTTCTCCTCAGACACAGTATCATTTTGCCCAAATAACCGGAAATACTCACGTTGTGAAGGATTAACAGTAAACCGGTAAGTTCGGTCACTTCCTTTATCAAGGATAAGTCGCTGAAGAAAAGTGGTATTATTGGCAGTAAGTACGGTATTAGATTCTCCTTTGACTGTTAAAATAACATAGCCATCTGTAGGAGTACTATCGTAGTCAGGATTAGAAAGATTGGTAAATTGAATTGATCCGTTATTGGTAATATTCCCCCGGGAATAAAGATTATGTGCAGCATTGGCTGAATTGACAGTCATTGAAGCACCGTTATTTACAGTTATATTACCTTTAACCGTTAAAGTTCTTGTAGTATTATTATTACCAAACTGGAAATTACCGTTAAGAACGGAAAAATTACCGTTAACAGTAAGGTCTCCGGCAAGATTAACCTTAGGGTCTGTGCCTTCAAGATCAATCTCTACATTGTAAAAAGTATGATCAGAAATGTCATATCCGCTCCCCTTATATACAACAGTTCCTTTTCCTTCGCCAACGAAATTCGAAGCATCCCCTGAAGGAAAGTTATCACCTTCCATAATAATCCTGCCGGAACCGCGTATTTCAGAGAAATTATGCCCCGAAGTATTCTTCAGATCGAGACGACCATCGACAGTTAAAACATTACAATGAGCAGAAAACGAATCGCCTTCGGTAGGCATGGTAATAGTACGACCACTTTTGATCACCACATCATCTCCTTCAAGCGGATATCCTTCATCTTCTGTCACATAGATCGCAGCAGCCGGATCCAGTGTCCAGTTATCGGGATTGTTCCACTCTCCCGAATTAAGCGCATACCACGTTTGTTGTGCGAAAGCATCTACGCCTGTAATTAATCCAAGAATCAGCCCGACTAATACAATGTAAAACTTCTTCATATCACTAAAAATTTAACCCTGTTCAAAAAAATCCACCCCTATTTTGAGGTTTTGCTGTGCAATTATACACGCGTGGGAAAATTTTGTTGAGAATCTTTGAGAAATGAATGTTGTCTATTGATGAAAGTAAAAATTTTAGAGATAAAAGTATATTGTACATTTTTTTACAAAAATTCAGAGACACTAGGTGAGGTTGAGGATGAGGTTAAGGATGAGGTTGAGATTGAGGTTGAGATTGAGGTTGAGGTTGAGGTTGAGGTTGAGGTTGAGATTGAGGTTGAGGTTGAGGTTGAGGTTGAGGTTGAGATTGCACCACAGATATCGCAGATTTACACAGATTTAAAAAAATCAAAGAGATGATTAGATTTATAGATATAAGGGGATAGATTCTTCGCTTCGCTCAGAATGACAGACAGCATCAGTGTCATTCTGAGGAAGTAACACACCCTTCAACGCCAAACCCAAAGTCACCCTTGTGGGGACTTAGGGGGCCCGGAACTCAAAACCCTAATTCCGCGGCTCACGACTTTCCCAAACCACCAGAAGACCCTTCCGGTTACCGGTGCTGTCCATACCATGAAACGATCGATGCGGGTATTTATGCTAAAGGCAAATGGCGAACGGGTTTTAATAACTTTAGTTATGATACCTTTGACACTGTTGGCTGCAATCGGCTCATCATCGTATGGAAGTCCGTCACCATGTGTTATGAGAAGTCCGGTTAGGTAGTCTTTTTTTTATTAACCGGTGGGCAATCCATTGTCCATCTCTTTCAAACACCAGAACCTGACCGGGTATCATCTGATCAAAAGTTACCCGTTTTATCTGGACACTGTCGCGTGGCATCAGTATCGGAAACATACTCATCCCATATACCGGTACCTGAACGGTCTTTCCCTCATTCAGCATTTGCTCGATCCACTGACGATATTGTTGTATGTTTTTGTTCACAACAGTGCTGTTTTGATAAGCTAAGGTCGGAAAAAATAATTGAGACCGGCCTAAAAAGCATCTTTATTGCCAAACTTGTTGTTGTTTTAAATTTTTGTATCCTCATTAACAACAAGTTAACTCCGGTAAAAAAATTTAAAACGCCTTGGTTTTGACAAAAATATGCTTTTTATACCGCACTCATAATTACTAATTACCAAACCTGTTTCATTCTCAACCTCAACCTCAACCTCAACCTAATTGAATTATTGATAGTTTAATAGATTCTTCGTCGTAACCTCCTCAGAATGACACTGAGCAGTCTGTCATTCTGAGCGAAGCGAAGAATCTATTTCTCAACCTCAACCTCATCCTTAACCTCATCCTTAACCTCATCCCTAACCTCAACCTTAGTCTTAGCCTAAAATCTAACCTCCACTCTCCGACTCCCCGACTCTTTCAAAAATGTTTTATATTTGAAAAAAATCAAGAAAATTACACAGTTAAATGGTATCTTTCTCTGTGGAACAAACGAACCGATAAACCTATCAAACACTACCACCAAATACTAACCATTCTGCGTTACATCTGGAAAAGCTCACCCGGATGGACGCTTCTCAACGGGATATTGCTTCTTGTAAGAGGCATACTCCCGCTGCTGCTGCTTTACCTTATAAAATTGCTCGTAGACGAGATACAGGTTGTTGCTGCCAATCCCGGTGGTGAAGACGCTTTAAACCGACTTATTTCCCTCCTGATCATTGCAGCTGCAGTATTTCTCACCAATGCACTGACTGCTTCATTGGGCACACTGGTGCGTGAACGGCAGTCGTTTGTCATATCCGACTATTTCGACAACCTCATCCACAACAAGACCACAAGAATCGAATATGGTTTTTTCGAGCACCCTAAATATCAAAATGTCTTTTTCAGGGCACTGCATGAAGCCTCTTTTCGCCCCTCACGCATTTTTTACGGAATTGTGGGGATACTGCAAAACCTCATCACGCTCATCGTAATGGGGGGGTATTTTGCTGATGGTTCACTGGTCGGTTTCTATCGTGTTACTGCTAATAACGCTGCCTGTTACCATTATCAGACTAAAATATGCGCGGGAATTATTCAGGTTTAAACGTAAAAATACAGATAAAGAACGCAAAGTAAATTATTACAACCGGTTGCTTACCTCGCGCGAATTTGCCAAAGAGTTACGTACCTTTGATCTGGGAAAGCTTTTTCGAAAACGCTATCACGAGTTGAAAAACGACTGGCGACAGAGCCAGTATAAAATGCTGCAAAGCAAAACAAAGCGGGAAGTGGTCGTTCAGATACTGGCTGCAATAGCTGTTTTCTCAGTTTACGGGCTCATCGCTTACCGTGCTTTTCAGGGAGATATTTCCATTGGTAGTGTGGTTCTTTATTTTATGGCGTTACAGCGGGGATATGCCTATCTCCAGCAATTTCTCGGTGGCATATCGGGTCTTTATGAAGATTCACTTTTCCTGAATAACCTGTTTGAATTTCTGCACCTGCCCGAGTCACGGTCCACCACGAAAAGCACAGAAAGATATCCCTTCCCTGCTCGTATGAAAGAGGGAATCCGCTTCGATAACATCGGCTTTCACTATCCGGTAAACGACCGATGGATTTTACGAAATGTAACGTTCAATATAAATGCAGGAGAAACGGTGGCACTGGTTGGTGTCAATGGTGCGGGAAAAACAACGCTGGTGAAATTGCTTTGCGGACTGTACAAACCGGTTGAAGGTGCCATTTTCGTGGATGGTATCCCGCTTGATGAAATCCGGTGGAAAGACCGGGTTGATAACATCAGTGTTATCTATCAGGATTTTATGCTGTATAATGTCACAGCGCGTGAAAATATCTGGTTTGGAAATATTCGCCGGGAACCTGCCGATAAAAACATCAAAGATGCGGCCGCCCAGGCAGGCATTCATGAAGTCATCGAAAACTTCGAAAAAGGCTATGAAACCACGTTGGGCACTCTTTTTGAAGACAGTGAGCAGCTGAGTCCGGGACAGTGGCAACGTCTGGCGCTTGCCCGTTCATTCTTCAACCCCTCGCAGATTGTGCTTCTGGACGAGCCTACAAGTGCACTCGATGCTTTCTCCGAAGCCCGCCTCCTTCAATACATTAAAGGAATCACGGAAAACAGAACCGCCATGATTATCAGTCACCGGCTTTCCACCATTAAGATGGCCGACCGGATAATTGTCCTTGACGGACAACACGTAGTGGAAACAGGGCACTATAATGAACTGATGAATAAAAAAGGTACTTTTTACCAAATGGTGGAGTCGTTAGGACAATATGGGGGTTGAGGTTAAGGTTGAGGATGAGCGTGAGGATGAGGGTTCACCACTCATAAAACACACCAGTAAAAACACCAAACGAATAGGGTCTGTAATCACCCGGGGTATCTTTTCCTATGTCGGAAATAAAATAATCAATACGAGGTTCCATACGAAAACGCAAACCTTTAAAAACAGGAACAGAAAAGGCGACACCGGCATGGGTGCTGAATCCCACATCCGAAAGTCCTGAAGTTTCTCCGATTCGCTGCTTTTGGCCGGATCGCTGCAGGTAAGCATCGTTATCAACAAGCCAGTTGGTACTGAACCCGCCCGACAGGAAAACACCAATGGTACTTTCAGGTGTCAGAAGATAACGTACGGTCACCGGAATCTGCAAATAGCCAAGACTCTGTTCGAGGACAGGACTGTCACTACTTTCCATCAGGTTTGACTTCAATTCAACATACCCTGTCGGTGCTTTTTGAAATCCGGCAAAATCGTTTGATGCAACAGGCGATAAATCAGTCCGGACGGTGCCCATTGAATTGGCAAGACTGATCTCATTGATACTATTGTCCAGGCTACCGCCGGAATAAGTGTCCATAGTTATGCTGTAAACCCGTTCCGAACGAACGGTGGTTGTTACCTCCTGCCCCATGGTGGCATACCTGACGCCTGTTTCTATCTGCCAGCGGGTATTCACATTCATGGCAAGTGCCAGACCGCCTCCCGCGGCTTTCAGCCCGTTCTCATCCACACTCCCGGGTGCAGAACCGGAAACATTTCTGAAAGAATAAGTTGGCGAATATTCCCCTCCTATGATCAAATGTCCGGAGGCCGGTTTTTCTTCAGAATCATTATAGGTAGTGACAACAAAAGTCTCTTCGTGGTTTTGTGTTGCATACAATCTATCTGGCGGGCTGATATTGACTCCATCAAAAATATGATCGCCAATGAGAGGCATCATCTTTTCAGTTGTTCCGGCCTGAGGGTCTGAAAGATTTTGAGCGTCCGGGATACTGCCGGTTGATCCCGCCACTTTTATATCACCGGATACCGAAGCAGTCTGTAACGTTCCTTCCTGCCGTATCTCACTTTTTTCAGCTAAAACCGGCATATCCGAACCTGAAGCAGGTAAGATATCAGAATCATTTCCTCCAACAGAGCTATCTTTTTTTGTCTGTTTCGTAACACCGCCGGCATCATTAGGATCACTTTCAACCTGTTGTTCCGACACAACGAGGGAACCACTATCGACCCGGGAATCAGACTCATTAAAAAGCCAGAACAGCCCTGCCGCTATAACGACAGAGGCCGCTGCTCCTATTCTCAGAAAGAGAGGAACCAGACGCTTTTTCTTTTTGTCCAGTTCTTTTTCAATACCTTTCCACACACCCGGAGAAGGTTGAGTTTTCAACTCCTTCAGCCGCGTAAATAACTGATCTGTGATATGTTCGGGTATCCTCATAATTTCGTAGTCTCCAATTTTCTGTCTTCACTAATCCTCTGCTGAAGCCATTTTCGGGCACGGGAAAGATTTGATTTACTTGTGCCCGGCGAAATATTTAACTTCCGGGCTATTTCTTCGTGTGTCAATTCATCAATTACATACATATTAAATACCAGTCTGTACTTTTCCGGCAATTTCTGAATTAATGATAAAAGCTCGTTCAACGAGTACCCCTTCCCTTCAGAATGATTCGTATCCTCATCGCCTTCTATATCAGGAAATTCATCCTTCATCTCTGTTTTAATTCTGGCTTTCCGGAACGACTCAATGATCAGATTAATCATAATTCTTCGCATCCACCCTTCAAACGAGCCTTCAAAACGAAAATCACCTATTTTCTCAAACACTCTGATAAAACCATCCTGCAAAAAATCTTCTGCCTCTTCCCTGTTGCCGGCATAACGCAGGCACACACCAAACATTTTAGGCGCAAAAAGCTCATAAAGTGCCTTCTGAGCACTCCTCTCACCTTTCTGACATCCTGAAATTATGTCGTTTATCTCTTTGAATACAGACACTGAAGAGCTTTCCTATTGGTTTTCCAGGCAAAAGATACACCTCTGTTCATTATTATGCAACCTCTTTACAATAGACTGTAAGATTTTTAGATATAAGTAATTTAGTCATCAGTTTTTAGTCAGTAGCCAGTAGTGTGAATTATAAACACAACATACGTCTTTGCAGTTAAGCTTTTTCCCCAAAACCCCCTGCAACACTACAGTTTGCCCGTATAAAAAAATATTTATGAGTGTAGTATAAAAAGCCTTCAAACTGCTGATTTTTAACATTTTACCCCTGACCCCTAAAAGGGAACTGCTAAAAATCAGCAGTTTGAAAAAGTCCCCTTTAGGGGATTTAGGGGTCAAAAGACTTTTTAGACCGGGCTCACGCAATTATTTTATCAGGCTAATTCTGAATTGGTTTTTAATAATTTGTTGGTTCCGGCTTATTCAGGTCAGGAATATCAGAACAACACACTCCAGCCCGATTTCACTAACCACTATTGACTAACCACTAACCACTAATGACTAACCACTAACCACATGATGGAGAAAAGAAGATAAGGTTGCGTGAAAATCATCAGAAATTTTTCCGGATACGGTCTAATTCGCGCCTGGTATCTTTTTCTTTAATGGACTCGCGCTTGTCGTGTTTCTTTTTCCCCTGAGCCAGTGCTATTTCGAGCTTGGCAAAACCCCGGTCGTTGATAAACATGCGCAAGGGAACAATAGTCAGACCCGACTCTTTTGTTTTCCGTTCCAGCTTTTGAAGTTCTTTTTTTGTGAGAAGCAGTTTTCGTTCACGGTGAGGGGCATGATTATTAAAGGTGCCATAAAAGTATTCCGAAATATTCATCCCTTTTACCCACAATTCCCCTCGCCTGAAGTAGCAATAAGAGTCGACCAGTCCGGCACGCCCATTCCTGACGGATTTAATTTCGGTACCGGTCAACTGAATTCCGGCAACAAATTTTTCGAGTATTTCGTAGTCAAAATACGCTCGCTTATTGCGAATATTTATTCTGTTTGTTGCCATATCAGATAGTTATCAAATTCAACAATAAAATACGAATGACATAGGGTAATCCTAATATCAAAAGTCCTGTTAACACGGAGAAAACGGTTTTTTGCTTCTGTTCGGGGCCGGCAATTATTCTTATCCCTGTCAAAACAAGATAAATACTGTAAAATGCAAATACCTGCAGGAAAAAAATTTCCGGCACTAAAGCAGTAAGGAGCAACACAAGATATAAAGGAGCCGAACTGTAAACTGTTAATTTAGCAGCAATCTCCCGCGATGGAACAAAACGGAAATATTTCATTATCCGGAATACAAAGTCCCATGCAAGAAAAAGCCCGCTAAACAAAGCAGTAAATTCAACAATTACTTTTTTAAGCGCCAGTTCAATAAGAAAAGCCTGTTGATTAATAAGGTAAGAAATAAAAGTAGCCACAGCTACCAATCCTATCAGAGGCAGAGCAAAAGTGCTGAGCAGATCGTTAAATGTAACCGACTCTCTGTGTATCTTCTGCCACTCCTTCAGCGGTGCGGTTATCAGATTTCTCAGCCTTAACCAAAGCTGCCGGTACATGTGAACAGTATTAACAGATTCTTTTGCCCCCATAAAAATCTCTTATCCGCATTAAAGTTTATCTCCGGGTAATCAAAGTACAACCAACAAACGCAATGTGCTGGCAATATCAAGCGGAAAAAATTCTGAGACAAAATTAAAAAATATTACCAAATTCTTGCAAGTACACAACGAAACCGGGGAGGGAATCAAAGCCCGCAACTCGATTTCCCACAACTTTTTGTTAACTTTGAAATAATTACAGAACGTTAGATTTTTTAATGACAGTAACACAAACACCATATAATCTGATTGTTATTACCGGACCTACTGCCAGTGGCAAAACACGTCTTGCTGCACACCTGGCTCATTGCATCGATGGCGAAATCATCAGTGCAGACAGCCGCCAGATTTATAAAAAAATGGATTTAGGTACCGGAAAAGATTATGACGATTACATCATCAGCGGCGAAAAAATTCCTTACCATCTCATCGATATCAGGGAACCCGGTTATAAGTACAATGTTTACGAATATCAAACCGACTTTTTCAAGGTCTTTGAAGAGATAAAAAACCGCAAAAAATTCCCTGTGATGTGCGGAGGCACAGGATTATATATTCAGGCAGTACTCGACCAATACAAAATGGTGCATGTTCCTCCGAATCCTCAATTAAGAGAACAACTTCAGGACAAATCTCTGGAAGAACTCACCCGCATTTTAGAAGGATTCAAAAAACTTCATAACACCACTGATACGGATACGAAGAAAAGAGCCATCCGAAGCATAGAGATAGAAACTTATTATCAAAACCATCCCGAAATTGAGGTAAAGCTGCCCGCGGTTAACCCACTTATTGTAGGTGTTGACATCGACCGGGATATGCGACGGCATAAAATAACGAAGCGCCTTAAAGAAAGGCTCAGCGAAGGAATGATCGAAGAAGTAAAACAGCTTATTGATGAAGGTATCAGCCCCGAAGATTTGATGTATTACGGCCTGGAATATAAGTATATCACCCTTTATGTTATTGGCAAAACAACTTACGAAGAAATGTTTGAACGTCTGAACATTGCCATTCATCAATTCGCCAAACGCCAAATGACCTGGTTCAGGGGAATGGAACGCAAAGGACACAAAATTCATTGGATAGATGCAACCAATAACATTGATGAAAATGTTTCACTGATTTACAAAATGATATATAATTCATCGCAATAACATTCGACCCACATTCTTGATAGAACTTAGCCTGATATATATCAAGAAAAATTAATAACTCATCAAACAGAAACCGACTTTTAATGTTTTATTACGTATGAAGTTTTTATATGATGAGTGCTGTATAAAAAGCATATTTTTGTCAAAATCCAGACGTTTTAATTTTTTGTACCGGAGTTAACTTGTTGTTAATGAGGATACAAAAATTTAAAACAACAACGAGTTTGGCAACAAGGATGCTTTTTAGACCGGGCTCATAGAATATAAGTTTATTATCATGGACAACATAAATCAATATATTCAGCGAATTCAAAATCTTGCCAACCGTAATAAAGAACTAAATGCCCGGCTTCAGAATCTTGTTGGGCGGTATTCTCTCATTCAGAAACAGAATGAAAAATATAACGAACTTCTTGCACGCTTTTCAGACATCAGCGGGCCTGTTGCAAGCGACTTCCCAGAGAAAAAGACACAAAAAAAAGTCGAGCACCTGAAAACAGTGTCACTTTTATATATCTCAATCTGTGGATTTGAAGACCTCGCCAAAATGGATAGTCAGTCGGACCTCATTGATATTCTGGATGAAATATATATTACCATTGATAAAGTTGCCGAAGATTTCAAACTAACCAAAATTAAGAGTTTCGGAGATAATATTATTTATGCAGCAGGACTGTCTAATGAATACAGAACAAATCCAATAGACATTACAATGGCTTCTATACGCATGCACAGGGCCATCCTAAACATTTATCAACAACAAAAATCACAACCCTTCTGGAAAGTGAAAATGGGAATACATACTGGACCGGTTCTCTCTGTTGACCCCGGCAAACAATATACCCCTTATTCAATTAGCGGCGATAACGTCAATGTTGTTTGCCGGATTGGAGAAAGCTGTCCGCCGGGGCAAATAAACATGTCGGAAATGACCTATGAGCTGGTCAAAGAGTTTTTCAACGTCTCACATCTGGGGAGCATACCCGTAAAATACAAAGGTGCCATGAACATGTATCTGGTTAACGGGCTGACAGACGATCTTCATGTCGCGGATAATGTTTTCGAAAATAACGAAACTTTTGATGTTCGATACGGACAAATACAGTTCATGGATATTCAGGAGAATATATTAGACCTTCTTGAAAAAAACCTCCCTTCCAATTTGTATTATCACAATGTGAAACACACGGTCGATGTAATTACCGAAGTGGAACTTATCGGATGGGCCGAAGGACTCAGTGAAGAAGAGATTCTTATACTAAAAATTGCCGCTTTGTTTCATGATGCAGGCCATATAGTAGATTATCGCTATCATGAACACCAGGGCGTTTTAATGGCCCGCCAGATACTGCCCCGCTACAATATTCCCCAAAGCAGGATCGACACAATCTGCCGGCTGATCCTGGCGACCAAACTTCCGCCTCAACCAAAAGACAAACTGGAAGAGGTAATGTGCGATTCGGATCTGGACTATCTGGGACGTACCGACTTTATCCCGGTTTCAAACATGCTTTACAGAGAACTAAAGGAAAGGCAAATGGTGGATTCATGGCAGGAGTGGAATCAGATGCAGCTCGATTTTATCAAACAACATCAATACTTTACCAAAACAGCACAAAACCTGAGAGAAGTTAACAAACAGCAACAAATAGAACGACTCCGTCAACTGCTTAATGAAAACGAGGTAAAGGTGAAATATTAAAAAAAATCCCTACATTTGAGGTCGCATTGCACAACTCGTAAAAAACTCATCTATGAAACGGTTTCCCGCTTTTATTGCTGTTGTTATAATAATTGCCGCATGTCAACCAACCTCCAAAAAATACGAAGCCTCTGTTAAAGACATAAAAGACAGAGTTGAAGCTTACCAGTCATTCAGATTGACAACCGATCTGTCGGCATTATCCCCTTCTCAAAAAGAAATGCTTCCCCTGCTATTTGAAGTAGCTGACATCATGGATAATCTCTTTTGGCAACAGGCATGGGGCAATAAAGAGCAACTACTGGATAACATTAAGAATGACCATCTGAGGCGTTACGCCGAAATCAATTACGGTCCATGGGATCGGCTGCACGACAATGAGCCTTTTATCAAGGGTATTGGACAGAAACCTGCGGGAGCCCGGTTTTATCCCGAAGATATGTCAGTTAACGAGTTCCGGCAGTTATCGAACCTCGATAAAAACGGGCTTTACACTGTTATTGAACGCGATAACGAAGGAGATTTGACCGTTATTCCTTACAGCCGTAAATGGGAAGAGGAATTGTCACGGGCCGCTGAACTTCTCATGCGCGCCTCAGAACTGGCCGAAGACCAAGGATTTAAGAGGTACCTTAAAGAACGTGCTAAAGCATTTCTCAGCAACGACTATTTCAGAAGCGATATGGCCTGGATGGATATGAAAAATAACATTATCGATTTTGTTGTTGGGCCGATCGAAACCTATGAAGACAAACTCATGGGTGCTAAAGCAGCTTTTGAAGCATACATACTTATTAAAGACACTGTCTGGTCGGCACGTCTGAGCCATTTTGCCGAATTGTTACCGCAAATTCAACAAGCGCTGCCCGTAGATGCTGAATATAAAAACGAAACGCCCGGAAGCGACTCTGATCTGAACGTTTATGACGCCATTTACTACGCCGGCGATTGCAATGCGGCCAGCAAAACCATTGCCATTAATCTTCCGAACGACCCGGATGTACAAATGAAAAAGGGAAGTCGTAAACTCCAGCTCAAAAACAGCATGAAAGCAAAATTCGAAAACATACTCGTTCCGATTAGCGAGATACTGATAGACCCTTCACAACAACAGTATATCGACTTTGATGCTTTTTTTGAAAACACCATGTTTCACGAGGTAGCCCATGGCCTGGGTATCAAAAACACCATTAACGAAAAAGGTACTGTACGCGAAGCACTGAAAGAAACATCATCGGCCATTGAAGAAGGAAAAGCCGACATACTCGGACTTTACATTGTAACACATTTGGCAGAAACCGGGGAACTAAAAAACAAAGATCTGATGACAAATTATGTTACCTTTATGGCAGGCATTTTCAGGTCGGTTCGTTTTGGTGCAGCCAGCGCTCACGGAAAAGCCAATATGATACGTTTCAACTACTTCCTTGAAAAAGAAGCTTTTACAAGAAATCCTGAAACAGGAACCTATCACGTGGATTTTGCAAAAATGAAAGAAGCCATGAACCTGCTTTCCGAGGAAATACTTGTTTTACAGGGAAACGGAGATTACGAAAAAGCAAAAAAAATGGTTGACGAATCGGGTATCATCAATACCCGCTTGCAACAAGATCTGGATCGCATTAATGAAGCTGGAATCCCCGTCGATATTGTTTTTGAGCAAGGACCAGACGTACTGGGGTTATAAGTACCAATCAACATAACACACCAAACCTGTTGATCTTTGAATTGCCAAAGTCAGCAGGTTTTTTGTAATATCAAATAAAACAGAAAGAATATGCAAACATTGTTTTCCGACAACCCGGTAACAAAGCTCTTTAGCATACAATACCCCATCATTCAGGGGGGCATGGTTTGGTGCAGCGGATGGCGACTGGCATCGGCCGTCAGCAACAACGGCGGTCTGGGCCTGCTGGGGGCTGGTAGCATGTACCCCGGGATATTGCGTGAACACATTCGAAAAATGAAACAGGCCACCCAAAAACCCTGGGGAGTTAATGTTCCACTGTTATATCCTGACATAGAAGCCCTGATGCAAGTGATTGCTGAAGAAGAGGTGAAAATTGTCTTCACCTCAGCCGGAAGTCCTGCCAGGTGGACGCCCTTTCTCAAGTCGAAGGGAATAAGAGTTGCTCATGTCATTGCCAACTCCCGCCTTGCGCGAAAATGCGAAGATGCCGGAGTAGACGCCATTGTTGCAGAAGGATTTGAAGCAGGAGGTCACGAAGGAAGAGAAGAGACAACAACTTTCACACTCATCCCCCTTGTGCGAAAAGCTACTCAATTGCCTTTAATTGCCGCCGGCGGCGTAGGAAGCGGACGCCATATATTAGCAGCTCAGGTTCTTGGTGCCGATGCTGTTCAAATTGGTTCGCTTTTTGCTCTTTCCGAAGAATCCTCCGCACATAGGGCATTCAAAGAATACGCTGTTAAAGCCAAAGAAGGAGATACCATGCTCACTCTGAAGCAACTTGCTCCCGTACGTCTGCTGAAAAATCATTTCTATAAATTGATAGAACAGGCACAACTGCAGGGAGCTACAACAGATGAACTCAAAAATCTTTTGGGAAAAGGGCGAGCTAAAAAAGGTATTTTCGAAGGCGACCTGGAAGAAGGTGAACTGGAAATTGGCCAGGTGGTTGCCCTTATAGACGAAATAAAACCCGTAGAACAAATTATGAAAGAACTTTTGAACGAGTATAAAGCAATTGCTAACATACGTGATTTAGATAAAAGTTCTTAGTCAGTAGTTTTTAGTCATAACCGGGACCAAATAAATCTATACATTATCTGCCGCAGCTCCGCAGCTTTTTACTTTTTTATTACATAATTTTTACCGTTCTTTCGCCGCTCCCCGGCTATTAATTGCTGAGATGTTGTTGACAAAACTAAAACCGCGGAGCGCTGTCCGGAGCGGTAACATTACCCGAAAAACACCAATATCAGAAGTAAGTCACCAACAATCTAATCATCTAACATTAATAAACATCCTAACATCTTAACAATCTAATGATAGATTACTACAAACACCAATTAAAAAACGGACTCAGAATAATTGTTCATCCCGACAAAACCACTCCGATGGTTGCAGTCAATGTACTATATGATGTCGGTGCACGTGACGAACATCCCGACCGAACAGGATTTGCTCATCTGTTTGAGCACCTGATGTTCGGTGGTACAAAAAAAATCCCGTCTTATGATGCCCCTGTGCAACATGTAGGGGGAGAAAATAATGCGTGGACCAGCAACGACTTCACAAATTATTATGTTACGGTTCCCGCTGTTAATTTAGAAACAGCATTCTGGCTCGAAGCAGACCGCATGACAGAGCTGGATTTTTCTGAAAAAAGCCTGGCTGTTCAGCGAAAAGTAGTTATCGAAGAGTTCAAACAGCGCTATCTTAATCAGCCCTACGGCGATATTCCTTTGCTTATCCGGGATCTGGCATATAAGGTTCATCCTTACCGATGGCCCACCATCGGAAAAGATATTTCACACATAGAAAATGCGACACTTGACGAGGTAAAAACCTTTTTCTTTAAACATTACGCGCCCAACAATGCAGTACTTTCTGTGGCGGGTAATGTTGAACCGGATGAAGTTTTCCGTCTCGCCGAAAAATGGTTCGGTCCGGTTCCCCCGAGAGAAGTGCCTGAAAGGAATTTGCCTGAAGAACCGCCTCAAACGGAATCGCGTTACCGCGAGGTAAAACGAAATGTTCCTGCCCCTTTTATCCAGATGGTTTTTCATAACGGACGCAGAACAGATCCGGACTTTTATGCCAATGATCTGCTTTCGGACATACTTTCCAACGGCCCGTCGGCACGTTTGTTTCAATCTCTGATAAAAGAGAAACGACTCTTCTCCGATGTCAATGCATACATCGACGGTGATCGCGACCCCGGCCTTTTTACTGTTACCGGAAGACTTATGCCCGGGGTTAAAATGGACACCGCTGAGCAAAGCATCCGCAATGAATTGAAAAAACTCGCCAGCGAAGGGCCTACCGACTATGAACTGCAAAAGGTGAAAAACAAGGTGATTTCGAATTTTGTTTTCGGCGAAATACACTATCTAAACAAAGCTGTTAACTTAGCACAGTTCGAATTAATGGGGATGGCCGATGAAATAAATCGCGAACCCGAACGATACAAAGCTGTGACTAAAACCGAAATAAAAGAACTGGCCGAAAAAATTTTCAATCCCGATAACTGTTCTACATTATATTACCTTACTGAAAACACCTTAGATTAAGGGTGCCGACAGGCAGAAGTAATGAAGACACAAGTAATAGTAAAAAATTTTGTAGAAAAGAATTTTTCAGTTTATCCTGAAAATCTGAATGATAAGCAAACATTTAATCCTCATAATGCCCGTCTATAAAGACGAGGAATGCAGAGCCTGCTCAGGAGTGGACTCAACATTCAAATCACCCGGTTTCACAAATGTTAAACCTGTTACCTCGAAAAAACAAGAAAGGAAAAATGACTAATAACACAAATACGTCTCCCGAATTTAAAACCATCAAAAAAATTGACTTTTTGCCCGTACAGGAATTTAAACTTGACAATGGTGTACCTGTTTCTATTATAAAAGCAGGGAGTCAGGATGTTACAAAAATCGACATAGAATTTCCTGCCGGTGCCATACAGGCCGGTATTCCCCTGGTGGCATCGACAACGGCCAACCTCATGCAGGAAGGCACTAAGAAGAAATCATCTCAGCAAATTTCGGAAACAATAGATTTTTACGGTGCGTATCTTAATACTCAAACGTATCATCATCATACCATTATCACCTTCCTTTGCCTGACGAGTTGTCTCCCCGAAATGTTGAATCTGGTTCATGAAATAATCACCGAACCTGCTTTTCCCAAAAATGAATATGAAATTTATCTGCACAAAAAGTTTGAAGAATTCGCTTTCGAAAGTGAAAAAGTAAAAACCATGGCCACCCGCCTGTTCGGTGAAACCATCTTCGGACCGGACCACCCTTACGGGCGACAATTGCAAAAAAAACACTTCGAAATAATTGACATAGAACAGGTAAAAGCCTTTCATCATAATCATTATCGCCCGGAAATGGCAAAAATATATGTCGCCGGACAGCCGGGAGATAACATCCGGGAACTTCTTAACAGGTATTTCGGACAAACACCACGATATATTCCTGAGGACGAATCTACAATACCGCCTCTTTCCCCTTCTGATGAAAAAATGAGAATAATCCGAAAAGAAGACGCCATGCAGTCTGCTGTGCGCATTGGGCGTCCACTGTTTAACAATCATCACCCCGATTTCATCCCTCTGCAGCTGTTGAATACCATTCTGGGTGGTTATTTCGGGTCGCGCCTGATGACAACAGTGCGGGAAGAAAAAGGACTGACCTACGGGATAGGCTCCTTTGTTATGCCACTTAAATACAGCGGGGTATGGGTAATCAGTAGTGAAGTCGCCGGAGAGCGCAGAGACGACGCCATTAAAGCCATATTTGATGAGTTCAGAAAACTGCGCGAGGAAAAAATCCCCTACAATGAACTTGAAATGGTCCGAAATTATATGATGGGAGAATTGCTCCGCAATTTCGACGGTCCCTTTTCTACTGCCGATATTTACCGGACATTAAAAGAATACGAAATGGATTTCGGGTTTTATCAGAAGATGATTGATTATGTTCGTAATGTTTCAACCAATGCCATTCGCGAAATGGCACAAAAATATCTTGATCCAAATGATTTTTGGGTGGTTGTGGCAGGAGTTTAAGCATTCCGGATGCACTTCAATTTTACTTTTTACCCTTACTAAAAATCCCCGTTAATTAATTACGTATTTCCCATTTTATTAATTAATTTAGGCCCTATCGGGAGAAATACAGTATGAGTGAAACGGTGAAAATTTCTGAAGAACAGGAAGTCAAACAATATTTCAACGAGCTTATTGAGCTTTGCCCCCGCTGCCAAACTGCAGAGGGACGTAAACTTATTCAAAAAGCCTTCGATCTGGCAAACGAAGCTCACAAAGGCGTTAGAAGAAAATCAGGGGAGTTGTATATTCTCCACCCGCTGGCAGTGGCCCGCATCGTTGCCGACGAAATCGGTCTTGGAGCAAAAGGAGTTGCAGCCGCATTGCTTCATGATGTCGTGGAAGACACCGATTATACCCTCGATGATATTGAAGGTATTTTTGGCGAAAAAGTGGCCGGAATTGTCGATGGTTTAACCAAACTCGATGGCGTTTTCGACCAGACGAGATCAAAACAGGCCGAAAATTTCAGAAAACTTTTACTCACAATGGTCGAAGATATCAGGGTCATCCTGATAAAGCTGGCCGACCGCCTTCACAATATGCGAACGCTCGATTCCATGCCCGAGCACAAACGTCTGAAAATCGCCGGTGAAACGCTGTATCTTTATGCTCCATTAGCCCACCGCC
This sequence comes from Anaerophaga thermohalophila DSM 12881, assembly GCF_000191885.1. GTDB lineage: Bacteria > Bacteroidota > Bacteroidia > Bacteroidales > Marinilabiliaceae > Anaerophaga > Anaerophaga thermohalophila. The sequence goes on from NZ_AEWI01000040.1 coordinate 26,310, forward strand.
TTGGCCTTTACTCCATCAAATCGGAACTCGAAGACCTTGCGCTCAAATATGAGCATCCGAAAATTTATCAGGAAATATCATCTAAACTAACTGATTATCAAAACAAAACCAAGCACTTAATCACCCGTTTTTCATTGCCTATCATAGAACGGCTTTCCAGTGAAGGGTATGAATTTGATATAAAAGGAAGACCCAAGTCTATCTACTCCATCTGGCGAAAAATGCAGAAAAAGCAGATTCCTTTTGAGGAAGTCTATGACCTGCTCGCCATCCGGATCGTTTTCAAACCCAACCCGGGAATCCCCGAAAAAGCACAGTGCTGGACTATATATTCACTCATTACCGACATATACAAACCCAAACCCGACCGTCTGCGCGACTGGGTGAGCACACCTAAAGCAAACGGATACGAAGCATTGCACGCAACTGTTATGGGGCCGGAAGGCAACTGGATTGAAATTCAAATCCGTACCGAACGGATGGATGAAATCGCGGAAAGAGGCTTTGCTGCTCACTGGAAATATAAAGGTTCGAACGATAAAGAATCGGAACTGGACAACTGGCTGCAAAAAATAAAAGAAGTTTTGGACAATCCCGATTCCGATTCCCTTGAATTTCTCGATGATTTTAAGCTGAATCTTTTTAGCCAGGAGATTATGATTTTCACCCCGAAAGGTGATGTAAAAGTCATGCCCAAAGGTTCCACAGCCCTTGATTTGGCTTTTGAAATACACACCGAACTGGGCTACAAATGTATTGGCGCAAAAGTCAACTATAAGCTTGTCCCCCTAAGCTATGAACTCAAAAGTGGCGACCAGGTGGAAATCCTTACCTCCGAAAAACAAACTCCCAAATATGAATGGATTAACTTTGTAACAACAGCCAAAGCCAAAACCCGCATCAAGGATGCCTTTAAAAAAGAACGAAAGGTCATCATGCGGCAAGGTGAAAAAAAACTTGAAGAGGCACTTAATGAAAAGAAACTGACCACAAATGCTAAAATCCTGAAAAAGCTTCAAAAGTATTACAACCTTCCAAGTAAAGAAGAACTCTATTTTAAAATAGGAAGAGGAACCATCAATCTCGATAACCTGAACAAAATATTGAGTGACAAAACAGCGAACAAATGGGTACGATACTGGCGATTATCTTTCGGAAAAAATAAAGATAAATCGTCGATGGTCAAAAAGAAAACCGGTAAAGACGGTAAAAAAACTCAAATGGTAGTGTCGGATGATATGGAGGAAACCGAAGATTATACCATCGCTCCATGCTGTAATCCAATTCCGGGTGACGACGTAGTCGGATACCTCGACGAAGATGATAAACTGATCCTTCACAGCCGCAAATGCCCCGTGGCCATCCGCCTGATGTCCAGCCATGGAAATCGTATTGTCTCGGCCGAATGGGAATCGCATAAAATACTCTCATTTCTTGCCGTAATAAACCTTTCAGGCATTGACCAGATAGGAATAGTGAGCAAAATAACTAAAGTAATTTCGGAAGACCAGACTGTTAACATGCGCTCTATCCATGTGGAAAGCCATGACGGCATCTTCGAAGGTACAATATACCTATACATTCATAACACCGAAGACCTTAACAACCTTATTTTTAACCTCATGAAAATAAAGGGCGTACATAGTGTTACCCGCCAGGAACGAATGCACGGGAACTGAGAAGTGATTTTACAATTGAGGCTGAGGCTGAGGCTGAGGTTAAGGTTGAGGTTAAGGTTGAGGTTGAGGTTGAGGCTGAGGTTGAGGCTGAGGTTGAGAATTCACCACAGATGACACAGATTTACTCAGATTTAAAAAAGTAAAAGAGATGATTAGATTTGTAGATATAAGAGGGTAGATTCTTCGCTTCGCTCAGAATGACAGGAGCCCGGTGTCATTCTATGGAGGTAACGACGAAGAATCTGTTTCAATTAGGCTGAGGTTCAGGCTGAGGTTAAGAGTTCACCACAGATAACACAGATTTACTCAGATTTAACAATTATCAATAAGAGAGAGATTCTTCTCTTTCAGAATGACAGACTGTTTTACATGTCATTCTGAGGAGGAACAACGAAGAATCTGTTTCCTGTTACAACAAGTTTTTTTACCCGTTTTTTACCCTCCAAACATTTTTGGCCTTTGGAGAGGTTCTTCGCTTCGATCAGAATGACAGGAAGGCCGCTCTTGTCATTCTGAGGAGGTAACGACGAAGAATCTCTTCCTATTAACCAACCAACAAGCAACCTCATCAATCAGTCTCCTTAATTCAATTTGGTTTTATTCTAAATAAAATTTTTATCTTTGCACGTAAAAGGTTCATTTTGTTATATTTTAATTGGATCGAGCTATGAACAGGCCTTCAAATAAAGAAACGGTCAGACAAATATTCACGGAATATCTTCAGAAAAATGGCCATCGTAAAACACCCGAAAGATACGCCATCCTTGATGAGATATATTCCCGCGACGGTCATTTTGACATAGAGTCGCTCTATATATTCATGAAAAACAAAAACTACAGGGTAAGTCGGGCAACCCTGTACAATACCATTGATTTATTACTCGATTGTAAACTGGTAATCAAACATCAATTTGGGAAGAATATCGCCCAGTTCGAAAAAGCATTTGAGACAAAGCAACACGACCATCTGATCTGTACCAACTGTGGAAAAGTAACAGAGTTTTGCGACCCCGGCATTCAAGTAGTGCTGGACAATGCTTCAAAAAATCTGGAATTCACCGTTTCGCAACATTCGCTTTATGTATATGGCCTTTGCAAAGAATGCCGCGAAAAAGCAAGTAAAAACGAAAAGAAAAACCGGGGTTAGAAGGCTCAAAATCATAAAATAGATGAATTAATTAAAACAAATTCAGGTTTTACCGTTTTATTTATTTAATTTTACGCATCGGAATGTCGACCACATTGGTAGGCCTTCCGATTTTTATTGCTTTTAGATCAGACTCAATCATAAAAATCAAAGTATTACATAATGAGTGTTGATGTTCTTTTAGGTCTGCAATGGGGTGATGAAGGAAAAGGAAAGGTAGTTGACGTTCTGACCCCAAAATACGACGTTATCACCCGTTTCCAGGGGGGGCCGAATGCCGGCCATACTTTGGAATTTGAAGGTAAAAAATTTGTCCTCCATAATATTCCTTCCGGCATATTTCAGGGAGATAAAATCAATGTAATCGGCAATGGTGTTGTCCTGGACCCCATTATTTTTAAAGAAGAAATTGATGGTTTAAAAAAGCAGGGTATCGATCTGTCAAACAACCTCTTCATCTCAAAAAAGGCCCATCTTATTCTGCCGACACACCGTATCCTGGATGCAGCTTCGGAAGCAGCCAAAGGCAAAACCAGGATTGGCTCTACACTGAAGGGAATTGGACCCGCTTATATGGACAAAACAGGCCGAAACGGCATCAGAGTGGGCGATATTTTATCCGGTTTCGATGAAAAATACACTTCCCTTAAGGAGAAACACATGACACTAATCAGCATGTACGGTTTCGACTACAATATGGAAGAATATGAAAAAGGTTTGAAAGAGGGCATCGAAACTCTGAAACAGTTTACACTCATCAACAGTGAACATGAAATGAATCGTTACCTGAGAGACGGACAGTCCATCCTTGCCGAGGGTGCACAGGGAACACTTCTGGATATAGATTTTGGTTCCTATCCCTATGTTACCTCATCTAACACGGTATGCGCCGGCGCTTGCATAGGAATGGGAATCTCTCCGCGTAACATTGGCGAAGTATACGGCATCTTTAAAGCCTATTGCACAAGGGTTGGTTCCGGCCCCTTCCCTACCGAACTGTTTGATGAAGACGGAGAAAAAATGCGTAAAAACGGAAATGAGTTTGGAAGTACAACGGGTCGTCCACGTCGTTGTGGCTGGCTCGATCTGGTTGCACTCAAATACAGTGTAATGATCAATGGCGTCACCCAGCTGATAATGACCAAAGGAGATGTATTGGGTTGCTTCGAAACCATAAAAATTGCAACGGCCTATAAAACAGACGTAGGCATCATTAATGAATTCCCGTTCGAACTGCCTGAAAATCTTGAACCTGTTTACAAAGAAATGCCGGGATGGCATTGCGATTTAACCAATGTCAGAACAGAAAAAGATTTTCCCAAGGAATTAAAGAACTATATTAAATTCATCGAAGATGAACTCGAAGTTCCTGTTACTATCGTTTCTGTCGGCCCGGACAGAGAACAAATCATTGTAAGAAAGTAGATTGCTCGTTTCATGATTTTTCTATCACCTATACAGAAACTTCGGTAATGCCAATTTCTTTGACTAAAGCAACATAAATGAACAGCTGCTTTGCAAGTAAGAATATTTCCACAGTGAAAAATTTCGTCCGACCTTAAAAATCAAATTTAATAGTGATGAAGGTTCTCGTATTTTACACCAGACGATTTGCTTACAAGACTGCAGAACAAAACCTTTCTGATGAAGAAATTGCCTTGTTTTATCCCGGATCCAAAGAAATTGTCCACGAAGCAGAACATACAAATTGCATCACGGCATTTATACAGATAGAGGCAGAGGATGAGGAAAAAGGATTGAAAAGTCGTGAAAAGAAACTGGCCAACCATCTGAAATGGGTAGCACGAAAGAATAATACATCATCCATTTTGCTTCATTCTTTTGCTCATTTATCAGCTTCCAAAGCATCATTAAAATTTACGGCTGAACTTTTCCATGCTGTAGAGGCAAGGCTTAAAAACGGCAATTATGAAGCCTCACAAACCCCATTTGGTTTTTTCCTCGATCTGAACATGGAGGCACCAGGTTATTCCATGGCAAGAGTGTGGGGAGATTTATAAGAGTTTGGTGTTGAGCGTTGCGAGTTTGGAGTTAAGGCTGTATTACCCTTACCGCCAAAATACTCATCCCGAGGTAGGTTTTGTAAGGTTTAAAAAAAAATAAAAAGCACACTCGGGACTTCGGTTTTGGCGGCCACACAGGCATTGCAACTGGCACTTTATGAACAGACACATTTTAAGTAAGACACTTTCCCGACTTTATAGACTGGATAATATGGATTATCTCCGTCATATTGCTAATTTTGTGGTTCAACATCTAAAGATTGAAAAAATATTATGACACGAGCATGACAGGGTTTGTTACAAAAGAACATGTATAAAACCCAATCATGCGAGTTCCATCAGACCAATAACTTAGACTTATTTTATACTGATGAAACCAACACTCCTGATACTTGCTGCAGGCATGGGCAGTCGCTACGGCGGACTGAAACAAATGGACGAACTGGGCCCCCATGGAGAGTCTGTCATCGATTATTCGGTCTTTGATGCCATCCGGGCCGGGTTTGGTAAAGTTGTATTCGTCATCCGTCCTTCATTTGCGGAGGCTTTTAAAGAGCGATTCGAAAGCCGGTTGAAAGGTAAAATTGATACCGGATATGTCTATCAGGAACTGGACAACATCCCGGAAGGATTCAAGGTTCCTGAAGGTCGTGAGAAACCATGGGGAACCGGACACGCTATGCTCATGGCCAAAGATGTCATAAACGAACCATTTGCCATTATTAACGCGGACGACTTCTACGGGAAAGAAGCCTACCAAAGTGCTGTGAATTTCATCAATAACCATCCTGCAGAAAATGAATATGCCATGATTGGCTACGCCCTTAAAAACACATTATCGGAACATGGAACCGTTTCTCGCGGAGTATGTAAAACCGACATCAATAACTATTTGAAAGAAGTTACTGAAAGAACTAAAATAGGATGGGAAGATGGTAAAATCTATTTTTACGAGGGCAACCAAAAAACAGAGCTGACAGGCAATGAACCCGTCTCCATGAATTTCTGGATTTTTAAACCGTCTTTTTTCGACGAGCTTGAGAAAGGATTCATCAATTTCCTTAAAGAAAAAGGAGAAGAAAAAAAATCGGAATACTACTTTAATGTTTGCGCCGATGAACTCATAAAATCAGGCAAAGCCACAACACTCGTTATTAACACCGATGCCAAATGGTTTGGTGTAACCTACAAGGAGGATAAACCTATTGTTCGGGAAAACCTTAAGAAATTGATTGAAAAAGGCGATTATCCCGAAAAATTGTGGTAATGTCTGTGATACTCGTTTTATTAAAAAACATGAACCCCGCCTAAAAGTCTCTTTAACCCCAGACTCACCAACACAATATTGAGCCGGTGGGCGGATTTGAACCGCCGACCTGTTGTTTACGAAACAACCGCTCTGACCAACTGAGCTACACCGGCAAAAAAATGGGTTGAGACAAAATCTAACGGTCAATGTTCAGTTACCAATTCTTGCAGAAAGGCAACAAAGCCGGGCGGACAAATTGACCAATTAATGAATCAGGGTGGACACCAGCAACACTCACCCTTTCTGCAGACCTCCCTAAAAGAGGAACTGCCTGTCCCGCAAAATGAAACCCGGATATCAGAACTCACTCCCTATACCAGAGAATTCTGCCTGGTATCCCGCCTATTCTTATTTCAATAACGCTTGTAAAAATAGCACTTTTCGAAACAACTTTCACCCAAATTGTGCAATTTTCACACACGACAAAGAAATTGTAAGCTTTTCACCTCTCCAATTCGGTGAAAATCGACAATTTATAAGTCGGGGTGGATACCTAAGTAAAGCGCTTTTTTATTTCGTTCAAACCGCTCAACTCAGGTTTTATCTGTTTGTTCAAATAAATTCCTTTTCAGAAAATACTAATCCCCCACACCATTTTGCTTTAAATAATATTTACACCACATTTTCAGGCCGCATTGGTCGCATTTGGGTTTTCTTGCCAGGCAAACATACCTGCCGTGCAGAATTAACCAGTGATGGGCAATGGGAAGCAAATCTTCAGGCAAATATTTTATAAGCTGTTTTTCGGCTTCAATCGGAGTTTTGGCATTTACCGTTAGTCCAATTCGGGCAGATACTCTGAACACATGCGTGTCCACCGCCAGAACCGGCTTCTGATAAACCACGGATGCGATGACATTTGCTGTTTTTCGTCCAACACCAGGAAGTCTCTGCAGTTCCTTTACATCGTCGGGCACTTCACCATGAAATTCATCACGAAGCATTTTAGCCATCCCCACCAGATGTTTACTTTTGTTATTGGGATAGCTGCAACTCTTTATCACTTCAAAAACCTCTTCCGGTGTTGCATCAGCCAGTTCATTCCAGGTAGGCCACTTTTCAAAAACAGCCGGAGTTATCATATTGACTCTTTTGTCGGTGCATTGTGCCGACAAGATAACAGCTACCAGCAATTCAAAAGGATTGGTATATTTTAATTCGGTTTCAGCAACGGGCATATTTTCCTGAAACCAGGCAATAATATGTTTATAACGTTCTTCTCTTCTCATAGAATCAAATAAACATTAAATAAACTCAGGGCCATGACCCCATTTGCACCAACAAGTCCCTGGACAGACAATTCACAGATATATGTTCTGAGTGCAGTATAAAAAGCATATTTTTGTCAAAATCAAGGCGTTTTAAATTTTTGTACCGGAGTTAACTTACTGTTAATGAGGATGCAAAAATTTAAAACAACAACGAGTTTGGCAACAAAGATGCTTTTTAGACCGGGCTCATGTTCTTTAAAAAATTATCAATAGAGACAAACATAATTTAGGTGTATTTGACAAAGTTAAGCAAGCTTAAAAACGCAAACAAACTGATTTGAATTATAATCATAATTTATTAACAAACATTTTACCTTGATTTTTTGTTTTTACTACCAAAAAGCAACAATTTTAGGCTGACAAACTCAATGAAGATGATCAGTGGAAACCGCAAAATTTCAACTATGGATTTAGGTTGCTAAGTTGTTAGGATTGTTAGGTTGCTAAGTTGTTAGAATTATTAGGATTGTTAGATGATGTAATAACATATAACATTCTAACAAATTAACAAATTAATAACTTTACAAATTAACAAAAATAACAAGTTTAACAACTTAACAATACTAACAACTCTAACAACTTAATATCCGTAGTCGTAACAACTTACTAAATGTAAGATGAAATGAATTTAGACATGTTTACTACAATAAGAATTTGTATAAGTTCATACATGCAAGTTCCATTCGACTAATAACTTAAATAAATTATATACGGATGAAACGAGCATGACAAAGATTGTCACAAAAGAACAGTATAATTAACCTCTAATCATCTAAGAAATCAAAGACAGGTAACAGATTCTTCGTCGTTACCTCCTCAGAATGACATTAGACAGTCTGTCATTCTGAGAGGAGCGAAGAATCTAAAATCAATTAAAGCATAATAAATTGCATCATTCCAATAACTTAGACTAATTTTATACGGATGAAATCAAAAATATTGTCATTGCTGTTGTTCTTTTTCATAGCAATTGGAGCAACCGGCCAGGAAGATTACAAAGACAAAAGAAATCTCAAAGAGGCTTTTATTAACAATCAGAAGCATGAGGTTGTAAAAATCCCGGAAGTCTCTTTCCCCCAGGGGCAAAAACCAAAAAACATTATCCTGATGATTGGTGACGGAATGGGAACGGCTCAAATATTTGCAGCCTACACAGCCAACGGAGGCAGACTTAATATTACAAATATGCCATATTCCGGATTCATTACCACTCAGAGCTCAGACAATTATATTACCGATTCGGCTGCCGGAGGTACAGCATTTTCAGCAGGAGAAAAGACATACAACGGGGCCATTGCAGTCGATGTAAACAATCAGCCGCTTACAACTATTCTCGAATATGCAGAACAAAACGGCTTATCGACAGGACTGGTATCATCGTCGGCTATCACTCACGCCACGCCTGCCTCTTTCATCGCTCACAACGAATCACGAAACAACTACGAAGACATAGCTGCCGATTTTCTGAAAACCGATATTGATATATTTATTGGCGGTGGTAAAAGTTTTTTCAATGAGCGTGAGGACCACAGAAACCTCCTCGAAGAATTGGAAAACAAAAACTACCGGATTTTCAACTCACTTGAAGAAGCTTCAGAAACCAATGATGCACCAATGGCCATATTAACAGCTCCAAAGCACAACCCTCGCTGGCCGGAAAGAGGAGAACTTATTCCCGAAGGTACGGAAAAAGCAATCAAAGTACTTAATAAAAACGACAAAGGCTACTTCCTGATGGTGGAAGGTTCTCAAATTGACTGGGGAGGACACGAAAACAACACGGCTTATATCGTTGAAGAAGCGCTTGACTTCGACCGGGCAGTTGGTAAAGCTTTAGAATTGGCTTCCAGTGACGGTGAAACATTGGTCATTGTTACCGCCGATCATGAAACCAGTGGCATGTCCATTAACAGTGGCGACTTTGAAAAGGGAGAAATCCATGCCAAATACACTACCGGCGAACATACCGGAATAATGGTGCCTGTCTTTGCTTTTGGTCCCGGGGCCGAACATTTTACAGGTGTTATGAAAAACACGGATATTTTTCATAAAATGTATCAACTCTTCGGTTTTTAATTTCCTCTCAGGAATTTAGATAAAAACAGGCAGAAGGCAGTAGCACAGGCCAGAGAGCCGGGAGCAAAGAGCCGGAGAGCGAAATTTAAAAATGACACCATAAAAACCAATCGACTCACTGAACCGGGGCATTTTTTCTGTCCCGGTTTTATTGTTTTTAATCCGAAAACTTATATATTCGTCCAAGAATAAACTCAAAATCAAAACGCTATGAAAAAATTTTTTCTGCTCTCCGCTTCAATCTTCATGATTACCGTGGTTTCGTTCGGGCAATCACAAATCATTAAGCTTCCCGCCCCTGACAAAACCGGCGGGATGCCACTCATGAAGGCCCTGAATGAGCGACATAGCAGCCGCTCATTCAGTCGGAAAGAATTGTCTAATCAGCAACTATCCAATTTATGCTGGGCGGCCTGGGGTTACAACCGTATCGACGAAAAAAAGCGAACTGCACCTTCATCTTCGAACAAACAGGAAATGGAATTATATGTGGTGATGCAAGAAGGTGCCTATTACTACAACGCCGAAAAACATCAACTGGAACTAATAAAGGCAGGAGACCTTCGCGCTTATTGCGGAAAACAGGATTTCGTAGCAAAAGCGCCGGTTAACTTTATTTATGTAGCCAATATGAAAAAGGCAGGAGTGGAAAATCCGGATGACATTACACCCGAACATTTAATGACTTCGCATGCCAACACGGGCTTCATTGCACAGAACACCTATCTGGCTTGTGCTTCGGAAGGCCTTATATGCGTTGTCAGGGCCTGGATCGACAAACCTGCTCTGGAAAAAGCCCTGGGGCTGTCTCCTTTTCATAAGGTAATTCTGGGACATACTATTGGGTATGGTGAATAATAGTTATCCCAGGCAGGAAGGGCATTCCCCTTCCTGCCTAATAGCAACCAACCACACAATCCTACTTCAAAACAATCACCGCGGCAGGATCAACCACCTGGAAGGTGAAAGACTCGGTAAAATAAAGCTGAACCGTTTTCTGGTTGTGCGATTCATAACCAATAGAGATGTCCTGTCCTATTACCATTTCAAAGTCACCGCCACGCTCTGAAACAAGATAGGCATCATCAATATAGGGAGCCATAATTATGGAGCCACCCAAAAGACTCTCGACCCGTTTCCGCAAAGGATAGCCTTTACCTGAAGAATTGAACCGTTGCCACAGTTCAGTATTTAATACCAGGGAATAAGGTCCTTCAATGGAACCTGCTTTCAGTTTAGCAATGCCTTCCGAAATTACACTGATGATTTCGTCATCATCATTGGACAAGGAAAGCGGATCATAATCAGAACATTCTTTGATACCCTTTATATTGCCAGGTTTAAAACCATTGTAAATCGCATCCTCTTCAAAACGCGCGAGCTTACGGGCTGCCTCTTCCATATTGTCAAGGTCGATATCCTTTGCACCTCTTGCGATATTATCGAGTTCCCAAATATTCAATTCAAAAGGAATACGGGTTTCTATAAGCGGTAAAACCTGGTGTATCCCGTATTGCACCTCACCATTCTGTCCTTTCGGAACATCTACCCGCCCCAGTGAAAGCGCCGGGAAATCCCATCCTTTAGGTCCTTCAACATCCACAAACTTACGGGCCGATAGTACAGAGGTGAGTACTTCAACAGCACTTTCGTTAATCTCTTCCCATGCCTTATCGCATATAGGAGCCATTGATTTTCTTAAAATATCCATAGTTATCCTCTTTTATTTTTTGATTTTTCCAATTCCTAAAGAATCCGAACTTCCTGCATTACCACCGCCTTCTTCTCCTTCTTCCAGTTTGGTAATATCGCCTTCTGTAAACAAGTAGGTACGTAACTCCTCGTCCCAACCCGGCATATTCCTGCGAAGCCATTCAATGGTCATACATGCGTGCTCAATCTCTTCATCCCTGTTGTGAGCTAAGATGTTTTTAAGTGATTCATCCTTAGTAACATCAACCCGCTGATGATACCAATCGATGGCTTCAATCTCCTCTTTCAAACTATTCAGTGCTCTTGAAAAATTTCTTGCCTCTTGCGACAGTTCTTCTGCCGGTTCATGATAATTTGACATAGCTTTTCGTTTTTATTGATTATTTTATCACTATAAAAATTGTAAAATTTATTGGTCGAATCCAAATACAACCCATCTTTGTCAGCCAGACCACGATAAAAGATTTCAAGATGCTGACTTTGAGATTCTTCACTGTGTTCAGAATGACAAAAAACATTCATTCCTTTGACTTTTAGGACAGTCTCAAATTGCACACTAAAAATTAATACATTCTTCGTGTGGAAATCATAGTCATGCTTGTTTCGTCTTACATCTTATGAGCCCAGTCTAAAAATCTATTATTGCCACCTTTGTCATACTCGCTTCTTACCTTAAGAAACAACATTGTCTAACCCAAAGATAACAATTTTGAACAGAAATCAAGGCTTTTCAGGTGTTTTAACAAAAATTTCTTAATTCTCCTGCGGTAACCCAAATTCTTGCAAACAAGCGGTCGTCCGGCTATGCCGCTTTGCTTTGCAAAGAGAGTCGGGCGGAGCGATTCTGCTTCCCGATTTTGACCGGGCATTTAGAAAATATAAGGCTTTCATCAGTATAAAATTAGTCTAAGTTATTGAAATAATGCAACTTATTATGCTTTAATTTACATAAGATTCTTCGCTCCGCTCAGAATGACAGACTGTCTAATGTCATTCTGAG
>NZ_AEWI01000039.1 GCF_000191885.1 Anaerophaga thermohalophila DSM 12881
ACCCTGTTTTTGGTTTCTTTGATGATTAGAGGTTAGATGGTGTTTATACATATTCTTATTGTGACAATCGTTGTCATGCACGTTTCATGTGTACAAATATTTAAGCCATTCTGTAAACTATCGCATTAATGTTCATCCCCGCTCCAACAGAGGTAAAAATAAAATGATCGCCACTGTGAAGGCGGTGATTCTGAAGTTCCTTTTTTATAACTAAATCAAAGAGTACCGGCACAGTGGCAACCGAGTTATTGCCAAAATTGCTAATGGTTAAAGGCATCGTATAATCCGGAACATTCCTCAAACCAAATAATTTGAACAAACGTTCCAAAATAGCACGATCCATTTTCGCGTTGGCCTGATGAATCAGTACCTTTTTAACATCTGAGATATCAATTCCTGCATCTTCGATAACTTTCCTGACGGTAGGAGGAACCGTTTGCAACGCATACTCATAAACTTTTCGCCCGTTCATTTTGAGGAATTGCTTACTTTTTTCGACATCCGGATTATATGAAGGCCCCATGTGCAAAAGCCAGGCATTATCGAAAGTATCGGTCCTGGTAATATGAGAAATGATCCCGACGGGTCTTTCACTTTCGCGCGCCTCAAGAACAACAGCTCCAGCTCCATCAGAATAAATCATGCTGTCAACATCATGCGGATCGGAGACCCTCGATAATGTTTCGGTACCAATAACAAGTACCCGCCTGGCAGCACCTGATTTAATATGGAAATCAGCCTGAATAAGCGCCTGTATCCATCCTGGACAACCAAACAAAATATCGTAAGCCACGCAAAAAGGGTTCTGAATTCTCAGCTTATATTTAACTTTTGATGCCAGCGAAGGAAGTATATCGGTCTGCAAAGTCTCCTTGCTAACATCTCCAAAATTGTGAGCTACTATAATCTGATCAAGTGTTTCCGGGTCAACACCGGAAGCTTCGAGGGCCTGTTGCGCTGCAAATGTGCCTATATCAGAGGCAACATATTCATCTTCCACATAGCGCCTCTCTTCAATCTCCGTTATTTCTTTAAATTTTTCTATTATCTCACGATTATCTTTTTTTACCGGTTCTCCTGAAGGAGAAAAAAATTTGTTTTGCATGAAATCTTCATTCTTCACTACCCTGGAGGGGATGTAAGAACCTGTTCCTGTGATAACTGAATAAATTTGATATTCCATAATTCAATACTATATAAATACAACACGGCAAAGAAACAAATTTTTCGATTTGCAGCCACAATTAAGCCTTTCCCATTCACCCCACGATATTACCATTCACCACATTTTTCACTGAAGCTGCCGAAAACAAAGGTTTTTTTGAAAAAGTTACTCACCACTCACCTTGTGAAGAAAATGCTTAATTCAGAAGTCCATGTTTCGCCACCAAACATCAGCAAAAGTTTAATACTATTGTTGTAGAGAACTCCGAAAAAAGCTATATTTGCACCGCTTACAAAAAGGATTTCACAATCCGCCCGGATGGTGGAATTGGTAGACACGCAGGACTTAAAATCCTGTGGCCATTGCGGCCGTGCGGGTTCAATTCCCGCTCCGGGTACAAGAAACGCTCTTTGGTCATCCCAATGAGCGTTTTTTATTTCAATCCTGCAATCCGTTTTATCTCGTTTAACTTATTCAAAGCATCAACCGGTGTCAGATTGTTTATGTCCAAATTTACAATTTGATCGCGTATTTGCTGAAGAACAGGATCATCCAGCTGAAAAAAGCTTAGCTGATACCCTTCACGATGTTGGGCCAGATCACCTACGGGCTTTGAGATACCACCCTGCCTGTGATTGTCTTCCAATTCAGATAAAATTTCATTGGCTCTCTTAACCACACTCGGTGGCATTCCGGCCATACGAGCCACGTGTATTCCAAAACTGTGTTCGCTTCCACCGGGAACCAATTTCCGTAAAAAAATCACCTTATTGTCTACTTCCTTTACCGATACATTGTAATTGCGGCAACGGCTGTATGATTTTTCCATTTCATTGAGTTCATGATAATGCGTCGCAAACAATGTCTTTGCTCTTGCTTTAGTATTTTCATGAATGTACTCAACGATTGACCAGGCAATAGATATCCCGTCGTAAGTACTTGTTCCGCGTCCAAGCTCATCGAAAAGCACCAGACTCCCCGATGAAAGATTGTTCAAAATACTCGCAGCTTCATTCATTTCCACCATAAAGGTCGACTCTCCGAGTGAAATATTATCGGAAGCTCCAACACGTGTAAATATTTTATCGACCACACCGATTGTAGCACTTTCGGCCGGTACGAAACTGCCAATCTGGGCAAGTAAAACAATCAGTGCCGTTTGCCTCAAAAGCGCGGACTTTCCGGCCATATTGGGCCCGGTAATAATCATTATCTGCTGCGTGTCATTATCCAGGAACACATCGTTGGGAACATATTCCTCTCCGACCGGAAGTTGTTTTTCAATAACCGGATGACGACCTCCCCTGATATCGATTTCTTCACTGTCGTTTACTACCGGTCTTACATAATTGTTTTCTGCTGCAAGGGTTGCAAAACCAAGCAAACAATCGAGACGGGCCAGCAAATTGGAATTCAGCTGAATGGCGGGAATAAATTCTGTAAGAGCAGAAATCAGGGCACTATAAAGCTCGGCTTCAAGAACAAGCATTCGTTCTTCTGCACCCAGAATTTTATTTTCGTATTCCTTCAGTTCTTCGGTAATATAACGCTCGGCATTAACAAGGGTTTGCTTACGTATCCAGTCGGACGGAACTTTATCCTTATGGGTATTGCGCACCTCAATGTAATAACCAAAAACATTGTTAAAACTGATCTTAAGATTCGGTATTCCGGTTCGCCCAATTTCCCGTTTTTGTAACTCATTCAGATAATCTTTCCCGGAAAAGGCAATGTTTCTGAGTTCATCAAGATCGGCTGAGACACCATCACGAATAACGTTCCCTTTATTAATGTTATTAGGAGGATCGGGTACAATTTCCCTTTCAATGCGCTCTCTTATTGTATCACACGCATTAAGCTGATCCCCGAGATGGTTAAGCACCACATTATCGGCAGACATACACAATTCCCTGACAGGACCGATACTTCTGAGGGCATTTCGCATTTGTATCATTTCACGCGGCGTGATACGGCCAACAGCGACCTTGGAAACCAACCGTTCCAGATCACCCACGGGACGAAGGTGGGCTTCCAACTCCATCTTGAGGTCCGGTGCCCTAAAGAAGTGTTCAACCACCGACTGCCGGTCCAGTATCGGTTGAACATCTTTTAGCGGCAAAGCAACCCATCGTTTAAGCAACCGGCTTCCCATCGGAGTTATCGTCTGATCGATAATATCTATTAAGGATCGTCCCCCTTCATTCACAGGAGCAAAAATTTCCAGATTGCGAATGGTAAACCGGTCAAGCCATACATATTTGTCTTCATCGATTCTTGAAATATTTGAAATATGGCTTATCTGGTGGTGCTGAGTAAGATCAAGATAGTGCAATACAGCCCCTGCGGCTATAACGCCTGACTTCAGACGTTCAATCCCAAATCCTTTCAACGACTTTGTCTGGAAATGCTTTAATAACTTGTCACGGGCGGACTCTTCAGTAAAGACCCAGTCATCGAGACCGTACGTATAATGCCCGGAAACAAAAATTTCAGTGAAAGCCCTGCGTTTGCTCTTTTCGAAGAGTACTTCTTTAGGCTTAAAACCCGATATTAGCTTTTCGAGATGATCAAAAGGCCCTTCCGCCGTTAAAAACTCACCTGTAGAGATATCAAGAAATGCAACACCCCCGGACTTTTGTTCGAGGTGAACAGCTGCCAAAAAATTATTCTCCCGATGTTCGAGAATATTTTCATTGATCGCTATCCCGGGTGTAACCAGTTCGGTAACTCCCCGTTTTACGATTTTCTTAGTCATTTTGGGGTCTTCGAGTTGATCGCAAACGGCTACCCGCTGTCCTGCCCTGACAAGTTTTGGCAGATAAGTATCCAGCGCATGATGGGGAAATCCGGCCAGCTCAACAGAAGAAGCAGAACCATTGGCTCTTTGGGTAAGCGTAATACCCAAAATTTCAGATGCTTTTATGGCATCCTCCGAAAAAGTCTCATAAAAGTCTCCTACCCTGAAAAGCAATATGGCATCGGGATACTTTCCCTTGATGTTGTAATACTGCTTCATCAGAGGTGTTTCAACAACCGGTGTTTTCGATTTTGCCAACGATAGATTTGTTTTTCTGATACAACTTCAATTTTGACTTACAAAGATAAAAAGAGAATCAAATAATAAAGATTTCTTCAATCTTTGATTTTGAATTATTGGATTCAATTAATATTTTTATATTCGCATTATTAAAAGTACGAACAGTAATCAAACACTTTGTATCATGAAATATCTGTTAAGAAACCTGGGGGTATTATTTATCATTGCAGCGGTTGTTATTTTAGGCCTTTATGCTGCAAACAGTTATACGGACAACATCTATTTGATTATTTCTTTGCTCCTGCTGATAGTAGGGTTATTTGTTTACATTCTTCTCAATAAAAAAGTTGAAGAATGAGTCCGGTACTAAAAGCCTCTTTTAGGAACAAACTCAGAAATAAGTAATATCTGACTGCCGGATAAATACATTGTGGTTACTCAAAATTCAAATCAAAGAGCGATGCTCATCTAATTGGGGGTTTTTGAGTAACCACTTTTGTATTGCATTCAAACACTCTGCCTCTTTGGGGAGACAATTGCACCGTTTTCACGCATACAAACCAGGTCAATACAATCTCTGAGAAAACAATAACGAATATCTTCATCCAGTCCTTTACTTT
Source organism: Anaerophaga thermohalophila DSM 12881 (assembly GCF_000191885.1). Classification (GTDB taxonomy): domain Bacteria; phylum Bacteroidota; class Bacteroidia; order Bacteroidales; family Marinilabiliaceae; genus Anaerophaga; species Anaerophaga thermohalophila. The sequence goes on from NZ_AEWI01000039.1 coordinate 4,823, forward strand.
TAAGCAGTCGATAATGATTCCCCAACGCAGCCAACTTGTGCAGATCGTCCCGAACATCCGCAAACAATTGATTAGCTGCCACTGCTGCATCCGTTAATTTCAGAGAAATCCCGGCAAATGAATTCAACAGCTCAATCATATATCCTGCGCACAAAGTGTCTTCCATTGTAAAACTTCCGCCGCTGCCCGATGCAATCAATACAACATCTTCTGTTTGTTTCAGAATCCTTGTTGTGGCTTCTGAATTTAAAAACGACGCGATGAAAAGCTCCGAGGCATCTTTGGCGGCCCTGATGGCTCTGGTTCCGTTGGTAGTAGTCATAACGAGCGTTCGATCCTTTACAACAGACGGCACCATATCAAGCGGACTGTTGCCGTAATCAAATCCTTCAATTGCGCTTGCGTTTCGCTCACCAACAAGGATAATTTCACCATCGTGCGAAGATTTGTATTCAAAAGCCTCTTCAGGGGATAAAACAGGAATCACCCTGGAAGCTCCGTTATTTAAAGCGGTAACCATAACCGATGTGGCACGCAATACATCAATAACAACAACCGTTTTCCCGGAAACCCCGGCAGAAGTTACTTCTGAAGCTGAAAAAATTACATCTAAATTCAAAACTAAATCTTTTTAATTATCTTTTGTCAGCCATCTGAAACGCAACAAAAGAAATAAAGAAATTGAAAATAATCCTAACAAATAACCGTACCATATTCCAAGCGGTCCGGCATTAACGACAAAAGCAAAAAACCAGCCGACAGGTAATGCCAAAATGAAATAGGCCACGAGCAGCATTCTAAACGGAAGTCTCACATCCTCCAACCCCCGCAAAGCACCAAGCATAGTGACCTGCAGGCCGTCAAACAGCTGAAAAGCACCCGCCACCAGCATCAATCCAGAGGCAATAGCAATAACTTCCTCATTTTTAATAAAAAGAGCGGGCAAGGCATTTCGAAAAATAACAAACAAAATGGCACTGGTTCCCATAAATGCCAGAACCAAATGCAGCGAGGCAAATGTAGTGGCCCTTAAGGCCTCCTTCCTGCCCTGACCAACAAACTGGCTGACCTTTACGGTAGTCGCTGCCGCAATGCCCTGAGCCACCATAAACGTAAAACTGGCAAAACTCAGAACAATCTGATGCGCTGCCAGTGCTGATGCACCCAACCAGCCCATCATTATACTTCCAATGCTAAACGCCAGAACTTCCACAAAATGCTGGCCGCCAATGGGAATTCCTAACCACATAAGGCGAAGACTTTTCGACCACGAAAATCTGGTTTTACTGATATGGCTCCTGTAAAAACTGAAAAAATCGAACTTAAAATACACCCATATAAAGAGCAGTGGCATCATAGTGCGGGCTGTCAACGTTGCATAACCGGCCCCCATTAGTCCCATGGCAGGAAACCCTGCTTTCCCAAAAATCCAAAGGTAATTCAAAAAAATATTGAGTATGTTGGCCGTTACGGTAATAGCCATTGCAATACGAGTATTTCCAAGTCCTTCGGCAAATTGTTTGAATGTTGAAAAGAGAACAAAAGGCAGCATAGACACTACCAGAACCCTGTAGTAAGGTAACGCTGCCTCAACAACAGCTTCAGGTTGCCCCATAAAAGGCATTAGATAAGACACCAGCCAGAGTATCATCGAAAGCAACAAACCTGCCCCCTGAAAGGCATAAAGCCCCTGCTTAAACCAAGATGCGGCCATAATCTTATGCCCCCCTCCGTAGGCTTTCCCTACCAGTGGTGTTAACCCGTTGACCATTCCAATACCAAACACCATCCCAACCACAAAAACCGTGTTGGCAAACGAGGCTGCCGCAAGAGGAACAGTTCCCAACCGTCCAACCATAAGATTATCGGCAAGTACTACAATCATCTGACCGGCCTGCGACAGCATCACCGGCGTGGCAAGAATCAAATTCGGTCTGTAATGTGATTTATATTTGTTTACTGATGTCATTAACAGATTAATAGATCATTAGATTTTTAGATTTTTAGATGTAAGTACAATCTTATGTCGCTGATAATGTGGTATTTAAATTGTAAAAATTTTTAAATGCAAATGACTAACTACAAATTGTCTGAGAAAATCCAACGGAAAATAGATGAATTCACACATAAAAATCTCTCGTGCTTCAGAAGCATTGATGAGTGCAGTATAAAAAGCATATTTTTGTCAAAATCAAGGCATTTTAAATTGTTGTACCGGAGTTAACTTGTTGTTAATGAGGATGCAAAAATTTAAAACAACAACTGGTTTGGCAACAAATATGCTTTTTAGACCGGACTCATTGATTAGAGATTTAAATAAAACGCATGGGTCAGTTTCACAAATTCATCCGAATATTTATGACGTGCCGACTCCACAAACAACTCTTCTATCCCGAGTTGTTCCGGCATATTGAGTCCCCACAACGAAATAACACGCTTCACTGCCTTGGCGGGAGTAGGACGAACACAAAGCTTGCAATGCTCAAATAAACTTTTTCGGGAAGCAGCCAGTCGAAACAACTCATAATCTGGAAACGGCAATATTAAAGAAAAAAAGCCATTTCTGCTTAATAATTTTTTAACACCGTCAATCAGCTCTTCCTGTTGCAACAAATGATTGTGTCGGGCCAAAGCTTTCCGCACGGAAGGATTTTTCAATCCATTTGAAAAAAACGGAGGATTACAGACTATCAAGTCATACCGTTTCTTAGTTTTCACGCAGAAATCCTGAAAGGAAGTATTGAATACCTGAAGCCTGTCACTCCATTTCGACTCACTGAAATTTACTTCCATATCTTCGCATGAAGGAGCATCAATTTCAACCGCATCAATCCGGGCTGAGGGGCATCTCTGTGCCATCATCAACGCAATCAGGCCTGTCCCGGCTCCAACGTCAAGAATGGTGCTCACAGGATAATCCGGCACAGGCGTCCATGCTCCAACCAGGACACCATCGGTGCCTACTTTCATAATTGCTCTGTCTTGCCGGATTGAAAACTGCTTAAAATGAAACATACTCAAAATTTCTCATACACACCGAGTCCGAAGAGTGCATAATCATAAAACACAGGGTCTTCGGGCCGGAATTCTTTTAATTTTCCGGTTAATTCGGTAACACTTTTAAAATCATTGGATTTCCGGGTGAGCAGCCCAAGCGATCTGGCAACTCGTGCCACATGAATATCCAGGGGGATAAGCAAATCAGCCGGACTAAAATTTGTCCATAGTCCGAAGTCTACAGGAGAATCCCGCCGAACCATCCACCTGAGAAACATATTAATTCTTTTGGCTGAGGCATTTCTCAACACATTCGCAATATGCTTACCCGTTCTTGCAGGTGGACTGTATGAAAGGAATACCTGGCGAAAACCTGAAATAGCACCTATAATTCCGTCTGAACGGTAACCGTCGTAAAAAACCTTTTGAAGTCCGCCATGATGAATATAAATCTTATGAAGAGCTTTCAAAAAATAACGTACATCAACATCGTTAAAGGTTCTGTATACAAACCCGCCCAGGCGCGCTGACTCCCTTTCAGATGCATTCCGCACAAAATTGGCAGGAGACATATCCATACGCTTCATCAACTCGCGACCTTTGGATAATATCATGCTCCGCTTGCCCCAGGCTAGTATAGCTGTTATAAAGCCCGAAATCTCAATATCTTCTCTGCTTGAAAACAAATGCGGAATCTGTACAGGGTCATCATCAATAAACCACCGTGCCTGATACCAGAACGCTTTTTCGTCCAGAAATTCTTTTAACTCCTGTTCTGCCAACATTAAGTAGTTCGTCGTTTAAATTTTCGTGGAAATTTTCTAAGAAAAGTCAGTCTACTATAACCCCATCAACCATGTGAACGGTACGGTCGGCTTTACTGGCAAGGTGCTGATCGTGAGTAACAATAACGAACGTCTGATTAAACTTCTTTCTTAAATCCACGAATAAATCCATCAGCTCGTCCTGATTTTTGGAGTCCAAATTGCCAGACGGTTCATCGGCAAAAACCACAAGGGGGTCGTTCACCAATGCTCTGGCTACTGCAACCCTTTGCTTTTCACCTCCGCTCAAATGCGCCGGCTTATGGTCAAGACGGTCGCTAAGCCCCAGATATGATAAAAGCTTTAATGCCCTGTTCTTTGACTCCTTTTCACTTCTCCCGGCAATAAGTCCCGGAAGCATGCAGTTCTCCAGGGCGGTAAACTCAGGCAACAACTGATGAAACTGAAAAACAAAACCGATGTGTCGGTTTCGGAATTCTGCCAAACGGTTACCTGAAAGTTCACTGATCTTTGTATCATTGATAATCACTTCCCCCCTGGTGGGTTTATCAAGCGATCCTAATATCTGGAGTAAAGTGGTTTTGCCGGCACCGCTGGCTCCCAAAATAGTTACAATTTCCCCTCTGTTAATAGTAAGGTCAATGCCCTTGAGGACTTTTAAATCTCCAAACTGTTTTTCAATATTTTGTCCGATTACCATTTATACAAAATAATTATTACCTTACCTGGACAAGCCAGAGCCAAAAAAACCAAAAAGCTTAAGTCATAATTTATCGGATTAGCAACTGCTACGCAATTATTTTTGTCGTCAACGAAACGAGCATGACAAAGATTGTCTCAAAAGAACATGTACAAATCTCAATCATGCGAGTTCCATCAGGCCAATGACTTAGACTTGTTTTATACTGATGAAACGATTGGAAGGAGTTCGAGAACACCTTAAAAAATCAATTATGATGTTATCAATAACACGAATGACTGTCGCATCAAAGATGCGATTAAATTCGCGTTAATTCGCGCAAATTCGGTGAACCAAACAACAATGAGTTTGGCGACAAAGATGCTTTTCAGACCGGGCTCAAGTATTAAACAAAAACCAAATATAAAAAATATAGACCAAAAGTAAGACCGCTCCTTTAAACCGTGTTATCAAACCTTTGCGCAACGGAATCATAAAAAGCATCAGCAGGATACCTATTCCCGTCATCCACCAGAAATCGAAAGTAACTATGCGTGGTGAAACCTCCAATGGTTTCAGAATAGCGGTTATACCTAATATGGAAAAAATATTAAATATATTAGAACCGATAATGTTTCCAACCGATATATCCATTTCCTTTTTCAAGGCAGCAGCAAGAGATGTAGCCAATTCGGGCACACTGGTACCAAAGGCAACCACCGACACACCTACCACTCTCTCGCTGACCCCCCAGCCTATAGCCAGATGGCTTGCACCGGTAACAAGCCATTCCGCGCCAAAATATAAGCCGGTAACAGACAGAACAATTATCAAAACAGCAACCGGAAGTTTCATGGCAGGCTCAGGAAAAACTTCCTCATTCCTGGCCGATTTGCGCCGCGAGTTTATTACCGACCAGAGAAGATAAACAACAATCAGCAGAAAAAACACGAATCCCTCGCCACGCTGCAGAAGACCATTATCCAAAAACAAAAACAACAAAAAGAAAGCAAGCATCATCACCAGCCAGTCAAATAATAGGGAAGGCTGACGTACAGAGATGGGAAATATGATGGCTACACTTCCGAGAATTAAAGCAATATTGGCAATATTCGAACCTACAATATTTCCGATAGATATATCGGGAGCGTCGGTAAATACAGCCTCAACACTAACAAACAACTCCGGAGCAGAGGTGCCGAAAGCAACCACTGTAAGTCCGGCTACCAATGGACTGACACGAAAATGGCGGGATATTTCAACCCCGCCTCTCACCAGCCAGTTACCACTGAAAAAAAGCAAAACAAAACCAGCTAAAACCTGTAAATATGATATTATCTCCATAAGGCAATGTATCACTTGTTTTTAGCAAGAAATTTGACACCCGGTACAAACTTCACAATAATAACGCGTATAAATTGATCTTCAGACCGACAACTTATTTTTCCCCTCTCTTTTCTTCCTCATCCCGATCCAACTCATCGCCGGTTAAATCTTCTTCACCTGAAGCACTACCTGTCTCATCGCGTTTTCCATCAGCATTTATCCCATAAACTTCCCGTGAAACTTCATCCGAACCATCGGGAGTATCATCCTGATTCTTAGTTGACTCATCACCATAGGAATCATCTCTTCCCGAATCATCTTCAAGGGTCTGCTTCACATCTTCTCCTGCTCTTTTAATATCCTCTTTCATCTCGCGCCCCTGTTCGGTGATATACTGGCGGGCTTCTTCAAAATCTTCTTTCAGATCACTTGTACTTTCGTGAAACTCCTTCCTAATATCCTCACTTGCTTTTCTGAATTCATTCATTCCTTTGCCCAGCATTCTTGCGAACTCGGGAATCTTATTGGCCCCGAAAAGCAACAATACTACCAGGAAGACTACAATTATCTCCCCCATGGAAATACCAAAAAGAAACGTTACCATAACAAAATGATTTGTTCCTGTCAAAGATATAAAAAAATTCCCCGGATGACTTTAATCCAACCGGGGAACAATAAACAAATATTATATAATTGGTTTGGTTATTTTTTTCGTCCCTTACCCTTAGCCTTGGCTTTAATGCGTCTCTCCATAAAATTAAATGTAATGGGGGATGCAATAAACAAGGATGAATAAGTACCAACAACAACACCAACAATCAACGCAAACACGAATCCTTGAATAACCTCACTTCCAAACAGAAAAATAACGACCAGCACGACAAGAGTTGTAAACGATGTATTCATGGTTCGGCTGATGGTAGAGTTCATCGCCAGGTTGAAAACATCTGTCAGCTCACGCTTTGGATAAAGTACTCTATACTCCCTGATCCGGTCAAACACAACCACTGTATCATTGATGGAATACCCGATAACGGTAAGAATGGCTGCGATAAATGACTGGTCTATTTCCATTGAGAAAGGCATTACTGAATAAAGAAGAGAAAAAATCCCTAACACAATCAATACATCATGCACCAGTGCACCTAACGCTCCAATTCCGAATTCCCAGTTTCTAAATCGAATCAAAATATAAAGGAAAATAACCACCAATGAAAAGAATATGGCATATCCCGCCTTATTTCTGATATCGCTGGCAATGGTGGGACCTACCTTTTGTGAACTCTGCCGGTAATCCGAAAGAAACTCATCCAGTGTCACATCGTCACCTATGTAAGGCCTAAGTCCCTCATACAGGCGGTTTGTTACCCGATCATCAGCATCCTTGTCATCCAAATCAACCAAATAGTTGGTTGTTATCCTGATCTGATTATCGGCGCCAAAAGTTTTGGCCTCAACGTTAGCACCCTCAAAGGCAGTAACGAGAACGGACTGAATTTCTGTAGCAGGAACCGGCTCATCGAACCGTACCACGTACGAACGACCTCCGGTAAAGTCAATTCCCTGTTTCAGTCCCCTTATTCCAAGGGAAAGCACACCCAATAATATAACAATTCCGGAAATAGTTATAAATACCTTTCTCTTTTCAATAAAACGAATGTGCATTCCTTTGAAAAGATTTTCAGTCAGTTTGGTAGCAAACCTTATATCAACTTTTGATTTAAGAAGACTTTCATAAATCAGACGTGTAATAAAAAATGCCGAGAAGAAAGAGGTGGCAATACCAATCATCAGAGTAGTGGCAAAGCCTTTGATGGGCCCTGTCCCGAAAGTGAACAGAATAAATCCGGTCAGGAAAGTGGTAACATTGGCATCGATAATGGCAGAGAAAGCATTTTTGTAACCATCGGCAATGGCAAGTCTTAAACCTTTGCCGGCTTTCAATTCTTCCCGTATTCGATCGTATATCAGCACGTTGGCGTCAACCGACATACCTATGGTAAGAACGATACCGGCAATACCAGGCAGCGTGAGCACGGCATTAAATGCAGCCAAAACGCCCATGATAAAGAACATATTGGCAATCAATGCGAAGTCGGCTACCAGACCGGCTTTGATACCATAATAAATGAGCATGTAAATGAGTACAGCAATAAATGCCCAAATAAACGACTTAAGTCCGGCATCAACAGCTTCGGCACCCAGTGAAGGACCAACAACGGTACTTTCAACCACCCTTGCCGGGGCAGGCATCTTACCCGATTGAAGAACATTGGCAAGGTCCTTGGCTTCCTGCGGTGTAAAATCGCCGGTAATAGAACTGCGTCCTCCTTTTATTTCATTCTGAACAGTTGGGAAAGAATATACATACCCGTCCAATACAATGGCAATAGACCTTTTAATGTTGGCTTTGGTCAGCCTGGCCCAGGTTTTGGCACCTTCACTGTTCATAGACATCTCTATCTCATATTGTCCCTGCTGATTGGTAACCGCCCGTGCACCGGAGACGGCATCTCCTTCTAATGGCGGACGCCCGTCATGGCTGGTCACCTTCAGTGCTATCAGTTGAAACAGTTCATCATTTTCGTCAAACTGCTGATTGGTCCAGTATTGAGCCTCTTCTGCAGGAATTGGTTTTACCGTCCAAAGGAATTTAACATCACGCGGTAGAAGTGATTGTACCTCTTCGAGAGCAAGATAACTGTTAACCTTACCGGTATCACGGGAAGTTGCAAGCCCCACTACAGGACTATTCGGACGCCCACTGGGAGCAAGATAAGTAAAGAGTGAAGTTACGCCTTCCTCCCCGGCATCAACATCCAGTGTATCGCTTTCTATTTCGTCGAGTAATGCCAGATCGCTTCCCTCTTCGCCCTCTTCCAATGAAACTTCAGGTTTCACTTCTGTTGTATCCGCATTCGCCTTTCTGACAGCTTCAATCTCAGCCGTTAACTGATTAACGCTTATCAGACTTTCAAAAATTTCCTCCTGATTGTAAGTTTCCCAAAACTCCAAATTGGCAGTGCCCTGTAACAGGTCCTTAACCCGTTCCGGATCGCCGACTCCGGGAAGTTCTATAAGAATACGGCCTGTCTGGTCCAACCGCTGAATATTGGGTTGCGTTACCCCAAAACGGTCGATACGTGTACGAAGAATATTAAAGGCATTATCAATAGCGCCCCGGGCTTCTTCCCGGATGACGCGAAGGACTTCTTCGTTGGTAGAATTGTAATCAACTTTATCCCTTAATTCAACTGTATTAAAAATAGCCGCCAGGCGACCTTCGGGAGCGACCTCTTCAAAAGCTTCCCCAAAAAGTGTTATAAAATCCCTGGTAGAATTTTTCTCTCTTTCGCGGGCAAGCTTCAATGCTTCGATAAAAGCTTCGTCCTGATTGTAATTGGAAAGCGCTTTGATTATATCCTCAACCTGAACTTCAAGAATAAGGTTCATTCCGCCTTTGAGGTCGAGTCCGAAATTAATTTCACGCTCTTTACATTCCTGATAGGTATATTCCCTTAATCCGAAAAGAAAATTATAAACTACCTTATTCTTCATGGAATCGAGATAGTTGAACCGGTATTTACTAACCAGATCGGGATCGTCCCCGCCACGCTGTTTGGCATATACCTCAGCCTGTTTTTCAACCTCGCGGGTCTGAAATGTAAAGATCAACTGATACAAACTAACCAGTGCCAAAAGAATGGCAAATAGTCTGATCGCTCCTTTGTTCTGCATTTGTAGGTATTTTTTTATTTCAAAATCACATTCCTGAGTCAGCCGATTAAAAGTTCATTTTTACCAATCTGATTGTTGCAGCGAATTTTCAAAATCTCATTAACAAAAAATTAACTTCGGTTAAAAATCCTCTGCACCCCGACGTTGACAAAACAGCTATTTAAGAAGCAGACTCATTACTTTTTTCTAAACGCGCAAATATATCGATTTTTTTTAAAACCATTTGGTTTTGTGAAGTTAAAAGTATGGTAAAGGAAGACTTCGTTCAGAACTGATGCAAAGACATCTGTTTCCGGAGTTTTCTCACTCCATAGTAAACAATCCCGGCAGCAATTCCGGTAAGTAAAACAGCAGAAACAACGAAACAAAGATAATCCGAATAATAATGAACACTAAACGTCTCTAACCAAATATTCAAAAGGATTTGTGAAACGGGCAGAGCCAAAACAACACCTGCCAAAACAAATCTCAGATAACCACGGAAAAGGCTAAGGATAATATGAAAATCAGGAAATCCGGTAAGCTTGCGCAGGAAGAAACCATGACGCCGGGTCGCTATTAAAAAAGAGACCAAACCTGTCATCCCCAATGAAGCCATTATTACCACCAAAACAGCAAATGCTGTGGCAAGGGAACTATAACGGTAATCCTCACGGTAAAAATTATCGAGGCGCTCTGCTATCAACCCGCCCAGAAAAGGAGCGCCTGTGCCTGAACGATCCCAAACCTCTTTTATCCGACGATAAACAGAACTGTAATCAATATCCGAATAACGCACCAGAAGGCTGCGGGGAATTTCATGACTTTGAACGGGAACAAACATGGCCGGTCGCAAAGTATTCTTGAGACTTCCCATGTATACATTTTCGATAATTCCCGTTATAGGATATTCTTTGATATCGCCCCCTCCTGAAGCCATGGTCTGAAGTTTTTGCCCATCGAGTTTACTGATGTTCATCATCGATGCAGCTTCCTCATTAATCAATATCCGGCTGGTATCATTACAATGCACCTTTCCGCTTTTTATTTTGGCCTGTAAAGTCTCAAAAACAGTACAATCAACATAAAATACTGAAAGAAAATATGTCCTGGTACTATCTTCTGCCAGGTTAAAAGACATTATAGAGACAGGCTCGCCCGGATTGGAATACATTTTACTCACATGCGAAACGCCATCAATCTTGCTGAGTTCGCTAATAACCGAATCAACATCCTCGCCTAAATAGCGTGCTCTTTCAATGAGAACAAGATTTTGAGGATCAAACCCAAGATCATAATTTTTCACAAAATTCATTTGCCGCCACATTCCTATCGCAACCGCACAAAGCACCACGGCCACAAATACCTGAATAAAAACCAAAGCCCCTCTGAACCATATTCCCGGATAAGATGAGAACGTATTTTGTCCGGTGTAAAGATGCACCGGCCTGATCCCGGAAAAAACCAAAGCCGGATAAAGCCCCGACAAAACCCCTACCAGTAAAGTACCCACCAAAACCCAGGACATATTGATTTGTTCCCGATAGTTCTGATCCAAAAAATCCATCCGGAAAAGATCACTAAAATAAGGCAGAAGTAATTCAACCAAAACAAGCCCTAAAAAGAGTGCTATAAAACTAAACAATACCGACTCACTGATAAACCGGGCAACCAGACTGCCTCTTCTCGCCCCGAAAATTCGCCTGACTCCTGCTTCCCTTACCCGGTCCAACGCCCGCGAAGTTGTCAGATTCATAAAATTAAACGCTGTTACCAATAAAATAAAGAATGCTATCCCCAGAAATATATATACATATAAAGGACTTGTGGTTTCCCCTATCTCAAAATCGCAGTTCGAAAAAAGATAGATATCTTCCAATTTCTGAAAATGATAATTCAGATAAGTTTGTGACAGGGGATCGAACAACTCATCACGTTGTTCTTCCATTTCAGTTTGAATTTCCGAATTAAATCGGTCGGCAAGTAAATCGGCTTCCGTACCGGGTTTGGTTTTTACATAAACATAAGTAATCAGGGAAAACCAACTTTCTTCAATCTCCTGATAGCTCTGACCGTAATGTTCCTTTAACTGCTTTTCAACTATCCGGTATGGTAAAACAATATCATATTTAAAGTGACTGTTATCAGGAACATCCTGATATACACCTCTTACCACAAATGTATCCGTTTCGTTGATGCGAATGATTTCGCCAATAGGGTTATGGTTTGCAAACAATCTGGAAGCCGCCGATCTGGATATAGCAATTCCTGTTGAATCGGAAAAGCAATCTTTTGCATCACCCAAAACAAATGGCCGGAAAAACACCGAAAAGAAAGAGGAATCGGCAAAAATAATATCCGACTCGTAGGCTTTGGAATAATCACTTTGAACGGGTTTTTCAGAAGTATCAATAATCCTCGTCAATGCAGAAACCCCGGGATACTTTTGTAATTCGGAAGCCAGTACCATTGGCGTAAGAGCTACATCAACATATTCATTTTCAAGCTTTCCTTTCGATACTACACGATAAATATTATCGGAATCCCGGTAGTGCTTGTCGTATGAAAACTGATAATAAACATATTCCAGCACAAAAATACTCATTGCTATCCCCACCGAAAGCCCGAAAAGAATCAGCAAAGAAAAGCCCCGATGCAAAAACAATGTCCGGAACGATGTATTTATATAACTCCAAATGCGCATAAATCAATTTGTGTGTGTAATAAACAAACCTCTTTAATTAGTGCCCGCCTAAAGTCGGGAAAAGTTGTAACAAATCATGTGTCTGTTCAGAAAGTGCCGGTTGCAAGGCTTGCGAAGCCGCCAAAATACTCATTTACGATAAGTAAACTCCGTTTTTGGCTAACGCAACAAATATTACTTTACAATACTCCGTTAAACTTTTCCAGATGTCTGGTAATTAACTGCTTACACAATTAATGGCACAAACCACTATTCTCTCATAATAAAACTTTGCGTCGTTGGGTCTCTGCGTTTCGGCTTTTTTAAACTGACTATTTACTTTATGGACAGAAACTAATCAGTCTAAGTTATTGGCCAAAAAGAACTCATCCCGATTACCCGGGACTCGTTTCAATTCTGTCATCGCCCCTCTGTGGAATGAGTAATCACGTGACCATCAAACAGCTGGATAATGCGTTGCCCATGTCTGGAATTATCTTCAGAGTGAGTAGCCATCACAATTGTCGTTCCTTCCTCGTTGATCTGACGAAACAATTCCATAAACTCTTCGCACTCACCGGAACTTAAGCGGCCACAAGGCTCATCGGCAAAGATAATATCTGGCGAGGAGCTGCAAGCCCTGGCAAGCGCAACCTTTTGCCGGGTCAGGTTACCAAGTTTGGAAGGATACTGACGCTTCAAATGAGTTAAGCGGAAACGTTCCATCAAATCATTAACGATATGTTTCTTCTCCTTACGTTTAAACGGTAAATATTGTAGTGGCAATTCAATATTTTCCGAAATTGTCATATCCTCAATCAGATAAAAGTTTTCGAATACAAAGGCAATATGTTTGCGCCTTATTTTATCCCTTTCAGACTCTGAAATACGGGCAACTTCTGTGTCTTTAAAATATATTTCACCCCCCGAAGGGGCATCAACCAATCCCAACAAACCGAGCAATGTGGTTTTTCCGCTTGCCGAGGGCCCTCTGACAACTACGAATTCGCCTTCATTGATATCAATATTGATGTTTTGCAAAGCATATCTTACGTGTTCCCCACGTTGATAAAATTTTTGTATGTTTCTTGTATGTATCATAAATCCAAAAAAATGTTCAATGCCGGACACTAAATGTACATTCGCGAACACCATGATGATTTCCATAGTGCTACGTCAAATAAAAAACCGTTAAAATTAAAAACTTGCAGGAAGATTAAAGGTCATTGCCTTGACATTATCTTGAGGCCGTTTTAAAATATATCACAAATCCGGCCAAAAACAACCATCAATTGATATACAATACTTTGAACGAATCTTAAAGCGCTTTTCTGCTTCTAAAGACATAAAAATTGTCCGTTAACGAACAATTTTATCAAAGACATGGACAATTTTTTAATACATTTGAAACGAACATGACAGAGATTGTCACAACTTGTGTCTGCCTGCCCCTATGATTCGGGCTTCTCTCGGAAACAGTTAATGTATAAAATTAACTAAATTAATGCTATGGCCACAAAAACCGGAAAAATTCTTGCAGTTGACGATAACACCGATATTCTGTTTGCTTTAAAATTATTGTTGCGTCCGCACGTAGAACTCATCACCACGGAAACCGATCCGGAAAATATTCCTTCGCTGATGAAAGAGACAGACTACGATGTGATTCTACTGGACATGAATTTTACCCAGGATGCCATCAGTGGTAAAGAGGGATTCTACTGGCTCAACAAAATACTTGAGATTGATCCGCAGGCAGTGGTTCTGTTTATCACTGCATACGGGGATGTGGAAAAATCTGTACAGGCCATTAAAGCAGGCGCTACAGATTTCATTATCAAACCATGGCAAAACGAAAAGCTTCTGGCCACTATATCTTCGGCTATTAAGCTAAACCGTTCGCGCCGTGAAGCCTCCGACCTGCGCGAAAAACAAAAAGAGATCAACACCATCATGGATCAGCCCTTCGCCGATTTCATTGGTGCTTCTCCGGGAATGCAGCAGGTTTTCAGTACCATAAAGAAGGTGGCCGGAACCGATGCCAATGTTTTGATACTGGGTGAAAACGGAACCGGAAAAGAATTGGTTGCAAGGGCGCTTCACCGTAACTCATTGCGAAAAGATGAAGTATTCATCAGTGTAGACCTTGGGGCACTCAGTGAAACACTTTTCGAAAGCGAGCTCTTTGGACATGTCAAAGGGGCATTTACCGATGCCAAAGCTGATCGTCCCGGACGGTTTGAACTCGCCTCGGGAGGAACCATCTTTCTTGACGAAATTGGAAACCTCTCTCTTCCGATGCAGGCAAAACTGCTTACAGTGCTCGAACGAAGAGAAGTTACACGAGTAGGAGCCAATAAACCCAAATCCATCGACATAAGACTCATTAGTGCAACCAATATGCCATTGAAACAAATGGCTGCAGAAGACCGCTTCCGACAGGACCTTATTTATCGTATCAACACGGTAGAAATTGAAATTCCCCCACTTCGGGAGCGTCCGGAAGATATTCCCCTTCTGGCAGAACATTTCCTGAAAATATTTGGCAAAAAATACAATAAAAAAATCAACAAACTCAGCAATCAGGTTATCAAAAAGTTCCGTTCTTATCCATGGCCGGGAAATGTTCGTGAATTTCAGCATGTGCTGGAGCGGGCCGTCATAATGAGTGAATCGCCCAATCTCGACGAAAACGATTTCCAGCTTTCATCTCACGGTGGTACTGCCGACTCTTTCGAGTTTGATACCTACAACCTGGAAGAAATAGAACAGAAGGTTATTGAAAAAGTCCTGCGCATGCATAGCGGTAACATTTCCAAAGCCGCATCCGATCTGGGACTGACTCGTACATCACTTTACCGGAGAATGGAAAAATATGGGCTTTAATAATTTCAGAACCAATTATATCATCCGGACAGTTTTGCTGACTGTCTCTATCTTCGGGTTCAGTTACCTGTGGTACAACACCAGTCTCACCATGACTCTTATACTGGTGGGACTTCTCATTGTTTTCCAGGTGGTGGCCATGATATTTTATGTTGACCGCACCAACCGTGTACTTAACAATTTCCTTGAATCCATTCGCTACTCCGATTTCACCCGAACATTTCAGGTTGAAAGTCTTGACTCATCGTTCGATAAGCTCAAAAAATCGTTCAATGAAGTGATTAAAGATTTTCAGGCGGTCAGGGCCGAAAAGGAAGAGAACTATTTTTACCTGCAAACAGTCATTCAGCACATCGGAATTTCCCTTATTGCTTTCCAGAAAGACGGCAAGGTGGAACTGATCAACAATGCGACAAAAAAACTATTTCAGGTACGAACGTTACACAACATACAAGGATTACGTGAGTTTAGCCCGGACATCGTCCAAAAGCTTCTGACAATCAAGCACGGAGAGAACACCCTGGTGCGTGTGCGGGAAAAAGACGACCTTTTGCAACTGGCCATCTATGCCACCGAGTTTCGCATTCACAACCGCAGTATTATGCTGGTTTCTATCAAAAACATCCAGCAGGAACTCGATGAAAAAGAAATGGAATCGTGGCAGAAACTTATACGGGTGCTCACACACGAAATCATGAACTCCATCACCCCGATATCTTCTCTCTCATCCACGATCAAGCAGCTGATACAAAATATCATTGATTCACTCGAAGCCCGGAATGTGGAACAAGAAGATACCGAATCGCTGAAGGAGGTAGAGCAGGCTCTGCAAACCATTCACAAACGAACCGACGGATTACTCCACTTTGTCAATACTTATCGCAACCTGACTAAAATACCCACCCCGAACTTTACTATTTTCAAAGTATACCATCTGCTCAACAATATACGGGAGCTCCATGAAAAAGAAATTAAGGAAAAAGGTATTACCTGCAAAGTGATCGTGGAACCCGAATCACTGGAACTATCAGCAGACGAGCACCTGATTGAACAGGTGTTGATAAACCTCGTTAAAAACGCCATTCATGCGCTCGAAAACAGGGAAAATCCCCGGATCGAAATCAAGGCCTTTCTCAACCGGCGCGGACGTATCACCATTCAGGTAACCGATAACGGCAAAGGCATACTGCCCGATGTTCTGGACAAAATATTCATCCCGTTCTTTACCACAAAGCCTCAGGGTTCCGGAATTGGTCTCAGCCTGTCGCGACAAATTATGCGACTGCACAGGGGAAGTATCAACGCGTATTCCGAACCGGGAAAAGAAACCACGTTCTCTCTGACTTTTTGAGCTGTTGAGGATTGAGCTGATGAGGATTGAGCTGGTGAGGATTGAACTGATGAGGATTGAGCTGATGAGGATTGAGGGTTGAGGGATGAGCTGAAATATCCAAATATTATTATACCATTAAAACCCTAATTTATGAGTGATTTCAATCGGAAGTATTGCAAAAGATCAAAGGCCTTTGCCATTGAAATTATCAAGTTTTATGCATCGTTGCCAAAGCTTGCCCAACACCAAATGATTGGCAAACAACTTTTTCGCTCAGGAACTTCTGTTGCAGCAAATTTCAGAGCAGCAGCCAGAGCAAGATCCGAGAAAGAATACTTTTCAAAACTCAGCATTGTAGTGGAAGAATGCGATGAAACGCTTTTCTGGATTGAACTCTTAGAGGAAAGCGAACTAATGACATTAAATCAAACAAGTCATCTCAGGAATGAATCAGAAGAGTTATTAAAAATCTTTGCCTCAACAAGAAAAAAGATAGGTGAAAGATTAAAATAGCTGGTGAGGGTTGAGGGGTGAGCTGATGAGGATTGAGGGGTGAGAAATGAGCTCATCAGCTCACCAGCTCACCAGCTCACCAGCTATACTAATATTTTTTTTCGTCTTGCTTAATTTCGTGAAGCCGGTTAAACATTACGGCCAGATGTGCATACAAGGAAGTATTCTGAACCACAACATCGTCGGGGGTTTTAATTCGGACAGGGGTAAAGTTCCAGATAGCGCGAATACCTCCTTCCACCATTAAATCAGCTACCTGCTGGGCACTTTCGGTGGGGACGGTCAGTATGCCTATTTCCACACCTTCTTCGCGCATAAGCTTAAAATCGTCGATGTGATGAATGGGAACATTAACGATCTCGCGACCAACCACGGCAGGGTCTATATCGAAAGCTTTTACAACATTAAGGCCGTACTGTTTAAGGCCGTGATCGTGCAATAAAGCCCGACCGAGACTTCCGGCACCAAAAAGGAAAGCTTTATCTACCATCCTGAATCCAAGGAAATCTTCAAGTGCATCGATCAATGGTTCCACTTCATATCCGACACGGGTTTTGCCGGTGATACCGGTATAAGAGAGGTCCTTGGTTACCTGTGTGGGGTCGACCCCCATATCACCGGCAATATTGGTTGAAGAAATGTATCGGTCGCCTTTACGGGAAGCAATTTTCAGATAAGCCAGATAACATGGCATACGGCGTAAGGCAGGTTCCGGGACGGGAAAACTTCTCTTTTTGTTACTTCCTTCTTCCATGTCAGATTTTTATTTAAACCTGGTTGTTAAGATACAAATTTAATGAAGTTTTTCATTAACGAAAGAAATCATTAAATAAAAAGGACCTTTCTACTTTAAACAAAAAAAAAGGACCTTTCGAGGTCCTTCATAGGTGGGCGATAATGGATTCGAACCATTGACCCCCTGCTTGTAAGGCAGGTGCTCTGAACCAGCTGAGCTAATCGCCCTGTTTTCTCAAAAGCGATGCAAATATAGAAGAGTTTTTTTCAACCACCAAACAATAAAGTCATTTTTCAAGCGCCTCAGCGACAATAAAAGTACTCCCTCCAATGAAAATCAAATCGTTATCTGATGCATTTTCGCGGGCAGCAGCCACCGCCGCGCTGACATCGGGGTAAGTTTCTCCTTTTAATCCTGCCTCCCCGGCCAGTTTGCCCAGAATGTGTTCATCCATTGCACGAGGGATGGATGCACGGGTAAAATAATAAAGTGCATTCTGAGGGAGAAGCTTCATAATTCCCTGCACATCCTTGTCGTCGACCATCCCCCAAACTATGTGGGTTTTATCAGCCGTAATCAATTTCAATTGTGCTGATATCCGCTCTATTCCGTCGGCGTTATGGCCGGTATCACACACCACCAGAGGCTTGCGGGATATAACTTGCCATCGGCCGGCCAGTCCTGTTTGCTCCGTTACTTTTTCTATGCCTCGATGGATTGCAGAATCGGTAACAGAATAACCTGCCTCTCTCAGCTCTACAACCGATGCCAGCACTGTCAGAAGATTCTCCTGCTGGTAATTTCCCAGCAACGGCAATCTGAATGTCCCGGAAAGAGCATCGGAAGCCACCGATATATGTTGAAAAGTGTCATCCTCCCGCACTTTTTTTAAACCGATCATCTGTGAAGCAAAGTAAATCGGCGATTTCATCTCCTTTGCTTTTTGACAAAAAACATCCGCAATTTCTTCCTGCCGGCGCCCGATTACAACCGGAACATTGTTTTTGATAATACCTGCCTTCTCCCCTGCAATAGCGGAAAGTGTATTTCCCAAAAACATGGTGTGATCCATCCCTATATTGGTGATCACCGACAAGTCGGGTGTAATAATATTTGTTGAATCCAACCGGCCGCCAAGACCGACTTCTATAACTGCCACATCAATTTCAGCCCTGTAAAAATAATCGAAAGCCAGAGCCACCGTCATCTCGAAAAAAGAAGGATGAATACGGTCTATGATGTCACGGTTAACCGCAACAAAATCTGTCACTTCCTTTTCAGGTATCATCCGGCCATTGATACGGATGCGCTCCCTGAAATCTAATAAATGAGGCGATGTATAGAGGCCGGTGCGATACCCGGCACTTTGTAAAATGGAGGCCAGCAGATGTGAGACACTCCCCTTTCCGTTGGTACCGGCAACATGAATTGTCCTGAAACGCCGGTGAGGATGACCAAAATGATTGTCCAGTTCAAGCGTATTTTTCAAGTCGGCTTTGTAGGCAGCCTTCCCGCTGCGCTGATACACAGGCAACTGCTCAAAAAGATATTTAATGGTTTCCTGATAAGTCATTGTTTAATAAGATTGTCTTCACAAAAGTCGGAAATTTTA
Source organism: Anaerophaga thermohalophila DSM 12881 (assembly GCF_000191885.1). Classification (GTDB taxonomy): domain Bacteria; phylum Bacteroidota; class Bacteroidia; order Bacteroidales; family Marinilabiliaceae; genus Anaerophaga; species Anaerophaga thermohalophila. Next base: position 24,090 of record NZ_AEWI01000039.1, read on the forward strand.
ATCAAAAACAAATGTTGTTGCTAAACGGTGACACAGATGAAAAAGACAAGATATTATTCTCTATGCTCCATGCTGCCATGCCCCATGCTGCCATTCCACCCTCAAACCGCCGTAGTAAGAAAATATACAACAGGAAGAGTAAGAAGACTAAGGACAGTAGTGAAAAACACATTTTCAGAAGCAAGGTCATCGGCAGCGCCATAAGCCTTTGCCATTATCACTATCATACTCATACATGGCATAGCGGTTTCAAGTACGATTATGGTGCCGGGCATATCGCCAAAATCAATTCCAATCTGTTTTACAAAAAAGTTAATTATCAGCAATAGCACAAAAGGAATTAACAACAACTTATTGAAGCTCAAAACATAAATATCGTAACGTTTGAGTATCCCCTTCAAATTTGTTCCTGCAAGTGTAGCTCCAATATACAATAGTGCCAACGGACTGGTAGCATTCCCGATTGTTCGAAAAGGCTGATATACCAGATATGGTAACTGAAACTGAATAAAGAAAAGCAATATCCCGACAGCAAATGCAACCGTATTGGGATTTAGCAGGTTATTAAAGCGGTCACGCACCGGCACATCCTTCTGTCCCTTAAGACGAAATACCGCATAAGTCCATTGCATAAAACTGGATACCATATAATAGATGGAAGCATACAATAAGCTTTCCCCCTCGGGGTATAAAGCGGCTATCAGCGGAAAGCCCAGGAACACAATGTTTCCAAACATGGTATGCAACTCATGCACAACAGCTGAACGGTTGGGTAAACGAAACAGCCGGGAAGACACTTTACCAAAACCATACATCAAAAGTATCGACACAACGGTAAACACTAATGCCCACCATCCATTGACAAGCACCTCATGCGACATCTCCATCCGGGAAATCGTAGTGACGATCAATAACGGTAACGTAATGTTAAAAACCAACCTTGAGATAGCATAACGTATCTGCTCAGTAATAATTTTGGCCCAACTGCCAACCGTACCTGTTAATACAATCATGCCTGCAATGACAACCTGCTCTGCAATAACCTGTGACTCCATATATGAAGAAAATTAAGCTGTAAAAATCGGAATTTTTTGGAAGAAAAAGTAAAAGTATCTGTAGTTCGATCTTAACCAAACAAGGGATTGTTGGAGAAAAGTCGCCGAAAGGCAGAAGATAGAGCATGGGACATAGAGCATGGGGCATGGGGCATGGAGAATAAAGCGGGAAATATTACTCCAATAAATCGGACAAACTAAATCAGTAATCTGACGATCTATTGTATGATGAAATACTATAATCCAAATTTTTGCAAACAAGCAGCCGTTTGCCTGCAAAAATTCAGGTATAATTAGTGTCTGTCCATAAAGTGCCATTTACTGTGTTACGCTTGCCGCCAAAATACTCATTTACGAAAAGTAAACTGCGTTTTTGGCGGCTTCGCAAGCCTTGTAAATGACACTTTCTGAACAGACACATGATAAGTAGGAAACTTTCCCTACTTTATAGACAGGCACTAATTAGTGTCTGCCCATAAAGTGCCAGCTGCAAGCGTAAAACAGCAAATGGGACTTTATGGGCAAACACTAATTTACAATCTGTAAACGGGCATTTATTTCGGATATGATTACAACACTTCAAAACGACCTGTTAAACCTTCAGCAGCACCAAGTTCATCGTTCACTTCCGAATAACTTGATCCGCCAATATAGATTTTAAATTCCCCGGACTCCAGTATTTTCTCACCATTATTGTCCACTATCTTCATCATATCCGGGGTAACAGTAAATTCGATCTTTGTGCTTTCGCCGGCGGCCAGGCCAACTCTTTTAAAACCAATCAACGATTGTTTGGGAACATTAACGGATGCTTCTACATCGGTAATATAGAACTGTACAACTTCATCGGCATCATATTCGCCTTCGTTGGTTAAATCAAAGCTAAGTCTCACCGACTCTCCTGATTTTACTTTGTTGCTCTCCAAAGTCAAATTACTGTAAGTAAAATCGGTATATGAGAGTCCGAATCCAAACGGAAACTGAGGCGAAACTTCCATATACCGGTAAGTTCTGCCTTTCATATCATAATTCTCGTAAGGAGGCAGATCATCTACCGATTTAACAACTGTTACAGGCAGACGACCGGATGGAACAGCATCGCCAAAAAGCACATCGGCCACGGCTTTCCCTCCTTGTTCGCCGGGGTACCATACATAAAGTAAGGCATCGGCCATATCATAAATCTCAGGGAGTGAAATGGCACTTCCCGAAGTAATAACAACCACCAGTTTCTTTGCACTGGCACGAATTCGCTTCAAAAAATCGATCTGGTTTTGTGGCAGTCTGGTACGTTCCCGGTCACCTCTATGTTCTGAAGCAATAGCCTCACCTTCTTCACCTTCAATTAGCTGAGATATCCCCAGGCACGCTACCGTCACATCGGCACTGGCTGCTGCCCCCGAAAACCAATCCATGGTGTTACGGTTGGCTTCATACAACAAAGCCCCCTGCCTGTATTGAACAGACGTTTGCGGACTCACTTTTCCGACAATGCCTTCAAGAATGGTGGTCATATCCTCGCTGACGCCGTAATAATTGGCCAGTAATGCCTGCACGTGAGTAGCCGTCGGGCCTGTTACATAAACTTTTTTGACATCCCTGGCAACCGGAAGTGTGTTTGCTTCATTTTTCAGAAGTACAACAGACTTTCTGGCTGCTTCAAGTGCCAGTTTCTGATGCTCTTTTGAGCGTATCACGTCAGTACTAATCGTATCATACGGCACAGCGCCTTCGGGCGCAAAAAGTCCCAATCGAAGACGTGTTTTAAATAATTGTTTCACCGACCTGTCAATTTCTTCTTCCGTTGTCAGGCCTTTTTCGAGAGACTTTAACAACGAAGCATAAGTGTCTCCACAATTCAGGTTACATCCGGCATTAAGAGCCATTGCTGCAGCTTCTTCCGGCGTATCCACAATTTTGTGCCCGGTATAAAAATCCATGATGGCGCCACAATCGGAAACATAATATCCGTCAAATCCCCATTTTTCACGGAGTACTTCCTGCATCAGATAAGGGTGTGCACAACAGGGATCGCCGTTGGTTCGATTATACGCCCCCATTACACCTTCCACCCCGGCCTCTTTAACCAAAGCTTCGAAGGCTGGCAGATAAGTTTCCCACAAATCTTTCATGCTGACTTTCGCATCGAATTCGTGTCGCAATGCTTCGGGTCCGTTGTGAACGGCATAATGCTTAGCCAAAGCGGCCACTTTCAGATATTTGGGATGATTCCCCTGCAATCCTTTTACAAACGACACACCAATTCTGGAGGTCAGAAACGGGTCTTCACCATAAGTTTCCTGACCGCGTCCCCAGCGGGGGTCTCTGAAAATATTGACATTGGGCGTCCAGAAGGTCAATCCCTTATATTGTCCGCGATAACCATGTTTCGAAAATACATTGTATTTGGCCCGGGCCTCTGTACTAATGGCATCTCCAACGCGGTACACCAGCGTGGTATCCCATGTAGCTGCCATACCAATAGCCTGCGGAAAAACCGTGGCTCTTCCGGCACGGGCTACACCGTGTAAACACTCATTCCACCAGTCGTATTCCGGTATCTCCAGCCGGTCAACTGCAGGAGCAGCATTCATCAGCTGGTTTATTTTTTCTTCAACGGTAAGCTGTTTTACTATACATTCCGCCCTCTCATCCAATGAGATATCCGGATTCCTGAAGGAACAATCTTCCTGTGCTTTCAACGAAAACGAAAAGGTAAAAGCCATTAATAGCCATAGAGTTTTTTTCATGATATTATGTTTTAATTGTTTAGTCTGATTAATTAGTATCTGTCCATAAAGTGCCGGTTGCAAGGCTTGCGAAGCCGCCAAAAACGGAGTCCCGATATATCGGGATGAGTAATTTTCGAACCAATGCAACATAGTAATTGGTACCTTATTTACACAATACTCCGTTAAATATTAACCCGCTGATAGTTAATTATTTGTGAGACTAAAAAGAACGACTATATCTCTCACAAAAAGACTTTGCGTCATCGCGTCTCAGCGTTTAGACTTTTTTTACAGATTATTGTGAAATCTTTCATCAGTATAAAATAAGTCTGAGTTATTGGTCTGATGGAACTCGCATGCAAGAACTTATACATATTCTTGTTGTGGTATGCCTTGTCAGGCCCGTTTTATCTTACATCTTACCATCTTAAATCTAATAATCTATTAATCTATATTAAAACATTCTTTGTCATGTTCGTTCCAATTGCTTTAAAATCAGCATCTTGCATTTAACCGAATATTTATGCTAAATTCTGATTTGCAACACCATCGCATTCATCTTACAACTTCTTACAACTAATATCTGAAAATCGAATAATCCATTGTAATCTGCTGCACTGATAAAGATACCAAAATTACGCAGTTTTATTGAAAGGTTGAAAACAATCCTCCTGGTAATTCTTAAAATGTCGAAACGATTAAACATTATTTTAAGGGGCTTTGAGTTTTACCTGTTTTATTCCACGCTGAGAACGCAAAATTAAAGGAACTCAAAAATTGCAAAGAAAATAATTCCCGATCAAAACCGGGAAACGGAATCGTTCAGTTGGATTATAGTCTTTCTTGCCTTTTGCGTGCTAATATTTTGCGGCTTTTGCGTGGGAAATTTTACCAGCACTTCAAAATATAGCCGTGGGAACGCATATAAATTTTTCTTTTTTACACCAATTTATTAAATTGTAATCACCAAAAAGATTAATTAATAATCAAAATCAATATATGAATCCTGATAACCGGCACATTGTACACTTCGATCTGGACACATTTTTTGTTTCGGTAGAGCGATTACTCAACAGTCGTCTTCAGGGGATGCCTGTCATTGTCGGCGGCATGTCCGACCGGGGAGTGGTAGCAGCCTGCAGCTACGAAGCCCGCCGTTTTGGTGTGCATTCGGCTATGCCAATGAAACTGGCCAGGCGACTTTGTCCGCATGCATTCTATGTACACTATCTTCATCATATCCGGGGTAACAGTAAATTCGATCTTTGTGCTT
>NZ_AEWI01000038.1 GCF_000191885.1 Anaerophaga thermohalophila DSM 12881
TTTGTCGGTCTTTAATGTGTTTTGTATGGGTTTTGTAGGGGGGCTTGTTGTGTTAGAGTATGACTGTTAAAAATTGTCAATGAGTATTCATAAAGTAGTTTTGGTTGTTGAATACAATTTTGTTTGAATAAAGTTAATGAGAATTTTTTACTTTTTACAATTGTAATGAATGAGGTATTTGCGATTGTATCTTTTCAAGATGGGTTAAGGTTAAAAACTGGTTTGTTAGCAATATCCAATACTGGAATAAATAATTATTAATTATGAAAAAGGTAGAAAAATTTATGAAAAAATTCTGCATGTTTTTCCTGTTATCGTTTCTTTTTACCACGGTAAAGTCACAGGTAGGAGAGTTTATCTGGCAGGAAAATTTTGATGAATTGAACATCGACCGGTGGACGATTGTAACGGGGGACGGTTGTGATTTGGGTGAGGGAATGTGTGGTTGGGGAAATCAGGAACTTCAGTATTACAAAACAGATAATGTATATATTGAGGAAATTCCTGGTGAGCCTGGAAACAATGCTTTGGTGATTGAAGCCCGCAATGAGGCGATGGGATCAAGTTCCTTTACATCCGGGAGGATTGAAACGAAAGAAAAGTTGGCTGTAAGATATGGGATGATTGAGGTAAGGATGAAAGTTCCTGACCTGAATCTGGGTCTTTGGCCCGCTGCCTGGCTTTTGGGAACCACCCATGATTCTGACGGATGGCCCTATTGTGGTGAAATAGATATGATGGAGATGGGACAAAAATTGGCTGCCCGTTCTGAGAATGGGCATGGTGACGTTACAGTGAACGAATATGTAGGTGCTAATTTAATTTGGTATTCAGAAGATGCTGTAAGTTCTGAAAATCCTTTGGGAGCTGCAAGTATTGCATCAGACCATTATTACAATCAACCTTATGTGCCTGAATTGGAACCATTGAATGATCGGTTTGTTAAGTATCGTTTATACTGGGATGATTCTAATATTCGGTTAACCGTAGTAGATGATGGTATAGAAAATGATTTATATACTGGACCATTTCCATTGTCCGGGGAAACTGGTGCCTTTACTAAACCTTTCTATTTTATTTTAAATCTTGCCGTTGGAGGTAATTTTACTGATGTCACGGACGCAGAAGGAGTTACAGCTCCGTTACCCGCAAAAATGTATGTGGATTATATTCATGTGAGAAAATGGAATGGGAAAGGAGAAATTATTGACGCAAATGTACTTTCTGCCAACGCCGGGAATGATCAAATTGTCGCTGATGGTGAAACGGTGGTATTGAATGGTAGTGCCAGTTTTGGCCCGATTACTGAGTATGAATGGAGTATCAATGGTGAAGTGGTTGCTACGACTGAAACAGCTGATGTTAATTTGGCTACCGGCTTTTATACTGCTGTTCTTAGTATTACTGATGCTGACGGAAGGGTTTCTACCGATGAAATAACCATCAGGGTTGGTAATCCCACGGAAGAAATCGGAGAGGTTATTTGGGAAGAACAATTTGATTCTTTTAATTCTGACGTTTGGAATATTGTCATCGGTAACGGTTGTGAGTTTGGTGAAAATATGTGTGGATGGGGGAATTTCGAGCTTGAGTATTACGATACTGACAATGTTTATATAGCGCCTGTTCCCGGTGAATCAGGAAATAATGCTTTAGTACTGGAAGCACGCCGGGAATCTATAGGTAATAGTTCTTTTACTTCAGGAAAAATTGATACTAAAAACAAACTTGCCATTAAATATGGAGTGGTTGAAGTACGTATGATGGTACCTGATTTGAAGACAGGTCTTTGGCCGGCCGCTTGGTTGTTGGGCGTTAATAACGAAACGGCTGGTTGGCCTGCCTGTGGTGAGATGGATATGATGGAAATGGGGCAAAGTCAGGCAGAGAAAGAAAGACAGGGATTTGCCGGGGCAGATGTAAACAACTATGTGGGAGCCAATCTTATTTGGAAAGACAAGGCTGCTTGTAGCGGTGAAAATGCTGTATGTGCTGCCAGTATGGCTTGGGACCCTTGGTTTAATCAACCCTATGTTTCCGGCACTCCCCTTAGCGGTCGGTTTGTTACTTATCGTATGTACTGGAATGAAGCAAAAGTAATTTATACTGTGGTGGACAATGGGGTGGAAACAGAACTTTACGCAGACGACATTCCATTGTTGAGTACCCCTGAGTTGGCTTCTACATTTCAGAAACCTTTTTATTTTATTTTGAATTTTGCTGTCGGGGGTAATTTTACCGATGTAGTGGAAGACGATCAGGTTACTGCACCTTTCCCTGCCAAGATGTATGTGGATTATGTTAAGGTGATGAAATGGAATGGCAAAGGTGAGGTAATATCGGGTTCTGAAGGTTTTTATGTGGAAGCAGGCTCCACTCAGGAAGTGATTGATGAAGATAAGGACGGAAAAGAGTTGGTCCTTTTAGATGCGTCTGCCAGTTATGGTGATATTGTGGATTATCAATGGAGTCAGAATGGGGTTGTGCTTGGAACAGGTGTTACTGCTGAAATAGAGCTTGCTACAGGAACTCATTCTATAACACTTACAGCTACTGACAGTAAGGGAAACGTGAAAACCGATGGCGTGGATGTTCAAGTGAGAGAGATCATTTGGGAAGATCAGTTTGATACGTTGAATGAAGATATTTGGAATTTGGTGGAAGGTGATGGTTGTGATCTTGGAGAGGGAATGTGTGGTTGGGGAAATCAGGAACTGCAATATTATCATGCTTCAAACGTTTCTACGGGCGAAATGCCGGGTGAACTCGGGAATGTGGCTCTGGTACTGGAAGCTCGTCAAGAAGTTATGGGCAACAGTTCTTTTACTTCAGGCAGAGTGGATACAAAAAATAAAGTGGCCATTAAATATGGAATCATAGAAGTAAGAATGCAGGTCCCCGATTTGGAGATTGGCTTGTGGCCTGCTGCCTGGTTGCTGGGCATTAACGATGACGAGGTGTCCTGGCCTTCCTGCGGTGAAATAGATATGATGGAAATGGGACATAAGCAGGAAACCAGAACCTTTAATGGATTTGATGATGCTACGGAAAACGAATATGTTGGTGCCAATCTTATCTGGTTCTCTGAAGAGGCATTGACACCGGAGAATCCTTCCGGTGCTGCAAGTATTGCTTTCGATCCTTATTACAACAACCCTTATGTTCTCTCGCATAATCCAATGAATGATCGTCCTATGACGTATCGCTTGTACTGGAGTCCTTCAGAAATTCGGTTTACTGCAATTGACAATGGCGCCGAGGTGGATTTGTATACCGGCCCACAGCCTATTAATGGCGAACTTTCAGCCTTTCAGAATCCGTTCTATTTTATACTGAATCTTGCAGTTGGAGGTAATTTTACCGATGCTACTTCTGATGCCCAGGTTACCGCCCCTATGCCTGCAAAAATGTATGTTGATTATGTGCGGGTAATGAAATGGAACGGATATGGTGCTGTTACTTTCGGAGAAGATAGAATTTTTGCTGATGCAGGTGCCGATAAGATTGTAAACATCGGAAGCAAGGTATACCTCGATGGTTCCGGAAGCTCTTCAATGGGAGGTGATATTGAATCTTATGTGTGGTCAGTCAATGGTCAGCAATTTGCTGTTGGACAGACTACCGCGGTGGATTTGAGCCCCGGTATTCACACTGTGGTTCTGGAAGTAACCGATGATCTGGGAAATATGGATACCGATGAGGTGGTTATAACTGTAGGTGATGTGGATGTCCTTATTGCCAATGCCGGCGATGACCGAACTGTGGATGTGGCTGATGTCGTTATACTGGATGGTTCCGGAAGCTCCGACCCTGATAATAATATTGTTTCCTATACCTGGTTGTTGGATGGTCAGGAAATTGGGACTGGCGTGAATCCTGACGTAACAAATTATCTGAGTATGGGCATCAATACGATAACGCTGGTGGTGGAGAATGGTAATGGAGATCAGGCGATGGATATTGTCACCATAACTGTTGTTGATGCAGGGATGCCTGTGGCTGATGCAGGAGACAACCAAAGTGTTTCCGTTCAGGAGGAGAACCTTCCGGTTCTGATATCACTGGATGGTTCCGGCAGTTATGATCCCGATGGCAGTATCGTGGAATATTCGTGGGCTGATTATACCGGGGAAATTGCAACAGCACCCAATACTCAGGTAATGCTCAATCCCGGACGCCATGTCTTTACATTGACAATCACTGATGATGACGGTAAAACTGATTCTGACGAGGTGGTTGTGGAAGTGGAGAAAGAAATTGGAGGAGGAAATCTGATTCTTACTCCAGACTGTGTGGATGACTTTACAGTGGAGGTTTCCAGTGATAAAACAAATCCTACACTTACTTTTATCCCCAACGGTGAAGGTATTGGGAACTCTGTGTTGTATTTGTTTTATTCAACCGATCAAACCCAGTTTCCTTCGGTACCGGCAAATAATGCAACACCTAATGAGCCATTCCAAATACAGGCTTCAGAAGGAGAGGTGATTTACTTCTCTTATACTTTCAATACTCCTGTTGGAGAAAAAAATACATTAAATTGCCTGCTCTCTTTTGAGGTAGGATCATCATCTGTTGTTGTAGTGAATCCTCCTGTGGCCGATGCCGGAGATGATCTGGTGGTTGAGGATGTTGATGATAATGGTGTGGAGACTGTTATGCTTGACGGATCCGGTAGTACTGGTACGGATGGTGCCATCACCGGGTATTCATGGTGGCTTAATGGCTCCGAAATTGCTACCGGAGTGAATCCTTCTGTTGAACTGCCTTTGGGAATACATGAAATATACCTTAAGGTGGAAGATGAAAACGGCAGTATCGGAACGGATGTTGTTTCAATCGAAGTCTCTAATGATATATATAGCGGTATTGTAATCGAAAATGCTGAAGAGTTACATATCTTTTCAAATGGAGAACGTGCTTTTATTGAAACGAATGTTTCCGTGAACGGAATACTTCGGATTATAGGTATTTCAGGACAAATGGTGTTTAATCAGAATGTTTCTTTGACTCCCGGAGTTAATAAGGTGCCGTACGATTTCAACAGCGGAGTTTATGTTCTTTGGTTGAATACAGGGAATAACAACTTTGGGGAGAAAGTAATTATATTTTAGACGTAGTTAGTATCTGTCTGTAAAGTCAGGAAAGGTACTTACTTATATCATGTGTCTGTTCAAAAAGTCCCGATTCCAAGGTTTGTGAAGCCGGCAAAAACGGAGTTTACTTTTCGTAAATAAGTATTTTGTAGGTAAGCGTAACTCAGCAAATGGTATCTTATGAACAGATACTGTTTAGTGCTTCAGGTGAGTGGTTTCCCTGATATAAAACCGCTGCAAATCTTTTGCAGCGGTTTTATATCTTTTTAAAGAACCTTAAAAGATTGATGAGTGTAGTATAAAAAGTTTATTTTTGGCAAAATCAAAGTGTTTTAAATTTTTGTGCTGTTAACTTGTTGTTAATGAGGATCCAGAAATTTAAACCAACAATGGGTTTAGCAACAAAGATGCTTTTTAGACTAGTGTCGTTGATGAAAGTCTTACTTTTGAATAGGTAAGGACTTTTGTGAATCTTTGAGGCTCTGTTTTTTAATGAAACGATCATGGCAAGGTTTGTCTCAAAAGAACATGTATAAAATCATTCATGCAAGTTACATCAGACCAATAACTTAGACTAATTTTATACTGATGAAACGAGCATGGCAAAGTTTGCCACAATAAGAATATGTATAAGTTCTTGCATGCGAGTTCCATCCGACCTTAATAAATTTTATACGGATGAATCCACATTAGCAATGAGTTCATTCCGGTGCAAAAATTTAAAATGTCTTGATTTTTTGGGAAATATGCTTTTTATACCGCACTCATTAAGTTAAATTATAATCGGTTGATAAATGTGTGGTTTGTTGGTAATTCTTAGTTCTCAGGATATATCCCTGAATGGATTTATTTTTATTCCTCAAGAGTGGAGAATCGCCGTTCAGCGCTGCTGCTTGTTTGCAAGAATTTGGATTTTAACATCTTTGTTCTAAATCGATAAAGTGAGGTTTTGATGAGGTTGTGTTATTCGGATGGTGAGTTTTTTATGAATACATATTTTCTTATTTTTTAACTTTTGTATTTACATTTACTATGAATTATCCACCCTTACATCAGATATGATAAAATTGAGCAGTTCATTTTTTTGCAATCCTACCTTTACCAAGGTTTTTGATTTCTTTGGCTATTGTTTTTTTATGCTCATATCTTCTTTTCGGTCATTTACAAATAAGAATTTTTTCCCTGTTTTTTTATTCTTTTTTTCCTTCCTGGCTTTGCCAACCACTGGCGTTTCTCAGTATGAGCATTTTCGTTTTGATTATTTGACCACCCGAAGTGGCTTGTCGCAAAACCATGTTAATTGTATATTTCAGGATCATGATGGCTTTATTTGGATAGGTACCTATAACGGGCTTAATCGTTATGACGGATATAATATAAAATCCTTTCACTCTTCCGATGATTCTGATGGGCTTACCCAGGATGCTATCAATGTGATTTTTCAGGATTCTCAGGGGTTTATATGGATCGGAACTGATTTAGGGCTGAATAAATATAATCCTTCCAACGGGATTTTTTCACATTATTACAATTTGAATCCCGATTCTACCTTAAATGTTGAGAACAACATAAGAACCATTTATGAAGATAGCAATGCAAATTTATGGGTCGGTTTTTATGGTGGAGGAATTAAAATCTTTGATCCGGTAAAGGAAAAATTTCTTAAGCCCGAAACCTTACCCGGAGAAGAAATTCTTCCCGGCCATGCCATGGTAAATGATTTTTATGTCGATCAATCCGGGAACTACTGGTTGGGGACAGAAAATGCAGGACTTGTTGAATATCATCCGCAAACGAAAAAGATTATTCGTCACTTTTCAGGCAATCAAAAGGGACAGCTTAGCGATGATTTAATTTCTTGTATAACGCGTGGCAAAGACGGCAATTTATGGATTGGAACATGGAATGGGGGGATTAATATATATAATCCGTCCACAGGATTATTTTATCCATTTAAGCCTGATGGGGCAGAAATTTTTACTCAAAAGCCTATAACTTCATTGTTAATAGAGAATGATATTGTGTGGATTGGTACAATGGGGGGTGGAGTATATAGTTACAATACTTCCAGCGGCGAGATAGCGAACCTGGTATCTGATTCAGGACACCAGCAAGGTTTGAATTGTAACATTGTGTGGACTATTTTTAAAGATATATCCGGTGTAATATGGCTGGGAACTTATGGGGGAGGTGTTAATATGTTTTATCCCGGATCTGATGCTTTTTATTCCTATCGTGTAAAAATTGATGGTCACAAATTAATGCAAAGCTCTGTGATAAGTACTTCATTGGAATTATCTGATAATAAATTGTTGTTGGGGATTCTGGGTGAAGGGGTAATTTTGTTTGACAGGAAGACCGAGACATTTTTATCAGTTTCTGTCGGCAGAGATGCATTGTCATTAAATGTGCGGTTTTTATTTCAGGATAAAGATGGTGATATCTGGATTTCTACAGATAAAGGAGTTTACCTGCTTGATGAAGAGTTAAAGCAAAAAGAGTTCTTTCCATTGAAAAAAGGAGAAGGAAATCTTGGAGACAAGAGTGTTTATTCTATTTTTCAGGATAACCGAGGAAATATTTGGTTTGGATTATGGGGAGCAGGTGTTAGAATGCTTCCTGAAAAGGATTTGTTACGGAATACCGATGAGGTGTTTTTCAGGTCATTTGATAATGCGGGGTTTGTCGGCAATACGGTGTGGGATTTTTATCAGGATAAGCAGGGCCAACTGTGGATTGGTGCAGGGAATGGAGTATATAGATATGATTATAAAAAGGAGGAATTTGTCCATGAGTTGGTGGACGGAAGTAGGTTAACCGGTTTTTCAATCAGTTCCTTTTCAGAAGATGTGATAAACAACCGGTTGGTTATAGGAACATATGGACGCGGGGTGGCGTTTTTGGATATGGACGACGGAAGCCTTGAGTTTATTGATGAGCATTCTGGTTTGTTAAGAAATGAGGTGCTGAATTTATATACTGATTCTTCCGGAAATCTTTGGATTTGTACGAGCAATGGTCTATCCAGGTATGACCCCCGAAATGGACAGTTTCGGCATATCAATGTGGAGATGGGAATGCAGGAGAATGAGTTGTTGAATGACTTCTGGTCGCTTACATCAGGAGAAATTCTTGTTGGCAGCAATTACGGTTTTTATATTTTTAATCCTTCCGGATTGGTGGATAGCCCCTTTGAACCAAATATTGTAATCACAGACTTTCAGGTTAACAATGAAGAAAGGTCATTGATTGAACATGACAATCAGCTTGTGGCAGTATTGAGGCCTTACGAGAATACTTTTTCTTTTGAGTTTGCTGCTTTGGATTTCAGAATGTCAAATAAAATTGAATATCAATACAAACTTGATGGTTTTGATCCGAATTGGATTGATGTGCATGCCGGAAACAGAAGGGTCACCTACACCAATATGGATGGTGGAAGCTATGTTTTTAAAGTCAGGGCTTCAAATAGTGATGGTCAGTGGACAGGAAAAGAGAGACGAGTCTTTATCGATTTGGCTAAACCATTTTACAAACGACTGGGTTTTAAGGCAATTTTTGTGGTTTTTCTTGTGGTATTGATTTTTGTTTTTGCAAAGGTTAAAGAACAAAAGGTAAAAGCACGTTTGCAAAAGCGGAATGATTTGTACAATCTGGATTTGTTGAGAAATGAACGCGATGAGTTGGATAATAGACTGAAAGAAAAAGAGAAAGAGTTTGCCTCGGTGAAGGTTTTCATCAGAGAAAAAGAAGAACGTCTCCTGGCTTTACGGGACCAAATTGCTGAAGCACTTCAAATGGCACGCCCCGAGGTTAAGAAAACGGTGGGTCGTTTTTTAGGCCAGATTGAAAGAGAAATCAATGAGTTAGAAGCCAGGCAGGAGTATTTGAATAATATAAATCTGCTTTATGGTGGTTATATAGAACGTTTGGCAAAAACTTATCCAAGACTTAGTCAGAAGGATCTTCTTATTTGTGCTTATATTAAAAGCGGGAAAAGTAATAAAGACATTGCTGTTCAAATGGCCATTTCTTCTCAAAGTGTGGAAATGAGCCGCTATCGGATTCGTAAAAAAATGAACCTGGACTCATCGCTTACGTTGAATGACTTTTTAGTACGATTCTGAGCTCTTTACCTCAGACTCAGCCTCCGTTTCAGTCTTAATTCACGCACTGCTGTTACATTGTCATCCACAGCGCTTTATACTTGTCTGTATGGTTGGTGTAGGGGGCTTTGTCGCGCCCTTGTATATCTGTTAATTATTGTCAATAAAAATTTAGGGGGTAGTTTTGATTTAAAGCTTACAAAAAGTAAGATTTCAAACTTATATCTTTATGTCCTATGAAGAATTCTACATTTTTATTTTTCTTGTTTTTACTTTTATCTTCTTATTTGGGAGCCCAGGGAATCCAGGTGGGAAGCGGAAGTTATTCTAGTGTTTTCCCGGGAGTTGATGAAGCCAACCGGAACGGTACTCCTCCCGGAACGCCTGATGTAACAGGAAATGCTGCAACGAAGCCTGTCTCCACTAATAATTGGTGGTCAAATTTTCTGCTCGAAGATCATGGTGGAAATGCGTTTAACTATCCACTTTCTTTTCGCTCTGAGAACAACGGATTGGTGATTAACTACACCTGGCCGTTGGGCGACACCCCTAATGAATTTCGTGAACCCATGAGCGCTGTGGATGGCGTCGTTGTTGGTGTTCAGAACCTGAATTCTGGAAAATCTGATGTTGCAGACTTTTCCGACTGGACGGTAACGCTAAACTGGAATGATGGTACTCATCAATTTAATGCCCAAATGGGGATGGGGATGCCTTTTGTGTATTTTACCAAAGGGGCTTCTGATGTAGCCAGTGTTTTTGTCGGATTTAATCCTGCCGGTGTTTCAGTGGACGGTAATAAATTGCTTATCGAAAACAATTTTGGGGGCTCCAATTATGTGGTCTATGCTCCTGCGGGTTCTTCCTGGAGCCAAAACGGAGATGCCTATACTTCTACTCTTAACGGAAAAGATTTCTGGTCAATGGTTTTAGTGCCCGATGGTCAGGATATCAACATCGTTGCCGATGAATATGAGCCTTATGCTTTTGTTTTTCCGGCAAATACTCAGGTCGAATGGACTTATCAGGAAGCTTCTTCCACTCTTTTGTCAACTTATTCGGTTACTCCTGATGTAAAGGAGGGGACGGGTCAGTTTGTATTGCAGGGATTGCTTCCCCATCAGTGGGATAACCTTGCAGCGTCTTCGCCTTCACCCAATGGCTACTCCTATCAGACCGTACGGGGAGATTTAAAGATGATGGCTTCAGATCATTTTGTTGTGGAGCATACTTTTAGCGGTATTTTACCTACGTTACCCGATTTGGGACAATATAGTGACAGCTACAGCCCGGCAGAGATGTTTGCAAAAGTAGATGTCATGAAATCGGAGGCATTAAACGCCTGGACCGATTCTTACAATGATGGCCAGGCTATGAACCGACTTATTCAGGTGGCTCGTATTGCCGATCAGATTGGTCATGTGGAGGCCAGGGATCAATTGCTTTTGACGGTGAAAGCGCGTTTGGAAGATTGGCTCTCTTATGAAAACGGGGAAGTGGCTTTCCTGTTTTATTATCACGATCAGTGGGATGCTCTTCTGGGATATCCCGCAGGCCATGGTCAGGATACGAACCTGAACGACCATCATTTTCATTGGGGTTATTTTATTCATGCTGCTGCAGCGATGGAACAGTTCTTTCCCGGCTGGGCCGATGATTGGGGCGATATGGTAAATATGTTGGTGCGCGATGCTGCAAGTCCGGATCGCACGGATGAAATGTTTCCGTTTCTGCGCTCTTTCAGTCCTTTTGCCGGACATTGCTGGGCTAATGGCTTTGCCACATTCCCGTTTGGCAACGATCAGGAATCTTCTTCAGAATCCATGCAGTTCAATTCTGCACTGATTCACTGGGGAAGTGTTACCGGAAATGATGAATTGCGTGACCTTGGAATCTATCTTTACACCACCGAGCAATCTGCCATCGAAGAGTATTGGTTCGATGTTTACGAGCGTTCGTTCCGGCCCGGATATGCACACGAAATGGTGGCCCGTATCTGGGGTGGCGGTTACGATAATGGAACTTTCTGGACTTCTGATATTGCTGCTTCCTATGGCATTGAGTTATACCCCATTCATGGTGGTTCTCTCTATCTTGGGCATCATCCTGATTATGTACAGCGGGTTTGGAACGATATGACTGCCAAAACCGATGTGCTGAACAATGTTCCCAACGATAATCTGTGGTACGATGTTTACTGGGAATTTCTTTCGTTTCTGGATAGTGAACAGGCGCTTCAACTCTATAATGCTTATCCCGATCGCAACCTGAAGTTTGGTATTTCTGATGCTCAAACCTATCATTGGCTGCATAATATGAACAGCCTGGGACAGGTTAGGAACGATATTTTGCCCGACTATCCAATTGCAGCAGCTTTCGATAAGGATGGAACGATTACCTATGTGGCTCACAATTATTCCCTTCAACCAATAACTGTTTCTTTTTCCGACGGATATGCTCTTAATGTGCCTGCCCGCTCTATGGCAACAAGCAGAGATGGCGGTTTTTCAGTTGAACTGTCGGCTTCAGATTCAGAATTGCCGGTGGGTGCAGCCGTTATGCTGACTGCAAATGTTACCGGAAGCGAAGTGGACCAGGTGGAGTTTTTTATGAATGATGTGAGTCAGGGCGTTGTTTCTGCTGAACCTTATGAACTTGAAATTCAGAATCTGAGTGCGGGAATGCCTTCATTCCATGCCGAAGCTGTTTACGGCGGGGTCAGTGAATTATCTCCTGTTGTATCTGTTCAGGTTGGTTCGCAGGTGCCTTATGGTGGTTCAGCGTGGGCTATTCCGGGCGAAATTGAGGCCGGACATTATGATGTATTTGAAGGGGGACTTGGACAGGGGATTACCTATTCTGATGTCACCCCCTGGAATGAAGCGGGAACTTTCAGAACTGATGAATACGTGGATGCAGGAACTGAAGTCAATGAAGGTGCTACTGTTGGTTGGATAGAGGCTGGTGAATGGCTCGAATTTTCCGTCGATGTGGCTCAGACAGGCGCGTATAACGTGGAAATCAGATTTGCTTCCGAATCCGGTGGTGGCCCCTTGCATTTTAGTGTGGATGGAACGAAAGTATCGCCTGATGTACAACTTGCGGCAACCGGCGGCTGGGGAACATGGGCCTCGCTTACCATAGAAAATGTGCAATTAACTCAGGGTGAGCAAATAATCCGTGTGGTATTTGAAAACGGTGGGTTTAATCTGGGTAAGATGAATTTTGTTTTCGATGGCGAATTTACCGGGAATCATGCACCTGTGGCCAATGCCGGAGGGGACATATCTCTTCAACTACCCGGAAATTCTGTTACCCTCAATGGAAGTGCCAGTTCTGATGAAGATGGCACTGTTGTTTCCTACAACTGGATCAAAGTGGACGGGCCCGACGGGGCTGTTATTGATGATGAAAATGCTGTACAAACGGAGGTCACTGGTCTTGTAGAGGGCACTTATACTTTCCGTCTGACAGTTACTGACAATGAAGGCGCTACGGATACGGATGATCTGATGATTGTTGTTAGTCCTGATGGTGGTACTAACCCTGGTGGTGTATGTGAGGGAACCGATGAGAGTGGTGACTTTTCATGGATTGCTCAGGAAGACGGCGATCAGGTAACGCTTACTTTTGTTCCGGAGTTGGAGGGTGCAGGCGATAATATTGTTCTATTGTACTATACAACCAATCCGAATAATGTTTATCCGGGCTATATAATTGAGCCAAATGTTCCGGCAGTTTTAAATGTTTCGGAAGGAGAAGAAGTGTATTTCTATTTTACTTATAGTCATCCTGCCGGAGGAGAGCGCAATACTGCCGACCGTATTGCTTCATTTACCGCCGGCAGTTGTTCTGTCATTGCCGGGTTATTTAATCCAATGGATAATACAACAGAAATCAATGTCTGGCCAAATCCTTTTAGTAATGAATTATTTGTTGATGTGAGTGGCACAAATGGGGCTGACAATATTCGTGTTTTAAGCTTGTCGGGGCAATTGGTTTATGAGCAATCCGCAACCGATTCTCAGATTAAAATGGAATTAGGGGTTTTGCCGGCAGGAACCTATGTGATCGTGGTCTCCCATGACGGTGAAATTCTGACTACCAAATTGTTTAAGAAATAAGGGTATTTTTTCCTTTTCTTAATATCAGGCTGCTGCCTGAACCCGGCAGCAGCCTTTAATTTCATGAGTCCGGTCTAAAAAGCATCTTTGTTGCCGAACTCGTTGTTGTGTT
>NZ_AEWI01000037.1 GCF_000191885.1 Anaerophaga thermohalophila DSM 12881
CACTGTAAATATTCTTTCTTTATACGGACAAACTGTTGCGTTGCATGGGGTTGGAAAAAAAAAGCTTAAACGCAAAGACGTATGTTGTGTTTATAATTCACACTACTGGCTAATGACTAAAAACTAATGACTAAATTACTTATATCTAAAAATCTGATAATCTATTAAGGCAATCTTTGCCATGCTCGTTTCAATAATTTTAAAATTTGCCGTTTTCTCCGTTGCTTTAATTTTTTTCATCTATTTTTGTTATTATAAACGCAGAAACGCAACAACGCAAACTTCTTGTTATGAGAAGGTTATGATTTGCTTCAACGATTTGTGATGACCCAAAGAGATTTTCCTTATGATTATTCAATTAGCACTTTTAACAGCCGTAATTCTGCAACTTGGAGCTTTTTTCAAGACATTAGGCCTGATAAGAAAAACCCGTTTCAATGTATCCTGGATCACAATATCAATTGCTTTTTTCCTGATGGCCATCCGCAGAGTCAGCGAGTTATTAGACTTCACCCAAAATGCAGAACTGAGCAGGATTGACTTATTCAACACCTGGGTGGCTGTATTTATCTCTCTGTTGATGTTTGTTGCTTCGTTTTACATTCGAAGAATTTTTAATTTGCAGGAAGAAATTGACAAGATGCGAAAACAAAATGAAGCCCGGGTTTTATCGGCAATTATCGATACCGAAGAAAAAGAACGCCAGTTGTTTGCCAGAGAATTACACGATGGACTCGGCCCCATCTTATCATCGGTGAAAATGGCCTTTTCGGCCATCAACAAAGAAGAGATAGGTGATAAGAACAAGGTGATCATGGAAAGGACAGAAAAATCCGTTGACCATGCAGTGATGGCCGTCAGAGAAATTTCAAACAATCTGAGCCCCCATCTTTTGGACACATTTGGATTACTTAAAGCCATTCGTTCGTTTTACAATGCTATTGCCATTACTAAAAAACCTGAACTCGATGTTGAAAACTGCTTTATTCCGCCTAAACTCCCTAAAAACATTGAAGTTATTCTTTATCGCATCCTGTGCGAGTTGATAAACAATACCCTGAAACATGCAGACGCATCAAAAATCAACATTGTTATTTTTGAGCAGTCGGGAATCCTGGAACTTAATTACAGCGACGACGGTTGTGGCTTTGACCTAAAGCAAAAAAAACATCAGGGCAACGGATTGGATAACATCTCTTCCAGAGTGAAATCATTAAATGGAAAAGTTCAAATGCACAGCAAAAGCAATAATGGTTTTTTTATTAAAATAAATATCCCGCTATGACACTATATATTGTTGATGATCATCAGCTATTCCGTGAAGGACTCAAGTTTTTGTTGTCCGGATGGGATTTCATTTCAGAAATACATGAAGCCGAAAGCGGAGAAGCATTCTTAAATATGATGGACAAAACAGAACAGGCAATTGTCCTTATGGACATCGAACTTTCGGGTATTAATGGTATTGAAACAACTGAAAAATGTCTTCAACAACATCCCGAATGGAAAATCATTGCACTCTCCATGTATGGCAATGAAAACTACTATTCAGGCATGATTGACGCGGGGGCCAGTGGATTTCTTTTAAAAAATTCAAAACTGGAAGATGTTAAAAAGGCCATTTCGGAAGTAGCCGATGGCAATAATTATTTTTCTCCCGAAATCCTTTCCGGAATTATTCAAAACATCAACAAAAAGAAAAACGGCCCCAAAAACAGCGAGCTCACCGAAAGAGAAATTGAAGTGCTTTTCAATATTTGCAAAGGTCTTTCTAACCAGGAAATTGCAGAAACACTCAATGTAAGCAAAAGAACCATTGATAAGCACCGGGAGAACATATTGCTGAAGACCGACTCGTCCAACACGGCACAGATGGTAGTTTATGCTATAAAGAACAAAATTTTTGAAGTATAAAAAACGACTAAACGCAGAGACGCAAAAGCGCAAAGTTTTTATTATAGATCGTTAGATTTGCAGATATCTGCCTGTCTGCAGACAGGTTAGATGAATAAATGAGTGCAGTATAAAAAGCATATTTTTGTCAAAATCAAGGCGTTTTAAATTTTTGCACCGGAGTTAACTTATTGTTAATGAGGATTCAAAAATTTAAAACAACAACGAGTTTGGCAACAAAGATGCTTTTTAGATTGGGCTCATAAGTTTTCTACGTCTTTAAACGTATATCCCCGAATACGCTTTTGTACGGTTTTAAAGCAGCCGGGATTCAAACACTTTTGTCACCAAAATCCTATTATTTTAGCCATGCTGATTCCTTTTCTAATACCATTTGTCATTGCCATGTTTCTTGCAATAAACATGGGCGGTAGTGGCACAGCACCTTCTTTTTCGGCAGCCTATGGAACAAACTTGATAAAACAAAGTGCCATCCCGGGCTTGTTTGGGATCATGGTGTTTCTGGGCGCTATAATCGGTGGAAAAAACACAGCCTATACTGTAGGAAAAGGACTTATTCAACCGGAACTAATGACGTTCACCATCGTTTCCATAATTTTGATATCTGTAGCTTTCGCGCTTCTTATTGCCAACCTGTTCGGCATTCCCCAGTCAACCAGTCAGGCAACAGTGATGGCGGTCATTGCTCCGGCTGTATATTTCAACTCACTCAATACGCACAAACTTCTTTATGATGTTCTGCCCACCTGGTTTGTAATGCCGATATTCTCTTTTATCCTGGCATTTTTGATTGGTAAATACATCTACAAACCCATAAGAAAAAAAGGCTATACCATATCGAAAAAGTTAAATGACCATTTCATGTTTAAGGGTGGCATATTGATTATGTCGATGTATGTGGCTTTCGCAATCGGCACAAACAATGTTGCCAACGCGGCGGGCCCCATAGCCATGATGGCGGTGAACGAGCTAAATATCAGTGACGAGTATTTCCTTCAGGTACTGATTCTGGCCACGCTCATCGTTGCTCCCAGTTTTGGTATAGGAAGTTCCATTTTCGGAAAAAAGATACTTCAAAACACGGGCAAGGAAATTGTTCTTTTTGGCAAAGTTGAAGCCGTTATTATTGCATTTATTTCGGCATCACTATTATTATTAGCATCGCTGATAAAAGGAATCCCCACTTCGTTGGTACAATTAAATGTATCTGCCATAATTGGTATAGGCGTGGCCAAACTCGGAGGCAAAAATATTTTTTTCAAAACCGAAGTGAACCGCTTTTTCATTATGTGGATCATTGCACCCCTTATTGCTTTTCTGGTTTCTCTGTTACTGACATGGGGCGCTGACAGCTGGGGACTAATCAATATATAACCTTCTGAATCAAAACAACTTACCTGAATCAAAAGATCGTTAGATTTTAAGATGTAAATCACTACTGACCGAGTAAAATAAAATGGATCTAATGAAGTCCTGTATTTATGTGCGTTCTGAATACTTTTACACAGTTCAGAATTAGGTTCGCATCAAAGAAATTCCGTTAAGAAAATCAGCTTGTTTTTCGTAAAGAAACGAGCTTGCGAGTTCACCGAATGCCTTTGAAAGCAAACACGATAATGAGGTAAATCCGAATTGTTTGAGCGAAGCGAGTTTTCGGATTTTAGAAAAACAATCTGATTTTTAGGAATTTCTTTGCGCGACGGCATTTTTTAGCATAGCTGAATTTTGCTGCGTTCGGCATTGACACAAACAAGTTTGGTCACTGCTCTCACTTAACGCAAAATTTGTTTACTTTTTTTTGCTGTAGAATTGGAGCGAAGCGTAAATCGTGAACGCCTTATAATTTTTATCTCGTGAACAAAAAAAGTAAAAGCCCGCGCGGCTTGAGCGCAAAAAATTAAATGCTTTTTTGTCGGACAGCAGTGATTGTAAATAATTCAAATTCAGTCAGCAATTTTCGGTCAGGTTCTTCATACAATAATGCTTACCTATTTGATACTTGAGTGCAGTATAAAAAGCATATTTTTGTCAAAATCAAGGCGTTTTAAATTTTTGTTCCGGAGTTAACTTGTTGTTAATAAGGATGCAAAAATTTAAAACAACAACGAGTTTGGCAACAAAGATGCTTTTTATACCGTACTCATGTTTTAAATGAACAAATTTTTAAAATTAAGAACACGTTTTGAGATGAACCTTCAGTCAATAGTCAGTAGCACATGTTCTTTCCCTTCCATAAGTGTTAAAACGTAATCCAAAATTACGATTTAGAACTGTTTTCTTTAAAACAGATATGTTCCAATTTTGCCATATAATCAATAACAACAAACCATGGAGCAAATCAGGAACATTACGATTATTGGCGGCATTGATAAATCGGGGAAGCATGAAAATATCAAATGCTTCGATATCGCACAAGGTGAAATTATAGGCATTGTAGGCCCTACCGGAAGCGGGAAAAGTCAGCTGATTTCTGACATAGAACAGTTATCTCAAAAAGACAGTTCTACACATCGCCAGATATTAATTAACGGTGAAATCCCTACGTCTGAACTGCGTAACAACCCCCGACAAAAAATGGTAGCTCAGCTGTCTCAGAACATGAACTTCCTGGCCGACATGAATGTCAAGGATTTTCTTTTACTGCATGCACAATGTCGGGGAAAAAGCATGAAAAACATCGATAAAATTATCTACATGGCGAACCAGCTAACCGGTGAGCCAATAAAGCCCAATGATAATCTTACCATTTTAAGCGGGGGTCAAACACGTGCCCTGATGGTAGCCGATGTGGCAGTAATTAGTGAATCACCCATTGTATTGATTGATGAAATCGAAAATGCAGGGATCAAAAAACACGAAGCTCTTGAACTGCTTTCCGGATATAACAAACTCATACTCATTGTTACGCATGACCCGGTAATGGCTCTTAGTGCACAGAAAAGAATAATAATGAAAAACGGGGGAATGACAGACATTATTGATAGTTCTCCGGAAGAAAAAACAATTTCTTCGCAACTAAGCCAGGTTGATCAAACCATGCTTAAATTAAGAGAAATAATCCGGAATGGACAACATATCAAAGAAAAAGACATCAATCAGATATTTCCCGGGTCATCTGTCAATAAGGAAATAACAACATTGAACAATTATTAAAACTGATATATGAAGCTTGTAATTATTGCCGGAACACCAGGAGCAGGTAAAACATCTATATTAATCAACACGATAAAAATATTGAAAGGTACAAACACAAAACCCGCCGTTGTGAAAGTAGATTGTCTTGCCACGGACGATGATAAACGATTTGCCACTTTAGGAATACCAGTTCTTACCGGGCTGTCCCGTGATATGTGTCCAGATCATTTTTCAATCTATAATCTGGATGAAATGAAAAAATTTGCTGACACAAACAATGCCGATACACTTATCATGGAAACAGCCGGTCTTTGTCACCGATGCGCTCCCTATACAGATAATTGCCTTGGCATTTGTGTCATTGATTCTACAAGTGGACCTAACAATCCCGGAAAAACAGGTCCCTTCCTGAGTTGTGCCGATATTGTAGTTGTCACCAAAGGCGACATGATTTCGCAAGCCGAACGCGAAATATTCAGAGAAAAAATACTTGAAGCTAATCCCGGCTGCACAATTCTGGATGTCAATGGTCTTAATGGCCAGGGAGCCGCTGAACTGGCAAAGCACATCATGGCATCGGGTAAAAAAGTTACAAACGAAGAAAAACTCAGACACAATGCGCCTTTCTCTGTTTGTACACTATGTGTCGGTGAACAACGTGTAAGCAAAAAATACCATCGTGGATTACTTAGAAACATGAATGGTTTCCAGGAATATATCGGTGAATAGCTAACCCAAAAGTCAGACAAAAATTTATGCTGAAAAAAATAACAACCCTACTGCCGGATTTTAATTGCGGAAATTGCGGATACAGCCATTGTGAAGATTTTGCCGTATCTTTAATCAACGGAAAAGAAGAACCAGATGCCTGCCCCGTACTAAAGCGCCCGGCGTTTGCAGCCAATAAAACTTCTATTGAGAAGCTTATTCAGAAGCGAAATCGAGTTACCACCCATAATAATATTACTATTACCGGGGTTATTGATAATTACAGGGCCGATATTGTCCTCAAACCCCTGAAAAACGAAAAAAGCTGCCGGGAAACCCTTTTACCCTTATGTTCAATCGACCTGAAAACAGGAGATGTTATAAAATATCGCCCATTAGGTTGCCCGATAACACACATCGCCAAAATAGTTGAGCGCCAACACTCCCTCATTACCGTGGTAATTACAGGCCCGGATAATGATCGAAATATCGAAAACAACGCAATTACAGATGTTGGTATTTGTATGGTACTTGCATTTCAGGGCAGATACGAAGGTAAAATACTAAAAGTCGGCGAAACGATACGTTTCCTTCCACATCATTGCATGATGCAAAAAATTCATAGTGGTGTCGTTGTTCAACTTGAAAAAGAAAACGTAAGAATTGAAATTATCGACCTGAAAGTATGGGGAATGCCGGAAGTAAATACCACCACTTACGTAACATATTAATTAGTGCCCCCTGTCTATAAAACCGAAAAAAATTGTCCCAAATTATGTGTCGGTTCAGATGGTACTTTATGGATAGACACTAAATAAGTATTTTCACCTAAAAAAGATAGGTAAAAAGCCTGTTTTATATAACATCAGACAAACCCACTTTTGCTGAAAAAAATTTGAACTATGAGTAAATTATCTTCAGCAATCCGGTTTTCTTTTTTTCTGATATGCTTTGCTTTTCCTTTTAATAAAGCATTTTCTCAACTAAAAGTAGATGCGCACTATCGTCCGCGCTTCGAAGTGCGCAACGGGTATCGTGAATTGATTCCTAAAGACGCCGACCCTTCAATTATTGCCTCTCAACGCATGAGACTGTCACTGGTTTATGAAACGGAAAAACTGAAACTCAAATTTTCCCCGCAGGATGTGCGCGTATGGGGTGATGAAAACCTTACCAGTTCAACGGGAGTTTACGGCAATGATGCATCGCTGGATTTATTTGAAGGATATGTGGAACTCAAACCCACTGGCAATTTAAGTCTTTCTGTGGGTCGCCAGACTTTGGTTTATGATAACCAGAGATTACTGGCCGAACGCAACTGGAACCAAAACGGCCTGGCCTACGATGCCGTTGTATTGAAATGGAAACTTAACCAATGGAACCTGCATGCAGGAACCTCGTGGAACTCGCTAAAGGAAACAACATCCAATAATCTTTATCCGCCCGACAAAATTAAATCCCTCAATTTTTTGTGGCTGGAACATCAATTTTCCGACAAGCTTGATGTCTCATTTTTGCACATTGCTTCAGGGGTAACCGAAACCGATACCACCAATACCCTGAATTTCCGCCAAACCTCAGGTGCTTACCTCAATTATACCTCCAATGCATTAAACGCAAAATCAAATGCTTACTTTCAATATGGGAATAATGATGAAGGACAGAATGTCCGTGCTTTTCTTTTGGATGCCGATGTAGCTTTTAAAACTGGCCGTCTTTCCCCGGGACTTGGCATCAGCTATTTGTCGGGCAATGACGATGCCAGCGGAAGCACCGACCATTTGTTTGATGTTTTGTATGGAGCACGTCACCGTTTTTTTGGTCACATGGATTACTTCAGAAACATCCCTTCACATACCAAAGAAGGTGGACTGACAGACATCTACGGATATCTCAACCTGAAAATTTCTCCCAAAATAAATCTGAAAAATACCGGGCACTTCTTTTCCCTGGCACAAACCAACCAAAATACGCCGACAGACAAATACCTCGGGTACGAGAATGAGTTGGAATTCAAATACAATTTCAACGAATGGGGCTCTATAAAATCGGCATGGTTATTTTACCTGACCACCGATGCCTTTGAGCAGTTACAGAGAGTAAGCAGTCCGGCCTTTCCCCAATTTTTGTATGTGAGTCTTACTGTCGATACCAGTCTTTTTGAATAATACGTCTTTTTACCTACCTCATTTTAAGTAAAAATACTGACGTATATCTTCCCTCAAGCAAATAGTTTTGTAACAACAATAATTGCAGAAATCATGAAAAAAACGGCATTGTATTGTATCACACTACTGATTCTACTTTCAGCCTGTGTTTCAAAAAAAGAGAAAGAAAACACCCTTAGCTTTTCAGGAGCTTTCGCACTCTACCCTTTGGTTATAAAATGGGCAGAAGTATATAAAGAGGAAAACCCTGAAGTCCGTTTCAACATATCTGCCGGTGGGGCTGGCAAAGGGATGGCCGACGCTCTCGCAGGAACAGTAGATTTAGGAATGTTCTCACGGGAAATCACCCAGGCCGAAAAAGACAAAGGTGTATGGTGGGTCGGACTATGCAAAGATGCAGTATTTCCCACCATCAGCGCCGATCATCCATATCTTGAACAACTAAAAAAACGCGGATTGACCAGGAAGGAATTTAAGTCCATATTTATTGATGGAACCATTACCAACTGGAATGCGCTTTTGGAAAATACAGAACCCTTGCAGATACAGGTTTACACCAGGTCCGATGCCTGTGGTGCTGCCGGAACCTGGGCAAAATACCTGGACGGAAAGCAGGAAGACCTGAAAGGTGTGGGAATTCACGGGGATCCCGGCCTTGCCGAAGCTGTTAGCAAAGACCCCACAGCCATCGGATATAACAACACAGCTTTTATTTATGATATCAACACTGGCAGGAAACATCCGGGTATTGAAGTTGTTCCCATTGACCTGAATGAAAATGGCCGGATTGATCCGGAAGAAAATTTTTATGAGGAATTCGACAATGCGCTAAAAGCCATTGCCGACAAAGTTTATCCCTCGCCTCCTGCCCGCGAATTGTACTTCGTCGCCAAAGGGAAACCGGAAAAACAAACCACTCTGGATTTTATCAAGTGGACCTTGACATCAGGACAGGATTACGTGAAATCAGCCGGATATGTGCCTATTTCAGATGAAAAGCTTAAAGATTACCTGAAAAAAGTGAATTAAAAAATTCCTCGAAACAACCTGGAGGCAGGGAAAATTCTGTCACTTTACATATTAACATCAATTCACCAATGACAAGCAGAGAGTTACGATCAAAAATAACCGGCAACTGGATGCTTTCGACCCTGGCACTCATCCTCCTTTTTCCACTCCTGATTGGAGTGGCGCTGCTTATCAAATCCATTCCTCTGCTTAATGTCGACTCATTAACCAACCTTTTGTTTTCGGCTAACTGGGCACCCAGTAGCGGAAAGTTTGGTTTCTGGCCATTTATTTTCAGCTCATTATATGTAACGGTTTTGTCATTTATTTTCTCGGCCCCTTTATGCTTACTGGCAGCCATTTATCTCACCGAATTTGCATCCGAACGACTTATCAGGATAATGCATCCGGTCATTGACATACTGGCAGGCATTCCTTCAGTGATTTACGGCATGTGGGGAATTCTGGTCATTGTCCCTCTCGTGGGAGACTATCTGGCCCCTATGTTTGGGAAAAACTCGTCAGGGTATTCCATTCTGGCGGGAGGAATTGTTTTAGCCATCATGTGCATTCCATATATGCTGAATATGCTGATAGAAACCTTCAAGTCGGTTCCGTACGGCCTCAAAGAGGCCGGTTTTTCACTGGGAGCTACACACTGGGAAACCATAAAGCACATTGTTATCAGGAAAAGCAGGCCGGGCATCATCTCAGCTTTCGGACTGGGTATGGCTAAAGCTTTCGGGGAAACACTTGCAGTGATGATGGTGGTAGGAAATATTGCCCGTATTACCGCTAATCCATTCGAGGCGGGATATCCGCTTCCGGCCCTGATAGCCAATAATTACGGTGAAATGCTTTCCATTCCGCTATACGACTCGGCCCTTATGTTCGCTGCACTGGTTCTTTTTGTTGTGGTGTTATTGATCAACATTGTCTTCCGGTACCTTATTATAGCCAGCAATCCGGAAAAAGGATAAAACCAGTCAAAAAAATCCTGTCATGCAGAAAAGAAAAAATGTAGAAGAAAGAGTATTCAAAATACTGACCGGAGTGGCTTGCTACTCTCTGATAGGCATACTCGGCTACATCATTTTCATCATCTTCAACAAAGGGTTCGGCTCTCTTACCCTGGAGATGATAACGCAATTACCCTCAGGAGGCTATTACTACGGCGGCGAAGGAGGTGTGTTAAATGCCATTGTCGGTTCGCTTTATATTGCAGGAGGGGCCACAGTGATAGCCATTATTCTTGGCGTTCCTGCAGCCCTTTATATCAATTCACACCTCATCCGTTACAAACGGACTCAAAATACCGTCAGATACATTCTGGATTCCCTGTGGGGAGTCCCCTCTATCGTTTACGGTGCTTTTGGCTTCACGTTAATGATCTGGCTTGGAATGAGTGCTTCATTACTTGCCGGAATCATAACCGTGGCCCTTTTGATTACCCCGATTGTAATCCGGTCTTTCGACGAGGTCCTCAGCACAATCCCTATAGGTCTGCAGGAAGCCGCCCTTTCGTTGGGTTCCACCAAGTCACAAACGGCTTTTAAAGTACTCCTGAAGCAGGGATTTTCAGGATTAGTTACAGCCATTCTTCTGGCGTTCGGAAGAGGCATTGGGGATGCAGCATCGGTTCTATTTACAGCAGGATATACCGATTTGATACCCACCAACCTGGATGAACCGGCAGCTACCCTGCCATTATCCATTTTTTTCCAGCTTAGCTCCCCCATTCCGGCGGTACGGGAACGCGCTTATGCCGCAGCAGCTATCCTTACCATAATCATTTTAATTATCAGTCTGTCTGCCCGGTATTTTGCCAAACAATATTCAAAAGAAAACTTAAAATAAAGGGAAAATGCACACACTTATAAAAGAAAATCCCGACACATTTATGGAATCAAATGCTGTCCGAAAAACAGAAACCGAATCAGCCATTTCCATAAAAAACCTGAATGTATACGCGGGAAATCACCATATCCTGAACAACATCAATCTTGAAATTCCCAAAAACAAAGTTACTGTTTTATTGGGGCCGTCGGGTTGCGGAAAAACCACCTTGCTCAAATCACTGAACAAGCTAACCGATCTTTACAGAGAATTGAAGGTGTCGGGAAGTGTTTTTATCGGACAGGACGATATTCTTAATTCCAATCACAACGTGCCGGCAATTAGACAAAAAATGGGACTGCTCTCTCAAAAACCCTATCCCCTGCCTGTTTCCATTTTTAAAAATGTTGCTTACGGTATAAAACTGAAAGGCGTGAAAGATAAAAAACTCATCGCATGGAATGTTGAGCAAAAGTTGAAAGAAGTGGGCTTATGGAACGAAGTAAAAGACCGCCTTCATTCATCTGCCGACAGTTTATCCATCGGTCAGCAACAACGCCTTTGCCTGGCCCGGGGACTTGCCGTTAAGCCACAAATTATCCTGGCTGATGAACCTACTTCTGCTTTAGACCCTGTGTCGAGCAAAATTATTGAAGACCGCTTCAGGGAACTGAAAAAGCATTATACCATTGTGATTGTTACTCATATTCTCCGGCAAGCTCAGCGCCTGGCCGACAATGTGGTTTTTATGCACTATGGAAAAATTATTGAACAGGGAGCACCGGAAACCGTAATAAAAAATCCGCAAAGTCCTCAATTGAAAGAATATCTTGTGGATGGATTTTGACATTTTGGGACAACCGCCAAAATCCTAAGAAACTCAAATATTAATCCTCACCACACTGACCAGGGAAAGCGGTGTTCGTTATCGCTCGTCGGCAAGTTTAATGCCAGCCCGTGCGGTCTTTTTAACACTCCTGTTTTATTAATATTTCCACCTATTGGCCAACGCTACAAGCGACAGCATCACCGGAACTTCAACCAGTACCCCCACCACGGTTACAAGTGCCGCAGGCGATTGCAGGCCAAACAATGAAATAGCCACTGCCACAGCCAATTCAAAAAAATTGCTGGCCCCGATCATGGCAGCCGGGGAACATATCGAATGTGGCAACTTCAACTTTTTCCCGGCAAACCAGGTGATGAAAAAGATGAAATAAGTCTGAATAATAAGCGGAACAGCTGCCAATAAAATAATAAGCGGATTATTCACAATATTTTGTCCCTGAAAAGCAAAAAGCAAAACCAGCGTTACCAGAAGCGCAATAATGCTAACAGGCTTGAGTTTTGGCAAAAAAACATTCTTAAACCATTCTTCACCACGTCGTTTTAACAGAATTTTTTGGGTGATTACACCAGCCACAAGAGGAATAACGACAAATGTTACAATGCTTGCAATTAGCGTGTTGTAAGGGATGGAAATATTGGTAATTCCCAGCAGCAGCCCAACAATGGGCACAAAAGCCACCAAAATAATCAGATCGTTTATGGAAACCTGTACCAACGTATAGTTGGGATCGCCGTTGGTCAGATACGACCACACAAATACCATGGCCGTACAAGGGGCAGCTCCCAGAATAATGGCGCCGGCAATGTATTCCCCGGCCATCCCGGGATCAATCCACGCCTGGTAAAGTTGTGAAAAAAATAACCAGGCAAAAAAGGCCATGGTAAAAGGTTTTATAAGCCAGTTGACAATCAATGTTAATATCACGCCTTTGGGGCGTTTCCCGATTTTTTTGATACTCGAGAAATCGACCTGCAACATCATAGGGTAGATCATCAACCAGATGAGAATGGCAACCGGAATGTTGACTTTGGCTATTTCCAGACTGCTGATAACTTCAATGGAATCGCCGGCCAGATGACCGATGCCGATTCCTCCGAGAATGCCAAGGGCTACCCAGAGGGTGAGGTATTTTTCGAAGAAACCTATCTTTCTTTTTTCCGTGTTCATAAAATGATATTTAAACGCAAAGACGCTAAGCAGAGTTAATTTGATATTTATTAATATATAGATTGTCAGATTTTTAGATATAAGATATAAGATGATTCATGTTTTATTGAAAATATGCATTTCCCAAAGAGTGTAGTATAAAAAGCCTTCAAACTTCTGATTTTTACCATTTTTACCCCTGACCCCTAAAGTGGAACTGCTAAAAATCAGCAGTTTGAAAAAGTCACCTTTAGGGGATTTAGGGGTCAAAAGGCTTTTTAGACTGCACTCATCAAAACAACCTGTTACATATAACCAGTTGAATTTAAAGTGTTTGTAAAACTATAACGGACTATTTTGGTAATATTAATAACTATCCCATCTTCTCAGCAAATAACGTAATGCTGAAAATTCCGTTTCCCGATTGCTTAAACTCTTCCAGCTCCTCAGGACTGATATGATTCAACAGTGTTTCATCCGACAGGACGATTTCTTTTTCCTTCTGAACTGCTATATTAGAAAAACCTTGCTGTTCAACAATGGAAATGTATTCATTCTTGTCGATAGCTCCTGAGACACAGCCGGCATACATCTCAGCATCTTTCTTCAGTCCTTCGGGCAGGTTCCCAACAATCACCACATCAGAAATTGAAAAATGACCACCAGGTTTCAGCACCCTGAAAATCTCCGAAAAGGCCTTTTGCTTGTCAGGTACCAGGTTTAACACACAGTTGCTGATGACCACATCAAATGATGCATCAGGCAGTGGCATCTCTTCAATATCACCTTGTATAAATTCTATGTTCTTAAAACCTGTCTTCTCCAGATTCTTGTTGGCCTTTTTGATCATCGCTTCGGTAAAGTCCAGGCCTGTCACTTTTCCTGCATCACCGGTTTGAGTTCTGGCTACAAAGCAGTCATTACCGGCACCACTTCCCAGGTCTAACACATGGTCGCCTTCTTTTATTCCTGCAAACTCTGTGGGCAGTCCACAGCCCAAACCAAGGTCAGCGTCTTTGTTGTAACCTTGCTGCCCGGAGTAATCGTCACTGAAAATGCTATAATCCACCGAAGAGCAACAGGTGTCACCCCCACAGCATGACTTCTGTCCTTTAGCTATCTGCCCGTATTTGTCCTGAACAATCAGTTTTAAATCTTGTGGTTTTGGTTTCATTGGTA
This sequence comes from Anaerophaga thermohalophila DSM 12881, assembly GCF_000191885.1. Classification (GTDB taxonomy): domain Bacteria; phylum Bacteroidota; class Bacteroidia; order Bacteroidales; family Marinilabiliaceae; genus Anaerophaga; species Anaerophaga thermohalophila. Next base: position 13,945 of record NZ_AEWI01000037.1, read on the forward strand.
TATAATTTATTTAAGTTATTGGTGGAATAGAACTCATCCTGCTGGTGCGGATTTTTAATCCGCACCTCCTTAATAGTGGATTTCTAATCCACCGTTAACTTCCGATTATTTTAATCCGTATAAAATTTATTTATTAAGGTCGAATAGAACTCGCATGCAAGGACTTATACATATTCTGTAGTGACACTTTTGTCATGTTCATTTCATCTTAAATCTAAAAATCTGATAATCTATTAAGACAAACTTTGTCATGCGTTTCATAAAATTAATTTTAAAATAAATGAGTGCGGTATAAAAAGCATATTTTTGTCAAAATCAAGGCGTTTTAAATTTTTGTACCGGAGTTAACTCGTTGTTAATGAGGATGCAAAAATTTAAAACAACAACGAGTTTGGCAACAAAGATGCTTTTTAGACCGGGCTCATAATTCGATTTGAAAATACCTCAAACTACCGCTTAAGTCCTGATAATGTTCAAATTATAATTCGGGTTCAATTTCTTCTTTGTAAAATTTAGAAAAAGCATCTTTTATCTCGTCACGTACACGTATGTATTCGCTCCATATAAACTCATCACTGCCGGTGGCATCTGAAGGGTCATCAAATCCCATGTGTAAACGATGCTTTACTTTGCCCATAAATACAGGGCAGTTTTCGTTAGCCCCACCACAAACGGTGATAACGTAATCCCACTCATCGCCCAGATATTGATCCACCGGATCAGAAGTATGGTGACTGATATCAATCCCGATCTCTTTCATGGCTTTTACAGCATGGGGGTTGAGTTTCCCTGATGCTTCGGTTCCGGCCGAACGCACATAAAGATCTTTGTTGAACGATTGCATGAAACCATGCGCCATTTGGCTGCGACAACTGTTGCCGGTGCATAAAATGAGTATTTTCATGGCATTGGTTTTCAGTAGTTAGTTTTTAGTTTTTAGTTTTTAGTAATTTGCTTTTAGATGATCAGTTAAATTCAGGTTCATTATATGATTCAATATTCTGCTAAAATTTTACAATATCTGGTAATTATATATAGTCAACGACATAATAAAAACAAATTCTCATATTAAAAACATTGCGTCTGTTTTTATGCCTTTTTAACCATCTATGATTGCAGTATAAAAGCCTTCAAACTGCTGATTTTTACCATTTTTACCTCTGACCCCTAAAAGAGAACTGCTAAAAATCAGCAGTTTGAAAAAGTCCCCTTTAGGGGATTTAGGGGTCAAAAGGCTTTTTAGACTGCACTCATCTATTGCTCTAACAGACTTTTGTTCTAATAGAAACTACCGAAAATAAGTCCTGAAGCAGTAGCCATTACCACAACCAGTGAGATATATACCAAAGTTTTTTGCGTTCCCATCACTCCGCGAATAACCAGCATATTTGGCAATGACAAAGACGGGCCGGCCAACAGCAATGCCAATGCCGGACCTTTTCCCATTCCGGCAGCCATCAGTCCCTGAAGAATGGGAACTTCAGTCAGGGTGGCAAAATACATGAATGCGCCTACAATTGAAGCAAAAAAGTTAGAAAATACAGAATTACCGCCAACGAGCGACGTAATCAGGTTTTCGGGAATAATCCCGGCCATTGCAGTGTCGCCATGTGTAGAGCCAAGTAAAAATCCGGCCGCCATAACCCCAATTGCCAAAAGCGGCATAATTTGTTTGGTAAAATCCCAGGCCGACAATGTCCACTCCCGGTTTTCATCATGTTTTTTATCAGTAAGGGTAATAATACTCAAAGCTGCGATACCAACAACCATTGGCACAAGCGGAGAAGCTGCGAAAAATGCTGACGCTGCGGTAACAATTGCCCCAAGAACCACATACTGCCATTTCAGTTTTAAAATAAAAATGAGTGAGAAAACCAATAAGACAGAAAACAAAGAAGTAAGGTACCACTTATTGACCCACAACCAGTAAAATCCGCCACTGGTCACGTCGTCACCCGGTTTTCCCCAATTGGCAAAAACCAATATCAGCACCAGAGTAAAAAAGTGAATAGCGGTTTGCCACATGGGTCGCGCTTCAGGCACATCCGGAAAGTTCAACTGCTCTTCGCGTTTGGCTTTTTCCTCTTTACGATAAATGAGCGACATAGCTGAACCAATAACCACTGCAAAAACAACAGCTCCAATGATTCGGGCAATGCCCATCTCAATCCCTAAAATTCGGGCGGTAAGAATAATGGCCAGAATATTTATGGCAGGACCGCTGTACAAAAAAGCAATGGCAGGCCCCAGACCAGCACCCCGCCTATGGATACTGGAAAAAAGCGGCAGAATGGTGCAACTGCAAACCGCCAGAATGGTTCCGGAAACGGATGCCACCGAGTAGGCCACCCACTTTTTTGCCCTGGCACCAAAATACTTCATCACCGCACCCTGACTGACGAATACGGCTATAACTCCGGCAATAAAAAAGGCAGGCAACAAACATAGAATAACATGCTCCCGTGCATACCACCTGGTCAGATCGAAGGTGGCCATAATGGCTTCCTGAAAACGCGCACTTTCCAATGGCATGAAAAAGGCAAAAAGGAATATTGCGATTATCCAGCCTAATATTTTTAATTCTTTTTTTAGTTCCATTATTGTATTGAGTTCTGGGTTCTGAGTTCTGAGTTTTGGGTTTTGGGTTCTGAGTTTTGGGTTTTGGGTTCTGGGTTTTGGGTTCTGAGTCTGGGTTTCCGGGTTCCGGGCTTTGTTAATTGGTTCCCTGTTTCTCATTGCTTGCTAAGAATATGTAAAATCTGTGGTGCCCCTCAACCTCAACCTCAACCTCAACCTCAACCTCAACCTATAACTCCCAGTCATTCGTAAAAATACGAACAATATAAATTAAAAAAAGGGATGCCCCGTCTTACAGCAATAACAAAACCGTATAATAAACCCCCACACCGATAAACAAAACAGCGACTACCCCGCGAAACCAAAATTCAAAAGTCTTCAGTTTGTTGTATGCACTGCCTATCGATCCCACCGAAAATGCAATAAGCCAGGCAAAAATGATGACAGGAATACCGGTTCCGAGAGCAAAAATGATTGGTAAATAAAGTCCGCTCACACTTGAAACAGTCATGGGAATAAGCATACCAAAATAGAGTACGCCGCTGTAAGGACAAAATGCCAGTGCAAATACAATTCCCAGCAGCAAAACACCAAGGAAACCTTTTCCCGACTGATCCTGCATTTTATCAGAAATAGAACCAATACCGGGAATCTTAATATTAATAACACCGAGCATCAGAAGACCTATAATAATAAGCAACGGGCCAATTATTTTTTCGCCCCATTCCTGAATAAAACCGGCAACCTTAAACTGACTGGCTCCGAAAAAAAACAGCAATCCGATTGCGGTATATGAAACACTTCGACCAAGTGTATAAATCAATCCATTAATAAAAACCTGCTTCTGGCTCTCCATATCTTTACTGATAAACCCGATGGCAGTAATGTTCGTAGCCAAAGGACAAGGGCTGATGGCAGTCATCAGCCCGAGCAAAAAGGCGGTCAGAAACGGAACCTCGGTATTTTCAAGCAGATTTTGTAAGAATTCCATGAAAGAACTTTTTTACAACGATTCGATGGTTTCTTCGATTTTGCTTTTCAGTTTGTCCGGATTAGTCCGTGCATTCATAAAGGCATAATTGGTGAGATTTTCCGCCTTATCACCTTTTATAATGAGCAAAGTCTGACCACTAACATTGTGTTTTTCTATCAACGGATGATTCTTTTTCTCTTCGAGGTTGATGGATTCAAAAGAAACGGCATCGCCATACTTTTCAGCCAGAGCTTCTTTTGTAACTTTTTCAACGGCCTGACAGGTGGCACATCGCCGTGTAGCATGGAAATAATAAACTTTAACGTCCGATGCTTTGGTTACTTCTTCTTGTTGACTTTGGCTGCTGTCGCTTTTTTGGGCAGATGAATTGCAGCATTGTGCTGTCACCGAAACCACTGCAAGCAACATAAAAAAGGTAAGTGTACTTAGTGCTTTCTTCATAATCGTTGTTATTTAAAATTCAAGATTATGTTTTTCAATAACATTATGTACTCAGCTCAGCATCTTCTTCAACGCATCATAAGAAGGCACATTTCCTTTGACGACAATTCTGCCGTCTACAATCAGTGCCGGAGTCTTCGCAACATTATATTGCATAATTTCCATGATGTCCTCCACCTTTGAAATATTGGCATCAATTCCCAGTTCTTCTACCGCGTCACGGGTCAGTTTTTCAAGGGTTCTGCACTTTGGGCACCCTGTGCCCAATACTTTTATATCCATAGTTTTTTGTTTTACATAAACGCTAATAGTTCGTAGTTCGTAAAATCACGAACAAATATATAAAAAATCAAAGCGACCAAAAATCTTTAAACAATTTTTTGGCTTCTTCCCAATTCTCGCTGTTAACACAATACTTAATCCGGGGCGCTTCAATCTGCCCCTGAATCAGTCCGCTCTCTTTCAGTTCTTTAAGGTGTTGAGATAAAGTTGATTTTGCAATGGGAAGCTCCTGCGAAAGATCGCCACTGTAACAACACGATTGGCTGGACAGCAACTGCATAATATAAACTCTTACCGGATGCCCGAGTGCTTTAGCGTAACGAGCCATCTTTTGCTGCTCTTTTGAAGGAACGATTTGTTTAATTCCTTGTATTTTCATGTTTAATGGTCACTTCATTTTTTGAGACTTTGTGCGGTAAACATTTCACAAATTTATCAAACAAATCCGATTTGGTAATATATTGAATGGAATCAATCCAAATACCTTCCGTTTTTATTTCTATCAACCCGAAATAATCTAAAAACCGATTAAACGTTCTTAATGAATAACATTTTGCTGCATATTCATCCAATGAGCCATACGATGACTCAATAACATCCATTAATCTGGGAAATGCTTCAAAGTATTTCCCGGCATAAAAAAAATCCCGGTGTTCTTTGTTTCCGTACTTCGACAAAAGAATCAATGTAAATCCGTAACCAAGTTGTCCTATGCTATTATCGCCATATCCATCAAAGTATGCCCAGTTTAATTTGGTTCCGAATACTTCAAAAAGGGTTCTCAGCAATTTATCATTGTCTGATACTAATTTTTCACCATTCTTTGTCAGACTCATTTTCCCGTTTCTTTTCTTCACAATTCCTGAAAGTTCCACCAATAATCTTGTCAGATGAACGGTCATAGAATCCTTTTCCTTATACAACTTCACAATTCCTTTTTCTATGGGATAATCGGTAAGATATCCCTGTCCATATAAGTCTGATACAACTTTTACAGGCAGAAAACCCTTCGTAGTAAGCTTAAGTTCTCCCTTTCTGGAAATAACATCCGCCAAATATTTGATTTGATTAAGTATAGGTATCTTCCTATATTCATCGTCTGATAATTTTTGCAATTGAATGGGACTTTTCGGGCCAAATGTAAAATGCAATATCTGATGCATTTCATTAGGAGAATAACCTTCAAATTCAGGAATCGGACTGTTGTTTCTCTCAAACATTATTTTGTCCAATTGTTTTTGTATGTCGCTTAAGTCCATGATTGAATTGTTTAAAAATATGAGCCCGCTATATGTTGCCAAACTTAAATATATTTTCGAAACACTCAAATTTTGAGCCTGTCCCTAAAAGGAGCTATTTGACAAGTCTTGGTAAATTTGAAAAAACAAAGCTTCAATGCTCATTTTATGCACCTGTTCATTTCTTTGAATGCTCACAACAATGTTAGAAAAAGATTAACTGTTTTCCAAAACTAAAATCGATGTATTCATCCGTTTATAATTCACACTACTGACTAAAAACTAATGACTAAATTACTTATATCTAAAAATCTGATAATCTATTACGGCAATCTTTGTCATGCTCGTTTCATTCCTAAAAGTCTCTTTTTTCCCATATTTGTAATCACACAACTAACATAAACAGATTACAAAGGCTCAATAACTCACACTTATTCGATATGAAACTTTTCAAATTATTGTCAGTACTTCCACTGATGCTCGTTTTTGTTTCGGAAGCCGATGCTTCCTATAGGACTAAAATCACCGTTGCCAAAGACGGAAGTGGCGACTACACTTCGCTTCAGGAGGCGATTTATGACACGAAAGCGTTTCCCGACAAACGCATCACCATTTACGTGAAGAAAGGGACCTACAAAGAAAAAGTGAATATCCCGGCTTTCAACACTCACCTTTCAATCATTGGAGAGGACCCGGAAAAAACCATCATTACCTGGGACGATCATTTTAAAAAGATTGACAAGGGGCGCAACAGCACATTTTACACTTACACGATGAAAGTGGAAGCCAACGATTTCTATGCAGAGAATCTGACCATTCAAAACACGGCAGGAGATGTGGGGCAAGCCGTGGCCCTTCACTTAACAGGCGACAGGGTTGTATTCCGAAATTGCCGCATACTCGGACACCAGGATACCTTTTATGGTGCGGGGGAAAGCAGCCGCCAATACTTTAGCCAGTGCTATTTTGAAGGAACAACCGACTTTATTTTTGGAGATGCCACCGTATTGTTCGAAGATTGTGAAATCCACAGCCTGGCCAATTCATACATTACAGCCGCCAGCACACCTGCATGGAAAGATTTCGGCTTTGTTTTCCTGGATTGCAATCTTACTGCCGGTGAAGCGGTTAAGGAGGTATATCTGGGCAGGCCATGGCGCGATTATGCCAAAGTAGCATTCCTGAATTGTTATATGGGCAATCACATTCATCCTCAGGGCTGGGCAAACTGGAAAGGCACAGACCGTGACCGGACCGCCAACTTTTCTGAATACGGAAATACCGGCCCTGGCTCCAAACTAAGCAACAGAATTACCTGGATGCATCGTCTGACAGATGAGCAGGCGCAGCAATATAAAATTGAAATCATACTGGCTACCGTCTGCAACAAAGAGGCAGGCCTTGAAATGTGGATATCCAGAAGAGCTGAGAGTGAATAATCATCCGGCACTTCGGGAATAAATATTTAACACAGCAAATGGTACTTTATGGACTGATACCACTTAGCCTGCTTTTGAATTTGAAAGCGGTTGCCCGCATGTCTCAAAGTTTTTGTATTTTCGCAGCTTTAATAATGGCATAATAAGCGAATTGAGTCTGTCCCTGAAGGAGCTGTTTTCGACAAGGTCGAAGCACAAGAATTTTTGAAATGGTGAGTGCGGTATAAAAAGCATATTTTTGTCAAAATCAAGGCGTTTTAAATTTTTGTACCGGAGTTAACTCATTGTTAATGAGGATGCAAAAATTTAAAACAACACTGAGTTTGGCAACAAAGATGCTTTTTAGACCGGGCTCAATGGTATTTTATGGACAGACACTAAATACTATATAGATAACACCATGGAGTACAATTTTAAAGAGATCGAAAAAAAGTGGCAAAAATACTGGAAAGACCAGAAAACCTATAAGGTTGATATTGACAAAAACCGGCCAAAATACTATGTTCTTGACATGTTTCCCTACCCTTCGGGAGCAGGGTTACACGTGGGACATCCGCTGGGATATATAGCATCCGATATTTTCAGCCGGTACAAAAGATCTTCCGGATTTAATGTACTTCACCCCATGGGATACGATGCTTATGGCCTCCCGGCCGAACAGTATGCTATTCAAACCGGACAACATCCGGCGATAACCACCGAAAACAATATTAAAAGATACCGTGAACAGCTCGACAAAATAGGTTTCTCTTATGACTGGGACCGTGAAGTAAAAACCTGTGATCCCAAATACTATCACTGGACCCAGTGGGCTTTTATTAAAATGTTCCATCACTATTACGACAAAAAAGCCGATAAAGCACTGCCAATTGAAGAACTGATTAATAAATTTAATACTTCCGGTACAAAGGATGTAGATGCTGCATGTTCTCAATCGCTCAGTTTTTCTGCCGAAGAGTGGAAAAAAATGAGCGAGAAAGAACAACAGGAAGTACTGCTTAATTATCGCATTGCCTACCTGGCAGATACGATGGTAAACTGGTGCCCGGCACTCGGAACTGTATTGGCCAACGATGAAGTAAAGGATGGAGTGTCTCTTCGTGGAGGCCACCCGGTCGAACAAAAAGTGATGCGCCAGTGGTCACTCAGAGTTTCTGCTTATGCAGAACGATTGCTCAAAGGCCTGGACACTATTGACTGGACAGAATCGCTCAAAGAAATCCAGAAGAACTGGATAGGCCGCTCCGAAGGTGCTGAAATGGTTTTCCCCGTAAAAAATTCAGATGTGGAAATGAAAATTTTCACCACCCGGCCCGACACAGTATTCGGGGTCACTTTTATGGTACTGGCCCCTGAAAGTGAATTGGTTGATAAAATAGTTACGTCCGACAAAAAAGCCGAAGTTGACCAATATATTAAGGATGCCAGGAAACGCACCGAAAGGGAAAGAATGTCGGAAGTAAAAAAAATGACCGGCGTTTTTACAGGAGCTTATGCCATTAATCCGCTGAACAATGAAGAAGTTCCCGTATGGGTGAGTGACTATGTCCTGGCCGGTTACGGAACAGGAGCCATTATGGCGGTTCCGGCACACGACAGTCGCGATTTTGCTTTTGCCCGCACCTTTGATCTGCCCATCGTTCAGGTTGTCGTTCCCCGGGGAGAAGAGCCCGGCGATATAAACAAATGGGACGATGCAAAAGATTCCAAAGAAGGCTACATGATCAATTCAGGATTCCTGAATGATCTGAATGTTCCCGAAGCCATCGTAAAGATCAACGAATACATCCGCGAAAAAGGCCTTGGTGAAGTAAAAGTAAATTACCGCCTCCGCGATGCTATTTTCAGCCGTCAACGTTATTGGGGCGAACCATTCCCCATTTATTACAAGGACGGAATGCCCTACACGCTTGATGAGTCGGAACTTCCCCTTGAACTTCCGGATGTTGACAAATATCTGCCCACCGACAAAGGTGAGCCGCCGCTGGGGCGCGCCAAAAACTGGAAAACCAAAGAAGGATATCCCCTTGAATTAAACACCATGCCCGGCTTTGCCGGATCATCAGCCTATTACCTGCGCTACATGGACCCCCATAATGATCAGATGCTGGTCAGCCCCGAAGCCAACCAGTACTGGCAGAATGTTGACCTCTATATCGGTGGTACCGAACATGCAACAGGACATCTCATCTACTCCCGTTTCTGGAACAAGTTCCTTTACGACCTTGGGTTGGTTTGCAAACCGGAACCTTTCCGGAAGCTCATCAACCAGGGAATGATACAGGGGCGATCCAATTTTGTTTACAGAATCAAAGGGACCAATACCTTTGTGTCTTACAACCTTAAAAATGATTATGATGTTACTCCCATTCACGTGGATGTAAATATCGTACATAACGATATCCTCGATATCGATGCCTTCAAAAAATGGAATCCCGAGTACAAAGATGCCGAATTCATCCTCGAGGAAGGCGATAAATATGTATGCGGATGGGCGGTTGAAAAAATGTCTAAATCAATGTTCAACGTGGTTAATCCCGACGACATCATTGAGCAATACGGTGCTGACACCCTTCGCCTCTATGAAATGTTCCTTGGCCCCCTGGAGCAATCCAAACCCTGGGATACCAACGGCATTGACGGTGTACATAAATTCCTTCGCAAAACCTGGAGACTCTTTACCGACCGGGATGATAACGTACTCGTAACCGACGAGACACCTTCAAAAGCAGAGCTTAAAGTATTGCACCGAACCATTTCAAAAGTCACTGACGATATCGAGCGCTTTTCCTTTAATACCTGTGTCAGCGCTTTCATGATATGTGTTAACGAACTCAGCGACCTGAAATGCCATAAACGGGCCATCCTGGAGCCGCTGCTGGTTCTTCTTTCGCCATTTGCTCCACACATGACGGAAGAACTCTGGCACTTATCGGGACACAACGATTCAATTGTTGATGCTACCTGGCCTGAAGCAGAAGAAAACTATCTGAAAGATGACACCGTGATCTACCCTGTTTCTTTCAACGGCAAAATGCGGTTTAAACTGGAAATGCCTGCCGGAGCAGACCATGCTGAAATAGAAAAAGCCGCCCTGGAACATGAGGGGGCCGCCAAATGGATAGAAGGAAAAACCATCCGAAAAGTGATTATTGTTCCAGGCAAGATCATAAACATTGTTGTGTCGTAAAAATGAATCACGCAAGTTCAATTAGACCAACAACTTAAACTAATTTCATGCTAATGAATAGAGAATACCTCTGGAAAGAGATTCGATCTTATATAATCATCACGACCGGTTTAGCAATGGGTTCCATAGGCTGGACCGGGTTCATTATCCCCAGTGAGATTGTAGGTGGCGGTCTCACCGGTATTTCCAGTATTCTCTTTTTCCTTTTCGACATAGATGTGGGTTTAAGCAGCCTTTTGATCAATGCTGCCCTTATTCTCATTGCCATAAAATCTATTGGCGCCTCGTTTGGAATAAAAACCATTTATAGTGTCGTTGTATTTTCAGGCTTTCTCTCTTTCTTTAGCAACATATTCACCAGCGAACCCCTCGTAGGCGAAAAGATGATGGCAGCCTTAACCGGCGGCATTTTAAGCGGAATTGGCGGAGGACTTGTCTTTTCCTACGGTGGAAGTGCCGGCGGTACCGACATTATTGCCAGTATCATCAACAAATATTACAACATCAGCATGGGCCGACTTCTGCTGGCAATGGATGCCATCATAATAGTGTCGGCCTACCCTATCTTCCGTTCCATAGAAACCATGGTTTATGGCTTTATGACCATGGCTGTTATTGCTTATGCCATCGACCTGGTAATTTCGGGTAACAAACAAACCGTACAGTTCTTTATTTTTTCCAGAAAACATAAAGAACTTGCCGAACAAATTGTCTATACCGGGAAAAAAGGACTCACTATTATTCCGGCTATTGGCGGTTATACGGGAGAAGAAATTAAAGTACTTATGGTTTATGCACGAAAAAAAGAGTCATCCATAATATTCCGAATTATAAAAAGTGTCGATCCTGAGGCATTCATTACAATGGGTAATGTAATGGGCATTTTCGGAGAAGGGTACGACCGTTTAAAAATACGTGAGAAGAAACGTAAGCCCCTGACCCAAATTGAAGCAGAATTAACCGACCGAAATTGAACCAGGGAAAAAAGCATGAAGAAAAAGTACATAATCGGCCTTATCGTATTATCCATTCTGGGCTTCTCAACATTTTGGTGTTATCGCCATTTCAGTGGTATCACAACGCCTGACACTGCATTACTTATGGATACCATCAACCTTGAAGTTATTCCTCCCCCGCCTCCCGAAAAATTATACGGAATAGAAAAAGATTCTTTCATTATCGAAAACGGAGTAGTTCGTTATGCACAAAACCTTGCCACAATACTGTCTGAACACAACGTCGATTATTCCGTGATACATAACCTGGCACAGGCATCGAAGACTGTTTTCGATGTGAGGAAGATGAAAGCAGGCAACCCTTACACCATTTTTTTTCGACGAAAAAGACTCTCTGAAAATACCGGTATGGTTTGTTTACGAAATCGATCCCATTGAATATATGGTCATGTCACTTCGCGGAGACACAATTATTTATCGCGACCGTAAAGAGGTGACGTATAAAAGGAAAACGACGGTAGGTGTTATCGAAACCTCTTTATGGAATACCATTTCTGACAACGCCCTAAATCCAAATCTCGCACTCGATCTTTCCGATATTTTTGCCTGGACAGTTGACTTCTTCGGGCTGGAAAAGGGCGACCATTTTACGGTAATCTATGACGAACAATATGTTGACAGTATCTCCATAGGTATTGGCCCCATACATGCCGCCTACTTTCACCACAGGGGTAATCCTTTTTACGCCTTTCGTTATGAGCAGGATAGTGTGATGAGTTTCTTTGATGAAAAAGGCGAAAGCCTGAGAAAAGCGTTTCTGAAAGCACCACTTAAATTTTCGCGCATCAGCAGCAGATTTAGCCACAGTCGTTTGCATCCCGTGCTAAAAATCAGACGTCCTCATCACGGGGTTGATTATGCCGCTGCAGCAGGCACACCCGTCTATGCTCTGGGTGATGGTCGCATCACCCATAAAGGCTGGGATACCAAAGGAGGCGGAAATTACATAAAAATTCGTCACAACAGTGTTTACACCACTGTTTACATGCACCTTTCGGGGTTTGCCAAAGGGGTCAGGAAAAACATGATGGTAACTCAGGGGCAGCTTATCGGCTATGTCGGTTCAACAGGTCTTGCAACTGGCCCGCACCTCGATTTCAGGGTTTACAAAAACGGAAAAGCCATTGACCCCCTCACCATTGAAGCACCACCGGTAGATCCTGTTAAAGAAGAACAACTGCCTGAATATCTGGAATACATTAAACCCTGGAAACAAAAGCTCGACAGCCTTACCAGAGCACACTTTTTCAACCGGGACTCTGCCGCTTCTCAAGAATCCGGGCAATCACCCGCGGATAGTGTTCATACTCCAGCCGGTGAACCCGCTCTGCCAGAGTCTCAGGAGTATCCCCTTCCAGTACCGGACAACGTGCCTGAAAGATGATATCACCATCATCGTATTTGTCGTTCACATAATGAATGGTGATACCGGATTCTTTTTCGCCGTTTTCAATTACCGCCCTGTGCACGTGCCGCCCGTACATGCCTTTACCCCCGTATTTAGGCAGTAAGGCCGGATGAATATTAATGATCCGGCCGGGAAAAGCTTCAACAATTTTTTGGGGTACAAGCCAGAGAAAACCTGCCAGTACAATCAAATCGGGAGATAATTCCTTCAAAAAATAAAGCACCTTATCCGAATGAAAAAACATCTCTTTGTCAAACACTTTTGTTTTGATATTCAGTTTTTTTGCCCGTTGAAGAACCCCGGCATCCGAACGATTGGACAAAATATACGAAACTTTAACCCCGGGGCGGTTTTTAAAAAAAAGAGCAATATTTTCGGCGTTGGAGCCGGCTCCGGAAGCAAACAAAACAATATTCTTCATTCCCAAATTTTTATCTTACAAAATTTTAGTACTTTTGCCCCGTTAAAATTAGAAAAAAGAGGCCTGAAAACTAATTTCTTTTGAGGAATATTTGATTTATTTTGGGCAAATCTTTTTCTTTGCACAGTTGTTTTAAAACCAAATTATCTATTATTAACTTAAAATTTAAAGCTATGTCAGACATTGCATCAAGAGTTAAGGCAATTATTGTAGACAAGTTGGGCGTTGACGAAACAGAAGTAACCAACGAAGCCAGCTTCACCAACGATTTGGGTGCTGACTCTCTTGACACTGTAGAGCTGATCATGGAATTCGAAAAAGAATTCAACATTGCAATTCCGGATGATCAGGCAGAAAACATCGGCACAGTGGGTGACGCTATTGCTTACATCGAAGAAAATGCAAAGTAATCAGTAAAAAAAAGTAGAGTTATACTTTAAAAGCAGTTATGGAGTTAAAAAGAGTAGTAGTTACAGGGTTGGGTACCATTAATCCGATAGGTAAAACCATCGAAGAGTATTGGGACAACCTGAAAAAAGGAGTAAGTGGTGCTGCACCCATTACTCGATTTGACGCCACCCATTTTAAAACAAAATTTGCTTGCGAGGTAAAAGACTACAATCCTACCGATTACTTCGATCGCAAAGAGGCAAGAAAAATGGACATGTTTGCTCAGTTTGCCATGATCGCGGCTGAGCAAGCATTCCGGGATGCTCAAATTGATCCCCAGGCCATAGACCAGGATATGGCAGGCGTCATCTGGGGTACGGGCATCGGTGGTATCATCACTTTCCTCGACGAAACGCGTTCTTTTGTAAAGAACAATGAAGTACCCCGTTTTAATCCATTCTTCATTCCAAAAATGATCTCTGATATGGCAGCAGGTCATATATCCATGAAGTACGGATTCAGGGGACCCAATTTTGGAACGGTATCGGCTTGTGCGTCTTCAACTCATGCAATTGCAAGCGCTTTAGACCTCATCAGACTCGGGAAGGCTGAAATGTTTATTACAGGAGGTTCGGAAGCTGCAATTAATGAAGCAGGAGTAGGCGGATTTAACGCTATGCAGGCAATTTCTACCCGCAACGACGACCCTGCCACAGCCTCACGACCTTTCGACAAGGACAGAGATGGCTTTGTAATAGGAGAAGGTGCGGGTGCCCTGGTTCTTGAAGAATATGAACACGCTGTGAAACGTGGTGCAAAAAATCTATTGCGAACTGGCAGGGTCAGGTATGACCGCCGATGCCTATCACATGACAGCTCCCGACCCGGAAGGGAAAGGTGCTGAAAAAGTAATGATCAATGCCCTGAAAGATGGAAATATCCGTCCCGATGAAGTGGATTACATCAACGTTCACGGCACTTCCACCCCGCTGGGAGACATCACTGAACCACGTGCCATTCAAAAGGTATTTGGAGACCACGCGTATAAGCTGAGCATCAGCTCCACAAAATCAATGACCGGACACCTGCTGGGTGCTGCCGGGGCTGTAGAGAGCATTGCATCGATTTTGGCAATGAAAAACAGCATTGTTCCTCCTACCATTAATCTTTTTGAGCTCGATCCAGAAATTGATTCAAGACTCAATTTAACAGCCGGAAACGCTCAGGAAAGAAAAATAAAAGTGGTAATGTCGAATAATTTCGGTTTTGGGGGCCACAATGCTTGTGTGGTATTTAAAGCAGTAGAGTAAGTTGTGTTTATACCGCTTTTCAAATCTATAAAACTTTTTTCCCGTAAGGGAAGAAAGTTTTATAAATTTATAAATTCAATAACCGGGATTCGACCCGGCAATATTGACCTGTATCACCAGGCAGTGGTGCATAAATCTGTTATCAGACGAAACAGAAGAAAACCTTTTAACAACGAACGACTCGAATATCTGGGAGATGCCATTCTCGGAGCCGTAGTTGCTCAGGAATTATATCTTCTCTACCCAAACGAAGACGAAGGATTTCTTACAAAAACCCGCTCCCGGATTGTGAGCCGGGCCAATCTTAATCAAATCGCCCTGGACATGGGCCTTCAGGAATGGATACAATTCCATCCTCCCGGAGACATATCACAAACACACATCCTTGGCGATGCACTCGAAGCCATTATAGGCGCTATCTTTCTTGATAAGGGTTACGGAAGTTCACGAAAATTCATCCGAAACCGCATTCTCACCAAATACCTTGATTTAAAACAAATCGTTGAAAATGATACCAATTACAAGTCGATATTAATCGAGTGGGGACAAAAAAATAAGCACCCGGTTCATTTCATCACCGAAGAATACCCGGTAACTGAAGATAACGGTCCTGTTTTTATAGCCAGAGCTATTGTTAATGAAAAAATATCCGGAATGGGGACAGGCAATTCAAAAAAGGAGGCAGAACAAAAAGCTGCGAATGAAGCCTTAGAAAATGTCCAGACAGATACACCTTCATAAATCATCAGGCAAAGTCTTGTGACGCTGATTTCGATAAAAAACAGTGAGTCTGATCCTAAAAGAGCTATTTTTGTCAAAGTCGAGGCACAGGAAATTCTTGAACCGAAATTAACTAAATGTTTATGAGAATTTAAAAATTTACTACACCTATGAGATTGACAAAAAGAAACTTTCTGAAGTAGACTCAACAGTTGATTTCTTCCCTTAGTTGATAAAGCTTTATTAACTGAATATCAAGGTTTAAAGTTAATTATTGTTAATCGCAGTGATTTTCGAAATCAACCCATTATTTTTGTAGTATGAGCAGGAAATTCATTTGGGTATTGACCATTATTATAGCTTTTACTCTGGCGGGACTGATCTATATCCAGACCCTGTGGATAAAAAATGCTACGAAAATAAAGGAGGACCATTTCGATCAGACGGTACGGCAAGTGATGGATCAGGTTATTACCCGTCTTGAAATGAATGAAACATCGAGATTAGGTGCTCAGCTTAAATTAAACCCCATCAACAATCTGCCCGAAAATCTTCGCAAAGAAAACAAATATTTCTCAGGCCAAAGCCACCAACCCCGGAGTGAAGAAGACCCGCAACTCGACATTACCTTTGATTTCTTTATCCAGGGTTCGAAAATGGATACCGAGTTTTCAACCTACAAAAAGGATTCATTGGTTTTTTCCTATCGGGAAACCACTCCGATGATATTCAATAAATCGGAGGTAACGGACCCGCTGGAAATTGCTTTCAACAACATCCAGCATCAGGTTCGCAATAAGATGGAAGAACAACGGAAAAGACTTCTTAAAGACCTTTTTGATGATGTGCCGATAGAGCAACGAGTGGATCGTGAACTGATTGATGCTTTTCTGCTAAAAGAATTTGAAGAAAAAGGCATAAAACTGCCTTACGAGTTTTCGATTGTGGATTCGCGCGGCAAACGTGTAATGTCAACAGTTGGTTTCGATGAAAGTAAGGCCAATAAAATTCACCAGAAATACCTGTTCCCAAACGATTTGCACCCTAAAGCCAACCACATACAGCTCTATTTTCCCGAACGGCCTAACTACATCATGGATTCGATGGGAATGGTAATACCAAGCGCTGTTTTTACATTAATTATGGTACTGGCCTCTATCCTGACACTGATAATCATTGTCCGGCAAAAAAGGCTTGATGAGATAAAAAACGATTTCATCAACAACATGACCCATGAATTTAAGACACCAATTTCCACAATATCGTTGGCATCACAAATGTTAAAAGATGGCTCGATAGCGAAAAGTCCTGATAGTCTGAAACATATATCAAGTGTGATACAGGACGAAAGCAAAAGATTGAGTTTTCAGGTTGAAAAAGTCCTGCAAATGGCTATCTTTGAAAAAGGAAGTGCCGGTTTAAAGATCAAAAAGGTGAATATTAACGAGCTTATTGCCAAAGTCACCAATAACTTTAAGCTGAAGGTAGAAAACAAAGACGGGCAGATCATTGAAAAACTGGAAGCCAAGAATCCGACGGTTTACGTGGACGAAGTACATTTTACAAACGTTATTCATAACCTGCTCGACAATGCACTGAAATACCGCCGTGGAAAGCCGGTTTTTTATGTAAAAACATGGAACCGTCCGAAAAATGGTGTTGTAATATCCATAGAAGATAACGGCATGGGTATTTCAAAAGAAAATATAAAGCGTATCTTTGAAAAGTTTTACCGGGTACCCACCGGCAACATACACAACGTAAAAGGATTTGGTCTTGGGCTTGCTTATGTCAAAAAGATTGTAGAAGACCATGGCGGGACTATTACTGTTGAAAGTGAATTAAATACAGGTACGAAATTTGAAATTTTTTTACCCTTTAAAAATACCAAGGAATGGAAAAAGAATATAAAATTCTCCTGACCGAAGACGACGAGAACTTAGGCATGCTGCTTCGCGAATATCTTGAAGCCAAAGGTTATGAAACCGATCTTGTACCGGATGGCGAACAAGGTTATGATGCATTCATGAACAAAAAATACGATGTATGTATTTTTGATGTCATGATGCCTAAAAAAGACGGATTTACTCTCGCCAAAGAGATCCGAATGGTAAATACTGATGTACCCATTATTTTCCTCACTGCCAAATCAATGAAGGAAGATATTTTTCAGGGGTTCAAGATCGGCGCTGACGATTACATCGCCAAGCCATTCAGTATGGAAGAGCTGCTTTTCCGTATTGAAGCTATTTTGCGTCGTACAAAAGGCGGGCTTGCCAATCAGGAAGTCTTCCAGCTTGGGAAGTACAAATTCGACACCCAAAAGCAACAACTGATCGATGGTGACAAGGTGGTTAAACTAACTACCAAGGAATCCGAATTACTGAAATTGCTTTGTAACAATGCCAACAAGGTATTGGAACGTAATTTCGCCCTCAAAACAATCTGGGTGGACGACAATTACTTCAATGCCCGAAGCATGGACGTGTACATCACCAAGCTCAGGAAGCACCTGAAGGATGAACCTTCCGTTGAGATTATCAACGTGCATGGTAAAGGTTACAAGCTGGTTCTCTGATTTATCCGCGGTCAGGAAAAGCAGAATCAATAATATCTGCCGGCCCGATAAGGAAAATTATACCGGGCCGGGATATTATTTTTTGTCCCATTTTTATATGATTACTTCTTCCGGGAGCTACGAAAACTAACGGCCAGACCGATTTCCAACCAGCCCGATCTCATATCCTCGGCATCTTCACTGTTCGAATGCAGATTATAATGATATCTTCCTTCGAGAGATAGTCTCATGTTTCCTAACAGAAAACCGTAATCAATCCCTCCTGCCAGTCCGAAAAGCGTCCTTCTGTCAAAAACAACATCATCCTGATGGTCAAGCACCATCTGTAAATAGGAGCCGACATTCAATCCAATATCATGCTTTCTTCCCAACGGAAATCTTACCCGCGTCATAAAAGGAGTGTGAATAAAGCTGTACGAATAATCTGTTCCTTCCGAGCTGAACGACAACCGGTTATAATTCACCTCCATCAAAAAACCCATATTTTTTGTCTGCATGTGAAGGTACCGGACGCCGACCACGGGGCCTGCAAAGTTACTTCCCACATCGTCATCCGATATGTATGCCTTGGCAAAACTTGCCGAAGATTTAACCCCCATTTCAAAAAACGGGGTGAATTCGCTTTGAGCAAACATGCCGGCATTTAACAGCAAAAAGGCAGAAACAAAAAAAAGCAGTTGTCTCATATATAGATTATTGGATTTTCAGATATCAGATGGTTAACCTCCGGCATTTTTATTAATCGAGTTTCAGTACTTCAAGAAAAGCCTTTTGAGGCACTTCAACATTCCCGACCTGTTTCATCCGTTTTTTCCCTCTTTTCTGTTTTTCCAACAGTTTCCGTTTTCGTGTAATATCGCCGCCATAACATTTGGCTGTAACATCTTTGCGGAGTGCTTTAACCGTTTCGCGTGCAATAATCTTTGATCCGATAGCCGCCTGAATGGCCACATCAAACTGCTGTCGTGGTATTAACTCTTTCAGCTTTTCGCACATACGGCGTCCCAAAGGGTAGGCATTGTCGATATGCGTCAGTGTCGAAAGTGCATCAACCGGCTCGCCGTTCAGAAGCACATCCAGACGTGCCAGTTTTGATGCACGATAACCCGTTGTATAATAATCAAACGAAGCATATCCTTTGGAGATACTTTTCAATTTGTCATAGAAATCAAAAACAATTTCGGCCAGTGGCATATCAAAACTCAACTCCACTCTGTTGGAAGTAAGGTAGTGCTGGTTGACCAATTCTCCCCTTTTACTTAAACACAAAGTCATTATAGGGCCGATAAAATCGGATCTGGAAATAATCTGAGCACGAATATAAGGTTCTTCCACATGATCGATAACCGTTGGCTCAGGTAACCCCGAGGGATTGTGAACTTCGAGCACTTCCCCTTGTCTCGTATGAACCTGATACGGAACGTTGGGTACGGTTGTAATCACATCCATATCGAATTCCCGGTCGAGTCGTTCCTGAACAATCTCCATGTGAAGCATTCCGAGGAACCCGCACCGGAATCCAAAGCCGAGTGCCACAGACGATTCCGGTTGAAATGTCAGGGATGCATCGTTGAGTTGGAGTTTTTCGATGGCTGCGCGCAAATCTTCATAGTCATCCGTATCAATGGGATAAACGCCCGCAAAGACCATTGGTTTAACTTCCTCGAAGCCCGATATAGCTTTCGAGCAGGGACGGGCAACGTGAGTGATGGTATCGCCGACCTTAACTTCCTTACTCGTTTTAATGCCTGAGATGATATACCCAACGTCACCGGTGCTGAGCACATCACGAGGAACCATTCCAAGTTTCAGGACGCCAATTTCTTCGGCTTCATATTGACGGCCCGTATTCACAAATTTTACTTTATCCCCTTTACGTATCTCGCCGTTGAACACTTTAAAATAGGCAATAATTCCCCTGAAATTATTAAATACCGAGTCAAAGATAAGAGCCTGAAGAGGTGCATTAGGATCGCCGACCGGTGGAGGTATCCGTTCCACTATGGCATCGAGTATCTCTTCGGCACCCATCCCGGTTTTACCGCTTGCACGTATGATATCACTCCTGTCGCAGCCTATCAGGTCAATAATCTGATCCTCCACTTCTTCGGGCATTGCACTCTCCATATCCATTTTGTTAAGTACAGGAATTATGGTAAGATTGTGGTCGACAGCCAGATACAAATTACTTATGGTTTGCGCCTGAATTCCCTGTGTGGCATCCACAATCAAAAGCGCTCCTTCACAAGAGGCGATTGAACGCGATACTTCATAAGAAAAATCAACATGTCCGGGAGTATCTATCAAATTCAATGTAAAAATTTCATCTCCTTTAGGATATTGCATCTGTATGGCATGACTCTTAATGGTAATTCCCCGCTCCCGCTCCAGATCCATACTGTCCAGGGTTTGTTCGAGCAATTCGCGATCGGTCACTGTTTTGGTTCGTTCCAGTAACCTGTCAGCCAAAGTACTCTTACCGTGGTCGATATGGGCAATGATGCAAAAGTTCCTTATATTCTTCATGTATAAATATGTTTTCTGTGATCTGCTGTTGTATTGCCAAATGCTCATGATCCGGATTCACGTTTGCAAAGATATTTAAATAATGGATTATTACATTGGCTGTTTCAATATCTTTAGTCTTATTGCTGTAACAGGGTTAAACATTACCCAAATTATTGCAAGCAATGTGTCCGAACGGCTCTGTCGCTTTGCTAAGGAATAAGCAAAAACCGACGCCGAAAGTGTCGTATATTAATGACAAAAGCGCAAATTGGAAAAGATAAACAACATAAATCCCGGTGAAACGAGCATGACAAGGTTTGCCTTAATAGATTATCAGATTTTTAGATATAAGTAATTTAGTCATTAGTTTTTAGTCAGTAGTTTTTAGTCAGTAGTTTTTAGTCAGTAGTTTTTAGTCAGTAGTTTTTAGTCAGTAGTTTTTAGTCAGTAGTTTTTAGTCAGTAGCCAGTAGTGTGAATTATAAACACAACATACGTCTTTGCGTTTAAGCTTTTTTTTTCCAACCCCATGCAACACAACAGTTTGTCCGTATAAAGAAAAAATATTTATAGTGAAACGAGCATGACAAAGTTTGTCTCAAAAAAACATGTATAATTAACCTCTAATCATCAAAGAAACCAAAAACAGGTAACAGATTCTTCGTCGTTACCTCCTCAGAATGACATTAGACAGTCTGTCATTCTGAGCGGAGCGAAAAATCTCATAAGTGGCAAAGATTCTTTGAATGATAAAAAACGACGAAAGGAACGTGTTGTAACAAGAGAAAGATTCTTCGTCGTGCCTCCTCAGAATGACACTGACCGCTCTGTCATTCTGAGCGAAGCGAAGAATCTACTGTCAATTAAAATATGATAAGTTGCATCATTTCAATAACTTAAATATATTTTATACGGATAAAATGAGCATGGGCAAAAATTGTTATAAAATTGTTAGGACTGTTAGATTGTTAGGACTGTTAAATTGTTAGATTGTTAGGATTGTTAGCTAATGTAATAAAACTTATAACATTCTAATAACTAACACATTAACAATTCTAACAATTCTAACAGCCGTAACAATTTATTAAATGTAAGATGAGTGCAGTATAAAAAGCATATTTTTGTCAAAATCAAGGCGTTTTAAATTTTTGTACCGGAGTTAACTTGTTGTTAATGAGGATGCAAAAATTTAAAACAACACCGAGTTTGGCAACAAAGATGCTTTTTAGACTGGGCTCTAAGATGAAATGAACACAGATAGGGGTTCTTTTTTGGTCAATGCCAAAAAGAACAATGGAAAATAAATTTGAAACAGGCTGCTGACTTTTTCAGCAGCCTCTACGTAGAGTTCTTATTTTGAGAAATCTGAAAAGTTTTGGCCCGGAATACAGGATGATTATGATTTGGAAAAAAGAAAAATAACCCAAAGGGAAATTGCAGATAATTAAAAAATAATCCGGTTTTGCCTTGAAATTGGTCTAAAAATCGCGTAAAATAGCACCCTTAAAAATCATACGGATGAAACGAGCATGAAAAGTTTGCCTTAATAGATTATCAGATTTTTAGATATAAGATTTAAGATGAAATGAACATAGATAGGTTTTCCACAATAAGAATATGGATAAATCTTTCATGCGAGTTCCATCCGACCTTAATAAATAAATTTTATACGGATGAATAAAATAATTGTAACCGGCTGTGCCGGATTTATCGGTTCCCATTTATCAGAAACATTACTAAAAGAAGGGCATAAAGTTATTGGCATCGATAATTTCGACTCCTATTACAGTCCTGCCATAAAAAGAGACAATCTGAAGAATTGTTTGTCTGACAAAAATTTTCTGTTTTTTGAGAAAGATTTAAGAGATGAAGCTTCTGTTCACAAAATCTTCTCCGAAGGCGCTGATATCGTCGTTCATCTTGCAGGGAAAGCCGGTGTACGTCCAAGTATTGAAGCCCCGCAAAGTTATATCGACCATAACATTACATCGACAAGAGTTGTGCTCGATGCTATGAAAAAAAACAACATTACTAAACTGGCTTTTGCAAGCTCTTCGTCGGTATATGGTAACAATCCGCAAACGCCGTGGCACGAGGACATAAATGTTGACAACCCCGTCTCGCCTTACGCATTCTCAAAAAAATCGTGCGAACTTTTAAATTACACCTGGCATCATTTATACAAATTCGACATCATTAATATGCGGTTCTTTACGGTATACGGGCCCCGTCAGCGTCCCGACCTGGCCATTCATAAATTTACTCGTATGATGTTCGAAAATGTTCCGCTTACCTTGTTCGGCGATGGCAGTTCAGCCAGAGATTACACCTACGTTTCGGATACCGTGAGCGGAATACTTGGGGTTATCAGTTACCTGATGTCGCACAATTCTGTATTCGAGATAGTAAATCTGGGCAACAATCATCCGGTAACTTTAAAAGAGCTCGTTCAAAAGATAAGCCAGGTCACGGGCATAGACCCCAAAATTGAAAGGTTACCTGTACAGCCCGGTGATGTCGATATCACTTATGCCGATATCAGGAAAGCCAAACGGATGATTGGTTATCAGCCTCAGGTAAAGCTTGAAGACGGCCTGACAAATTTCGTGGAATGGTTCAAAAAGAAAAAGGCTGCCCTTTAAAGACAGCCTTTCCTAATGTTATGCTCAGTTTATGTTTTACTGATTACATCATTCCAGGCATACCGCCTCCCATTCCGGGATTGCCTGCCGGAGCGGGCTCTTCCTCTTTCTCTTCTACCAGTACGCATTCGGTAGTAAGGAACATACCGGCTATAGAAGCAGCATTTTCAAGCGCAATACGGGTCACTTTGGCCGGGTCGATAACACCAGATTTATAGAAGTTCTGATACTCGTCAATTCTGGCATTATATCCGAAGTCGTCTTTGCCATCTTTTACTTTCTGAACGATAACGGCACCTTCTTTACCTGCGTTGGCCACAATTTGCCTCAATGGCTCTTCGATAGCCCGCTTCACGATTTCAATTCCGGTAGTCTGGTCGTCGTTTTCACCTTTAAGTTTTTCAAGTTCTGCAATAGCACGTATATAGGCAACACCACCACCGGGAACAATACCTTCTTCAACAGCAGCACGTGTAGCACTCAGCGCATCTTCCACACGGTCTTTCTTTTCCTTCATTTCTACTTCGGAAGCAGCACCAACGTATAGTACAGCTACACCACCGGCCAGTTTGGCCAGACGTTCCTGAAGTTTTTCCTTATCGTAATCTGAAGTGGTGTTGGCAATTTGAGCTTTAATCTGCTGGGTACGCTGTTGAATAGCATCCTTATCGCCTAAACCGTTAACCACTGTTGTATTTTCTTTGTCAATGGTTACTTTCTCAGCTTGTCCAAGCATGTCTATGTTGGCATTTTCGAGCTTCAGTCCGGTTTCTTCAGAAATTACGGTACCTCCGGTCAGTACAGCCAGGTCCTGAAGCATCTCCTTACGGCGATCGCCAAAGCCAGGAGCTTTAACAGCAGCTACTTTCAACGAACCTCTCAGGCGGTTAACGACCAGAGTAGCCAGCGCTTCACCGTCAACATCTTCGGCGACGATAAGCAACGGACGACCTGATTGGGCAGTTTGTTCAAGAACAGGCAGCAAATCCTTCATGGTGCTGATCTTCTTATCGTGAATCAGGATGTAAGCATTCTCCAGTTCAGCCTGCATCTTCTCGGTATTGGTAACAAAATAAGGAGAAATATAGCCACGGTCGAATTGCATACCTTCAACCACTTCAACAGTGGTTTCGATGCCTTTGGCTTCCTCGACGGTAATCACACCTTCGTGCCCTACCTTGTCCATGGCCTCGGCAATAAGCCGGCCGATTTCATCATCATTATTGGCAGAAATACGGGCAACCTGTTCAATCTTGCTGTTGTCTTCACCAACAACCTGAGCCTGTTTGCGAATATTTTCAACGACTTTGGCTACAGCCAGATCGATACCCCTTTTGAGTTCCATTGGGTTCGCACCGGCAGTAACGTTTTTGAGGCCGACATTTACAATAGCCTGAGCCAAAACTGTGGCTGTAGTCGTACCATCCCCGGCATCATCGCCGGTTTTTGATGCCACCTCTTTCACCATTTGAGCGCCCAGGTTGGCATAAGGCTCTTTCAGTTCAATCTCTTTGGCAACGGTTACACCATCTTTAGTAATCTGCGGTGCACCATATTTTTTGTCGATAACAACGTTACGCCCATTGGGGCCCAGTGTTACTTTTACAGCATTTGCAAGCTGATCAATACCTCTCTGAAGCCTTTCACGGGCATCAATATCAAATTTAATCTCTTTAGCCATATTCTTTGAAATTTAGTAATGTTTTTAAGTTAAAATTACGCAATGTAAAGAATGTCATTCTGCGAGATGAGCAAATAATCCTCACCGTCGATGTTCAGTTCGGTTCCGGCGTATTTTCCATACAATACCACATCCCCGGGTTTTACCTGCATAGGTTCATCTTTTTTGTCAGCACCAACTAAAACCACTTCTCCTTTTTGCGGTTTCTCCTTAGCTGAATCAGGGATGATTATTCCACTTGAAGTCTTTTCTTCGGCTGCCTGTGGTTTTACCAAAACCTTGCCGGCAAGAATTTTTCCTTTCAATGTTGACATTTCTATTTTATTTAGACGTTAAACAAAATTAATTATTCCGCCCACCATTCATTCACAAACTATGCCAAAGCCAGGGAAGCACTAAAAAAGAAGGAAAGGAGGACATTTTTACAGCATAGCCAAAAATTGTCGTAAAAATCAAAATCCACAAAACTTTTATAAAGCCCTGGTTTCGATACTCCGATAAAACTCCAGACATATTATATATCAGCCTTTTAAAAGCAGAAGCCCTTTGAAAGCAGGCAAAAAAAAAGTGTCAGCGGTTGCTGACACTCTGTCATTTTTCTTGTCAGTAATATTTTCTCAGAGGCTGTCACCTACAGTTCCCCCCGAGGGTGTTGCTTCTCCTTCACCAACGCCAAAATCAGGAAGCTCCTGTGTAGGTGCGGTCATATTTTGAATCTCTTCATCAATCGCAGAACCTGACTGCATCTGCCCTTTTGGTAATACCATAACAGATACGAATGACAGAACCAATAGAGCGCCGGCAAGCGTCCATGTTGCTTTTTCCAGAAAATCGGCAGTTTTTCGAACACCCATCACCTGGTTGGAGGCTGAAAAATTTGAGGCCAGTCCGCCACCTTTGGAATTCTGAACCAGAACTATCAGTATCAGTAAAATACTGACCAGAATGACCAAAACCGAAACAAATTGATACATATCTTTCTAAATTACTGTTTATTAATAAGCTCTTCCATTTCTTCAATACGACCTGCAAAGTAAACACTTTTTTCGGGATATTTCAAGCGCAAACGTTCGAATATCTCTATCGCCTTTTGATAACGGCCCTGTTTGATATGAATGTTTGCCAGCGTTTCGGTCATCAGATCATCATTCTCCTCAAAACTTTTCACGGAAAAATCTTTGTCAGAGACCGAATTATTGTTTGATGGCACAATTCGCGTTTGACTGCCTGCATTATTGAGAAAGTTGTCTATAAGCTCCATTTTGCCACCTTGTTTTGATTTTGAAGTTTGCTCTTTCTCAGCATTTGTGCCTTTATCCACGGGCTGATGTCTTAACAGATAAAGCCACTCCGAAAACGAATGATTTTCATTAAAATCAACGGGAGGCTTGGATACTTCAGACTCGAGAGAATAGGCAGATGAATAAGCTTCTTTCTCATAATCAAGCAAGTCGGCAGCAGGTAACACAAGATCGGGATTGTGCTCTTTCCTGCCGGAGGCTTCTTCTTCGGCATCTGCCTTTTCATCGCCGCTTTCCTCATCAATACCTGAGAAGTTTATCTGTTCGCCATTTGCAGATGTAATGGTATCATCAACCTCAAAATAATTGGCATCATCGCCCACTATCAACTCCAGACTCGAGGACCGGTGGTCAGCTTC
The DNA here is from genome assembly GCF_000191885.1 of Anaerophaga thermohalophila DSM 12881. GTDB lineage: Bacteria > Bacteroidota > Bacteroidia > Bacteroidales > Marinilabiliaceae > Anaerophaga > Anaerophaga thermohalophila. The sequence continues at coordinate 40,439 of NZ_AEWI01000037.1, forward strand.
TTCCCTGCCCTGCTCATGGGAAAGAATTTCAACAGATGGAGTCTCTCTCTGATCTCCGCTTACTCTTTCAGCCGCTGAAAGATTCTGATCGGCTGTTTCATCCTTATCAGAAGATGTGCCGTCAATGCGGGACTTCTCTGTAGATGCCATTGAAGAAAACACATCGTTTATCAGGAAAAACAACTTCGACCGATCGGGAATATAAGCAGCAGCCAGTTTGAGTTCACTATTAAACCGTATGTGGTCAAGCTTGTGAAGATTTTTGATCCACAGCATCCTCCCTGCCTGAAAAAACGGATAGGTATCAAGAACTTCCTTAAGCGTCTCAAGAGTTTGTTCATCCAGCATTTCAGGGGCTGATACCAGATCAATTAGTCGCATACGGCCCATAACATACAATTTTACCAATCGGCAAACGCTTTGTTAAAAATATTCTCGGTGAGCTCTTCCACAATCTCACTAACCAACTGATCCTCGATGGCTGTAATGTTTTGCTCACTCGGAAAATCGCGATATGCCGAAAACGAAGATTCCCAACTTTTTTCGGGGTCTTTAAAGTTTTCGTATCGAACATTAATTCTTACGGTCAAACGTGTTTCGGCCGAAACAGCATCTGCCTGAATGGCAAGTGGTTCTGTTTCGTAACCCGTTATTTCTCCTGAAAAGTCAACATCTCCCGTTTCTTCAGCAAGTATAAGCCTCGAACCGTTAATAACCCTGTCTTTCAGGGCTTCGGTAAGGGTCTGGCTTAAAACAGGATTTATATATGGTGCTCTGTTGTCGAACGTCTGAACAGATGCAGTTCTCACATTTTCGGGAATGGATGCCCCGTCGAATGTCATCTGAATGGCACATCCCTGCATCAGAAAGGCCACAACTAAAACACACGCACCTTTTGTTATGATATTCTTTATCTGATGTTTATTCATCCGTATAAAATTTATTTAAGTTATTGGTCGAATGGAACTCGCATGATTGATTATATACATCAACTTTTGTGACAATCTTTGTCATGCCCGTTTCATCTTACATTTAATAAATTGTTACGGCTGTTAGAATTGTTAAAGTTGTTGATGTGTTAGTTGTTAGAATGTTATAAGTTTTATCACATTAGCTAACAATCTAACAATCTAACAATCTAATGACCTAATTACCTAATTACCTAATTACCTATTAAGGCAATCTTTGTCATGCTCGTTTCATCCGTATAAAATTAGTATATGTTGTTGGTCGGATACAACTCACGGTGAATCGTAAGATCGGCGTTAGCCATTTTGTTCATGCCTTCTTGAAAAATTAGCCCTCCGAAATTCATGTTCGTTTCAAAAATTTAAAACAACAATGAGTTTGGCAACAAAGATGCTTTTTAGACCGGGCTCAATCATATAATCTATATCTTAATGCATAAATCTCGTTCCAGTATTTCGTCAGGTTCTCAATATCGCCGCGGAACTGAATTCTGGATTCTTAGGTTTTGAGTCGGGTTCTGGTTGCTCAACCTTAGCCTTAGTCTTAAGGCTTCATTGCCTATTGAACAGATTCTTCGTCGTGCCTCTTCAGAATAACATTTATCTGTCATTCTGATTATCTGTCATTCTGAGCGAAGCGAAGAATCTACACGTCCATTGGGAAAGATTCTTCGTTGTACCTCCCGTCTCTATCCTTTCAACTTTTCACCCCTTCAATCCTTCAATCCTTCTACCTTCTCACCTTTCTACCTTTACTCCATATCCTTGGCCCCATACTTCTGCCTGTCAACCACTTTTAGCCTTCAATATTGTGTTCCTTAATTTTACGATACAAAGTACGCTCCGAAATTCCCAACTCTTTGGCTGCCTGTTTCCGTTTTCCACTATGCTTCTCAAGGGCTTTCTTTATGAGTTCCACCTCTTTTTCTTCGAGGGAGAGCGACTCTTCAACAAACTCTTCGGTATCTTCGATATTATGGTGTTCTTCGGTAGCAGTATTGTTCTGTCTGCTCTGACTGAAAGGAACAATGGTTCCATCTTTGAGTAGCTGGGGATTGGTCAAATCCTGCGCGGTATCCTGATAAAGGTTTTGGATAATTTCGGCATTATCACCTTTTAGGCTGACGTCATTCCCGTGTTGCAAAATTTCCAGCACAAGCTTTTTCAGGTCGTTCATGTCCCTTTTCATATCAAAAAGCACCTTGTAAAGGATTTCGCGCTCGTTAGAGAAATCAGTGCCACCAAATTGATGTTCCCGGTCGCCAATCAAAGCAGGCAGACTATCTCCTTCGTGATAAGGCAGATATTTTTGCAGATCACTGGCTGTCAGTACTCTTTCTTTTTCAATAATAGAAATTTGTTCGGTAATATTTTTCAATTGCCTGATGTTCCCCGGCCACCGGTACCGTTCCAGCATTTCACGGGCGCTCTGGTCGAGCTTAACCGCCGGCATCCGGTAGCGGTCGGCAAAATCGGCAGCAAATTTTCTGAACAACAGATAAATATCCTCAACACGTTCACGAAGGGGCGGAATATTGATGGGAACACTGTTCAAACGATAGAACAGGTCTTCACGAAATTTCCCTTCTTTAATAGCTTTTTCGAGGTTGACATTGGTTGCTGCCACTACCCGGACATTGGTTTTCAATATCCTTGACGAACCCACGCGCATAAATTCGCCGGACTCGAGTACCCTAAGCAGTCGAACCTGCGTGGCAAGAGGAAGTTCTCCTATTTCGTCCAGAAAAATGGTACCTTCATTGGCTTCCTCAAAATATCCTTTACGGTCGGAATAGGCCCCGGTAAAAGCACCCTTTTCGTGACCAAACAATTCGGAGTCGATGGTGCCTTCGGGAATAGCGCCACAGTTAACAGCTACATACGAACCATGTTTACGAATACTATGCTGATGAATAATCTGAGGAAACACCTCCTTACCCGTCCCGCTTTCGCCTGTTATTAGAACCGATAAATCGGTAGGAGCCACCTGAACAGCGACATCAATAGCCCTGTTAAGTGCCTCAGAATTTCCTATAATACCATAACGTTGCTTGATTTGCTGTATATTGACCATAAACCAACTGCTATTTTTTCAGTACTGACTGACAAAGTTACTATTCTTTGTCTGTTTTTCCATTTTACGCATCGATAAAATATAAAAATCCGGGCAAAATATTATTTTGAGGTGCTATAAGTTTTGTCTATTTTTATTCCACGCTGAGAACCCAAAAATTAAGGAACGCTAAAATCGCGAAGAAAAGACTTTATCGTCTTTTGTGACTTTTGCGTGCTAATATTTTGCGGCTTTTGCGTGGAAAATTTTACCAGCACCTCAAAATAATATTGAGTGCAGTCTAAAAAGCCTTTTGACCCCTAAATCCCCTAAAGGGGACTTTTTCAAACTGCTGATTTTTAGCAGTTCCCCTTTAGAGGTCAGGGGTAAAAATGTAAAAATCAGCAGTTTGAAGGCTTTTTATACTACACTCAATTATTTACCCAAAATCCGAGAACAAAATCATATTTTAGATGCATGATTGCTGAAAAAATCAGTGGTGGTGGGTCAAAATCGCTTAGTAATTGTACACGTAAAGTGGCAAAAGATTTCTAATCCATACTTTTTGTATAATACGATACCGAAATCCTTTTAAAATTTTTATCAACATTTTATGGCAATCATATGAAAACAGAAGATATACTCGGAATTATACCTGCAAGGTACGCATCAACCAGATTTCCAGGAAAGCCGCTTGCCGATATTGGTGGAAAACCGATGATACAGCGTGTATATGAACAAGCCTCGAAAGCGTTAACGCAGCTTGTCGTAGCAACCGATGACACCAGAATTATGGAAGCTGTTAAAAATTTCGGTGGCGTGTGTGTAATGACTTCCGACAAGCACCGCAGCGGAACTGACCGCTGCACTGAAGCGCTTGACAAAACCGAGGCATTAAACAATCGTCAATATCAGGTGGTTGTGAACATTCAGGGAGATGAACCATTCATCGATCCACGGCAAATTGAAAAACTTGTTATGTGTTTCTACAATGCCGAAACCGAAATTGCAACACTGGTAAAGCCACTGAAAAACAATAATGATCTATTCGATCCGAACAAACCCAAAGTTGTTTTGAACAGCAGCTCACAGGCATTATATTTCAGTCGTTCGCCCATCCCCCATCTGCGAAATTTCCCTAAAGAGGAATGGCATCAGCACCACAATTATTATATACATATCGGACTCTACGCGTATCGTACCGATGTGCTTAGGGAAATAACCCTCCTCAAGCCCGCTCCCCTGGAAATAGCCGAGTCACTGGAACAACTGAGGTGGCTCGAAAACGGATATGCAATTACTACCCGCAAAACTGAATTTGAAAGCTGGTCCATAGACAGCCCTATGGACATTGATGAACTCAAGAGTAAAGGAATATTTTAAAACTTCACCCATCAGAAGCAGAGACGTAATAACGCGAAGTTTTTATTATGACAGAGTTATGATCGTTTTCCCAAATTTCATAAACAATTGACCAACATGATTTGTATAAATTTAACGAAGTATTGTATAAATACTGGAAACCAAATACTTAACATCTATGAAGACTAAAGTCATAATACTAATTGTCACAGCCATTTTCTTCATAACATTCAACACCAATTCGGAAGAGGTCTCAACAAAAAGCGGAACTTTTAACACAGAGAAAGACCTGCTGCTGATACAATTTGATTGTAAGACCGATGTCGATGACATCCACACTATGGCAGCCCTGGCCACGCTGATGTCAGAAGAAAATTTTTCAGAAGTAAATTACCATGTTGTTACCGGTGCTTATGGCATTCAAGAGGGGCTTTACGTTCCTCCAAATGACTTACTCCAACTTGCTTTTCGTGATAACTGGACAGATGCACATAAAAGTTTTGAATCGGCTGTTAATAAAGTAAAAGAAATAGTTAAAACAACCCTTAAAAATCAAGGTAATGTATGGATTGCAGATGCCGGGCAGTCGGATTTTACCGCTGAAGTAGTTAAAGCAGTCAAAGCTGATATCCCGGAAATAAACACTTCACAACGCATTCATGTAGTGCAACATGCAAACTGGAATGAAGAAGTGACTTCCCCCCTGCGTCTGAGATATGTAAAAGATAATACCTGTTATCATAAAATACCTGACGGAAACGCCGTTGGAAATGGTTCACCGGGATTTCGTTCTCCTGATTATACACACTGGCAAGATAAAGTTACTGACCCCCGATTGGTGGAAATATGGCAGCTTGCCATTGAAATAGCGAACAAATACAATGGGAAAGACGGACGCTACAATAACAAAACCATCTCAGCCGGTGGTTTGGACTTCTCTGATCTCTCCGAAGTTTGTTGGATATTGGGATTAAATGACATAAAAGATACTGAAGAATTCTTTAATTTTATTTCTGATTAGTGCGTTGACAAAACCCTATATGCAGGCGGCGGATTCTTTGCAGTGCAAAGCAGTCACCCGGCTATGCCGCTTTGCACTGCAAAGAAAGCCGAACGTAATCTGCCGTACCGAAGATGGTTCTGCCATTGAACCGGGCAGGTGAGTTAATTTTTCCTATTCTGAAATTTGAAACGAATGATCTATTTCAGGTTGTTTGTGCACTTCACCCGACTACTGAATGTTGACTATAAACAACTATTTACTTACTTTCATCAGTATAAAACAAGTCTAAGTTATTGGCCTGATGGAACTCGCATGAATGAGATTTATACATGTTCTTATGTGACAATTTTTGTCATGCTCGTTTCATTCGGAGGCAATAATATTGTCCCGATTCTGTTTCTTTCCCTTTATTTTTCTTATATTGTGTACAATGAGTTTGACAACAAAGATGCTTTTTATACCCTACTCATTGATTGCAAACGTGCATTTCAATACGAATAACCAAATGGCTTCGTGATATTAAAAAACTTTGACAATTACTGGTATATAAAAAACGAATTCGATGAAAAAACTTCCACTTATAGAAAAGGACGGCTGGCTGGAACCCTTTGCGCCTGCCCTTGAATCTACATATACTGAATACGCTGACCTTTTGGACGAAATCAACGATACCAGTGACGGGATTGTAAATTTTGCCGGCAATCATCTGTTCTTTGGACTGCATCCCTACAACGACGGATGGGTATTTCGCGAATGGGCTCCCAACGCCGAAAAAATATACATAGTCGGAGATTTTTCAAACTGGAAACCGCAAGAATCTTTCCGGCTACAGAAAAAGGACCATGGGATATGGGAAATATATCTTTCCGGCTCCACTTTAAAACATCAGGATTATTTTAAACTATTCGTGGAGTGGGATACCGGTTCGGGATTTCGAATTCCCGCCTATGCCAACCGTGTCATTCAGGATCCCTCCACATTGCTCTTTAGTGCCCAGGTTTGGTGTCCCGATAGAGCATTTCAATGGAACGACCATAACTTTCATCCCGATTTCAAGCACCCGCTCATTTATGAAGCGCATGTTGGCATGGCCCATGAAGAAGAAAGAGTCGGGACATTCAAAGAATTTACAGAAGACATTTTGCCCCGGATTCAAAAGGCAGGATACAACGTCGTACAACTCATGGCCATTCAGGAACATCCATATTACGGAAGTTTTGGCTATCATGTTTCCAACTTTTTTGCACCCAGCAGTCGATTCGGAACACCAGAGGAATTAAAATCACTGATCAACCGCGCCCACGAAATGGGAATGGCTGTAATCATGGATATCGTACATTCGCACGCCGTAAAGAATGAAGAGGAAGGATTGAGTCGCTTTGACGGTACCCTGGATCAATATTTTTACCCGGGCGAACGGGGCTTTCATCCAGCCTGGGATTCGAGGTGCTTCGACTACGGGAAAAAAGAGGTAATGATGTTTTTGCTGTCCAACTGCAGATACTGGATCGACGAATATCATTTCGACGGTTTCCGGTTCGACGGAGTAACCAGTATGCTATATACACATCACGGTCTCGAAAAAGCATTTACCAGCTACCATGATTATTTTGACGGCAGCCGCGACCAAAATGCTCTGGTCTATCTGATGCTGGCCAATCATCTCATCCATAAAATCAAGCCCGGTGCCATCACCATTGCCGAAGAAATGAGTGGCTATCCCGGTACGGGAGCTCCTCCCGAAGATGGAGGACTGGGATTCAACTTTCGCTTATCGATGGGCGTGCCTGATTTTTGGATAAAACTTATCAAAGAGTTTCCGGATGAAGACTGGAACATGGGAACAATATTTCACGAGTTAACCCAACACCGTCCTGAAGAACGTACCATTTCCTATGCAGAATCGCACGACCAGGCGCTTGTTGGCGATAAAACCATTATTTTCCGGCTGGCCGACAAAGAGATGTATGATTTCATGAGCAAAGACAAGCCAAGCCTGATCATCGACAGGGCCATAGCTTTGCATAAAATAATACGGCTGGTTACCATCACTACAGCCAACGGAGGATATCTCAATTTCATGGGCAACGAATTCGGTCATCCCGAGTGGATAGACTTTCCACGTGCAGGAAACAATTGGTCGTACAAATATGCCCGTCGCCAATGGCACCTTGCCGATGATAAAACCCTGAAATATGAGTGGCTTGGAGCTTTCGATCAGGCCATGGTCAGGACTGTTAACGAAGAAAATATTCTAAGCCCTCTGCCGGTTTATCTAAACCTGGCGAACGAAAGTGACAAAATACTCGTTTTCAACAGGGGCAACTTTCTGATGGTCTTCAATTTCCATCCCACACGGTCGTTCCCCGATTATGGAATACCGGTTGCACCCGGAAAATACAAGATCATTCTTAACTCCGACAGGCCTGAATTCGGGGGCTTCGACCGGATTGACCAGCAGCAACTCTATTTTGCCCAACCGGTTGGAGAGAATCCGCGCAACGGCTATCAGCTTAAACTTTATCTGCCCAACCGGACAGGACTGGTGTTGAAAAAAATTCCAACGCCCAGCGTACACTAAATAGTGCCCGTCAACAAAGTCGGAAAAAATTGTGTCTGTTCAGAAAGTGTCATTTACAAGGCTTGAGAGCAGTATAAAAAGCATATTTTTGTCAAAATCAAGGCGCTTTAAATTTTTGTACCGGAGTTAACTTGCTGTTAATGAGGATGCAAAAATTTAAAACAACAACGAGTTTGGCAACAAAGATGCTTTTTAGACTGGGCTCAAGGCTTGCAAAGCCGCCAAAACCGAGTCCCGAGTATGCTTTTTATTCATCAGTATAAAATTAGTCTAAGTTACTGGTCTGATGGAACTCACATGATTGATTATATACATGTTCTTTTGTGACAATCTTTGTCATGCTCGTTTCATTGGTTTTTTTGAAAAAACCTTACAAAAGCTACCCTGGGATAAGTATTTTGGCGGCAAGCTGTAACGCAGCAAATGGTACTTTATGAACAGACACTAAGTAAATCAGTTTAGAACCATCTTACCAGGGCGAAGTCCTGCTGATGAGGCAGATATTCGTTTTTTGGGAACATCCTGATGCCAAACTTGAAGGAACCCGGCAGATTAAGTTTGTACTTCATCTCGTAATAAACCACCGAACCTTCTTTCTTAATCACTTTAAACGGCTCTTTATGCAGAATTGGCGGAAAGTCATCCTCTGTTGATTCCACAATAAGCATTTCGAGGCCAACATCAATATCCTCCAGTTGTTTAAGATCAAGCTTAACCCCGATAATATAATCATCACCAATCCCTAACTCCTGTCGGGCTATATCGGGCATATTAACCTCAAGAAGCTCGATATCATTCCATCCCGACATCACTCTTCGTTTCCATGAAGCAATGTTATGAACCAGTTGGCAATCGTCGGCGCACAATGTCTTCAACCGGTTGTGCATAGGCTGATAAAACCGGGACAGATAATCATCAATCATCCGTCGGGTTGTAAAACGAGGTGCTATATGTGCGATTGAGTTTTTGATGTAACGGACCCATCCAACCGGAACCTCATCTTCATTCACATCATAGAAAAGAGGTACAATTTCATTCTCGAGAATACTGTAAATGGTTGCAGCATCCAAATCGTCCTGAAAATCCTGATTATCGAATGATTTTTTCTCGGTAAGACTCCAGCCGGCTTCCTCTTCAAACCCCTCGTACCACCATCCGTCGAGAACACTAAAATTGAGAACCCCGTTAAGTTCAGCCTTCTGACCACTCGTTCCAGACGCCTCGAGCGGCCGGGTAGGTGTGTTTAGCCACACATCAACGCCACTCACCAGCCGCTTGGCCAGTTCCATGTCATAGTTTTCCAGGAAAATGATTTTACCTATAAATTCGGGTTGTTTGGAAATATCAATAATGTGTTTGATAAGGGCTTTCCCTTCCTCATCGGCCGGATGTGCTTTGCCGGCAAAAATGAACTGAACGGGGCGCTCAGAATCGTTCACAATTTCGGACAACCGTTCAAGGTCCCTGAAAAGCAGGTAAGCGCGCTTATAGGTAGCAAATCGCCGGGCAAATCCAATGGTCAGTGCGTCCTCATTAAGCATATCTAACACCTCCACTATATGACCAGGTGAATCGTGACGCCTGGACATGCTGCTTTCGAGGCGCTGACGCACAAAATCCATCAGCTTCTTCCTCAACACATGCCTTACTTCCCATATTTTCCTGTCAGGAACATCATAAATTCGTTTCCAGTATTCGGTATTGGAAACATCTGACAGAAACTCAGTACCAAACATCTCTTTATAAAATTCCTGCCACTCCGAAACTGTCCATGTCCCATAATGGACACCGTTGGTTACATGCCCGATATGAAGTTCGTCGGGAAAATAGCCACTCCACAGGTTACGGAACATTCTTCGTGTAACACTACCGTGAAGTTCACTCACGCCATTCATTTCCTGCGACGTTTTAGCAGCCAGAACACTCATTGAGAACATTTCATCGGCCCCCGCATGTTCGCGACCAAGGTCCATAAACTCATCCCATGAGATTTTAAGTTTTTCGGGGATATGGCGCAGATAAATACGGAACATATCCTCATCGAATTTATCATGCCCTGCAGGAACCGGTGTATGGGTAGTAAACAGAGAAGAGGCCCTGACAATTTCAAGTGCCTCAGCATAGCTGTACTTTTTTTCAACCAGGTCCACCAGACGTTCTACATTAATCAGAGCCGCGTGTCCTTCATTGATATGAAATATGTCCACCTGGGCATTCAATTCCTCTAAAAGTCTGATTCCTCCAATTCCGAGTAATATCTCCTGCTTCAGTCTGTTTTCCCAGTCACCTCCATATAACTGGTGCGTAATCTGACGGTCGGCCGGCACATTACGTTCCACATCGGCATCAAGCAGATACAAAGAAACTCTTCCCACCTGAGTCTTCCAAACCTTCGCGTACAGACTGCGCCCCGGTAGTTCAATGGAAATATAAAGCGGATGGCCATCCTGGTCACGAATCTCTTTTAGCGGAAGGAGTGAAAAATCCTGAGCTTCATAATTAGCTGTCTGTTCGCCATTGACCGAAAGCGTCTGGCTAAAATAACCGAAGCGGTAAAGCAGCCCGACAGCAACCATTTTCACGCCTCTGTCGCTGGCTTCCTTCAGATAGTCGCCAGCAAGGATTCCAAGACCCCCCGAATAAATTTTAAGTATGTTACTTAACCCATATTCCATGCTGAAATATGCTACGCGGACATCGTCAGAAAAATCTCTGTCCATATAAGCTCTGAATTCCCCGTAAACAGCATCCAGTCTGGCAACAAAATCATCATCGGCAGCCAGTTCGCTGAGGCGCTCATAAGATACTTTATCGAGAAGCTGCACCGGATTTTTTCCAACCTTTTCCCAAATTTCCGGACTCACGGTCTCAAACAAATCCATCAGTTTGTAGTTCCATGTCCACCAAAGATTTCGGGTGAGTTCATGAAGTACTTTAATCCGCCCGGGTAACCTTGATTTTACCACCAGTTTTTTCCATCCCGGAACCGGACTGGTTTGAGGTACCAGTTTAATACGTGCTTCTCTTTTTACTGCTGTAAATTTATCCCGACGATTGTTGACTTCTTTCAGTGCAATATCATAAGCCTTGTAGTAATTTTTAATCAGATTATCCCACTCGAGCAATCCAGCAAGCTCCCTGGCATTCTGCCGAATCGCATCGACCTGTCCGGGGGACTTTTCTGCAAAATCCTCCACCTGCTTTGCAATAGTCTCTACGACCTGAAAATAGTTTTCGTCATCACGCGGAATCACAGCCACGCCTTCGTCGATACCTTTTGAGTGACGTGAAGCCCAAAGTCCGAATCCGGAAAGAGTAGTCGTAACAGAAGGAATGCCATAAGCTACACTTTCATGAAGGGTATATCCCCAAGGTTCATAATAGGAAGGAAACACGCCGATATCCATTCCTATCAGCAGATCATGATATGGAATATTAAAAATGCCATCATCCCCATTCAGATAACAAGGCACAAATATCAGTTTGACTCTTTCGGACAATTCATTGCTAAGATGGATTTCCTGTATCTTATTGATAATGGGATCGTATCCAATATCGTTTAATCCGTGAGTAAGAAAGGGATTGGGAAGTGGGCCGTCGCTCTCCCCTTTTTTCAGCCGGGCAACAAGGTCTTTCCGCGGGCCGTAAGTATTAGCCGGGATCAGGACAAAGGCAAGAATCTCTCTTTTATTGCTGCCATGTTCGTTGAGATGTTTTAAAACATCGAGAAACACATCCGTGCCTTTGTTTCTGTATTCATAACGGCCGCTGTTAACAACAAAGAGCGCATCATCACTAATACTTCCACCAAGCAAAGCGGAGGCCACTGAAGTAAGTTTCTGCCTTGCCTGCTCTCTTTTGCTGAGGTAATCCTGACCGGTTGGAACTATACTGTTGTCAAAGCCGTTAGGTGTTACAACGTCCACTTCGCGAGAGAGGAACCTGGCGCACTCCCTGGCAGAAAGTTCGGAAACGGTAGTAAAACAATCCACATTACATGCGGTGGTCTTTTCCATTGAATGCTTTGATACCACATTGAAATCGACGGCTTTGGCATCGGCATCATACTCATCAAGACGCTGATAAAGAGGCTCGTTATGCCAGCCCAAAGCTCTTCCAACCACAGTAGCATGCGCAGTAAAGATGGTACCTACCTGAAGCAAATGCTCTCTTAAATAAAGGGCCCCACTACCAGTCATCCACTCATTAAAATGAGCCACCACCTTTTCCGTTTCCGAAATGTAAAACTGATAAAAACTTTCAATCACCATCCCGGCGGCATAACCAAACAGGGCAGGTTCCACGTAGTCCCATTGACCAGAAAGGCTGTCGAGCTTAAAACGCTCCCATAGTTTGGCAAAGATTTCATTCTTCTTAACCACCAAGGGACTGAAATCAACCAGGAAAGCCACGGGCTGCCCCGGAATGCTCCAGCGTCCGATTTTTACTCTCAGTCCATCGCGATGCAACATTTCCTGCCATTCGCCAAAAAGATTGGGATCAGGAATAAACTCAGGGTTTTCCCGGGGACCTCTCCAAACATCCGGACCAATAAAGATTAAATTGTCCTTGAATTGCTCAATTAGTGTAGTGGCTTTAGAGGCCAGCACTGTATGTATTCCGCCTGTTTTATTGCAAACTTCCCAACTTGTTTCAAAAACAATGTCCGGCTTTAGATAACTATCCATTATTATGTTTTGGTTTTATTATTCAACTTTAACTACTTTGAATCTTTGCTCTTCTTTACTGAACTTTTCTTGGCTGCAGCTTTTTTCTTCCCTGTCGATGTTTTTGTTGCAGATTTGGTTTTTGTACCTGATTTGATTTCAGACCCGTCTGTAGTAGCTGCAGTAACTGTCTTTTTCGCCGGTTCCTTTTTCAGGCTGCTGTTTCGTCGCCGGCTTCTGAGCTTACGTAATTCTTCTTCCAGCTTTTTGATCTTAGTATCCTTGTCTTCCAGGATACTGGTCAGATTTGCCAATTCTTTCTCCTCTGAACTATATGGTACAGCGGCATTCAGCCGGATGGAAAAATCACTCAGAATATTCATATAATTAATAAAAGCATCATACGGGGTTTCATACGGATTGAAATAAGCATGCACATCCCCGTCGGAAAAGAATTTTGTGCACATATAATACAGATGATCGCTACACTGCAAATAATTCCAGTCTTTCTGTAACCTGGAATCGGTGCATTTGTTCATCTTGGGCAACAATGAATACAATTTATCAAAGGCTTCCTGTTGCATTTCATTGCCAAGCCATGCCGTCAGGTCACGCTCTTCATCGGCCCATGATATCGGATTGGGTACATGAACGGGTGCCACCACCTGATGTTCGGCTACTATTTCGGATGGTGTACCAAACCGGAGCGACTTGTGTTTAAGAATATCACCCGGCAGGTGTTCAAGAAACTCGAAAATACCTGTTTCTTTAGGTTGATGCTCACCAAAGGTCTCATAATCCATAAACAGGTTTACAATTTCTTCCTTTTTATCGAGCTGGTTTAGCCATCCGGCAAATTTATTACTTGTGAGCGGCCATTCGCTCCACCCTTTGTCGCCAAACCTAAAAGCTATATCATCACTTAATTTAAAATTTTTAAGAAGCACTTTCAGCCTGGGATTTAAAGCATTACAATACAAAAAATTCGGACTCTTCCATCCAAGCACGTGTTTAGCCCCTTCGGTTAACATGGCTTTGAATCCCATACGCCCAACCATATCTCCAATTTGATCGGAATAGACCAATTCGGTGTTCCTGAAAACAGAAGGACGCTGTCCAAACAGTTCTTCCATCAGATCGGAATGCGCTTTCACCTGGCTGACAAAAGCTTCTTCATTCTTTAACGAAACAAGTGAATGAGGATAAGTTTCTGCCAGGAACTCCACCTGCCCCGTGGAAGCTAACGCGCGAAAACTTTCCAGCACTTCGGGAGCATATAGTTTAAACTGTTCAATGGCCACCCCTGTTATGCTAAAGGTAACCTTGAACTTTCCTTTATATTTGCTGATAAGTTTTAGCAGCAAATTATTGGTTGGCAGGTAACAGTTAGCCGCTATTTTGTTGAGAACAGATTCATTGGTATAATCATCGAAATAATAATGATCGTTACCAATATCGAAAAACCGATATCTTCGAAATCGGAAAGGTTGATGAACCTGGAAGTAGAAACATATTGTCTTCATATCTTGCTTTTTTATCAGGATTAAGCCTATTAGCGATAGAACTCCTTCAAAACGCTATCGTATACTTTTTTAACGTCAAGGGCTGATTTCTCCCACTTAAGAGAATCAACTTCCTTTTTCCCGTATTTTACAAACATTTTAGAAAGAGCGGGATATTTCAGAACGCCATAGATTGCATCGGCCATGGCATCCACATCCCAGAAATTGGTCTTAATGGCGTAGGTAAGTATTTCGGCAACACCCGACTGATGAGATATCAACACAGGGACATTGCTCTGCATGGCTTCTAATGGTGAAATGCCAAAAGGTTCGGATACCGAAGGCATCACGTAAAGATCACTCATTGCCAGCATGGAAAAGACCTCTTCCCCCCTGAGAAAACCTGTGAAATGAAATTTATCCATAATTTTCAGCTGGGCAGCACGCCGTATCATCCGATGCATCATATCGCCACTGCCTGCCATGACGAATCGTACGTTATCGATTTTTTGTAATACCCGGTGTGCTGCTTCAACAAAATACTCAGGGCCCTTTTGCATGGTAATCCTTCCGAGAAAAGTCACCAGCTTTTCATTGGTACCCTTTTTGAAAACCGGTTTCTCTCTGTTTTCGAGGGGCTCTACGGCATTGTATACTGTAATTACCTTTTCTTCAGGGATACCATATTTTTCAATAACGGTATGCCGGGTAAAGTTACTCACCGTAATCACCTTATCGGCAGCTTCCATTCCCCGTTTTTCAATATCAAAAACCACAGGATTGACACTTCCCCCGCTCCGGTCGAAATCAGTAGCATGCACATGCACTATCAATGGCTTTCCGGTAGCTTCTTTTGCTGCAATACCGGCAGGATAGGTCAGCCAGTCGTGAGCATGAATCAGATCAAACGAATAATCCTGGGCAATCACATTGGCCACCAGAGCATAATTGTGAATCTCCCGAAGAAGGTCTTCACCGTAAACTCCGGAAAATGGAATTCGCCCATACTCATCGGTTTGGATGTATTGAAAGGGACGCTTCTCTGTTCGCGTTTTTTTATGGTAAAAATATTCATCCGGATCGGTATAGGGCATCAATTTGGCACCTACTTCGATATAATCGAGTTTGTCATTAAAATATTTCAGGTTAAGCTTACGATGTCGTACCGGAATATTATTGGCACCGACCAGACTTATACCATGCTGCTCTTCATCTCCGAAAGCTTTGGGGACGACAAACAATACCTGAAGATCAGAAATACATGACAACCCCTTGGTAAGGCCAAAACAGGCGGTACCAAGGCCTCCGGATATATGTGGCGGAAATTCCCACCCGAACATTAATACCCTCATACGTTACTGTATTTTTCGATTAGTTTAATAATATGAAGCACACCAGCCACGTTCCAGGCCATTGAAACAGCTCCTTTCCCCTCATGAGGCGGATTCCCGTTGAAACATTCGGAAATGGTCCCGATACAATGGTTCCCCATCTCTTCTTCAAATCCATCCAGCATACTTTTCACGAACGACAGCCCACCCTGTTTATGGATGTCGAGGTAGGCATCGGCAAAAAAGGCAGCCAGCCAGGGAAATACTGTTCCCTGATGTAGCGCTTTATCACGTTGGGTCTGATCTCCTTCGAAAACACCTTTGTATTTTGGATCCTGGGGTGACAGTGTTCGAAGACCCCGGGGTGTCAACAATTCTTTTTTTACAACATCAACGATGGCTTTTCGTTCTTCAATGCTGAGCGGAGAAAAAGGAAAAGCAGCGGCAAATATCTGATTAGGCCGGATAGAGGCATCTTTTTCATCCCCGTCAACATAATCATAAAGACACTCATCCCCGGCGTTCCAGAAAACATGTCCGAAAGCTTCCTTAACATTTTGGGCCAGCTGCAAATAAGGTTCAGCAATTTTTTCCTGCCCTGAATCCGCTGCCAATGTAGCAAAATACATAAGGGCATTATACCATAAAGCGTTCAGTTCCACGGTATATCCCGGACGCCATGTCACAGGTTTGCCCTCTGCCATGGCCTCCATCCATGTCAAAGGCACGCCTTCCTTTTTGGCATACAACAGGCCCGAATCATCCATTCGCATGGTTGGTTCATTAAGGCTACGATAATGATCAAGGATTGCTTTCATCACCTGGCCGTATTTCTTCCATACATCAAGATCGTTGCAAATAGAAGCAAACTCCTTCACTGTCCAGAAAAACCAGAGCGGCACATCAATATCACGGTTCAGAAGACTCTTGTTCGATGACAGGTATTTCTTTTCAATTTCGCCGGAAATATAGTCAAGGATACTTCTATAGGCAGAGCGGTCTTCCTGATAGGCAGCCAGGCCGGGTAAAGCCAGAAGAGTGTCGCGATGACGTTCTCCATACCAATGATAACCTGCTATCAGGCGGGTTACCGAACCCCTTTTCATCAGAAACTGCTGTCCCGAATTAAGAAGGTTATTGATCATGCTGTCGCGGGGTATGCGTTTTTTCTTCTCACGGGTAAATTTCGCTTTGAGCCCGCCTGTTTTGGCTTCAGAGGTCCCTGCTGCCATCACGATACTTTCACCGGTCTTAATTCCGGTTTCGAAATATCCGGGAACAAAAAGATCTTCCTGATAAGGAAATCCCCTGTTTTGTTCCTTCAGATATTCAATGCCCAGGTACCAATCGGGAACCGGTATAAACTCAATATCTTTACTGGATTGAAGATAAAGGGCGGGAAACCCTTCATACAACTGAAGGGCAATCCCTTTCTCAACCTGCCTGTAACGGGTATTCGCCATCATATTCCGGTATGTCAGTTCATGAACATTTCTGAAAGCAAGAAACGGCTTGAATCTGATCATTGTTTCAGAATGCGCTTCTTCCAGAGTAACTTTATACAAAAGCTGCTCTTCCTCCTGTGCAAGCAGCATCTCTGTCGAAAGAACAACTCCGCCAACCCTGTAGTACCTTTTGGGGATATCGTCCACCTCAAGGCGGGTAAGATACCTATGTCCTTTGGGATCATAATGACTACCCCGGTATTTATGTATACCCAGGTTAAAGACCTGATCGTGTTGTACAATCGAGATATCAAGCGCTGACAAGAGAACATGATGTTCTCCCCCAAACTGTTCGAGCGGACAAACCAAAAGCCCGTGATATTTCCGGGTGTTACACCCTATTATCGTTGTGCTGCAATACGACCCGGCCCGGTTTGTACGCAAAATTTCCCTGTATAAAGAATACTCAAGGTTGACAAGCCGCGCCTTATCCAATTCATAGTAAGCCATATAATAATTTTTAGGTTAGTTTATAATATCGTGTAACCCTGCTATAAGTTAATGAGAAACCTGTCAAAAAGCAATCTGCAAGAACTTTCTTAAAAGTGTTTTTTGTCAGGAACAGGGTAAAAGGCACTTTAAACCGGAGTTAACCGATTGTTCGTGTGGATTTAAACGATTCCTGTGCAATAAATCGGCAAAAAGAGACTTTTTGGATTGAACTCTTTATCGTTTGATATGAAAAAATCTTAAGACAAAGCTGCCTCCTGTCCTTGACCTTATCAACGACCGCTTCCAATAATGTCAACCAGGATCACAACAGGCTGTTTAAACCTAAAAGACCCGGTAACCTAAGACTCTCTTTATAAAAGATTATTTCACCCCAAACGTCACCAACTCCGAAGGAATTCCTTTTCTAAGATAAAAAATAATTTTCAAAATCTAAAATTTTTATCAATTAAATTAAACAAACCCTTCAAAATATCGTTTATCCTCTGTCAAATCCACTTCTTCAAACTCATTTTCAATATCATGAATAATTTCCAGTACCGTTGACGCAAAATGACTCTGAACGATATGATCGGGATTTATAAAACGGTGGTTTCTTGCACGTTTCACTTTTTCAATTCTTTTCAGGAATTTAATGGCCCTGGGAGTAAACAGTGCCTCAGTAAATCGCATCCAGATATAATTAACGGCACTAACAGAAGGATTTAGCATTTTTTCATCATAGAAACGATAATCCCGCAAATCATCCATAACTATTTCATAAGCAGGAAAATACCATGTTTTTTCAAACAACTCACACAATTTATCAATGGTAAGAAACAAGGCTGCTTTACTTACCTGATTCCCATGTGCCCCGTCTTTCCAATGTCTGACGGGACTAACGGTAAGAATTATTTTCAGATCGGGATTAAAAACCCGTAAAGAAACGATAAGTTCTTTATATATGGAAATCATCTCGTCTGGTTCAAGACGGTATCGTGAAAAATAGTCGTCTGGAAATTTGTGACAATTGGCCACTATTTCAGATGTGTCGTTACGCTCATAGACGAAAGAAGTGCCGAACGTAAGTAACAGAAAGTCGGCCGATTCCAAAAAGTCGATCGCTTCCTCAATCGTTTTGTTAATTCTTTCACAAACTTCATCTTTTACATAACCACTAAATTTCCCATGGAAATCGAAATGGTGCCAAAGACCGTCATGTCTGACAAGTTCTTCGGGCAGGCAATATTGATGATTTATGACACGATTGAGTAGCCGGGCAATGGAGACAGGGTTGTAAATAATTCCGAAAGGATTAACCAGACTCTTAAACCGGTTTTCAACAAACCTGGAACCTATATTGTCGGTAAAACAAGAACCAATAAGCATCACCTTTGATCCAACATCTATTGCTGCATCAAATTTGCCCGGTTCAACGATGGTTCTGAATTCATACGGCATGTTCCAAATACTTCAATGATTTTTCCATCCATAAAGATATCTCTGAAAAAAGCTCATTTGCTCCTGGTTCGTTATGTATTTCGTGGCGTGCACCCTGAACTTTGTAAAAAGTGGCATTTCCCCCGATTTTCTCTGCCAGTTGTTGAGTGGTTCCGATATCGGTAATGTCATCATCGGTGCCGTGTGCCAGAAATACAGGAATTGTTATACGCGCTGCCTTGCCAAAAACTTCATCAGCACCACGTGACAATTCAAAAAACAAACGTAACGAAATTTTGTGGTGCATGAGCGGGTCGCGGTCACTTTCGACCTGTGTTTTTTCCACACATGTAAGTTGAGATGATTTGATCCCGGTATTCAACCTGAGTCCCGGCATAAAGTGATCTGCCAAAGCTGCCGTTCTCAAAACAATTTCAGAGGGAGGATGTTTCAGTTTTAACCAGGGTGAACTTATGACTGCTCCGGAAAAATCCTGACGTTTCCTCAGCAAAAAATTCAGCACAAGATTGCCGCCCATACTGTGACCATACAAAAAGACAGGAAGTTCGTCCCAGTTATGTTTCACCCGCTTTACCAGACTGCCAATATCGTCGAGGAAATCAGACAATCGGGAAATGTGACCTCTGCGTCCTTCTGATAACCCGTGCCCTCTTAAATCGACAGAATATACCATAATTCCCTGCTCAGTAAAGCGCCGTGCCCAATTATCATAACGTCCGGAGTGTTCACCAATCCCGTGTACCAGGCAAACAACAGCATGTGGTGCTGTATCCGGTTTCCAGAACCGCCCAATGAGAAATGTCCCATCACTGGTAACAAGATTGAAGTCCTTGTTTTGCATATTATTCTAATAAAAACTTCGCATCATTGCTTTTCGTCTTTTTTAACGGGCTATATAATAACTAATTACACGGAAATAAAGTTCACAAACAGACAACTTCCGTTTATCTGTGTTAAAGCAAAAAAGACGACATTTAATATGCTAAAAATAGTTAATTTCTGAAAAATTTCAAAAATACAACAACTACTTTTTACAATGATTTTGAGGAATTTCATACAATGATTTATTTTGCCTTGCAAAATCCAGAAAACATCAAGAATGATGCAAAAAACGATAATCATTACCACACACAGTCATGATCAGTTGGTTGACATCACCCGTCAGGTTGAGGCATTTGTTGCTCAATGTAAGATTCAGACGGGCCTGGCAAATGTTTATGTTCAGGGGGCAACGGCCGGCATAATGATTCAGGAAAATTGGGACGAGTCGGTACAAACCGATGTTTTAAACTGGCTTCGAAAGATGATCCCGCATGGCGTATGGCAACATGATGCTCAGGACAACAACGGTGATTCTCATCTCAAGGCCGGATTTACTGGCCCTTCTGAAACCATTCCTATTGTTGAAGGACGGTTAGGATTATCTACATGGCAAAATATCTTTTTGTGTGAATTTGATGGTCCAAGAAGTGAAAGACGGGTAGTCATTACCGTTTATGACACTGAAAAATGACAATAATCCTTTAACAAGGCGGCTGAGATTGATCCTCTGTAACAAATTTCAAATTTCGCTTTATTCCCGAAAATCCGGCACGTCTAATGGGACTACCTTTGAATATGTCATCAAAAATATTTTCATCCATTGTCATCCATTCTTCACGTGTCATATCGCGAAATTCAGTCCGGAGACTAAAGTCGGGGTCTTTGTGTGGACGTGCTTTCCAGTTCCGGGGACAAACATCCTGGCAGATATCACAACCAAAGAACCACCCGTCGAATCGGCCCTTAAAGGATTCGGGAATATCACCTTTGTTTTCAATTGTGAGATACGAAATGCACCGGTTGGCATCGAGCTGGTATGGAGACATCAGGGCATTGGTCGGGCAGGCATCGATACATCGTGAACATCCCCCGCAGGCATCTTTTACCGGTTTGCCCGTAGGAAGTTCAATATTCAGAATTATTTCGCCAATAAAAACAAAAGAACCAAGGCGTGGATGAATGAGGCTGGTATTCTTGCCCCGCCAGCCAAGACCGGCACGGATTGCCAGCGAACGTTCGAGGACAGGAGCCGAATCAACAAAGAAACGCCCTTCTGCAGCGGTATCCACATCCGACTGAATAAAAGACATCAGTTTTTTTAGTCGCTTCTTCATTACTTTATGATAGTCGCGACCGTAAGCATATTTTGCCAGTTTTAGTCCTGATTCTAATTTTTCGTTGCGGGGGGGCATATAATTCTGAAGGACAACAACAACGGATTTTGCTCCTTCGACCAACTTACGCGGATCAGTACGTTTCGCTACATTCCGGGCCATATAATCCATCCCGGCATGATACCCTCTCCCAAGCCATCGTTTGAAATGACCGGCCTCTTCTCCAATCTCTTCAGCAGGGGCAAAACCCACATCATCAAAACCAAGGCGAAGGGCTTCCTGCCTTATTAACTGCCCGCGTTCGACGGCCACTAAATCCATAAATATTACCCATTATGCATCCACTACCAAAAGATTCTTTCAGAAACAAACTCGATTATAAAAGTCCCAGTTCAAGCATGGCCTCTTCAGAAAGCATGTCTTTCGACCAGGGTGGATCAAAAGTGAGATGCAACTCCACATCGTTTACCCCGTCCACAGCAAGCACTTTTTCGTAAACTTCTTCCGGAAGCGACTCGGCAACAGGACAATTGGGAGACGTAAGTGTCATCACAATTTTAACCTTACCTTCATCGCGCACTTCGATCTCGTAAATCAGTCCCAGATCATAAATATTGACCGGAATTTCCGGGTCATAAACAGTTTTCAGAACTTTTACAATATCACTTTCTATATTTAAGAATTCTTTTTCCATAACAACAGATTGTTAGATTGTTAGATGTTAGATTGTTAGATGTTAGATTGTTAGATTGTTAGATGTTAGATGTTAGATTGTTAGATTGTTAGATGTTAGATGTTAGGTTGTTAGGTTGTTAGGTTGTTAGATATTAGATAAAACAATTGATGAGCCCGGTCTAAAAAGCATCTTTGTTGCCAAACTCGTTGTTGTTTTAAATTTTGCATCCTCATTAACAACAAGTTAACTCCGTTACAAGAATTTAAAACGCCTTGATTTTGACAAAAATATGCTTTTTATACTGCACTCATTCATATAATAGTGATAATCTAATTTTTACAACAAATCAAAACTAACATTTCTCATAACAAAAACTTTGGGTATCCCGGAATCCGTAGCTTTAGCACAGGATCACAGGGAGTTTATGAATTCAGACTCTTTTTACGGAGTATTGCTAAACAATACCAAACATCAGTTCTGCTTCACTTTAAAAGCAAGAGCATAGGCTTTTATTTGTTTTATCATGGCCACCAGCCCGTTGCTCCTGGTAGGCGACAAATGTTCTTTTAGCCCGATTTTATCTATAAAATAAAGATCGGCATCCAGAATTTCATCGGGTGTATGTCCTGAAAGAACGCGCAGCAAAAGTGCTACAATACCTTTCACAATAATGGCATCACTATCTCCCTGAAATTCTATTTTCCCGTCGTTCAACTCTGCATGCAGCCAAACTTTTGACTGGCATCCTTCTATCAGGTTCTGGTCTTTCCGGTGTGCTTCATCGAACGAATCCAGTTCGTTTCCCATCTCAATAAGAAGGGAATATTTATCCATCCAGTCGTCAAAGGCAGAAAATTCCTCTATTATTTCGTCTTGTTTTTCGTTTATCGTCATGATTCTTTTTTTACAAAGATAAGAACTTCATACGAATGCCCCGATACACTATTCAAGCATTGTACCTACCCGGTTCAAAGCCCCGACAAGACGGTCGATTTCGTCGCGGGTATTGTAAAAAGCAAAAGAGGCTCTGACCGTTCCCGGAATACCAAAACGATCCATCAGAGGCTGCGCACAATGATGGCCGGTGCGCAATGCAAATCCCAGTTTATCGAGCAGTGTTCCCACATCAAACGGATGAGCTTTCCCCAAAAGGAATGAAATAACACTGGTATGATCTGAAGCTTGCCCAATCAGACGAATGCCCGGAACAGCCTTCATTTTCTTCATGCCATATTCGAAAAGATCGTGTTCATAATCCCAAATATCATTAAGGTTTTTGCTTTCCAGGTATTCCAGAGCTGCCCCAAGTGCTATAACGCCCGCAAAATTTGGGGTGCCGGCCTCAAATTTATAGGGCAATTCATTGAATGTTGTCCCGGAAAATGAAACCTTGTCAATCATCTCCCCGCCACCCTGGTATGGTTCCATTTTTTCGAGCCACTCACGTTTTCCGTAAAGAATCCCCACACCTGTGGGCCCATACATTTTATGTGCACTGAACACATAAAAATCGCAATCGAGTTTCTGCACATCAACAGGAAGATGATGAATGGCCTGGGCCCCGTCAATGATCACCGGAACATCAAAAGCATGGGCTTTTTCTATCATTTTCCCAACCGGATTGATTGTTCCCATAACATTGCTAATGTGGGTTACGGAAACAATTTTTGTTTTGCCTGAAAAGAGTTTCCCGAAAGCATCCATATCCAGTTCACCATCATCGGTAACGGGGACAACCTTTATATGTATCCCTTTTCGTTTCTGTAATAATTGCCAGGGCACAATATTGGAATGATGCTCCATTTCTGTCAGAATCACCTCATCGCCCTCCGAAAAAAGATGCTCCCCTAACGAAGTGGCTAAAAGATTAATTGACTCGGTTGTACCTTTGGTGAAAATGATCTCTTCGTTACTTCCGGCATTGATAAAACCCGCTACCTTTTTGCGTACCTCTTCAAAAGCTTCAGTACACAGATTACCGAGATGGTGTACGCTTCTGTGTATATTACTGTTGATACGGCGGTATACATCAGCTTCGGCTTCAATTACCGAAAGCGGCTTCTGGGTAGTGGCCGCATTGTCGAAATAGACGAGCGGCTTACCATACACCTTTTCGGCAAGGATGGGAAAATCGTTTCTTATTTCCTGGATATTAAGACCCATAGCTTTATATATAATAAATCCGGTACCTGCAGATCACAAACAACAGGCACCGGAACGTATTTCAAAATATTTTGTCACCTTTTACATGCAGGATACACCGGTGCCTTTTTGACCACATACCACGCACGAGTGGCACTTGTCGAGTTCTCCCCGGAAGCGTTTTTCAACTAAAGTACGTATCTGCTCACGAAGAAGTTCCACTTGTATCTTCTCAATCACCTCGTAAGCAAAGGCGTACATCAGCAGGATTGTGGCCTCCTCCCTGTTGATTCCGCGACTGCGCAGGTAAAACATGGCTTCTTCGTCAAGTTGTCCCACTGTAGCTCCATGGCTGCATTTCACATCATCGGCATAAATCTCCAGCTGTGGCTTGGTATTAATTTTTGCATCATTGGTCAGCAACAGGTTATTGTTCGTCTGGTAAGCGTTGGTCTTCTGTGCATCAGGACGAACCATTATTTTTCCGGTAAAAGCACCTGTTGCATGGTCGTCGAGCACCCCTTTAAAGAGCTCATCGCTGAAACAATCCGGAACCGCGTGATCAATAAAGGAAAAATTGTCTACATGCTGATTCTTATCCAGCAGGTAGAGTCCGTATGAATGTCCTTCAGCATGTGTTCCGGCCAGTTTAAGTGTAATATTATTTCTTCCTACGCCTGTATGCAAAGTCAGGTTATTGGTCTTCACGTACGAGTCTTCCTTCTGCTCAAAGTAAAAACCGGCCACCTGAGTTGTTGCATTATGCTGATTCTGAAGATTGTAAAAATCCAACCGGGCATTTTTATCCACAAAAGCTTCAGTAACATTGTTGATCACAAACTTATCCGATGTCAGTGTATGATCGCACACCATTACACGTGCATCACTGTCTTCTTCAAGAACAATAAGATTACGCTGAGTGGTCATTAACGGTTCCTCCGACATCAGAATATTGACAACCTGAACAGGTTTTTCAACCGTCACTCCCCGTGGAATGTGAATGTAAAACCCGTCACTGGCAAACATGGTATTCATAGCCACAATGCCATCGGAAAGATAAGGTGCATTCTTACCATAATATTTCTCAAGAAATGACGGGTCTTCTTTGGCCAGTTGCGCCAGACTCCCGATACGGACACCTTCAGGAAGACCGTCGGGTTTATTACGTGCATAATACCAGCCATTTACAACAAAAATGGTGAACGAATCAAGCGAATCAACATCGCAGGAAAAAATATCTTCAACATTTTCAACGAGTATATCCGGGGTCAGACTCAGGGTATAATCTCCCGAAAAGAGCGGCTGAAGGTTTGTGTACTTATAATCTTCAACCTTATTCGATGGTATGCCCAGCCTCCTGAATGCTTCAAAAGCATCGGCACGCAATGCATTCATAACGGAGGAAGAGTTGCCTTCGATCAGGGGGCGGTTTTCTTCGAACAAACCATCCAGAGTCACATCCCTTCCTATTATATTTTTAATTACATTATCCATTCAATCAGCTTATTAATATTCAACTCAAAAAAGGAATCACACTTCAACGGTCTTCAAACTCTTTTTTAATCCAGTCGTATCCTTTGGCTTCGAGTTCGTGTGCCAAATCTTTTCCTCCTGTTTTCACAATCCGCCCGTGATAAAGAACGTGCACATAATCGGGGACAATATACTCAAGTAACCGCTGATAATGGGTAATCAGGATAGTGGCATTGTCGGGTCGTTTCAACTTATTAACCCCGTGCGCTACATTCCTGAGGGCATCAATATCCAATCCCGAGTCGGTTTCGTCGAGGATGGCCAGTTTAGGTTCGAGCATGGCCATCTGAAAAATTTCATTTTTTTTCTTTTCTCCGCCGCTAAAGCCTTCATTAACTGACCGGTTGGTAAGATTGGAATCAATGTCAACCAGACTCATCTTTTCACGCATCAGCTTCAGAAAATCACTGGCAGAAATCGGCTCCTGTCCCCGATACTTTCTGATTTCATTGAGAGACGTTCTCAGGAAATTAACCATGCTCACGCCCGGAATCTCCACCGGATACTGGAAACTCAGAAACAGCCCCTCACGGGCACGGTCTTCAGGGGCCATGTCAAGGATATCATGACCATTAAATAGTACTTCACCTTCGCTCACTTCAAACATTTCGTTGCCGGCAAGCACTGAAGCAAGTGTACTTTTGCCGGAGCCATTGGGTCCCATAATGGCATGTACTTCTCCGGGCTTGACTTTCAGGTCAATACCCCTGAGTATTTCTTTATCATCTATCTTTACATGTAAATTTTTAATCGAAAGCATACGTTGTCTGAATGAAAAAATTTGACTTAAGAATTATTTACCATTAACCCACACTACCTTCCAAACTGATTTCAAGCAGTTTCTGAGCCTCAACGGCAAACTCCATAGGCAACTGATTGATGACCTCCTTCACATATCCGTTAACGATCAGGCCAACCGCATTTTCGGTATCAATGCCACGCTGGTTGCAGTAAAATATCTGGTCTTCACCAATTTTTGAAGTAGTCGCCTCGTGCTCAACCTTAGCAGTGTTATTATTGATCTCAAGATACGGGAAAGTGTGGGCGCCGCATTTGTCGCCAAGAAGCAGCGAGTCGCACTGCGAAAAGTTACGGGCATTTTCGGCCCTTTTGGATACTTTTACCAAACCACGGTAACTGTTCTGGCTTTTCCCTGCCGAAATACCTTTGGATACCACCAGACTTTTGGTGTTCTTCCCGAGATGAATCATTTTGGTTCCTGTATCCGCCTGTTGATGATTATTTGTAAGCGCAACCGAATAAAATTCACCGGAAGAGTGGTCGCCCATCAACACGCAGCTTGGATATTTCCAGGTAATGGCCGAACCTGTTTCCACCTGCGTCCATGAAATTTTTGAATAGTCTCCCTTGCACAAGCCCCGTTTTGTAACAAAATTATAGATACCACCTTTCCCGTCTTTGTCGCCGGGATACCAGTTCTGAACGGTGCTGTATTTTACCTCGGCACGTTCCATAACAACAATTTCCACAATTGCGGCATGAAGCTGGTTCTCGTCTCGCATGGGGGCGGTGCACCCTTCCAGGTAACTGACATAGCTGTCGTCCTCGGCAATTATAAGTGTTCTCTCGAACTGTCCGGTATCCCGGGCATTTATCCGAAAATAGGTAGACAACTCAACAGGACAGTGTACTCCCCTGGGAATGTACACAAATGAGCCGTCTGAGAAAACCGCCGAATTCAATGCAGCAAAATAGTTATCATCAGGTGGAACAACACTGCCTATATAATTCTTCACCAAATTGGGATATTCACGTATTGCTTCACTAATACTGCAGAAAATAATCCCCTTTTCGGCCAATGTCTCTCTAAATGTAGTTTTCACCGAAACACTATCCATGACGGCATCAACGGCCACTCCTGCAAGCTGCTTCTGTTCTTCAAGCGGAATACCCAGCTTATCAAACGTAGCTTTCAGATCGGGGTCAACCTCATCCAGGCTGTTAAGCTTAGGCTTACGCCTGGGAGCAGCATAGTAAATGATGTCCTGAAAATCGATTTCAGGAATATTAAGATGTGCCCAACCGGGAGTTTTCATTTTCAACCAGTTACGATAAGCATCCAGTCTGAACTCCAACATAAACCGGGGCTCTCCTTTTCGTTTGGATATTTCCCTGATCACATCTTCATTCAGACCTTTTGGAAGCGAATCCATCTCAATATCGGTATGGAAACCGTATTTATATTCACCTCTTGTTACTTCTTCCAGTATTTTATCTTGTTCTGTTGCCATATCCCACTAATTCTAATCAATTCATTTCAGCCTGAGCTATTGATCTAATAGCTTGAAAGCGTCTAAAAAATAATTCTTTGGAAAATCTGAATTCAACCCTTGCTGTTGCAAGTATTGTTTCTCATTGAGTCACACAGAGGTGCACGGAGCAAATCACAGAGATTCACAGAGAAATTTATATACGGCGCTTATCTTATATCTAAAAATCCAACGCATGGATATGCTCGTTTCAGGACTCTTTTGTCGCATTTCTACTACTAACTAACAACAACCCAACAAACCGGGTTCAATGGATTAAGGATTAATAACATTTATGGATGTAAAAAATGAATTCGCAAAGATACCAAACATTTAGATTAAATCTAAATTCAGACAGGAATTTAATCCGTATAAGCCTTGTCTCTTTGGCGGACAGGAACCGTATGCTTTAATTTATGAGTGCAGTTTAAAAAGCCTTTTGACCCCTAAATCCCCTAAAGGGGACTTTTTCAAACTGCTGATTTTTAGCAGTTCCCCTTTAGGAGCAGGGGTAAAATGGTGAAAATCAGTAGTTTGAAGGCTTTTTATACTGCACTCATTTATTCATCCGTATATAATTTATTTATTAAGGTCGGATGGAACTCGCATGAAAGATTTATCCATATTCTTATTGTGGAAAACCTATCTATGTTCATTTCATCTTAAATCTTAAATCTTATATCTAAAAATCTGATAATCTATTAAGGCAATCTGTGTCATGCTCGTTTCACTCCTGGCGAACCACTACCAACTATCCGCTAAGCACTACTCACTAAATTACTTGTATCGGATAATAAAACGTTCAAATCTATTGTTATATCTTTGCATTTTAAAACTGAAGCTATGAGCAACACCATCACCCCTCTGTCGGAAATTGGTCTTTTCGGTTTAATAGAACGTTATGACAAAATATTTCATAAACGACATGAAACCACGTTTAAAGGCATCGAAAACGACGCAGCCATCATAAAGATTAAAGACGACAACCTTGTGACAGCACAAACCATGATGCTCGAAGGCATTCATTTTGATCTCACCTATTTCCCTTTGAAGCATCTGGGGTATAAAGCGGTCGTCTCCGGAATATCCGATGTAATAGCTTCGGGAACGAAACCAACACATATCAGTATCGCTCTCGGACTAAGCGGAAAGATGTCGCTCGAAGCAGTAGACAGGCTCATGGATGGAGTCTCCCTCGCTTGTGAAAAATATGAACTTGACCTTATCGGTTTCAGACCTTCGTCCTCATTAACAGGACTTTCCATTGCTGTTTCAGCATTTGGATTCACAGAAAACATTCCTTTGAGCCGGTTCGGGGCCGGAGAAAACGACCTTATATGTGTTACCGGCGATCTTGGTTCAGCATTTATGGGTCTCCAACTTCTTGAACGCGAAAAAAAGGTAATGAACGAGACAAGTGAAACCAACCCCGATTTCGGAAGTTATGACTACCTGTTGGAGCGACAACTCAAACCCGAAGCCCGTATCGGGTTATTATCTATGCTGAAAGATGCCGGCATACGCCCAACCTCTATGACTTTGATACGGGAAGGGCTGGCAGCATCACTTTTACGGTTGTGTAAGGCTTCGGATGTAGGTTGCAACATCTACGAAAACAAAATTCCCATTGACCATACAACCACGGCACTCGGCGACGAGATGGAAATAAACCCGGTAGTGGCTGCCCTTAACGGCGGAGAAGACTTTGAAATCCTTTTTACCATTACGCTCGATGATTACCGGAAAATTGAAAAAGAAGGAAAGAAACTCGACAATGTCTTTTTAACAGGCCACATCACCAACAAAACAAAAGGATACATCTTAGAGACAAATGCAGGTGAGGAAGTACCGCTTAAAGCTCGCGGATGGGGAAAAGGAGAGGATAATTAGTGGTTAGTCAGTAGTGGTTGGTCAGTAGTGGTTGGTCAGTAGTGGTTAGCCGGTAAGTGAAGTCGGAAGCTTAGTACAGAAGGCAGAATAGAAGGTGAAAGTTTCAGTTAATAAATCATGAGCCCGGTCTAAAAAGCATCTTTGTTGCCAAACTTATTGTTGTTTCAAATAATTGTCTTACAGCATATTGCAATAATTTAACGAACTATTGTCAAAACGATAAACTCAAATTATGTATGAATTTATATCAGGAAAAATAGCTCAAACCACTCCCGCTTATGTCGTCCTTGAAAACAACGGAATCGGCTATCTTATAAACATTTCGTTGAATACTTATGAAGCCCTGAAAGGAAAGAATGAGTCATCTCTATATATCTATGAAAACATCAGGGAAGATGCCTACATACTTTATGGTTTTGCCGGCACAAGAGAAAGAGAGATTTTTCAGCTTTTGATATCGGTATCGGGCATTGGGGCCAATACGGCACGTATGATGCTTTCTTCAATGACTCCGGATGAGCTTCAGGCAGCCATTGCCACTGAAAATGTAAACCAGATAAAAAGCATTAAGGGCATCGGACTCAAAACAGCACAACGTGTTATTGTAGAATTAAAAGACAAAATAGGAAAAACAACAGGAGGACAAAAATTAGCCGTTCCCGAAGACAATACAAACGCTGAAGAAGCGTTATCTGCATTAGTAATGTTGGGTTTTTCAAAAGGACCTTCACAAAAGGTCGTTGACAAAATATTAAGAGAAAAGCCGGGAAGTAAAGTTGAAGAAATTATAAAACTGGCGCTCAAGATATTATAACCTAAACCATAGCAGCGCAATTTACTAAATGCAGAAAACATTTTCCAAATATCTTTTTACTGCTCTGACCATCGTGGTTTTTGCAACCGGCGACGCATTTGGCATGTCTTTAAAGACAACCGCCAGGATGGCCGATATTCCACAAGTCCCCGATACGGCAGAACAATTCCAATTAGACCGTATTATTACGCCCGATCAAATTTCAAAAAATACTGAAACAGAGGAGCCTTACATCCCTCAGCCCGATAATCTTCAATACCGGGCCGAGTACGACCCTTCTACCGGGCTGGTTATCCTGTATAAAATGGTAGGAAATATTCCCGTACAGCTTCCCTATACAATGTCTGTCGAAGAATACCGTAAAAAGGAATTAAGACAATCAATGTTCAATTACTGGGAACAGCAAAGAGCAGAAACAGAAGGTGCCGGTGAGGGCGCATCCGGGATCAGAATCGGAGCCGGCCGTGCCGTTGAAAGTATATTTGGAAGTCAAACCATAAACATTCGTCCGCAGGGAATTGCAGAACTCCAGATCGGTGTCAATCATACCCGTATCGATAATCCCACCTTGCAGGAGCGGATGCGAAAAACCACCACTTTCGATTTCCAGGAGAAAATACAAATGAACATTACGGGGAATATCGGTGACAAGCTCCGAATGGGAATTAATTATAATACCGATGCTACTTTTGATTTCGAAAATCAGGTAAACCTCGAATACTCGGGACACGAAGATGAAATACTGCAAAAAGTGGAAGCCGGAAATGTAACTTTACCCCTGCCGGGAACACTTATTACCGGAAGTCAAAGTCTTTTCGGAGTAAAAACAGAAATGCAGTTCGGCCGTCTCACTGTTACTTCCATCTTCTCTCAACAAAAAGGGGAAACATCAACCATGAACATCCAGGGTGGAGCTCAACAGCAGGATTTCGAAATCAATGTTGATGAGTATGATAAAAACAGGCACTTCTTTCTTTCTCACCATTTCAGGGAAAGGTACAATGAAGCCATGAAACATCTTCCGGTAATCAACTCCCCTTTTAACATTACAAAAATAGAAGTCTGGGTTACGAACAGAAGCAATAATTTTGATGAATCCCGTAATATTATTGCTTTTGCCGACCTTGCTGAAAGCGGCGACAACCTTACCAACCCGGGTTTGTGGACCAGTCAGCCCGGTGCTTTGCCATCGAACGAAGCCAGCAACCTTTACGAACAGATGAACACCACCTACTCGGCCATTCGCAATATCAACGAGGTTTCTTCCACCTTCTCATCACTCGAATCGCAAGGGTTCAGGGGCGCGCGGGAATATGAAAAAATTGAAAATGCACGCCTCCTCAAAGAATCAGAATACACCCTGCATCCAAAGCTCGGATACATCTCACTGAACAGTCCGCTTAATAACGACGAAGTTTTGGCAGTAGCCTACGAATACACCTATAACGGTGAAGTATACAGAGTCGGCGAGCTAAGCACCGACGGCATAGAAGCTCCCAACAGCCTGTATGTAAAACTCCTGAAAGGAACTCTTCTGGCACCCAGTGTCAAGACCTGGCACCTGATGATGAAAAACATTTATGCCATTGGTGCTTATCAGGTCAGCCCGGATGATTTTATTATGGACGTAGTCTACTTCGACGACTCGAAAGGCTCATACATCAACTATTTTCCTGACGGGCCGAAACCTGAAGAAGGCGGACTAAACGGCGAATTGCTGATTGGGATAATGGGACTCGACCGCCTCGACAGTAATCTGGAGCCTTACCCCGACGGTACATTCGACTTTGTTCCCGGATATACCATTTTGCCCGACCAGGGAAGGGTCGTTTTTCCGGTTGTACAACCATTCGGAAATCACCTGGAAGAAAAATTGCAGGGTTATCCCGAACTCATAGACAAATACGTGTTTCATGCCCTCTATGACTCCACCCTGACCAATGCTTCGCAAATGTCCGAAAGAAACAAATTCAAACTTCAGGGAACCTACAAATCATCATCCAGCAGCGAAATTTCGCTCAACGCTTTTAATATTCCCGAAGGCTCTGTGGTCGTAACCGCGGGAGGAATTAAACTAACCGAAAATCAGGACTACACTGTCGATTACACCACCGGCCGCATCCGCATCATAAACGAGGGACTTCTTGAGTCAGGTACACCCATTCAGGTATCACTTGAAAGTCAGGACATGTTTAACCTGCAAACAAAAACATTGTTGGGAACACATCTCAACTATCAATTCAATAAAGACTTTAACGTGGGAGCCACGCTCATGCACCTGAGAGAAAGACCCCTTACACAGAAAGTTAACTTTGGTGATGAGCCCATCGCCAATACTATATGGGGGCTCAATGCCGCTTATTATACCGAATCGAATGCTCTGACTTCCTGGATCGATAAACTTCCGTTGGTTGAAACCACCACACCTTCATCCATCTCCTTCGAAGGCGAATTTGCCCAACTTATCCCGGGACACCCCAACGTTATCGAAAAAGAAGGCAACTCGTATATCGACGATTTCGAAGGAAGTGAAATTCCCATTGATATAAAAAACTGGACCGCATGGAAGTTTGCCAGTACGCCCCAGGGGCAGCCCGATATATTTCCTGAGGCTGCCAGCATCAATGATCTTTCTTATGGGTTCAACAGGGCCAAACTGGCATGGTATGTCATTGACCCCCTCTTTCTGCGAAATAACAACCTTACACCTTCGCACCTGAGACAAAACCCGGATCAACAGTCCAGCCATTTTGTGAGAGAGGTCTACGAAAAGGAAATTTTCCCCTATCGTGAAAGCGCTTACGGCGAACCCACCAATATTCCGGTTTTGAACCTTGCCTATTATCCCGACGAACGCGGCCCCTATAATTTTGACACCAATCTCACCCCCGAAGGTAAACTAAACAACCCTGAACAACGATGGGCCGGTATTATGCGCGAAATACAAACCAGCGACTTTGAGGCTGCGAACGTTGAATACATCGAATTCTGGATGATGGATCCGTTTGTTTACGATGACAGTCCCGAACGTGGTGGTGACCTCTACATCAACCTGGGTAATATATCCGAAGACATCCTTCGCGACTCACGCAAATTCTTTGAGCAGGGACTGCCCGGCCCCCAGGATCCGTTTGATGTAGATAGCACGGTTTGGGGGTTTGTCCCTACCAGGCAAAGTCTGGTCAACGCTTTTAGTAACGATCCCGCAACACGTTTCATGCAGGATGTGGGGCTCAACGGAATGAACTCGGAGCGGGAAAGGAACTTCTATCTAGTGATTGATCCCGCTGCCGACGATTACCATTACTATCGTGGCAGTGATTTCGACAGGGAAGAAACCGGTATTCTCGAACGCTATAAAAATTTCAACAACCCTGAAGGCAATTCTGTGCCATCTGAATATTCCAACGAAAGCTACAGCACGGCAGCTACTACCCTCCCCGACGGGGAAGACATCAACCGCGATAATACCCTGAGTGAAACCGAAAGCTATTACCAATACAAAATTCAACTGCGTCCCGGAAACATGAATGTTGGCGAAAATTTTATCACCGATGAAATTGAATCCACGGTGGAACTCAAAAACGGAGAGCGCAGTTCCGTCAAATGGTATCAGTTCAAGGTACCGGTCAGTGAGCCCGACACCACCATAGGAGAACTACGCGATTTCAGCTCCATCCGTTTCATGCGCCTGTTCCTGAAAAACTTTTCCGACACCGTCATTTTGCGCTTTGCAACAATGGAACTCGTACGGGCCGACTGGCGTAAATATACGGACGATTTGTTTGAACCGGACGACATGGTGAGTCCCTCGCCCGGGACTCAGTTCGAAGTAGCCACTGTCAATATTGAAGAAAACGGCACCAGAAAACCGGTAAACTATGTATTACCACCCGGGATTGATCGGATAATCGATCCGGGAAATCCTCAGATACGGCAGCTCAACGAACAGTCAATGGTACTGAAAACAACAGAACTGGCCGGAGGGGATGCCCGGGGAGTATATAAAACACTCAACATGGACATGCGTCAGTATCGTCGCATAAAAATGGAAGTCCATGCCGAAGAAATTACAGGATATCCGCTGGAGAATGATGAAATTACAGCCTTTATCCGTTTGGGCTCCGACTTCAAAAATAATTATTACGAATATGAAGTCCCCCTTAAGTTGACTCCCCACGGCACTTACAGTAATAACTCCACGGCCGACAGATACATAGTATGGCCCGAAGATAACCAGATAAATGTTCCGGTGGAATTGCTCCAGGAAATTAAACTGAAACGCAATGACGCCTTAGGATCAGGAGATGCCGATGCTGCCATAAACGAAAAATTCAGTCGTACCGATCCCAATAATACCAGCAATAAAGTTAGTATAAAAGGTAATCCCAACCTGGCCAATGTACGGTCGATAATGATCGGTATTCGCAACAGCTCCATCAACAATAAAAGCGCCGAAGTATGGTTTAACGAACTCCGCCTTTCCGATTTTAACGAAGAGGGAGGATGGGCGGCAAATGCCCGGATGAGTATAAAACTGGCCGATCTGGGAAGCGTATCAATGGCCGGGAAAGTGAGCACTATTGGCTTTGGAAGTATTGAGCAAAGTGTAAATGAACGCAGCCAGGAAGACTATTATCAGTACGATA
The DNA here is from genome assembly GCF_000191885.1 of Anaerophaga thermohalophila DSM 12881. GTDB lineage: Bacteria > Bacteroidota > Bacteroidia > Bacteroidales > Marinilabiliaceae > Anaerophaga > Anaerophaga thermohalophila. The sequence goes on from NZ_AEWI01000037.1 coordinate 75,431, forward strand.
TTGCCACCAACCTGGAACTGGGGAAATTGCTCGGACCTGAATCACGGTTGTCGGCACCAATGTATGTCAGTGTCAGCGAACAAGTTGCCACACCCGAATATTACCCTCTCGATCCTGACATCCCCATCGATATCGCTTTGGATAATGCAGACACCAAAGCAGAAAGAGACAGTATCAGGCATCTGTCGGAAGACTACACAAAACGTAAAAGTCTCAATTTTACAAATGTCAGACTTAAACCCAAAAACAATGAAACAAAACTATACGATATCTCGAACCTGAGTGCCACCTACGCATATAATGAAACCAGTCACCGGGACGTAAATACAGAATACAAAATCAACAAAAATTACAGAGGTATTCTGGCCTATAACTATTCCGGCCAGCCCAGGTTGATTGAACCTTTCAAAAAAATCAACGGAGAGGCTTTCAGGCTTATCCGTGATTTCAATTTTTACCTTTTGCCAAGTCAGCTAAACTACAGGTGGGAACTTATACGAGACTATAATGAATCCCAGCTGCGAAATGTGAACAATCCTACCTTTAAAATTCCGGTTTCGGTAAGAAAAGATTTTAACTGGAACCGATATTTTGAAATGACCTATAACCTTACTAAATCGTTAAAAATCGATTTCAGAACCATCACCAATGCCCGTATTGACGAACCGGAAGGCCCTGTCAACAAAGATTTATACAAAGATGAATATGAGCACTGGAAAGACTCGGTAATGCACAATCTTATGTCTTTTGGGCGTACCACCAACTATCAGCACAACATTAATGCCAGCTACCGGGTCCCAATCAACAAGTTGCCTCTAATGGACTGGACATCGGCCAACATCAACTACGGAGCCCAGTTTAACTGGCGACAGGGGCCCATTACCGAAGAAGAATACGAATGGGGGAATACCATCCGGAATTCCAATACCATGCAGGCTAATACCCAACTCAACTTTTCCGGACTTTTCAATAAAGTAGATTATCTGCGTAACCTCTCCCGCCCTAACCAAAGAGCAGGCGGCACTCAACAACTGCGATATACCAGTCACAGCCTCGACATCAAAAAAGACACGCCTTTCGAGATACAACACCGCCTGGATACAAGAGATGTACAGGTTCGTATATTTGACAGCAATGGTCGTCCCGTAAGAGGAGAAACCAAGATAATTGATGCCAACACGGTGACATTTACTTCGCCCCGCGACGTTTCCAATGCACGAACTTTGATTACCGGAGAGAAACAAACATCAACTTCACCGGTAAAAATTGTCGCCGACAATCTCGTGCGGATAGCCACCGGCATAAAAAACCTCTCTGTTTCCTACTCATCCAACAATGGCACTTCTCTTCCGGGATATCTGCCCGAATCAGGATTTCTGGGCAATGCTGATGTTCAAGGTGTCAATGCACCCGGTATTCCGTTCCTGCTGGGAATCCAGGACCGGGATTTTGCCATGAAAGCTGTCGAAAACAACTGGCTGACAACCGACAGCACCCTAAACAGTCCGTATATTATGACCCACTCCGAAGACCTGAATATAAGAGCAACCATTGAACCATTTGATGGTCTTCGGATTGATCTGACAGGCACAAGACGCTTTTCAAAAAATATTAACGAATACTATCTTTTCAACGGAGATCAATTCAAAGGGGTTTTTAACACCATGGAGTCGGGAAGCTTTTCTATGAGTTTCAATACTTTAGCAACAGCCTTTGAAAAAATTGAGCATTCGGGAAATTATGAGTCGGACGCGTATGATCAGTTCCTGAAAAACAGGGAAATAATAGCCCGCCGGCTTGGCGAAAAAAGAGCCGGAAGCAACTATCCAACAACAGGGGATTATTACGAGAATTCTAATATAGCCGGTCTACCTTACAGTCCGGAAGGATATCCCGACCTTGGACATACTGTCGAATCGGGTGTAGACGGGTATAACCTGACCTCGCGCGAAGTGATGGTACCGGCCTTTCTGGCTGCCTATTCCGGGAAAAGTGCCGACAACATTTTTACCGAAACGTTCCCGTCGCTGTCAAAGATTAAACCCAACTGGCGCATCAACTTTACCGGATTATCCAGGATCGATTTCCTGAAAAAATACATCAAATCTTTCGATATCAGTCACGCCTATTCATCCACCTACACCATCGGAAATTACCAGACCAACCTCGAATGGCAGGAAAACGGAGACGGTCTCAGTTTTGTGAGAGACGCTCAAAACAATTTTATCTCAAGGTACCTGATCAATGGTGTAACAATAACCGAACAGTTTTCACCTTTCCTTCAGTTCAACATTACCTGGCCGGGTAATTTCAGCACCAGGGCAGAATACAAAAAAGGCAGAATACTTCATCTTAGCCTGAATAACAACCAGTTAATTGAGAATTACAATGACGAATGGATTATAGGACTCGGCTACCGTTTTGACAAGATGGACATGATCCTCGGGAAATCGAACAACCAGAAAAAAATATCATCAGACCTCAACCTGCGGGCCGACATTTCATTGCGCGAAAATTTTTCTATTATCCGAAAAATACAGGAACAATCGAATCAGATGACAGCAGGACAAAAGATTACTACACTAAAAATCACTGCCGATTATGTTTTAAGCGACCGGTTTAATGTACAACTGTTCTACGATCGTCAGGTCAACAACCCCTATATCTCCTCTTCTTACCCCACTTACAATACAAATGTCGGCGTCAGCTTCAGATTTTCGCTGGCACAATAAAGTCTGAAACAGCAGATTAAAATATATCGATCATTTGTGTTAGATTATTCATGAAAAAATATCTAATTTTGAATAAAATCAATAAAATAAAAAACTATGAACATACCGGAAAACCTAAAATTCACCAAAGACCACGAATGGGTTAAAGTTGAAGGTAATACGGCCATTGTCGGAATTACGGATTTTGCCCAGAGTGAGCTTGGTGACATTGTTTTCGTTGAGATTGAAACAGAAGACGAAGAACTTGAAAAAGAACAAGTTTTTGGAACTATTGAAGCAGTTAAAACCGTATCGGATCTTTACATGCCAGTGTCGGGAAAGGTTGTTGAAGTCAATGAAGAGCTTGAAAGCAAGCCTGAATTAGTCAACAAAGAGCCCTATGGTGGCGGATGGATGATTAAGATTGAAATGAACAATCCCGATCAGGTGGGAGAGCTCCTTTCGGCTTCTCAATATAAGGAACTCATCAGTTAAAAGTATTTGAAACCGGCACTTAAGTTCGTTAAAAAATGCCTGAACGCAAGAAATGTAAAGATTCAAAGCATTTATAATAAAGAAGTTATAATTTTCAATTTTAACACCGAAAATATATAATTGCAAAAACTTAACGTGGTTATTACAATCAAAAAAGGCGCAACAAATTGCGCCTTTTTTGATTGTAAATATTATTTCCGGGCTATCATAATGTTCTTGAAACTTCAACCTCTTCGAAGGCCTCAATCATATCGCCTACCTTGATATCATTGAAATTCTTAATATTCAATCCGCATTCGTAACCGGCAGCTACTTCTTTAACATCATCTTTAAAGCGCTTCAGTGAACCAAGTTCTCCGGTATAAATAACAATTCCGTCGCGAATGACCCTTACTTTAGAATTTCGCTTGATTTTTCCCTCTTTCACAATACAACCGGCCACTGTACCAACTTTGGTAATCCTGAAGGTATCGCGAATTTCGAGTGTTGCAACAATCTGCTCTTTAATTTCGGGTGATAACATACCTTCCATAGCCGCTTTAATTTCCTCGATGGCGTCATAAATAATAGAGTAAAGACGAATATCTATCTCCTCTTTCTCCGCCAGTCGGCGTGCAGCCATTGACGGGCGAACCTGGAAACCAATAACAATTGCATTGGAAGCGGCAGCAAGCATAATATCCGACTCGGAGATTTGCCCGACAGCCTTGTGGATGACATTAACCTGAATCTCTTCGGTTGACAATTTGATCAGGGAGTCGGAGAGTGCCTCAATAGAGCCGTCCACATCACCTTTAACCACCAGATTAAGCTCCTGGAAATTACCAATGGCAATGCGTCGCCCGATTTCATCGAGGGTAATATGCTTTTGTGTTCTGAGTCCCTGCTCACGTTGCAACTGAGAACGCTTAGTCGCAATTTCCCTGGCTTCGCGCTCATTCTCCATCACGTGGAATTTCTCACCCGCTTGTGGCGCACCGTTTAATCCAAGCACCAACACGGGTTGTGAAGGTCCGACCTCTTCAATTTTCTGATTTCGCTCATTAAACATGGCTTTTACGTGACCGTAATACTGTCCTGAAAGGATCAGATCACCGGTTTTGAGTGTACCGGACTGAACAAGAAGGGTGGCAATATATCCGCGTCCACGATCAAGACTGGACTCAATAACTGAACCAACAGCAGGCTTATTCGGATTGGCCTTAAGTTCGAGAAGATCAGCTTCGAGTAAAACCTTTTCAAGCAACTGGTCAACATTGGTCCCGTTTTTGGCACTAATTTCCTGTGATTGATATTTCCCTCCCCACTCTTCAACAAGATAATTCATGTTGGCCAGTTCTTCCTTCACCTTATTGGGATTGGCATTGGGCTTATCAATTTTATTAATGGCAAACACAATGGGAACACCGGCAGCCGAAGCATGATTAATGGCCTCAACAGTCTGTGGCATCACATTATCATCGGCAGCCACAATAATAATGGCAATATCGGTAACCTGTGCACCACGTGCACGCATAGCTGTAAAAGCCTCATGGCCTGGTGTATCAAGGAAAGTAATCTCCCGTCCATTTTCCAGTTTTACATTGTAGGCGCCAATATGCTGCGTTATCCCACCAGCCTCACCGGCAATAACGTTTGTACTTCTGATATGGTCGAGCAATGATGTCTTACCATGGTCAACGTGCCCCATTACGGTAATGATTGGCGGCCGGGGCTGCAAATCTTCGGGACGATCTTCTTCTTCCTCTATGGTTTCGGCTGCGTCTACACTCATAAATTCCACCTTGTAGCCATATTCTTCGGCAACAAGGGTAATGGTTTCCGCATCAAGCCTTTGGTTAATCGAAACGAACAGACCAAGGCTCATACAAGTGGCTATCACCTGGTTAACCTGGACATTCATCAGGTTGGCCAGCTCGTTGGCAGTCAGAAACTCAGTAACTTTAAGCACTTTGCTCTCTTCGGACATCCGCTCCTTTGCCTCATGCTCTTTCTGGGCTGCAGCATCTCTCTTATCGCGACGGTACCGGGAAGCCTTGGATTTCCCTTTCGAAGTCAGACGTGCCAGAGTTTCTTTTATCTGTTTCTGAACATCTTCTTCACTCACTTCAGGACGGGCCGGCCGTTTTTTTGCCTTGGACTTTTTACGCCTTTCCTTTTTTTCCTGGGACTTACCACCAGCCTGGGCTTGCTGCTGCTTATCATCGATATTCACCCGCTCTTTTTCTTTGCGGATGCGCTTACGTTTTTTCTTTTTCTTCCGCTGCTGGTCTCTGTTGTTATTCTCAGAACGGGCATTTTCGGGCAGATTGATTTTACCCACCACGGTAGGACCTGATAATTTTTTCACCTTAGTAGGCATAAAGCTTTCTTTATCAGATTTTCCCTGTTCCTGACCCGATCCTTTTTCGCTTTTACCCGGTGCCTTAATATCAGGTTTTGTTTCTTGAGATTTTTCAGTGGGCTTTTCGACAGATTTTTCAGCTTTTTCAGCTTTTTCGTCCGACTTTTTTTCCTCTTTCTTCTCTTCTTTCTGAGGATGTTTGGCTGCAACCTCAGCCTCATCCTTTTTACCCGGTGCTTCGGCAGCAGGCTCCGCCTCCTGTTTTTTGGATTCGGCTGTCTCTTTTTTCACATCCATTTTTTCGTCCGGGGATATTTTATCAAGGTCTGTTTTCGTCACCTCCTTAACGTCTTTCTCCCTGGAAGGTTCTACCGGAATATCAACATTCTTTTCGGGTTGTTTCCTCTCTTCTTCAGTTTTATCAATGTCGGTTGTTTCCTTGGTCTTTTCTGTTGTTTTCTCTTCGGCTTTTTCTCCCTGCTTATCTTTTTCTTTCTTCTCCTCTTTCAGCCCTGCATTATCTGAACCTTCACTTACAGGATGTTGAGCTTCCTGCTTGTCTTTTTTAGCCTTTTCTTCTTTTTTGGCTTTTTCTGATGGCCCCTTCTTGTCGAGGTCAATTTTTCCGACAACTTTAACATCCATTTTTTGCCTGGGGGAAGACACTTCAGCAGTTGGTTTTTCCTCTTTTTTCCCCACCGGTTTCACCGGCCTTTCAACCTCTTCTTCTTCAATATCTTCAACATCCTCATCTTCATCTTCATCGTGCTGATTTTCTTTCAAATCATCGATGGACACAGAGGATTTTTTACCCTTATGTTTTCTGTCGACCAACTTCTGCGATTCCATTTTCACAGTCAGGTCCGAACGATATTCTTGTTTCAGAAGATCATACATCTCCTCCGAAACCTTGGTATTCGGGTTGGATTCGATTTCGAATCCCTTTTTATGCAGAAATTCAACGATTGTGTTGATCCCTACATTACATTCTTTTGCTATTTTACTAAGTCTTGTTCCAACTGCCATATAAAGGACTTTCGTTTTTCTGATAAAAAAGACAAAAAATCTTTGAGGGACAAAGATAAACGAATTATTCAAATTCGGCCTTCAGGATATTAATAACGTCACGAATGGTTTCTTCTTCCAAATCGGTTCTTTTAGTAAGGTCTTCAACGGTCAGCTCAAGTACGGATTTAGCAGTATCGCATCCAATTGCCTTCAATTCGTCAATGATCCAACCTTCAATTTCGTCTGAAAATTCGTCAAGAGAAACGTCTTCTTCTTCCTCTTCTTCCTCTGTCTCACGATAAACATCTATCTCATAGCCGGTGAGTTGACTGGCCAGACGGATGTTTAATCCCCCTTTACCAATCGCAAGAGAGACCTCCTCGGGTTGAAGGTAAACATCGGCGCGTTTCTCGTCTTCAAAGATTTTAATACTCGATACTTTTGCGGGATTCAATGCCCGCTGTATAAACAACTGCGTGTTGGTAGTGTAATTGATGACATCGATATTCTCGTTGTGCAGCTCCCGCACGATACCATGAATACGCGATCCCTTCATTCCAACACATGCACCTACGGGGTCAATCCGTTCGTCGTAGGATTCCACGGCAACCTTTGCCCGTTCACCGGGCGCCCGTACGATCTTCTTAATGGTGATCAGACCATCATAAATTTCAGGAACCTCAAATTCGAACAAACGTTCCAGAAATACAGGCGAAGTACGCGATAAGATAATCACCGGATTGTTGTTCCGCATCTCTACTTTGATTACTACAGCCCTTACTGTTTCACCTTTATGGAAAAAATCTCCCGGAATTTGTTCCTCCCTCGGAAGGATCAGCTCATTTCCTTCATCGTCAAGAATGAGCATCTCCCGTTTCCATATCTGGTAAACTTCTCCAGTAACCACCTCGCCTATACGTTCGGTATATTTGTTGTAAAGCTGGTCCTTTTCAAGTTCCATAATTTGTCCGGCAAGATTCTGACGCAATGTCAGAATAGCACGACGACCAAATTTATGAAAGTCTACTTCATCCACTACTTCCTCCCCGACTTCATAATCGGGATCAAATTTTCTTGCTTCTGTCAATGAAATCTGGGTATTCGGGTCTTCCACCTCTCCGTCGGGGACAACTTCACGGTTTCGCCAAATTTCAAAGTCACCTTTATCAATATTCACGATGACGTCAAAATTTTCATCACTACCGAAAATTTTGACCAGAACACTCCGGAACGAATCCTCCAGAACACGTACCATGGTGGCACGATCAATGTTTTTTAATTCTTTAAATTCCGAAAAAGTGTCTATCAGATTAATATTTTCCATCGCCTTATAAATAAACGTTGTTACTTCTTTTGTTTGTTCGGCACTACTCCACAGCCAATTATGTGTTATTATTTGTCATTGATTACAGGATACGACACCTGTCATAATCCCAATAATTCCTTAACTCTTTTAACATCATCAAAACTAAATTCATACGTGAAAACCTGCAACTCTTTTTTCTTTTTTCCATCGGTTTTCACCATTTTCTCTTCTTCGATTACAAATCCAGTCTCAAAGACTTCCTTCAGAACACCTTTTTGTATGCTTCCATCTTTGGTCAATACTTCCAGCGGACGGCCAACTGCTTTGTGATATTGTTCGATAACTTTAAACGGTTGTCCGATCCCGGGAGAAGACACCTGCAGCTCAAAATCTTCGGCATCTCTGTCGAGTGAATGCTCAATGAGACGGGAAACTTCGGCGCAGTATTCAATAGGGACACCTTTATCGCTGTCGATAAAAACCTCTATTTTATTGGAAGGTTTTACATTGACATCAACAATAAAGAATCCGTCTTCCTTTACTTTCGAATCAATGAGTTCAACTATTTGTTTCTTTGTTACCATTCACAATCTATTAATAAAATAGGGGACTTCTGTCCCCTACCCACTCACTGTGAAAAAACCGCTGCAAATATAAGGAATGAAAAACAATTATGCAAAAACCTTTTGGCCTTAAAATCAAATCATTTTGATGATAATAGTAATATAGTCAGTAGTTTTTAGTCAATAGTCAATAGTCAATAGTGGAAATTTCCACCGGTACTGATATATTCAAAAAAACTAACAAAGCATAAAAAACAGTGTCTGTTCATAAAAGTACCATTTGCTGTATTCGCTACGAATCACTTTCTTTGTATCACAAAATCAAGAAGGTAAAGTGAACGAACTGCAACAATATAACCAGAGAAAGATTGTAAATGATCCCGTGCACGGGTTTATCAGCATCCCAGATAATATTCTTTTTGAATTAATTGAACATCCTTACCTGCAAAGACTCAGAAGAATAAAACAACTCGGGCTGACATCCCTTGTTTATCCCGGGGCTGTACACACCAGGTTTCAGCACACACTGGGCGCTTTTTACCTGATGGGATCGGCCATTTCTGTCCTTCGAAACAAGGGGCACCTTATTTCACCTGATGAGTCGACGGCAGCCCATGCAGCAATATTGATGCACGATATCGGGCACGGCCCTTTCTCTCATGCACTTGAACAAACCCTTATCGAAAATCTTAGCCATGAAGACATTTCGTTGCTGTTGATGAATCGTTTGAATGAACATTTTAAAGGGCAGCTTTCGCAAGCCATTGATGTTTTCAAAGGGCATACCGGCAAACTCTTTTTACATCAGTTGGTTTCGAGCCAACTCGACATGGACCGTCTGGACTATCTGAAACGTGACAGTTTCTTCTCTGGTGTTTCCGAAGGAATTATCGGGTCCGACCGTATCATCAAAATGCTTGAAATAAAAAACAACGAGCTTGTGATAGAAGCCAAAGGGATTTATTCCATTGAAAAATTTCTTGTGGCACGCAGACTGATGTACTGGCAGGTTTATCTTCACAAAACCGCCCTGGTGGCCGAAAAAATGCTTATCAACGCGCTGCGCAGAGCCAAATTTCTGTCGCTTAACAACGCTGAAGTACCCGCCCCGCCATTTTTGAGTACCTTCCTGAAAAACAGATTTTGTACCAACGATTTTCTCAGTAACCCAACGATACTGGATGATTTTACCATGCTGGACGACAACGATATTATGAGTGCTTTAAAATTGTGGAGAGATCACAACGATCCGGTGCTTTCCCGTTTGTCGTCAAGCCTGCTCGACAGAAATCTGTTGCGAATAGAAATTTCAGATACGCCGTTTGACCAGGAAAAGCTGATGACATTAAAAAAAGAAACACATATTAAAAATATAGGTCCCGATGAAATGGATTACTTTGTTTTCACAGACCATATTTCAAACAGTGCCTATAATGTGGGACAGGAAAATATCAATATCCTGTATAAGGACGGAACAATAAAAGACATTTCCTATGCCTCGGATATGCTTGACCATACAGCTTTCGCAAAAACGGTAAACAAATATGTGCTTTGCTATCCGAAATCAATAGATCGTTAGATTTTTACAATATGTGTTTTTATTCAGAAAGTGCCGGCAGCAATGCCTTCCCAGATATGCCGGGGGCCTTGCGAAGCCGCCAAAAACGGAGTCCCGGTATGTCAGCATGAGTATTTTTGCGGCAATCGCAACACAGTAAATGGCACTTTATGGACAGCCACTATTTAGTGCCAAAACAGCCACAATACCCAACTATATTTTATACAGAAAGATATATTTATTAGTTTTGTGCCAAATTTTTTAACATGGAATTTACTGCAAAACAAATAGCCGGGCTCATTCAGGGAGAAATAGAGGGCAACGAAAACCAGGTTGTCAGAGATGTTTCAAAAATTGAAGAAGGGCGGCCGGAAACGCTGACATTTCTGGCCAATCCTAAATATGAGCACTACATTTACACCACCGAAGCCTCGGTAGTTATTGTTAACAAAAGTTTTAAACCCGGTAAGCCGGTAAAAGCGACCCTCATAAAAGTGGACGATGCCTATCGGGCACTTGCCAGATTACTTCAGTTCTATGAAAGTTCGCTTCCCAAAAAGACCGGCATTGAACAACCCTCTTTCATTCATGAAACTTCCGAAATGGGAGATTTGGTTTATGTCGGGGCTTTTGCCTACATCGGCGAAAAAACGAAGATCGGGAAAAATGTTCAGATATGGCCGGGGGCCTTTATCGGAGAAGGTGTTAGCATTGGTGACAATACCATTGTCTATTCAGGCGTAAAAATCTATAAGCATTGCAAAATAGGCTCCGATTGCATCTTACATGCAGGAGCTGTAATAGGCTCCGATGGTTTTGGCTTTGCCCCCGGACCGGATGGTGAATATCAGAAAATTCCACAGGTGGGAAATGTCGTCATCGAAGATTTAGTGGAAATTGGTGCCAATACCACCATCGACAGGGCCACAATGGGTTCAACAATTATCCGGAGAGGTGCCAAACTCGACAACCTTGTCCAGGTAGCACATAATGTTGAAATCGGATATAACACGGTTATTGCTGCACAATCAGGAATTGCAGGTAGCACAAAAATAGGCAGCAACTGCATGTTTGGCGGTCAGACAGGTATTTCCGGACACCTCAAAGTGCCCGACGGAACCAGGCTCGCTGCACAAACCGGCGTAGCCGGGCCAATAAAAAAAGAGAACACTGCCCTTATGGGGTCCCCGGCATTTGATGCAATGCAATACCACCGATCATACGTTATTTTCAAAAAATTACCCGATTTATATAAGCAACTACAAGATATTCAGCAAAAAATTGCTGAAAAGTAGGAACACGACCCGGCAGGAAAATAATTCCTGTACGGTTTGACCTAATCTTTTATACAATGGCTGAAAAACAAAGAACCATTCGCAAAGCTGTTTCATTAAAAGGAACAGGATTACACACCGGAGCAGAAGTTACGCTAACTATGAAGCCTGCCCCGGGAAACACAGGATTTTGTTTTAAACGTGTCGACATAGAAGGTCAACCTGTAATAAAGGCTCTGGCCGACAATGTTGTTTTTACCGAACGCGGAACCGTACTCGAAGAGAATGACGCCCGCGTCAGCACCATAGAACACTGCCTCGCTGCATTGCGCGGAATGGGAGTAGATAACTGCGTAATTGAGGTTGACGGACCCGAAGCTCCTATTCTTGACGGAAGCGCCCGCTTTTTTGTCGATGCCATAAAAAAAGCAGGAATTGAAGAACAGGACGAAGAACGTCAATATTTTATTGTAAAAGAAAAAATGATTGTTGAAGACACGGAAACAGGCAGTTCTATTATCGCCATTCCGGAAGACGGACAATCATTTCAGGCACTCATATCATTCGACAATTCACTCATTCTGGCCAATCAGTTTGCAAATATCGAAAGCATGGATGAGTTTGAAGAGGAGATTAGTAAATGCCGTACTTTTGTTTTTCTTCACGAACTGGAACCATTATTGAAGCACAACCTCATTAAAGGAGGCGATCTGGATAATGCTATTATCATCATTGATAAAGAAGTAGATCAGCAGGAACTGGACCGGTTGGCAAAATTGTTTAACAAACCCTCGGTCGAAGTTAAACCGATAGGCATTCTCAATAATCTTGATCTGCATTTCCCAAATGAGCCGGCCAGACACAAGCTTTTAGATGTTATCGGCGATCTTACCCTGGCAGGGATGCCAATAAAAGGCAGGATTATCGCCAAAAAACCAGGACACAAAATAAATGCAGCATTTGCCAAAGCTGTCAGAAAAGAGATTAAACGCCGCCAGTTAAAGCAGGATGCCCCATTTTATGATCCTGATGCAGAACCGGTTTACGACATCAATGCCATCAAAGGATTTCTTCCGCACCGCCCACCATTCCTCCTTGTTGATAAAATTATTGACCTTCAGGATAAAACAATCGTGGGTGTCAAAAATGTGACCATGAATGAGCCTTTTTTTGTCGGGCACTTCCCCGATGAACCGGTAATGCCCGGAGTACTTCAGGTTGAAGCCATGGCACAGATAGGAGGAATTCTGGTTTTAAGCCAGGTGGATGATCCGAAACTTTACAGTACTTATTTTCTGAAGATTGATAATATCAAATTCAGAAAAAAAGTGATCCCCGGTGATACCCTGGTCTTTAAGCTTGAACTCGTAACTGAAATAAGGCGGGGCATTGCCAATATGAAAGGAACGGCTTTTGTCGGCAACACCATCGTTGCAGAAGGCGAATTCATGGCACAAATTGCAAAAAATAAACAGTGATCATCAAATCTCCCTCATACAAAACCGAAGCAACTTCTTTAATTTCAGGTATTTGTATAAATTATTACAAGACAGGTTAAAACAAAGTTTCCCTGTTTTTCAGGTTTAAACGGGAAACTGTCATAGCAGTAACAATCATTTATGAAGCAACCATTAGCATACATCCATCCCGAAGCAAAAATAGCCCCCAATGTGGCCATCGAACCTTTCGTGACCATCGATAAAAATGTTGAAATCGGGGAAGGTACAAGAATAGGCTCCAATGTAACGATACTTGAGGGTGCCCGAATCGGGAAAAACTGTAACATTTTTCCGGGAGCCGTAATTTCGGCGATTCCCCAGGATATGAAATTCGAAGGCGAAGATTCGCTCGCCATTATTGGTGACAATACAACGATCAGAGAATTTGTTACAGTAAATCGGGGCACTAAATCAAAAGGCAAAACAGTTGTGGGAAGCAACTGCCTGCTGATGGCTTATGTACATGTAGCGCACGATTGCGTAATAGGTAACCATGTTATTCTGGTTAACAGTGTTCAGGTAGCCGGTGAAGTAAAGATTGACGACTGGGCTATTGTAGGGGGGTTGTCGGCTATCCACCAGTTTGTTCATATTGGCAGCCATGTCATGATTTCCGGTGGTAGTCTGATCGGCAAAGATGTCCCCCCTTATGTGAAAGCAGGCAGGGAACCCCTCTCCTATGCAGGTGTCAATTCCATAGGGTTACGTCGCCGCAATTTTTCCAATGAGCAAATCCGGGATATTCAGGACATCTATCGCTTTATGTTCCAGAAAGGATTGAACTACAGCCAGGCCATCGAACGTATTGAAGCTGAACTACCCGCTTCGAATGAACGTGATGAAATCATTCTCTTCGTAAAAAATTCACAACGCGGAATTATAAAAGGCTATTACAACTCTGATAATAATTTGGATGGTTGAGTTTCACTAAACATGCTTTTCATCAGTATAAAATAAGTCTAAGTTATTGGTCTGATGGAACTCGCATGCAAGAACTTATACATGTTCTTTTGTGACAAACCTTGTCATGCTCGTTTCATTTGATCTTTCAATCCTTTTCATAATCATCCTTATCGACCGATTTCAAGGGATCGGAAGATAACTCTTCATTCATTTTACGTCTCTTAAAAACATCAATGGCCAGATAAACAGCTTCACGGAAAGAACTCTCATCGGCTTTGTTTTCGCCCGCAATTTCAAAGGCTGTACCATGGTCGGGAGAGGTTCTTACAACCGGTAAACCACCGGTAAAATTTACCCCTTCCGAAAAAGCAATACTTTTAAACGGTGCCAGTCCCTGATCGTGATACATGGCCAGAACCGCATCAAATTTCCCAACGTCACCAGACCCGAACAAACCATCGGCCGAATAAGGGCCAAGAGCCATTATCCCCTCATTCCTGGCGACTTCGATAGCAGGTGTTATAACATTAATCTCCTCATCCCCGATAAGACCGTTATCTCCGGCATGCGGGTTAAGTCCCAATACGGCAATGCGCGGCTTTCTGATGGTAAAATCTATACGGAGTGTTTTATCCAGCACTCTGATTTTATCCAGGATTCTTTCCATCGTCACTAATCCTGCAACATCTTTCAGGGGAACATGCCCGGTCACCACGCCAACTTTTAGCTTCGGACTGACCATCAGCATGATATGCGAAGTGGCATTAAACTGTTCAGCCAGGTACTCGGTATGACCGGGAAAGTTAAATCTGTCGGAAAAAATAACATTTTTATTGACGGGAGCTGTCACCAGTACATCAACAAAGCCGTTTTTTAAATCCTCCACCGCTTTTTTAAGCGCTTCAAATGCAGCGATACCGCCTGTTTCGGTAGCCTTTCCAAGCTCAACACGAACATTATCATCGAGGCAATTAACAATATTTACCCGCTTGGGGTGAGCTTCTTCACCGGAACGTATATTGTTCAGACTAAAATTTGAAATATTCAAAGCTTTCCGATGGTAAGCAGCCACTTTGGAAGACCCATAAATAACAGGTATATACAGCTCTGTTGTCTTGGGATCGGCCAGCGTTTTAAATATCACTTCATATCCTATACCGTTTATGTCTCCCTGGGTAATGCCAACTTTTATTTTTTCACTGCTCATATTAAATAGATGGTTAGATTTTTAGATTTAAGATTTATGCCCGTTTCATCTTCCTGAACGTCGAAAAAAATCGCGCATTAATACTTTTCTGAGTTCCCGATGAATGATCAGCTCCGTGACAAGAGAATCGAAAGGAACTTCAGGCACCTGTATCTGATAGCTTTCGATGTCTGAAATATCCACATCGATTCGGTAAAGCAAATTAAGAAATTTTTCTGTTTTTTCTGTAAGCAGGTAAGCCACATGCTGTTGCATTTGCACAAAAAGCTCCTGGTAAAAATCGTGAATATTACCGGAAAAACTGATGGCTAAATCGAACTCTGTAAAGTCCTTGATAATTTGTTGGGCTGTTTCGCGTATCAGGTCTTCCCGTTTTGAAGCTTTTCTCAGATCGTCTTCAGAAAATGAAGGAAGATTCATTGTTCCTCCCTTCCCTGCTGGTCTTCCTCCTGATCATCATCTAAAAATCTGAAAGAATACAGAACCGACTCCAGTTGCCAGACCAGATTTCGTTTTTCGGGTTTCTCTGGAGCATATACATATCCCTCGGTCACCACAACACGACCGTTTTCTGGATCAATATGAGCAAAGCTCACGAAAGGACCGCCCATCATATCACCTTCAACACGCCAAAGACCACGGATTTCAACTATCTGGTGATCGTTGTGTTCAAAGCGTTTATAGGTTACGGGCACCCGGCCTTCGGTGGTCATATATGACCCTTCAGAGGGCCCGGGAACATTCACACGAAGAACTGAATCCCGCTTATTCAACAAGTATGGTTCCGTGATGCTTTCATATCCGGTATACTCAAATGAATATACAAACAAACCCTGGCTGGTTAATGGTGTTTCATTCGACATCCACATAAAATTCTTTCCGGGTTTATTTTCACTAAAATTGACGGGGATAATCATGAATGCATCCCAGACTTCTTTAAATTTATCGGTCAGGTTTTTGTTTATGTATTTCCTGTAATAAGCCTGGCTCCGGTCCCGTTCAGCCCGGACAAAAAAACCGGTTAATTTTATCTCTTCGGCCTTAACGAGAGAATCGAGCTGCCAGGTATCTTGTGCATAAACTTCGGCCATGGCATGTTGCTTTCCCCACCTGTTTTTATAAAAGCTGATATCAGGCTCCCGGTTATTTCCAAGATAGACAATAATAAGATTTCTAAAAGGTTTCAACCTTTCGCTGAAGGCACGGTGAGGGATAACAGACACATCAAAAAGAGACTCTGCCTGCGGAAGGCCAACCATTGGTTGACGCATAACAGAGACCAGAGTCTTTCCGCCCGTACTTTCTTTTACCGAGTCATTCATTACAATAAGCATTTCTCCCATGCTACCAGAAATATTGGGTTTATAAGCCCCTCCCTTATCCTTACATGAAAATAAAACCAAAAAAGCAACGGCAGAAAGGAGTATCCGTATCTGTTTAGATGTAATATTTTTTAAGGTCATACTATTAGTTTTGAGTGAAAATTTCGATGATACTTTTTCTATTCTGATTATTTGACACCGCCGGTTTTTGTTTTTTGAATTTATCAGGTTATCGTAAAATTACAAAAAAATGGATGAGTCCACTCAAGGATAAAGATTTTTCACCTTCATTTTTACCGTGACACTTCATCTTCTGATATTTTACCCTGGATGTCAGCCTTAAACCATTGACTTTCAAAGCCCGAACCGGCACGATGAATGCCCGGGTCTTTCTTCTTTTCTACAGGTTCCCAAACAATTAATTCCTGCCCGGCATAAAGATGCTTTTCTTCCAGATTGTTCCAAATCATAATATCTTCAATCCTACATTCATATTGCATTGCAATGGCATGAAAAAATTCACCGGGATTCACAATATGAGTAGATTTTTGTCGCCCGGTGGTATCGCCATAAGCCTGCGGATTTTCCACAGCAGGATGCTCTTCAGTCTGAAAAAATGGACGCTGTTGATGGAAAACTTCAATTTTATCCTCGGGAATGACAATCCTGACCGGCTCCTTTTGAACCGGAATATAGTCCATTTTATAGACGGGATTCAGCAAACGAAGCAGCTCAACAGAAATACCGGTTAATCTGGATATCTGGTCAAATGAAATACCCCCGGGGACAGAGGTGGTCAGCAACTCATCATAACGATATTGCGTCGGTGCAGGATAAATATTATAGGCATGATGATATTGCATGGCATAATTGATTGCCATGAATGCCGGGACATAACCTCTTACCTGCTCGGGCAGATATGGGCGAAGTTTCCAGTAATCTGTTTCACCTCCCGATTTTTCTATCGCATCTTTAACTGCCCCAATGCCACCGTTATAGGCAGCAATAGCCAATAACCAATCATTAAAGTTGTCGTACAGATATTTGAGATAACGACAGGCAGCATCGGTCGATTTCACAGGGTCTGCTCTTTCGTCTATATAGGAAGTTATCCTTAAATCAAACATCCGCGAGGCCTGATATAAAAATTGCCAAAGTCCGTAAGCCCCGGATGTGGATTTTGCCTGTGGCTCGAGGGCAGACTCTATCACAGCCAGATATTTCAATTCCAGCGGAAGTTCGTACTTATCCAGATACTCCTCAAAAATAGGGAAATAAAACTGGGAACGGGTCAATATACCGGATAGATGCTCAGGTCGCTTAATTGTATAAACATCAATATAAGCCTGAACAAATTGATTGTAATGAAGTGGTATGGGCGTTTGCAAATCCAGTTTTTCTATCCTGGATTCGACCAGATAAACGGGAACACGATTACTCCCCGATATCTTTTCGGTTAATTTCGGTTGCGCTATGCAAATCAAAAGTACAAATACTCTAAACACCCGAAGTCCAGTCATACAAACCAAGTGAAAGCGGTTTAAAAAAGATAACAAAAGGGAGAAATCTCCCTTTCGTTAATTCATGCTCGTCGATAAAGTCGGACACTAATCAGATCATTTTAAAGACATACACTGGATAATCCTTCCGCTCAGGATTTCTCTTTTTCGGAATTGACCTCCCCTTCCACAGAATTCCTTTTGTCTTCAGCAGCTTCATTCCGTGCCTTTTTAAATTCTCTCATTCCCTGTCCGAGTCCTTTCATCAGCTCGGGAATTTTTCGACCCCCGAACAACAATAAAATGGCCAGAATGATTACAATCCATTCCCAACCACCTGGTATGACCAAAAATAATAAAGAAGGTTCCATATTTTCCTGTTTAAAATTAACATGTCGTTATATAACTAAAAAGTTATGCAGATGAGGTAGTCTGCCTCATATTCACAAATGTATTAATTAATCGTGAAAAGTGTTGTCTATGAAAAATATTTGTAACAATTATTTATGCCACTTATTCACTCAGCCATCGGAAAATATCGTTTCCGTTGGCATACAAAAGTAACGCAATCAGCAAAATCATTCCGATGAGCTGGGCATATTCCATAAATTTTTCACCGGGTTTTCTGCCTGTTACCATCTCATAAAGAAGAAACAAAACATGTCCGCCGTCAAGAGCCGGAATTGGCAAAATATTCATAAATGCAAGAATCAACGACAGAAAGGCAGTGGTTCTCCAAAAGCTTAGCCAATCCCAACTGGCCGGGAACAAACTGCCAATGGTTCCGAAACCTCCAACCTGACGCATCCCTTCCCTGGTGAAAATAAGTCTCAGTTGTTTCACATAACTCACCAACACGCTGACACCTCTACTGATTCCGGCCGGAAAAGCTTCAAAAAAACCATATTTGTTTGTCTTTATTTCAAGGTAATTGGAAGGCGACCTGGGTGCAATTCCAATCTTACCCGACTTATTGACCATAACAGGCAACGACATTAAAACACCATCCCTGTAAAGTGAAATTATCGTGGTATCTCCCGTATATTTATTCAATTCTGCTACAAATTCATAAAAAAAAGGCGCCTCTGTGCCACCAACGGCCACCAGGCTGTCACCCTTTTTTATCCCGGCTTCCTCTGCAGGCATTCCGCTGATAACAGAATCTACAACAAAGGGGATCCTGAATTGTGCAAACTGCTTCACACCCTCTGAAAGAAACCGCTGTCCCAAACCGTCAGGCACGGTTAACCGAAAAACAGAATCACCCCTCTGAACAGTAAAAGAATCAGGTTCTTCAAGAAGAATGTAACGGACAACATCAGAAATGGTTTCAACTTTAAATGTGTCTGCCGAAAGGATGATGTCGCCATCTTCAAGACCGATTTCATGACCAATAGGATGGTATGAATACCCGTATTTGGCACCCTCAACAGGGATATAAGATTCACCCCATTTAAAAAGTATCATCCAAAAGATGAACAATGCCAGAATAAAATTAACCAAAACGCCGCCAACCATAATTAAAAGTCGCTGCCATGCCGGCTTCGACCTGAATTCCCAGGGCTGGGGGGGCTGCTTTAGTTGTTCCTTATCCATCGATTCATCAATCATTCCGGCTATTTTTACATATCCTCCAAGCGGAAGCCATCCAATTCCGTACTCGGTTTCTCCTTTCTTAAATTTGAATAAGGAAAACCCGGGGTTGAAGAACAGATAAAACTTTTCAACACGTGTTTTGAAGATTTTTGCAAAAAAGAAATGTCCAAATTCATGAAGAATGACCAGGATAGAAAGGCTGAGAATGAGTTGTAATGCTTTTATTAAAAATTCCATGCTCTTTTATTATTGTACTGGTTTCAACGAACCTGATCTATTAATCAGGCAAAAAAAATGATCCACAAAACTAATTCCTTTATTAGATAGTATTATAATTGACACCGTCCTAAAACGCATCTTTGTTGCCAAAAATATGCTTTTTATACCACACTCATAATTGCTTCAAAACATATAACAACAGGGTTAAAAATCCACCTTCTTCAGATTTAAAATACTGAAAGCGTCACAAATATATTGTTTTTCTTTATTTTTTGACTAAATCAGCAGCTAATGCTCTGGCCTCCCTATCGGATTCCAGATAATCTGAAAAGCCGGGCTTCTCTACATAAGTTGCTTTTAACATAGTTTGTTCAATGATGTTTGACATTTGCACGAACCCGATTCTCGAAGCCAGAAAAGCCTCTACGACCACTTCGTTGGCAGCATTTAAAACACAGGGCATATTTCCACCTTTACACATAGCTTCAAATGCAAGCGAGAGGTTTCGGAAAACATTCACATCCGCTTTTTCAAATGTAAGGGTTGGGTAATCGGAAAAATTAAATCGTGGAAATCTATTCGCTAAACGTTCCGGATAGCCAAGTGCATATTGTATTGGTAGTCGCATATCAGGCAATCCCATCTGTGCCTTAATCGATCCATCCTCAAATTGTACCATCGAATGAACGATGGATTGAGGATGTACGACAATCTCAATCTGTGTGGGTTGTACGTCAAAAAGCCATTTAGCCTCAATGGCTTCAAATCCTTTGTTCATTAAAGAGGCTGAATCGATGGTAATTTTGTCACCCATTTTCCAGTTTGGGTGATTCAGTGCCTGGCACCGGGTAACTTTCCTTAAAAATTCAGTATCTCTGCCCCTGAATGGACCTCCTGAGGCAGTGAGTATTATTTTTTCGACAGATCGTTTATTTTCTCCCTCAAGACACTGAAATATTGCTGAATGCTCTGAATCAACGGGTAAAACCGGAACATTCCTTTTTTGCGCCAGTTCCATTATCAAATCTCCTGCTACTACCAGTGTTTCTTTATTTGCCAGAGCAACAGGTTTGCCAGCTTCTATGGCTTTAATGGTTGGAAGCAGGCCGGAGAATCCCACTAATGCCACCAAAACCATATCCACGGTACTCATTGCCCCTACCTGAGCCAGAGCATCACTGCCGGTATAAACTTTTACCGGCAAGTCTGATAATTGATTACGAACCCACTGATATTTGCTTTGATCGACGATCACCACGGCATTAGGGAGGTACTTCCTCGCCTGTTCAGTTAAAAGTTCGGCATTTTTCGCGGCCGTCAGCACTTCGACCTCGAAAAGACCGGTATGCTGGTCTATTACCTCAAGCGCCTGTGTCCCTATAGACCCAGTAGAACCAAGAATCGCGATACGTCGTTTCATCAGTATAAAATTTGTTTTTAAAGTCGAATGTAACTCATCCCGATTACTCGGGACTGGTTTCATATAAAATTGACTTAACTTAAGGAAAACTAACCGACATTTTTTAAAAGGAACAGGAGTCCGCTAAACTGTTTAATATCAGAAAGATATATACTCCTGAGGGTCGAGAGGAATACCATTATGCCAGAGTTCGAAATGCAGGTGCGGTCCTGTTGTTAGCTCTCCGGAATTGCCGACATTAGCGATTGCTTCGCCAGCTTTAACATGTTGACCGGTCGTTTTCAATAATCTTTCATTATGTTTATACATTGAAATGAAGTTGTTGGCATGTTGGAGCTGAATAACATAACCGGTCTCTACAGTCCATCCCGAAAAAATAACAACCCCGTCCATAACGGCCGACACACGGGCGCCCGGCCCGGCTACTATGTCCACCCCGAAATGACCGCGCGGATCACCAAATCTATTGACGACCATACCCTTTAAAGGGGGGAAAAAGAAAGTATTTTCAAGAAGAGCACCTAAATCATTTCCCGGCTGTTCTGAAACATTAAATTTTTCTTCCCGCTCAACCAATGCTCTGAAAATGGAATCTTCCACCGACCTGGTAAATTCAATATCCTTCCATCCGGCGGTATCTTCAGTTTGATCTTCCTCCGAAGCAGCCTGTTGTCTAACCGGATTTGCTCTCTCTTCCGTTTCCGGAACCTGTCCCCCTATAATCTGCTGCATATTGTCGATAAACTTATTTCTCTTTTCAATCTCCAGAAAAAGAGAATCAACTCGTTGTGCATTCCGCACTATCAACAATCTTTGCTTGGCATCCGGATAACCCGGAATGTATTCTCTCAGCCCCGTAAAAGCAATGAGAAGTGTTACCAGTATAATCAACAAAATGGCAGAAAAACCTACCATGGTAAATACATTGAGACGAGATAACCTGATCACCAATACTTCCTGGTACGTCTGTTCGTTGAATATGGCCAGCTTATATTTACTTTTCAGCTTTTTAATGAATTCTTTTCTATTGATACCTGCCATGATCTCACTTTACATCAATTGTCATTATCTCCTTCATCTAACTCAAAATTCAAAAAATCTATATTTCAAGTATTTAATATATGAAGTCAGCTATTTACTTACCAGGCTATTTTTCGCAATAAACTGAAAGATTATTCTCAATAAAATTTATTACTTCTGCTTGTCGGGCTACTTTAACCTGACAAAATTAAGCAATATTATGGATGTTACGAAACAAAATTTCACAATAGACATTCCTTCCAGGAATTATTAAACAACAGCCGGCAAGTCAGAAATTATCAAAATTTAACACCCAAATCATTTGGAACAGCCGCCAAAAGCTTTTATATTTGCACTTGCTAAACAGGAACAAAAAGTAATAAAATATATTGCGGGGTGGAGCAGTTGGTAGCTCGTTGGGCTCATAACCCAAAGGTCGTCAGTTCGAGTCTGGCCCCCGCTACTAAAAACCGTAAACCAATTGGTTTTACGGTTTTTTTATTCTTCAACAATCTGTCAGACTTTTACAATACACTGCAAACCAACTTTTTATGGCAAAAAGGTTTTGCTTATTAATATTGAGTGCCGTATACTTTGTCAAAATCAAGGCGTTTTAAATTTTTGTACCGGAGTTAACTTATTGTTAATGAAGATGCAAAAATTTAAAACAACAACGAGATTGGCATCAAAGATGCTTTTTAGACCGGCCTCAATATTCAGTATATCAAGATCATCTTATATCTAACTGTAAATCCAACGACCTGTTAACATAACTCACTAATAATAAAAGTATTACTATGCGTCCTGGCTTCATTTTAACGAACTATTGATCCTTAATTTAGCAGGGGAATTCTCTTTCAATAAACCATGCGATTTTAGTATCTGCAAAAGGCACCTTATGAACCAAAAAATAGATTACACTATTGATTTACATATTTGTTTTTCTTACATTGCAAGAGAAATTAAGAAAACCAGCTTTAAGCATTACACAATAAATTAAAATGAGAAACCTTCAACGCCTGTGCCTAACAGTAGTAATTTTATTTGCATTTATTTCTGTATCATCAGGTCAGGACAGAATTACCGGGAAAACCTTCGCCACCCGGTCCGAAGTAATCGGCGAAAAAGGAATGGTGGCTACAAGCCAGCCCCTTGCCACGCAAATTGGCATTGATGTTCTTAAGAAGGGAGGAACAGCCGTCGACGCTGCCATTGCTGCCAATGCGGCATTAGGTTTAATGGAACCCACGGGAAGCGGAATCGGAGGTGATCTGTTTGCCATTGTATGGGATGCTCAAACCAAAAATCTTTATGGCATCAACGGAAGCGGACGTTCCCCCAGGTTGCTGACCATCGATTACTTTCTTTCAAACAGGATGGAAAAAATACCGGCTTACGGACCTTTAGCGGTTTCGGTGCCCGGTTGTGTCGATGCGTGGTTCGAACTTCATGACAAGTTCGGAAAATTATCCATGAAAGAAATACTTCAGCCTGCAATCACCTATGCTGAAGAAGGTTTCCCCGTGACCGAACTTATCAGCCATTATTGGGCGCTTTCGCTCAAACGATTTTCTGAATACCCGAATGTAATAAGCACCTTTTCTATTGACGGGAAAGCCCCTGAAAAAGGAGATATTTTCAGGAATCCGAATCTTGCCGGTACCTATCGCTTAATAGCAGAAGAAGGAAGAGATGCTTTTTATAACGGCCCCATTGCGGAAACCATCGTAAACTTTATACAAAACCAGGGCGGATTTTTATGTAAAGAGGATTTTTCACTTCATAAATCCGAATGGGTAGACCCAATACCTGTGGATTACCGGGGCTATACCCTGTGGGAACTTCCACCCAACGGCCAGGGAATCATCGCTCAGATAATGCTCAACATTCTTGAAGGTTATGAATTTTCCCCTGAAGATTTTGGTACAGCTCGCCATTTACATCTTGTGACAGAAGCCAAAAAGCTGGCCTTCGAGGATCGAGCCAAATTTATCGCCGACCCTGATTTTGCAAATATTCCTCTCAACCAACTGCTATCCGATGAATATGCTGCAAAAAGAAGAGCTTTGATAGATACTGCTAAAGCCGGCGCCTATTCACCCGGCACTGAATACCATAGCGAAACCGTTTATCTGACTGTGGCTGATCAATGGGGTAATATGGTATCGCTCATTCAAAGCAATTACCGGGGCATGGGATCGGGCATGGTTCCCCCGGAGCTGGGCTTTATGCTTCAAAACAGAGGAGAGCTTTTTTCCCTGAAACCCGGAGATGCCAACGAATATGCCCCGGGGAAGCGACCTTTTCATACAATCATTCCGGCTTTTGTTACCAAAGACGACAAACCCTGGTTAAGTTTCGGCGTAATGGGCGGCGATTTTCAACCCCAGGGACACGTTCAAATATTGATGAATCTGATTGACTTCAAGATGAATCTTCAGGAAGCAGGTGATGCTCCGAGATTTGCACATTCAGGCGGAAGTTCTCCTACCGGGATCAGAGAGAAATCCACCGGAGAAATCCATGCAGAAAAAGGCATACCGTACCAGACCATAAGAGCCTTAATGCAAATGGGACATAAAGTAACTTACGAATTGGGTATTTATGGTGGATTCCAGGGAATTATGTACGACCAGGAGAGAGGCATATATATCGGTGCTTCAGAGTCCAGAAAAGACGGACAAGCTGCTGGCTATTAGTATATGAGTCTACTCCTAAAACCTGAGTTTCTTTTGCCAATCACATTGTTGCAGACTCATGCAAATATCTGCCAAAATCGAAAACGATAACATGTTAAATTATCACTATTAAAAAGCTATTCGTCAAAAGATTTTGGATTAATCTCAGTAAAAGTATTTTTTTGAAGCACGAATTTTTTTTTGAAGGTATGAAACGAGCATGACAAAGATTGTCTCAAAAGAACATGTATAAATCCTTGCATGCGAGTTCCATCCGACCTTAATAAATAAATTTTATACGGATGAATATTAGAGCCAGAATTGTGAAATTTTTACCCTCCCGCAGGAAATTCAGTTGCTCAGGAAATCCATCCGGGTTTTTTGCAAGCAAAGATGCTACCGAGTTAATTCGTTCGTTAAATTTTGACATACCTGAATCAAAAATCATTTCATCGATTGACACCCTTGCACTCAAAATATCAAAAACCAGCCAGGCCGAATATATATTGATAGCACGGTTAACCCCGGAACAAAAATTCCAGGTTGAAGCATTTACGCATGGTGACAAAATTGATCAGCAAAAAAAATCGCTGCAGTTTGAAACAAAACTACTGAGCGCTTTACTGGAAAATAATACTGCTCACAGCAATGATCCCGCTGAAATTTTGTCACCGATCGGAACCACAAAACATAGTGCTAAATCGGTAACAGCCATGTTACTCAAAAACAATGAGGGCATTTCCATAGGAGCAATTTTTGTTTTCTCGCAGAAAAAACACCCGACGCTAACCACCATTAACTCTCTTCAGTTTTTTTCTTTCTTTGCAGCCTCCGAGTTAAGGCATCTCATCAACAAAGAAAAACTGGAAAAGAAAAACAAGGAGCTTTTAAGAACCGAAGAAGAACTAAAACTTAAGAACCAACTGCTGGACAACCTAAACCAGAACATTTCGAAAGCCAAACAGGTTGTTGACGAAAGCAGCCGGTTGCAATCGGCTTTTCTGGCCAATCTCAGTCATGAGATACGAACACCGATGAATGTAATTATGGGGTTTACCGAATTGCTGAGTGCCGAAAACATGTCGGCGGAACAGCGTTGTCATTACATCGACATAATCCAGCAAAACGGCACACGCCTTTTGCACATCATGGACTCTTTAATCGATATTTCACGTTTTCAGGCCAAAAATACCGGAAAAGAACAGGAAGCCTTCTCACTCAACCATATCATGAAGCAGCTTCATAACAACTATCTTTCGGAAATCACTATAACAGGGAAACCGCTGAATCTGAAAATCACCCTTGGAGCGCCCGACGGGAAAGACATTGTATCACTTGATAAAGAAGCTACCTATAAAGTACTGAATCACCTTCTGGATAATGCCGTGAAATTCACTGCATCAGGATATGTTCATTTCGGCTATGAAATGCGGGAAAAACATATTCTTTTCTTTGTAAAGGACAGCGGAACAGGTATCCCGGAAGGAAAAGAAAATGTAATATTTGATCTCTTCAGACAGGGAGATTTGCGTCTGAGCCGTCAGTTTGGAGGAACAGGCCTCGGACTGGCCATTGCCAAACGTTACGTTAGTGCCATGAACGGTCAGATATGGTGCCACAACAATGAAAACGAAAGATGTGGCGCTACCTTCAAATTCACTCTTCCATACCATCCTGAAATCAAAAAAGAACCCATTTCTGATGATAAGTACCAGGGAAAAAGAGGAAACAGCGGCAGCATTCGACAGCTCCAGTCTTCAGCATCATCATCCAAACCAGAAAAACAACAATAAAGAGACCGGAAAAATTAAAAGGCGGCCATCAGCAATCCAATATCTTTGGAAGGAAGATTAAATTTTTCCCCGATAGTGCGATTGGTCAGGATCCCCTTGTAAAGGTAAAGACCGTGACTGACGCCCATATCCTCCTTTATTAGCTGGCTCACACCACCAGACATGGCCAGTCTCAACAAAACCGGGGCAAAAATATTGCTCAGAGCAATAGACGCCGTACGGGCAACCCGCGATGAAATATTATGTACCCTGTAGTGGATAACCCCATGATGGATTATAACCGGTTCCTGTTGGTTGGATGAAGCAGTCACAGTTTCAATACATCCCCCATTTCCCATGCTCAGGTCGACAATAATTGAGCCTGGTTTCATCCCGGCAATCTGTTCTTCCGAAATAAGGAAACCACTCTGCGGGTCGAAATACCGTAAACTACCAATGACGGCATCGGCAGATTTCAAGGCTTTACTAAGCACCTGCGGATGAAGAATGGAAGTAAAAAGCCGTTGACCTACGTTTCGCTCAAGCTCACGCAAATTACGATAAGAATTATCAAACACTTTAACCTGACAACCAAGCCCCAACGCGGCCCTGACTGCAAATTCACCGGCTGTTCCCGCCCCGATAACAACTACTTCGGCAGGCGAAATTCCAGTGATTCCGCCCAGAAGAACCCCTTTGCCGTCCTTTTCCTTACTTAGGTATTCGGAAGCAATCATAATGGCGGCATATCCTTCTATTTCACTCATGCTCCTGACAACCGGGTAGCATTCCGATTCGTCTTTCAGAAATTCATAAGCCAATGCATTAATTTTCTTATGCATCAATTGCTGAATGGCGTTGCGATCCTGTTTCACAAGATGCAACAACGAAATTAACAGCTGCCCGGGAGATAATAACTGTCGTTCTTCTTCATCGGGAGGGGCTACTTTAAGAACAACATCACAGCGGAATGGATCTTCGTGATTATTGACAATGCGGGCACCTGCTTCAGAAAAGTCATGATCGTAATAACTGGCAGCATTACCTGCGCCGCTTTCAATCACAATCTCATGCCCGTTGGCTGTTAACAGTTCTACCCCCTGAGGCGTTAAAGGAATGCGGTTTTCATCATCTTCGCGTTCGCAGGGAATACCAAAAGACATGGATTTCTGCTTTCTCCTCACTTCCATTAACTCCTCTTTGGGCATTAAGCCTGATTGGTTCATGGCAAAATAATATGATGCACTTTCCCCGATGTCCCCCATACGATAAATCGTTAGATACGAATTTTAAATGTGTTACGAAATAATTTATGAGACTGGTATAAAAATCATCTTTGTTACCAATCCCATTGTTGTTTTCAATTTTTGAAACCTCACTAACAACAATGAGTTAACGCCGGTAAAAAAATTTAAAACGCCATGATTTTGAAAAAAATATGCTTTTTATACCGTACTCAATCATACAGCATATTAATAAAACCAAATACAGTAACCAAAAAAACAAATCATTCAAAATATTCACAAGACAGGGACGCAGATGCAACCTGTCGATGCAGCCGGAATTTTATAGAACAACCGTGTACATGAAATTTTCTGCGGTCAAGTTACAAAAAAATATATCGAGTTCCGAAATTTTGAAGCATGGAAATGAAGACCGTAGCAGATGTATATAGCTTACTCTGTTGCCCGAATGGTACGGGAACCATCCGGATTTTCAATAATTGTAACATCCAGGCGGTTATCGGGTAAAACATCGGCAACTTTCTCAGGCCATTCAATCAGGCAGATATGGTCACTGAAAAAGTAATCCTCATAACCCATATCAAAAACTTCGATCACATTTTTTAACCGGTAAAAATCAAAATGATAAATAACAGTTCCATTATCAGTGGTATATTCATTAACCAAAGCAAAACTGGGGCTGGTCACCGTACCGGTTACCCCCATAACACGACACAAACCTTTGATAAAAGTGGTTTTACCCACGCCCATCTCGCCGTAAAATGCTACCACCTTGTGCTCACGTAGCAGTGGCAAAAATTCCTTCGCCACTTTTTCAATTTCCTGTTCCGACTGTATGGTAAAAATGTGCATCATATATTTACAACAGATCATTAGATTTGATATCAGATTTAAGACGATTCGTTCGTATAACCCTGATTAAAGCGTTGTTCCGGTTAAAGCGGGACGAGTTGTACCAGTGGAACCAGCATCTCTTCAAGCGAAATACCTCCGTGCTGAAATGTGTCTTTGTAATAATTAACGTAATAGTTGTAATTATTGGGGTAAGCAAAAAAATCATCTCCTTTGGCAAAAATATAAGAAGTAGACACATTGACCCGGGGAAGAAACGCACTTTCCGGTCTTTTTACTTCAAATACATCTTTTGCATTGTAGGCCAGATTCTTACCCTGTTTGAAGCGCAGATTTGTATTAGTATTGCGGTCACCCACCACTTTCAGAGGATGTTGTACACGTACGGAACCATGGTCGGAGGTAAGAATAACCCGCACCTTTTCTCCAGAAAGCTTCTTGAGTAAATCAAACAAGGGTGAATGCAAAAACCACGAACGTGTTAAAGAACGATAAGCCGACTCATCGGAAGCCAACTCGCGTATCATCTTCATTTCTGTCCGGGCATGCGATAACATATCAATAAAATTGAACACCAGAACGTTCAGATCGTAGGTTTTCAATTGCCCGGGATTATCGGCCAACCTCCTCCCGGCTTCCGTATCACTAATCTTATGATATGAGTAGGTAAAAGAACGCCGCATCCGTTTGAGAAAAGTACCTATCAACTCTTCTTCGTATTGATTACGGCCACCTTCGTCGTCCTCGTCTACCCACAAATCGGGATAAATCTCTTCTATCTGAGTGGGTAAAAGCCCCGAAAACAGAGCATTCCGGGCATACTGAGTTGCCGTTGGCAAAATACTGCAATACAGGTTATCAGCTACCACATCGAAATAAGGACGTATGTCATGACGAATGGTTTCCCATTGGTCGAGCCTGAAATTATCGATGACTACCAAAACGACCCTTTCCCCTTTGTCAAGATGCGGAAGTACATAGTTTTTGAATACCCGGTGCGACATCATGGGACCGGAATTATCGGTGAGCCAGTTTTCATAGTTGTCTTTCACGGTTCGGGCAAACAGCTGGTTTGCTTCACTCTTCTGCATTTTCAATACCTCATCCATAGGACTGTTGGTACTTTGAAGCTCAAGTTCCCAGTAAACCAGCTTTTTATACACCTCACTCCACTCATTTATGCTGAGCCGGTCACTGAGCCTGAATCCGATGTTAGAGAACACGGCCTGATAATCGCTGGTTGCTTTTTGTGAAACCAGCCGATCGCGGTCAACATGTCTTTTTATCGATGACAGAATCTGGTTAGGCTTAACAGGCTTGATAAGGTAATCAGCTATTTTGCTCCCTATGGCCTGATCCATTATGTCCTCTTCTTCACTTTTGGTTATCATGATCACGGGCAGGCTCGGTCTGATCTCCTTCATTTGAGAAAGGGTTTCGAGGCCACTCATGCCGGGCATATTTTCATCAAGAAAAACCAGATCAAAATTATGCTCTTCCAGAATATCAACAGCATCGTTCCCATTGGTTGCTGACTCTACAATGAATCCCTTTTCCTTTAGAAATATCAGATGTGATTTCAGGTGTTCCATTTCATCGTCCACCCAGAGTATCCTGATTTTTTTTGTCTCTTCCATGGTAAATTCTCCTTCAAAACAACTTTCCCGACAGTCTTTATCTGTTTCTTTCGGTATAGGAATGTTCGGGAATTTCACTTTCATTTATGATAACGGCCGAAGGATCACTCCCCTGCAAATATTTCTCCAAAAAGAATGCTTTGTAATCTTCGACATCAGTAGCATTCTCTATTTTTTGCCGGTTATCTTCGGATATAATCACTACAAGTGGTTCCTTAACATTGTTCACATTGAAAACAGAAGGCTGATTGATCAACGAAAAGAAATAGTCGAGTCCCGTTCGTTTATTGGCAAACGGTCCTGTTTCCAAAACTGAGAGCGCAGGCGACAACTGCGACGTTTCAAGCTGGAGACCCCCTGTTGCGAAATGGTCAAAATTGAAATTGGCCAACTGAAACATAAGCTCGTTAATATCTGTCTCATTATCAAGAACAATCATCAAATAATGGGTTGTATCCGGTGCTTCCGTAAATTTTCCTGAGGCCAATTTCTCCGAAGTGGCTGTCTCTGTTGTCTGGGCGGATGAAACACTGCTCCGGAGTGACGATGCAAGATCAATTTTTCCGGGCAATTGACCTTCATTGAGTTGTTGAAGCCAATATCCGGCTACTTCAGCCTGGGTAGTGCGTGGAAAATCATCCACAATTTGTTGCAGATATTCCCTGAACAATTGTGCTCTGTTAAGCTGACTATAAGCAAATGCATTCAGCAAGGAAGCCTGTGGAAGCAATGGTTCATAATGTTGCCTGAATATTGGCTCCGTTGCCTTCAAAACGGCATTCCATTCACCATTTTTAAAATGATTGTAAGCACCGGTATAAATCTGCTCCATCTCATGCTCAGATTCACCCAGCTTTTCGAAATAATCAGGATCATTGACAAACTGTGCAAAACGGCTGTCGGGGTAATCATCTGTGATAACTTCACCGTAATGCTGAATGCATTTTTGATCGTTCAATTCGCGGCAAGCGAGGTAAATTCCCATAAGAGTCTGCTCTCTGTAGGGTGTTTCAGGATATTGAGCCAGAAGCTCTTCATAAAAAGTCACCGCCTCGGAATATTTTTTAAAATTATTGGCCAATATATTTCCTGCACTGAAGAGCGATTTCTGTATTTTCTGGTGAGACACGGCCTTTTCTTCAGAGGTAAGCGGAAGCCCGGAAATAAGACTTTCCCGGGTTGGTGTCCCGGTTTGAATCGTTTCTTCTGCTGACGGTGTATCTTTACCCGGTCGGGCCTGACTATCAGCAAAAGGATCGCCAGGCATCATACGATCATTTCCGTCATCCTGTTGTTCCTGAGCTTGTTTATTGGAACGCCGCCAGTTATCTTCCAACTTGCGTCTTCCCCAGCGTTTTTCAAATTCCATTTGACCGAGACTGACCATGGTTTGGTTATAGAAATACCAATTCCCCGATTCATCCGTTTCCCTGTTACCACGGTTGGCAAAATTACGATAAAAGAAGGCGTCGTCGGTGGTATCGATAAACCCGCTCTCTTCCTCTTTCTGCTGCATTTGAGCAAGCAAATTATCAATAAAGATGTTTCTCTCTTCTTCGGGCAGTTCCGCTATTCTCAGGACGCTGTCTTCATATTCAATGGTTCGGAGACTTTGAGCGAGCGGTTCCAACCGTTTTTTTATCTTTTCAACCTCAGAAATATCATTATAGTCTGACGGAAGAGATGCTAATGTAGAATCGTAGTAGGCTTCAGCGGCAATATAGTCGCCGGATTCAAAATAGACATCGGCCATTCGCTTATAGATGTTCCCGGCCAGGATACGGTTGCGGCCTCCGTACCCTGCAGCCAGTTCCAAATTGGTTAACGCCATCAGGGTATCGCCCTCCTGGAACCATGTTTCTGCGATAGCGTAATAAATTTGATCGCGATAATCAAGGTTTTTAAATTCTTTCGCATATTTTTCCAGTTTATTTCTGGCTTTTTGAGGATTATCCGGCCTGCCCTCCAGCAGGGCCTGCTCTATCATAGCATGAATGGTGATTTCATAATCGGGTTTTAACCTTATGACCCGGGTAAAGGCTTCGAGCGCCATATTTTCTCTTCCGGTTCTTTGTGCCAGCTGCCCCAGCACAAAGTGCCAGCGTATTTTTTCCCACCGGTCGCCCGTGTTCTCTGCTGCTTTGAAACAATAATCAATAGCTTTATCATACTTTCCCTGAGCCAACCAATACCAGGCATAGGTAGATTGCTCCAGCACGAAATACTTTTTTTCATCGCCAATTTCGGATGAATATTGCTGTAAAATCCGGGAAGCATTCTCAAACTCATCCATTTCTATATAAGCTCTTGCCATCCACAGCAAGGCTTCAAACCGTGTATCCTTTTCCGGAAAAATTTGCAGCACCATATCAAAAGCACTGATCGCCTCATACCATTCCTGAGAATAAATATGGGCTTTCCCTATCAGCATCCAGGCATCATCGACCCAACGGTTGAATTCGCGCTGATTATAAAAATCGCGATAATCCACTGAGCCTCCTGAAGGTTCTCGCCGGGGTTTTGCAGTGATGGAATGTTTTTCGATCAGTTTATGTCCTTTTCGAATGGCTCTGTTCATCTGTGATGCAGGCACCTGTCCGCCAGCTGCCTTGCAATAAGCAAACACAGGCAACACAACTGTATAGTCGTTCTTTACCGTCTCACGCATTCTTTCGCGGCCTTCTTCGAAACTCTGAACACCATTGAAAAGAATATTGTATCTTGCGGTAAGATTATGGTATCCCCTCGATAACCAGGTATTCTTCTGCACAGAACAACCCCAGAAGGCAAACAAAATAAGAATATATGTCAGGTATTTCTTCATCCGTATAAAATTTATTTATTATGGTCGGATGGAACTCGTCCCGGGTAATCGCGACTCGTTTCTTCATGTAAAAATCCCTACCGATAATACATTATAAACTGCCATGCAGCAAAAATATTTCCCAAAATGAATCAGAAAAAATACTTTTATACTTGTGTCTGGTAAAACTTGACTGATACTTTAAAACAACAAAGATAATCATACCTTCGAAAGAATATGAGAATAGATATTATAGAAGATGATCCCTTTTTCAACCGCATCATAGAACAAGTGGTTAAACAAAACGGGTATCATGAGGTAAAGGTACACTTCAACGGAGAAAGCTTTCTGAATGAACAACCATCTTCGGTTGAGGTTGTAACACTTGACCTTGGTCTGCCCGACATATCGGGAACCGAGCTAATGGAAAAAATAAAATCCAACAACCCCGAAACCGAAATAATTGTAATATCGGGTCAGGACAACCTGCCTTTAGCGGTACAACTTCTGAAACAAGGCGCTTACGATTACATTACCAAA
This sequence comes from Anaerophaga thermohalophila DSM 12881, assembly GCF_000191885.1. Lineage (GTDB taxonomy): Bacteria > Bacteroidota > Bacteroidia > Bacteroidales > Marinilabiliaceae > Anaerophaga > Anaerophaga thermohalophila. The sequence goes on from NZ_AEWI01000037.1 coordinate 108,901, forward strand.
GATGAAAACATTAAAGACAGATTGCTGCATACTTTAAAGAAAATAGAACATCATAACAGCTTAAAACAAGAGCTGGCACAACTAAAAAATGAAGTTTCGGACCGCTATGAATTTCGGCAAAGCATTATAGGTAACAGTTACGCTATAAAAAACACGTTTACCCTCATCGAAAAGGCCATTAAAGTCCCAAACATCAATATTTCGCTGCACGGAGAAACGGGAACAGGAAAAGAGCTGACAGCAAAAACCATTCATTATAATTCATCGCGCAAAAATAATCCCTTTGTTACTCTGAATGTAAGCTCACACATGAAAGACCAGTTGAGAACCGTCCTGTTTGGTGTTGAAAAAGGAGCTTTTACCGATGCCCTGATGACGACCAAAGGCAAGATAGAAGAGGCAGGTGACGGCACATTATTTATTGATGAGATCACCGATCTGGATACGGAAATGCAATTATTGTTCCTGAATATTCTACAAGAGAAAAAATTTACCAGAATTGGTGGCACCGAGGAAATTCCGGTGAAATGCAGGTTCATAAGCGCAACAAGTTCGGACCTGCTTCAGGAAGTGAGTGAAAAAAGGTTCAGAGAAGACCTTTACTACCATTTAATCGGATTGCCAATTGCTACCCCGCCGCTCAGGGAAAGAGGAAAAGACATCATTTTGCTTGCCGATTATTTCCTTGACAAATTCTGCAGGGAGAATAATATGGCTCCAATCACTTTAACGCCAGGGGCCAAAAAAAAACTACTTATGCACAATTTTCCCGGTAACGTAAGGGAATTAAAATCTATAACCGAATTGGCGGCAGTATTGTCTAACAATGAATCAATCAGGGAAGAACACATTGTTTTCAGTACTTCGGAATCTACTCCCGAATTACTTCACGAGGAGCTCACTCTCAAAGAATACAACGAACGAATCATTATGCATTTTCTGAATAAGTACAATAATGTAATGGTGGTTGCTGATAAGCTGAAAATAGGCAAATCTACCATTTACAATTTGCTGAAACAGCATAGTGCAACATCCCTCAAAAACGACAAGTCAATTTAATTCAATAAACTTCACGTTTTCGCTTTTTATCCGATCACACAGGCACTATTTCCGATATCCGGGGCACTCTCTGCTTAACCACCATTTCAACACCTCCTTTGAGCGTTTGAATACTCATGGGGCATCCGTCGCAGGCACCGGTCAACTTAACTTTCAGACGCAGATCATCGGTAAGCTCCACAAATGTAATATCTCCCCCATCGGATTGCAGGTAGGGCCTGATTACATCCAATGCTTCCAGTACCTCTCTGGTCAGTTCTTCCTTGTCGAAATCCATACTCTGATTATTTTCTGTTTATTTCAACCACTTTGGTAGGTGGCAGTTTTTGGTTGCGTTCCTCAACCGCTTTAACAACTTCCCCGCCCAGGGAGGTGAAAGCTTTACCGGTAACGCTGTCGGGATTCAGTGCCGATGGTTGTCCGCTGTCTCCTCCTTCGCGGATGCTCTGTACAATGGGTATCTGCCCCAGCAGTCTCACATTCAACTCTTCGGCCAGTCGGCGGCATCCACCTTCTCCAAAGATATAATACTTGTTTTCGGGAAGTTCGGCAGGCGTAAACCACGACATATTCTCAACCAATCCCAATACAGGCACATTGATATTCTCGCCGGTAAACATGCTGATTCCTTTGCGTGCATCAGCAAGGGCAACATCCTGTGGGGTGCTGACAATGAGTGCTCCTGTAATGGAGATGGTCTGTACGGCAGTCAGATGAATATCACTGGTACCGGGTGGAAAATCTATGAACAAATAGTCCAACTCTCCCCAATCGCCATCACCAATGAGCTGCTTGAGAGCATTGGTAGCCATTGCTCCTCTCCAGACAAGTGCATCATTGGGATCAACAAAATACCCAATGCTCAGTATCTTAACTCCGTACTTTTCAACCGGAATAATTTTGTCTTTGCCTTCAACCTTTCGAAGCAAAGGTCTCGCATCTTCGGTATGAAACATTTTAGGAATGGATGGCCCGTAAATATCAGCATCCAGGAGTCCCACCCTATATCCCATACGGGCAAGAGCCACTGCAAGGTTTGCAGCAACCGTTGATTTGCCGACGCCTCCTTTACCGGACGCCACAGCCACAATGTTTTTCACTTCAGGCAAAAACTTTGCAGCCGGTTTCGGAGCCCTGGGATTTACTTTGATAAAAATATTTCCTTCTATTTCGGCGTCCTCACCAACATATTTTTTTATGGCCTGAACCGAAGCCTTCCGGATGGAAGAGATAAATGGATCATTAGCTCTGTCGAACTTCAGACTGAAACTGATACGTTTACCGTCTATCCGGATATCATCTTCAACCATCCCCAACGTAACAATATCTTTTTCCTTTTCGGGATGCACAACATGCTTCAAGGCATCAATGACCAACTGGGGGTAAAAACTCATAACTAAATTTATTTAAACTTTTTAAATATAAGGACAAAGATAAAAAATTTTTCAGAATGCGAACAATGGTTTATTTGAGTCAGATTTATTCATCAGTATATAATTTACTTAAGTTATTGGTCGAATAGAACTCGCATGTAAGAATTTATACTTGACTTTATTGAGGTAAACCCCGTCATTCTTGTTTCATCTTAAATCTTATATCTAAAAATCTAATAATCTGTTAAGGCAAACTTTGCCATGCTCGTTTCATGAGTTTTCGTGATGAGATAAATCTATCACCTCAGGTGCCCAAAAAACTTTCTGAAAATCCATCACTTTGTCGTTTTTTACTCTAACCCCCTCACTTTCAAGCAATTCCTGCATTGTATTCGCATTAGGAAAGGCATGTTTTCCGGTAAGCATACCATTGCGGTTGACGACTCTGTGAGCAGGTAAATACCCGGTGTGCGAAAAAGCTTTATTCATAGCCCATCCCACCATCCGTGCAGCACCCGGCGAACCAATGGCGGCAGCCACAGCACCATAAGTGGTAACACGGCCGGCAGGTATTAGCTTCACTACCCCGTAAACCCGTGAAAAAAAATCATTGTTTTCAGACATGACAATCGCTTATAGTATATTGTTGTTTGCTGAACGCGCGGGCTTCACACTTCTTCCTGCGCTCCTGTAACTATCGGGTTCAATTTCAATATCAGGTTCTTTAAGTCGTTCAGCATCATGGAGTCTGAATTTCAGATATTTTATCGGGATGCCGTGTTCGAGCCATTTACTTTCATAATAGGTCGTGATTCCTGTAATTTCGTCTTTATATCCGCTTGCATGCAAATCGGTCTCATCGGCCAGCGGAGTAATGGCATTTTCCTCCAGAAGCGCCCTGGTATATGTATAAAGGAAGTTACTGTCGGTTTTAAGATGCACTATTCCGCCCGGTTTCAAAAAACTACCATATCGTTTTAAGAAATAAGTGCTGGTTAAACGTTTGCTTGCTTTTTTGATTTGAGGATCAGGAAATGTGAGCCAGATTTCATCCACCTCGGACGGTGCAAAGAAAGACTGAACAACCTCAATTCGTGTCCGCAGAAATCCAACATTTTCCAGGCCCTCTTTTAATGATTGGGTAGCGCCGCTATACATCCTGCTACCTTTTATGTCGACACCGATAAAATTTTTCTCCGGAAACCGGCGAGCCAGGCCAACTGTATATTCTCCTTTTCCGCAACCCAGTTCCAGTACGATCGGATGCTCATTATTAAAAAAATCACTTTTCCACTTTCCCTTTAATGCATGATCGGCATTGAAAACTTCATCAAAACTGACCTGAACCACATGCGGGTAAGTAGCCATTTCAGCAAATTTTTTTAACTTGTTTTTCCCCACAACCAATTTGTTTGTTTTTATACCGCACTCATCTCTCCGAACTATCCTCAGACAATTCAGCCTTTTCAATCCATAATGAAAACGATTGAATGCCAGGCAATTCATCGCGGCGCATGCCCTGAGTTACAGAAAATGTCAATTGACCGGGAGAACTCAGCTTTACGTCTCTTCTGTAAAGCCAGTATAAAGTTCGTTCTTTGTCGCTCCCTTTTCCGATCCACTGACCGTCCGGCTCGGCCAGAAAATATTCAATGGTATCGGTCTGCATTTTTCCGTCAGGACTTTCCACATCGACAAAAAGCCATAAATTACTGTATGGATAGTCGTTGTTGTGCTCAAGTGAAAACCCAATATTTATTACCTGCGAAGTATCTTCCACCACCGGTTTAAAGACCAGTGTTGAGTCTTTATGCCACAACTGATCCCGGAACGCTTTGCCGGTTTCGTAAATCGTACCCCGGTTACAGGCGGTAAACGCCAGGATAAAGACAAGGAATATTAATAAAGTACTAAACCTCATTATCCCCGGAAGAGTTGGATGATCTGTTTTTCCTGCGCCTTCTGTTCTGATTAATTGCATTTCCGGATTTATTTGAACTTTTTCTTCGTTTACTTTTTCTCTTTTTCCCCGATTTTTTGTTTTGTTCATCGAACCTGGTAATACTGTCCTCTCCTACCACATTGGTATAATCGATTTCGGAAACCACGGCAGAAGTAACGGTTTCCGAGGCCAGCCTGGTTACTTTACGGCCCTGTTTGTTGAGTTCAATGATCTCTTTAACTTTCTCAACGGCCAGCATCACCACATTGCCGGTGTTTTCACTTCCGGTGGAAAACCACATCAGCCTTTTAAAAATATCGGTTTTGAAGTGATAATAAGTTTCTGTTTCTGTTTCCAGAGGCACATCTGTTGGCGGAAAGTCTTTCTGCGCATCAATATATGCATCCAGCTCATAATTGAGGCAACATTTCAACTTTCCGCACTGACCAGCCAGTTTTTGCGGATTCAAAGATATTTCCTGATACCTGGCCGCATTGGTTGTTACAGAAACGAAATTAGTGATCCAGGTAGAACAGCACAATTCTCTTCCGCACGGACCGATTCCGCCAATACGACCGGCCTCCTGACGGGCCCCAATCTGTCGCATTTCAATCCTGACTTTAAAGCGATCGGCCAGTACTTTTATTAATTCCCGGAAATCAACACGCTCATCGGCAATGTAATAGAAAATTGCTTTAGTACCATCCCCCTGATATTCAACATCGCCAATTTTCATGTTCAAATTCAACCTTTCGGCAATGCGACGAGACTCCAGCATGGTTTCATGTTCCAGAGCTTTGGCTTCCTCCCACTTATCGATATCCACCGGCTTAGCCTTCCGGTAAACTCTTTTGAATTCGTAATCAGAGGGATCCTGTTTGTTTTTCTTCATTTGCAAAAGCACCAGCTCTCCGGTAAGGGTAACCACCCCGATATCGTGCCCCGGCGACGCCTCAACAGCAACAATATCACCTTTTTTTAGTTTAAGATGATTGCTGTTCCGATAAAATCCCTTTCTTGTATTCTTGAACTGAACTTCCACAATATCCGTTTCTTTCCCGGCCCTGGGGAGATCAGACAACCAGTCAAACACTTCAAGTTTACCACACCGGCTGCTACATGTATCACATTTACTATTTTGCGGAATAGCTTCTGTATCCATAAAAAACACTTTTTTTAAGAGAGCCTTGCCCCGGAAAACCCACAGTTAACATAATGGCGATTCCCATATCGTATTTTCTGATATCGGACACTCAACCACTCAACAATAGCCGCGAAACAGGCGGACCGTTGTCCGTTATCCCGGTCAACACTCTCTGGGTATATATTAATTTTAACTAAAGATCGACTCAGACAAGGTTGTTGGTTAACCTGAACAAACCGCTTATCTTCATCGACATATCGAAAAGTACAAGTTTAGCGTTACCGTTCTGTTCAATGTGGGCCAAAGCCAGCTCATATTCTTTTACCATTTGTTGCACATTGCGATCGTTCACAAAAGACTTGAAATTTCCGATAAACTTATTTTCGGACGGAGTGGCATAGACCAACTCCGGTATATCATAATTAGCAATATAGCTCTCGCGCAGAATATCAATACAATAAAGCAAAAGGTTCTTCAGTTGCTCACGGGGCAATGCTGCCGCTCTGTCGACCCAATCATTAATGGCATCCAGTTTCCCGGAAAAGGCATTACGCATTGCAGATGCAAACATATCATGAAAAAACTGCTTTTCCTCACTGTTGCTTATAATGTCACGGGCTTCGATAAAGTTACCTCTTGAAATGCGGGCTGCTGTTTCCGCCTCCTCCCGGGTAATACCGAAAGTACTTTTCAGAGCTTCTGCAAGTGATGCTTCATCAATTTTGGGAATCTTCAGTTGCTGGGTACGCGACAAAATCGTTGGCAACACTCCAGCGGGATAATCCGAAACCAGTACAAACAAAGTTCTTGGCGGTGGCTCTTCCAATATTTTAAGAAGCTTGTTGGCAGCAAAATTGTGCATTTTCTCAGGTTGCCAGATAATCATAACCTTATACTTCCCCTCAAAGGTTTTGAGGTTTAATTTTTTTATGATCTCGTTGCCTTCCTGAGTATAGATCATTCCCTGCCCACGTTCGGCCCCGATAAATGAAAACCATTCACGCTCATTAAAATAAGGACTTTGAATAATAAATCTGCGCCACTCATCCATGTAGTCACTACTTACTACAGGTTTACTGCTGTTTTTCTTAACCACGGGAAACACAAAATGCAGGTCGGGATGAACGAGCCTGGACATCTTCTTACATGCCGAACACTCTCCACAGGCATCTTCAGCTCCCGGATTTTTGCAGTTAACATATTGTGCAAAAGCGAGGGCAAGCGGTATCTGACCGGCGCCGGGCGGGCCCGTAAAAAGTTGTGCATGACTGATACGCTCCTCACGAACCATTGATATCAGGTGCTTTTTTACAGATTGTTGTCCTACGATGTCCTTAAATAGCATACCGTTCGCTCTGTTAAAGTTGATGGTCAAAGATAAGAAAAACATCCGGACAGTCTTTTCTAAATTATTGTCCTACTTTTGTAATATCATTAAACAGAAAGCCATAAGAAGCCAGGTGACAGAAAACACTGAAATAGCTGCAAAAAAGACGGTACTGTTTTGTCCGCTTGACTGGGGACTGGGACATATTGCCCGCGATTTACCACTCATTAAAGAATTCAGTAAACACGGCCACCGGGTTATCGTTGCTGCCTCTCAGACACTTATCGACTGGCTTGAAAAAGAATTTCCCCAGGTAGAAACAACTTTATTCGAAGGGCCGGATATCCGTTACACCAAAAACAGTGCCTTGTTTCTGAAAATGATATTTATTCTACCGCACTTGTTTCGATGGCTGATAAAAGAGAAAAATATCACATCAGTACTGGTAGAAAAATATCACCCCGATCTAATAGTGTCGGATAATCGATACGGAGCAAGGCACTATTCGGTGTATTCTGTAATTATTACTCACCAGTTAATGTTAAAAATGCCCTTGTTGCTGAGATGGGCCGAATACCCCGTGTATCTTTTGATAAAAAGGCTGATACGACCATTCAGGGAATGTTGGGTGCCCGATTTTGAAAAAGAACACTCCCTCGCCGGTGATCTGGTGCACAAATACCCCCTGCCGAAAAATGCAAGACTAATTGGTTCCCTTTCCCGTTTCGACGATCCGGAGCTTCCCGTTGACATAAGCAAACGGCCCGCCCCAAAAAGTCTGTTGGCAATTATTTCGGGCCCGGAACCGCAACGTTCTTTACTGGAAGAAAAACTGAAAAACATTCTGAATAATTACCCGGGGGAAATATGCATTGTAAGAGGAACCGATATAAAATCGGCCGAGGTAAAAAAGACCACGCAGAACATGAAGATATACAATCACTTACAGACTCCATACCTGCTGAAAAAAATAAAAGAATCTGATGTAATCATTTCACGGCCTGGATATTCAACGATTATGGATATGTATACGCTGAAAAAAAGTATTCTGATGATTCCTACGCCGGGGCAAACAGAGCAGGAGTATCTGGCTAAGCATCATCACAACAACTTACACAAACTTCTGAACATTAAACACATCAACACCTTCGACAACCTTCCGCATCCCCTTCCTCCGAAAGTGTTAAATAATATTTCGGCGACGAAAAATTTTCGGGAAGTCCTTAAGGAATTGTATTGAATTGTATCTGATAAAACAGACAACCAGTTAGATTATCGTTTTAATAAACTTACTTTTACTTATTATTAATAAAGTTAAAAATTAAAAAAGACGCCCATGCGTTTGTTTTTTCAGCAAAACATTAAAGTATTGATTTTTAATTCATTGGAACATTAGCATTATGTAAACGCCGGATAATAAAGCAAATAAACTACGAGTGACGTTAATCTAAAAATTCGCAGCATTCATCACAAAAAAGAAACCTTTAATAACAAAATCGAGTATTCTTGAGAAGGAAAATTCTGAAACGGGAAACCTTTCAGAACAGTTCCCGTAATAGTTCAAAACAAGTCAAAGAAAACAGCTTATGAATTTCTTACCGGTTGTACTAATTTCGGGCGTTACCGTGCTTTTATGCTACATTACGGTTCGCAAAATATTCCCCGGATTGGTAAGAAAAAAAGCCATAAAGCAGCTCGAGAATATTCTTTTCCCGGAAGGATACTGGCAAAAATCCGAAGTTATAAGAACATTCCGTAAACTCACTGATGAACGGTTCAGTGATGAGGATATTCTTGACTATTTTTTCAAAATAAAAGGGTTACAGACTGTAGATATTAATTCGGGAACCAACTTCTGGTTAAAAAGGTATCTCTTTAGTCCGACCTCGATTAAGCTGAATTATTTTGAGCAGGTGAAATTCTATGAAACATTTCTTAATTATCCTGCTCCGGGTGGAGGGAACAACCAAACCCTTTATCATCAATCCGCGAATAAGAATAAAGAACAAGTAATAACGCAAAAGCATGCTGCCCATATAAGTAGAAACCCTATATAGATAATGAAACGAGTATGACAAGGATTTCTATAGTAGATTTTTAGATATAGGATATTAAGATTTAAGATGAAATGAATATGAAAGGTTTGCCTCAATAAAGATGTGAATAAAATCAATCATGCGAGTTCCACCAGAGCAATAACTTAGACTAATTTAATACGGATGAAAAAATAATAGCGATAGCAAGTTTCAAAAAAATGAACACCCGGTTCGTAATCTCACTTATTCTTCATGGCCCTTGATAGTGAAACAAAGACGACCGGGTGTTCTCCTTTTTAAGGGCAATTTCGTCTTTTTATTTTAATTTACATCAATTTTTTCCGAAAAATTTGAGTCTGAGTTCAATCACCTATTTCGGCGCTCATTGGATGTTTAAGTCCTTTGGCTTCAACGAAAACAGCCTTCACCGACCCCACAAGAATTTTAGCTTCAACGATAATGGGAATGCGACTGTCATCGTCCGTCACCCAAACAGTCATATCCTCTCCCTCTTCAAAAATTGTCCCTTCGACAAGCAATGGTGAGAACTTTAAACACCTGAATTTCCTGCCGCTTCGGTCTTTAATAACTTCCTTCCCCCGGTATCTAATATACAAATCGTAAACTTCACCGTCAACGATCAACTTTATGGGTATTTTCTCATTGATCTCATATTTGGAAAAATCGATATTTCTGGCCTGATAGACCATAGACAATAAGTCGTAGGAACACTCGGGCCATGTAAAAGTAGTATCGCGGTACGGACGTTCTCTCTTACTTATAGAAGCTCTGACAACCCGTTCATCCTGGTCGAACAGATAATGAAAATGAGCCTTATAGGAGCCTTCATTGGTTTTGCGATGAAATTCCAGCGGCTGAAGAGAATGAGGATCCACCCAGACCTCAAAGCTGTCACGCACTTTAAAAAGCAGATCATAGGCCTTATAGGTAGACCCATAAGCTTTCATGTGCCACGTCGGTTTCCCTTCCCAAATATCTTTTTCCACGCCAAAAGTGACAATCCCTGCATTAATCCAGATAAATCCCCAGTTGTAATACGCATGATAGGTAACTTCCTCGCCGGGTGCAAAAACCTTTCGGTTAGCATAACACTGACCTTCGGCCTGAAACGCTGCTCCCCGGCAAAAAAAGACCAACAAAAACAAAAAGGATAACAGTAATCTGTGTGACAAAGCAAAAGCATTTTCGAAGTATTTCATCCATATAAAATTAGTCTAAGTTATTGGCCTATGGAACTCGTATGATTGAGATTTATACATGTTCTTTAGTGACAAACCTTGTCATGTTCGTTTCATTTCATCTTAAATCTGATATCTAAAAATCTGATAATCTATTGTGGCAATCTTTGTCATGTTCGTTTCATGTATTTACCTTTCCTATTTTGCTCTCTACAGATTTAATTTTGCCATCCATCCTGCCAACCGATCCTTTCCTGGCATCAATATTAATGGTAGAATAAATACGATCGGCTACAGGTTCCAGAATTTTGTAAGCTCCATTAACAATGGCAAGTGCTTCTTCCATGCTTTCGGTCTCAATGGTGGTACCCATCGGATTAAGCCGATAAGGGACGCCGCTATCGCGCACATATTCCAGAACTTTACTGACATACTGACTTACGCTTGCGCCTTTGTCTGTCGGAAACATTGCAAAATTCAACAAAATTGACATAAGCTACCTCCTTCCTGAAGATTGAGTCTTTTTCTCTTTTATACGGTTTCTGTTCACAAAATCGTAAATGGTAAATTCATTTAAATCCCATGTTACACCCTGATCCCAGTTTGCTCTCAGTTGTATCTTTTCGGGATAATAATGAACTCTCTCGGGTTGCCGCCCTTCACTGAAATCTCCCGTATCCCATTTGCCGTTTGCATTCAGGTCTTCCAGAATTCGTAAAAAATATTCACCAGGTTTCAAATATCGGAAAGCCAGTTTACCGTTTTCGGGCAACCACGCTTTCCTGATTACTTCTTCCTTGCTGTTTAATACCTGAAGCAAAGCATTATCTCCGGCATTGGGGACATCAATATAAAGTGTTCCATAGCTCTCTTCCGTTTTAATTTTAAATTCGGATTTCAACGGATTATTAACGCGCCCGTAAATACCTTGAAATGCTGCCGAGTCAATCACCAACCGGTATTCACCTCCGGGCATCCAGGGATGTACTATCTTAAAATTACGAATGCGGATAGAATCCTGAAAAATATTAAAATTCACAGGCTGAAATACCGTATCTGCTTTTTGCGTCAGCTCCATTGAATCAATAACAATTCCGGAAAGTGGTACCGGGAAACTCAACAGAACAGAGGTGCCGATATCAAGGTTTCCGCCGGGAAGGCGAACACTTAGCGGTACTCTGGCGGGTTTTTCTTTTTCATCCCCGTCGCGCCGCTTTCTGTTTTCCTGCGTATCCCTGTCTCTGTAAAACATTTTCAGCGTGTCAACACGATCTACAAGATTATTAAGAGAGTCACGAACAGGATAGACCGCTTCTATGGTCAATGAATCCCTGGCAATTAAGGAGCTGTCGGTAATCCAGATCATAACCGAATCATGACGAAGAGAACGCTCATAAATAAACCAGTCATCTTTTTCGGTAACTGAGGGGATGGGTTTAACCCGTAAAGAATCTTCCAACGGACGGTTAAAAATAAAATCGAGACGATGCCGTTCTTTTCTTTCTCTGGTGTCGAGATATTGATCTTCAAAATCTTCCTGAAACAGGAACAGTTGGATACTATCGGGCAGATAAACCAATTCCTTTGTATAGAGCACGGTATCGAGTGTTACCGAATCCTTAAAGAGAGAATCGACCCTGTCACGCCATTCAAAAGTGGGTTCAACCAAGTCGGGGTACCAGGCAATGCGTTCTCCCGGCTGATCAAACCGGTAATTGCGGTTCATATCTTCCAATGCAAAAATCCGGTATTTTCCTTCAGCCAGATTCATGATGGTAAATTCACCTTTTTCATTTGTTTTTGCCACTCTTGCAGGAACGGTTTTTGTGAAAGCAGTGTCGGCAAGATTGCTGTGGGCCATTACCAGGGCACCGGCCACAGGAGTATGGGTGTCAGCCTCAAACAGGTGACCGGAAACCTGCAACGAGTCTTGTGTTTCTCCGGTAGAGAAGGAAAATGTAAATCCTGTCAGCGGGTTGCCCTCATTATTATCCTGAATGGCATCCGCAAAATCAATGGTATAGGTTGTGGCAGGCTGTAGCTCTTCATCGAGAATAACAGTTACTTTATTGCCCAACCCCCTGATGATCGGGGGTTTGTTTAAAGGCGGAGAAACCACAACCTTTTGCATAGCATCCCTGAGAACAATCAGCTCATTAAACTCAATTTCAATCTCATCGCCTTTAAAATTAGTGGCATTCATGGGAGGATCGGAAGCTACCATTCTGGGAGGAGACTCATCTTTCGGGCCGCCTTCAGGATATCCCTGATTGGCACAACCGGAGATGAAAATCAGACTAACGAAGGAAATTATTACGAAGGAAATATTTTTAATCATCAGACGTTTATTTTTGGTAAACACCGGCACAAAGTTAGAGTAAAATGCTGAAACTTTTTAAATTTGCCCCGCAATTGCCAAACAAAAACCATGCAAAACGAAAATAACACACAACATACCAATCAGAAAAAGTTCTATATTTTTCTATCCATACTTGGAGGTCTGCTGGCCATTATTGCCGCTCTCTACATAAGCCAGAGCATGGAGATGAAAGAAGTGGTGGAAGAAATGACGAAAGAGAAAGAAATTTTAACAGAAGAATATCAGGAACTTGCTCTTGGATATGACTCTCTGAAATCTACCAGCGACACACTGAATACCATGCTGGAAAAAGAACGGCAAAAGGTGGAGCACCTCATCGAAGAAATTAAAACCATAAAAGCCACTAATGCCTCTAAAATAAGGGAATACCGCAAAGAGCTGTCTACTCTGAGAGGGGTTCTTAAAAGTTATATTGTACAGATTGACAGCCTCAATCGTATTAATGAAGAATTGAAAAAGGAGAACAAAGAATATCAGCAGCGATATACACGAATCGAAAGCTCATACAAAGAACTGGAGGGTGAAAAATCCGAACTGGAGGAAAAAGTTGAAATAGCCAGCCGGCTTGAGACCACTAATATGCGGGCAAACGGCTTAAATACAAGAGGACGCCCGACAGATCGAATAAACAGAATTGACAAAATTGAGGTGTGTTTTACAGTAAAGAAAAACGTCACTGCACCGGTAGGAATGAAACCCTTTTACATCAGGCTCGAACGACCCGACGGACAGCTTTTGCTCAACAGTCGCGATGATCTTTTTGAATACGAAGGCAGGGAGATTAATTTTTCCGCCATGCGCACCATTGAATATGGCGGAGAAGAAACAGACATTTGTATTTATTATGATGTCGATATGGGAGAACTTCTCCCCGGCAAGTATATTACCGACATTTTTGCCGACGGGGCTAATATCGGAAGATTCACTTTTGAACTTAGATGAAGGTAATTTAGGCAATAGTTTTTAGGCAATAGTTTTTAGGCAGTAGTTTTTAGGCAGTAGTGAGGATTTTCAGACTAAATATTATTTTGAACTGCCAGGAAGTTTTGTTTATTTTTATACCATGCCAAGAACGCAAAATTAAAAGGAATGCTAAAATCGCTAAGAACCAGACATGGAAAAATTTTATGATCTTTGGTGCCTTTGCGTGCTAATCTTTTGCGGCTTTTGCGTGGAAAATTTTATCAGCACCTCAAAATAACATTTAGCCGATTTTCAGCTACCGACGCTCAAAAAAACCAATAATATTATATAAAATAGTTATTTTAAGCAACTTATAATTTAAGTCAGATGAATAGCAGATTCAGCTCCATTCGTAAGGCGTAGACTGATAGACGTAATAGTTGAGCCAATTGGAATACATGAGCTGTGCATGACTTCGCCAGCGAACCAGGGCTTTCTCTCCCGGATCATCGTTAAGGTAATAATTTTCAGGAAGAGGGGTTTTCAATCCCTTTTTCTGATCACGCTGATACTCTTCATCCAGTGTAAACTTATCATATTCGGGATGTCCTGTAACAAAGACCTGGCTCCGGTCTTTGGACAGCATCAGGTATGGACCGGCGTGCACAGAGTCGGAGAGCAGGATTAAATCATCTACTTTCTCTATATCAGACCTTCTAACCTCGGTATACCTCGAATGGGGTGCCCAGAAAACATCATCAAATCCGCGTACCAATGGTTCGGTAGGATCGTTTACATAATGCTCAAAAACACCAAAAAGTTTTGAAGAAAGTTCATGCTTCGGTATCCCGTAATGATAATATAACCCGGCCTGTGCTCCCCAGCATATATGAAGCGTAGAGGTCACGTTGGTTTTACTCCACTCCATGATCTCGCTGAGTTCCTTCCAGTAGGTTACTTGTTCAAAGTCGAGCAATTCAACCGGTGCCCCGGTAATAATAAACCCGTCGTAATGCCTGTCTTTAACTTCCTCAAAAGTTTTATAAAAACTTATTAAATGCTCCTTCGGTGTATTTTTTGGGGTATGCGTTGAGGTAAACAGCAACTCTACCTCTACTTGCAAAGGGGTATTAGACAAAACCCGCAGAAGATGCGTTTCGGTTTTTATTTTTAAAGGCATAAGATTCAGAATGAGAATGCGCAGCGGCCTGATGTCCTGAGTGACCGCCCGGCTTTCTCCCATTACAAATACATTCTCCGCCTCCAGCAAACTTTTGGCAGGTAATAAATCAGGAATATTAACAGGCATGATAAATTTTGATTTGTTCTAAAAAGAGCTTACAAAGATAGTTCAAAGAAAAGAAAAATCAACCCTGCATGCCCGACTATTCCATTGTCTGCCTGAATCAATAAAGGTTATGAACGCTTCAATATTCCATAGAATAAAATGTTCAGAATATTGTCGAGTTGCAACCTGAAATCGTCAAAATTTTCTACTCCCCTGAACAAAGGCATTTCCAGGCCGCGCAGAGCCGTACTGATGCCGATGGCAGCAAGTTTTAGATTTTTAATATCGAACTCTCCCGATGTGACTCCTTCTTCCATAATGGTCTTCAGCATTTCCTGTTCGGCCTTTTCCGAATTCTCCCTTACCTCCTCAAAAAAATAGTAATCGCCATAAGTTTCATCACGCATGGCCTTTTGATAATTTTCCAACTCCCGCAAAGTTTCCATTCTGATAACTACATAGTCATGAAATTTCTGACGGGGTTTATAATTGCTGTTAACCACATCGCGAAGCCGGGTTTCAAGTAGTTCAGCCTCAAGTTCGATGACAGCCTGAAATATCTCTTCTTTATTCCTGAAATAATAATAAAGAGAGCTCTTCCCTTTCCTCAGAGTAAGTGCAATATCCTCCATTGTGGTTTTGCGATACCCGTATTTAGCAAAAAGATCCCGGGCCGATTTAAGAATCGAATTCCGGACAGTGTCTTGTTCCAATACAAATGAATTAAAGATGTTGCTCATAATATTAAACTTAAGGTTACAGGATAGACGTCAGGCTGTTAGGCTGTTAGGTTATTAGGTTATTAGGTTATTAGGCTATTAGGCTATTAGGTTATTAGGTTATTAGGTTATTAGGCTATTAGGTTGTTAGGTTGTTAGGTTGTTAAATTGTTAGATTTTGCCTTAAAATCAGGGTGCCGGGGTAAAATCAAGTTGTCTTCTTTCGAGGTTAGCCCGGGCAATTTTTATTCGAACCGAATCTCCCAATTGATATTTGCGGTTTTTATGGCGCCCCACGAGGCAATAATTCTCCTCATCAAACTGGTAAAAATCATCATCAAGGTCACGGATGGGAACCATTCCTTCGCATTTGTTCTCGTCCAGTTCAACGTAAATGCCCCATTCGGTCACACCCGAAATAACGCCGTCAAATACCTCACCAACTCTGTCCTTCAAAAATTCCACCTGCTTATACTTAACAGAGGCACGCTCAGCATCGGCTGCTCTTATTTCCATTTTGGTGCTGTGATCGCATAGCTCTTCGTATTTTTCGGATGACACCGAACGCCCGCCATCAAGATATCGTTGCAGAAGCCGGTGTACCATCATGTCGGGATAACGTCTTATAGGCGAGGTAAAATGCGTGTAATACTTAAAACCAAGTCCATAATGGCCTATGTTATGCGTCGAATAAACAGCTTTCGACATGGTACGTATGGCCAGTGTTTCCACAATATTTTGATGCTTTTTCCCCTGAACCTCATCCAGAAGGCGATTCAGCGAGTGACCGATGGTTTCGTGCCCTTTAGGCATAGCTTCAAATCCAAGTTTTCTTACAAACTTGCTGAAAGTTTCATACTTTTCGGGATTAGGTTCGTCATGAATCCGGTAAACAAAAGTTTTGGCGTTTTTCCCTGGCGCTGAATTCTTACCGTCCAACTCATTTTGTCCAATAATTTCAGCCACCCGCCTGTTGGCCAGCAACATGAATTCCTCAATCAGCTTATTGGCTTCTTTGGCCTCTTTGAAGAAAACGCTTAACGGATTTCCATTTTCATCCAGCTCAAATTTCACTTCAACGCGTTCAAAATCAATAGAGCCCTTGCTAAACCGTTCCTTCCGGAGTTTTTGGGCCAAATCGTTCAGCACCTTCAACTCGCTGTTCAAATCTCCTTCCCCGGTTTCAATGACTGTCTGTGCCTCTTCATAAGTAAACCGCCTGTCGCTTCGAATGATAGTACGCCCAACCCAACTGTCAAGAACCCGGGCATCATTATCAAGCTCAAATACTGCCGAAAAGCAAAGCTTGTCCTCGTCGGGCCGCAAAGAGCACAATTCGTTACTCAACCGTTCGGGAAGCATAGGCACCACCCTGTCAACCAGGTAAACAGAAGTCGCCCGGTCTGCCGCTTCCTTATCGATAACAGTATTTGGATGAACATAGTGGGTGACATCGGCTATATGAATGCCCACTTCCCAATTCCCGTTTTTTAGTTTTCTGAGCGAGAGGGCATCATCAAAATCTTTGGCATCGGCCGGATCAATAGTAAAAGTGGTCACTTTTCGGAAATCCCGTCTTTTCTTTATCTCAGCTGCAGGAATCTTATCTTTAATCTTTTCGGCAGCAGCCACCACATTAGCCGGATATTTATACGGCAGATTAAACTCTGCAAGGATAGCGTGCATTTCGGTGTTGTTTTCACCGGGATTACCAAGAATATCGACAACCTTTCCGATAGGATTTTTGGCTCTCCCGGGCCACTCAGTAATACATACCACGGCCTTTTGTCCGTTTTTTCCACCCTTGAGATGTTCGGGAGGAATAAAAATGTCGTGATGCATAACACGCGAATCCGCGACAAGAAAAGCGAAGCCTTTGGAGACTTCGAGGGTACCGACAAAATGATCACGGCTGCGCTCAATAATCTCGACCACCTCACCTTCGGCCTGTTTCCTGGGCTTACGTGCATACTGAAGCACCTTAACCCGGTCGCCGTTCAGGGCATGTCCCAAATTACTCTGAGCTACAAAAATATCTTCATCTCCTTCATCTGGAACGATGTAAGCCGTACCCCGCGTGGTCATGTCTACAATACCCTCGACGTAAATTCCCGGCGCCATGAGCAACTTGAACCTGCCCGTAGATACTTCTTTCAGAAAGTTTTCTTCACTCAGTTCAAAAAGAAAGACTTCGATTTGCAGTCTTGTTTTTTTCTTTGTAATTCCCAAAGCTGCCGAAACCTGCTTGTAATTATACGTTTTATGCGGATTATTTTTGAATAAATTCTTTACTGATGAACGCAGATCACTTTTTTTAAATAATTCATTGTTTCGTTTTTTCTTTTTAGGCATAAGTTTTATTAATATAAAATTTGTTTTTAAGGTCAAACAGAACGAGTCCCGATTAATCGGGACTCGTTCCCGGATACCACTCTGAATCAATCGACCAAAATATACAATGTTTTGAATCTTTTATCAAACTCAAAGATAAGAATATCGACAACATTTGTAAAGTAGTCGATTAATTTGTTCGATAATTTTTGATTTCTTTGGAAGCTTTGTTTCGAATTATCAGTCCAACACGTAGAACCCCATTTTTTGAGGATGGTCGAGAACTTTCCGGTGCGCAGGGATTTTTTTCAGCATATTCAATGCCACTAAATCTCCTCCCGCTGCTATAATATAAATAAAGCCGTAGAGCCAGAACCCGAAAGAACCTGTAATAAGAGAAATCACAAACGGAACCACGCCAAGGACTATCAGAGGGAGCAATGCACCAACCCGGTAATACTGCACGCGCATAGGAGCTGTACAATGACAATAAGGTGTATAAGTGGACTTATCTATCCCGAATTTCACCGTTTTGTATCCTCCCCTGGCAAATGCTCCAAAGACCAGCGCATGTAGTAACTCATGCAACGGAACACCTACAACAACCATTAACAAAAAAAGAAGGAGACCATTTACAGACCAATGCAGGAACGGTTCAGTGCCGTGAATCACGAAAAACGGAATTCCTGTTGCAAACAGAACAGGAAGAATCATTCCTGCAGCCTTTTTGGCAGTTTCTTCTATGGTCAAAGATATTTCAGTCACTTTTAGCGAACAGTCATCAAACTCTAATCAGGGACAAAGTTAACTTCATTATTCAGTTTATGAAAGTAAAAGCTCCTTTACGGTAAACAAAAGAGCCAGCACCGCCAGCCAGTCGGGCATCAATAATCGTCGCCGCTTTTGCTTATCTTCCATCAAACAATACAACACCGGCAAAACCACAAGCGTCAAAAGTGTTGCAGTAACCAGTCCGCCGACAACGACAGTGGCCAAAGGACGCAACACTTCAGCACCGGTCCCGGTTGAAAATGCCACCGGCAAAAACCCAAAAGCAGCGGTTGCAGCTGTAAGAAGAACCGGCCTCAATCTTTGACGGGCCCCTTTGAGTATGCGCTCACGTAAATTGTTCATTCCCATTCTTTTTAATTCTGAATAATGCTCTATCAATACGATACCATTAAATACCGATATTCCGAACAACATAATAAAACCAACCCCGGCCGAAATAGAAAAAGGCATCCCCCGAATCCACAACAGCAACACCCCTCCGACAGCCGATAGGGGAATTGCAGAAAAAACCAGTATGGCAGACCGCATGTTCCCGAAGGCAAAATGAAGCATGATAAAGATCAGTATAAGTGCGATGGGAACCACTATCATCAACCGTTTCCGCGCACTATTAAGATTCTCAAACTGTCCTCCGTATTCAACGTAATAACCGGGAAGCAAATCGACTTCTTCGCTGATCAGCCTTCTGGCATCCTCAACCACCGATTCAAGGTCGCGCTCCCGGACATTAACTCCCACCACTATTCGTCTCCGTGTATCGTCTCTGGATATCAATGCCGGGCCTTCCATCATTTCAATGTTTGCCACCTCCTTTAACGGAATACGGGCGCCACCGGGTAAGTCAACAGTTATATTTCTGAAGTTCTCCAACGATTTTAGTGAATTTTCATTAACCCGGACAACGAGATCGAAACGGCGTTCCCCTTCGAAAACGGTCCCGACTGTTGCCCCTGCAAAAACAGCACTTACCAACCGGTTAATATCCGCGATGTTCAACCCCAATGAAGCTATTTTCCGACGCTGGTATTTCACCCGCATTTCGGACAGCCCGGTCGTTTTTTCGAGTACCACATCGGCAGCACCGGGAACATCGTCCATCAATGCTTTAATTTGCCGTCCTTTTCGGTTCAGCTCATCCAAATCGTCACCAAAAACCTTAATTGCCAGGTCGGCACGTACGCCCGTGACAAGCTCATTAACACGCATCTCGACAGGTTGTGTGAATTCCAGCTCAATGCCGGGAATCCGGCTCATTATTTTTTCTTTGTATATATTAACCAGTTCATCTTTGGTGCCGGCAGTGACCCACTCGCTTTTTCTTTTTAGAGTAACAATTACATCGGCCTCATCCATCGACATGGAGTTGACAGGTACTTCGGCCGATCCTATGCGGCTAACTACCTGACGGGTTTCGGGAAAAGATTTGACAATTTTCTCAATCCGGGTCATGGTGTCAATGGTCTCCCCAAGACTGGTTCCCGTTTTGAGAACCGGATGTATCAAAATATCTCCCTCATCCGGCGTAGGAACAAATTCAGCGCCCATTCGGTTAAAAATAAAACCGGCTCCGCCAAGCAAAGCAAGCGCCATCAATATCACAGCCGTTTTATGTGAAAGCGCCCAATCGATGGTCGGTGCATACAGTTTACCCAGAAAATCCATCAAACGATCGGAAATTGTTCTTTTATCAAAAGAGGAAGATTTGATAAACAGCGCAGAGACGGCAGGCACAAAAGTGAACCCAAAAATCATGGCGCCGACCAAAGCAAAACTGAAGGTCAATGCCATGGGCCTGAACATCTTACCCTCCACACCACTTAATGCCAGAATGGGAACCAGGACAATGATAATAATGATCTGACCAAAAACGGCAGACTTCATCATTTTAGTGGCTCCTTCGATTGAAAGGGAATCGCGTGCATTTAGCCGTTCCTGTTCCGAAAGTTTCAACAATCCGTTTCGGCGCACCCGGATCTTATAGCTAATATACTCAACGATAATAACTGCGCCAGAAATAATGATACCAAAATTAATGCCCCCGAGACTCATCATGTTGGCATCGATCCCTGTAATGTACATCAACGAAAGCGCGAAAAGCAAGCTTAAAGGAATAATGGAAGCAACCACCAGTCCGGAACGCCAGCTTCCCAACACCAGTACAACCACAAAAATTACTATCAGGGCTCCCAAAATCAGATTCTCAACAAGGGTGGTTGTTGTACGGCCGATAAGTTCACTACGTTCCAGAAAAGGATTGATGTATACACCATCAGGAAGTGATTTCTGTACTTCGGCCACCCGCTCTTTGACCCTTTCGACAACCGCCTTGGGATTGGCTCCTTTCAACATCATTACCTGCCCCATTACTTTTTCTCCTTCCCCGTTTCCTGTAAGGGCTCCAAAGCGATTGGCATGACCAATACGTACTTCTGCCACATCATCAACCAGGATAGGATTGCCTTTTTCACCACCTACAACGATATTCCGGATATCATCCAGGTTTTCGATCAACCCATCAGCCCTGACAAAACAGCTTTGACCCGCCCGTTCGATATAACTGCCGCCTGCCACGCTGTTGTTGTCCCTTACCGCTTTGAAAATTTGTTCCAATGTCACATTCAGCGCCTTCATTCGCGAGGGATCGATGGCCACTTCGTACTGTTTCAGCTGCCCGCCCCAGGTATTGACCTCAACAACACCTTCTATTCCTGATAATTGACGTCTCACTATCCAGTCCTGAATCGAACGGAGTTCCATAGCTGAATAGCGGTCTTCGTAACCGGGCTTTACTTCAAGTGTATATTGATATATTTCACCCAGCCCGGTAGAAACAGGCCCCATAAAAGGCTTCCCGAATCCTTCGGGAATATTTTCGGACGCCGACTCAATTTTTTCGGCAATCAACTGACGCGGGAGGTAGGTTCCCATGCTTTCGTCAAAAACGATGGTTACCACAGAAAGTCCAAACTTCGAAACCGATCGTATTTCCCGGACACCTGGCAAATTTGCCATTTCCATTTCTACAGGATAAGTCAGAAATTTCTCAACATCAAGGGTGGACAGATTTCGGGATGTAGTGATCACCTGTACCTGGTTATTGGTTACATCAGGTGTTGCACCGATTGGCAGACGCGTTAAAGAGAAAATTCCAAAAGCAGCCACGGTAGCGGTAAACAAAAAAACCATTAATTTGTGGCGGACACTGAAACGGACAATGGCTTCTATCATAGAGAAGTAATATTTGGATCATGCCCAATTTACGAATTTTACAACGAAATGTGAAAAATTGTTTTTTATTTTTTGACTGATGAAACGAGCATGAGAAGGTTTGTTACAAAAGAAAATGTATAATTAACCTCTAATCATCAAAGAAACCAAAAACAGGGAACAGATTCTTCGTCGTTACCTCCTCAGAATGACAAGAGGCCCTTTGTCATTCTGACGAAGGGGAGAATCTAAAAAAACAAACAGACTAAAATGTGGTTTTTATTGATGTTAATAAAAATAATCTGCGTTCATCTGCGTCAACTGTGGTGAACTCTCAACCTTAACTTCAATCTCAACCTTAATCTCAACCTTAGCTGTTTGTCATTCTGAGCGGAGCGAAGAATCTTATATCAATTAAAGTATAATAAGTTGCATAATTCCAATGACTTAGACTTATTTTATACGGATGAAAGCTGAAAATCATTCGTTTTTTTTAATTAGTGCGTGTCTTCAATAGTCAGTTAAAAAACCTAAACGCAGAGACGCAATGACTCAAAGTTTTTATTATGAGAGAGTTGTGGTTTGTGCCATTGATTGTGAAAACAATTAATTATCAGACATCTGTAAAATAGAACTGAGTATTGTGTCTATAAACCCGCAAAAATTTTCACAATATGTGTCTGTTCAGAAAGTGACGGTTGCGATGGCAGAGGAAGTGAAGAAGTGAACAAATACCACTATGTATTTGTCCCCATTAAAACCAATAAAAAATAATGGCCATGAGAACACCGGAAAACTGGATAATAGAAAACAACAAGCTGACATGCACATTTACTCTGAGTAATTTTGTTGACGCTGTTAATTTTGTTAACAAAATTGTCCCCATTGCCGAAGAGGCAAACCATCATCCGGATATTGAAATCTTTGATTACAAAAAAGTAAAAATTAAGCTGATATCGCATGACGTGGGTGAAATCACGGAACGCGATGTAAAGCTGGCGGAAAAAATCATCTCACATATTCAACGGACAGGGCACGGGCCAGAGACTCATCAAATTTCTCGGGAACGTACAACCTGAACTCAGAACCTTTTCCCGGTTCCGAGTCTACTTTTATATGGCCACCCATCATCTCTGCCAGATGCTTTGAGAGGGTAAGGCCAAGTCCGTTGCCGCCGAACATCCGGCTATGACCTTCGTCGGCCTGACGAAAGCGTCTGAAAATAACATTATGAAGTTTTTGGGGAATCCCAATGCCAGTGTCTTTAACTGAGAAAACCACCCATTTGTTTTCATCGCGATAAACGCGAAGAGAAATTTGTCCCTTTTCCGTAAATTTGACTGCATTGGACAGGAGGTTCTGTAAAACCTGTCTGACACGGGTCTCATCATTGACAAACCTGACGTCTTCGGGCAACTGGTTTTTAAAGTTAACCTGAAGATGATCCTTGTTCATTTTCTTTTGCAGCCGTCTCGTTTCCTTATACAAATAATCAAGCAGACGGTCTGTTTCTATCCGGACCGGTTTGACCTGAACAAGTCCTGAATCGATGAACGAAAATTCGATAATATCGTCCATGACATGCAAAAGATGAGAACCACTCTCATTGATCATGTTTATGTACATTTTCATTTCGTCACGGGTCAGTTCTTCGTCCTTCAGCAAGTTAGAGAAACCCAGAATTGCATTAAGCGGAGTACGTATTTCGTGGCTGATGTTGGCCAGGAATGCTGATTTCAGCTTATCACTTTCCTCTGCCCTTTTACGAGCTTTTACAACATTGGTAATATCGCGGAGTATAGTCATCTTAGCTTTGTAAACACCCTCAAACTGAATCGGCACAGTTGTTATTTGATAAACCCGCTTGTTTATTGTCTTTTCGAGTCGTTTCCTGACCCCCGACAAATTCTCGATCGCCACCATGCACCACGGGCACGGTCCTCTCTTCTCACCAAAGACCTGGTTATAGCATTTACTACGCCTGTTTATATCGCCAAACCTCTTTTCAAATGCTTTATTGACATACCTGATGGTAAAGTTCTCATCACTTATAAAAACGGGGTCCTGAAGGTTCTCCATCATGGTGCGATATCTGAGTTCACTCATTTCAAGTGCCTGTTCGGCCATCCGCTCTTCCGTGACATCTTCTACAAACGTTACTCTTTTATAGTTTCCATCAACATCGGTAATTAATGTCGAATCGGTAACAACAAATCTTTCATTCCCTTTCTTGTCAATGGCCTTCCATTCTCCCTTTTCTCCTTTTCCTGTCCTGAAAAAGCCGGCATGACGCATCGAAAGTAATTGTCTGGTTTCGTCCGGGGCAACCATTGTAAAGTGCTGACCGATTATTTCCTCAGGAGTATAACCGTAAATTTTACAGTATGCATCATTCACATATTCAAAAACACCTTCTTCATTTGTTATGCTGATACCCACAATACTCTTTTCAATGATGGAGCGAAACCGAAGCTCGCTGTTTTTCAGTTCGTCCAGCATCTTTTGCTGATCTGTAATATTACGGACAACCGACAAAACAGCCTTATTTCCTTTCAGATCGAAAAGCCTGGAATTAACCTCAACAGGAATTTCTTTCCCATCTTTGGTCATGTGAACGGTTTTAAAAATGGCTGACCCGTTGGTAAACAAGGCATCAACAATTTTTCCCATGTCAACTGCTCCCCGAACATCGATATCGTCCGGTGTCATCGTTGCCAATTCTTCGCGTGAATATCCAAGCCTGCGGCAGGCAACCGGGTTAACTTCCACAAACGTACCCGGAATCCGCGTCTCTTCATCGATGAGGTGCAGAAAAACCGCATCCCTCAGGTTGTCAAACAGTGTTTTATAAATAAGTTCACCCCCGGTGAAGAATTTCTCAAAAGTACTATATTGAAGCACTCTCTTAAAAACCTCTTCCAAATAAGGGTAAAAAGCCTGGCGGTTGTCGGACCATTGTATGAATTCTACGGCTCCCTCCTCCATTGCTTCTGCTGCCTGAAGCACATCCCCATCGCCGGCAAGCATAACAAACGGCACGCTAATGCCCCGTTTCCTGAGGAGCCGGACAAATTCAATCCCATCCATGTCGTTCAGATGATTGGAAAGCACCAACAGGTCGTATTCACCATTGGCCAGTAGTGGTATAGCATCGCGACTTTCATGCAAACAGTCGGTCGCACCGAACTTCCCCGTGAGAAAAGCTTGCAAGTCCCCGGCAAGATCAGGCCTGTTGTTGAGTAACAATATTTTTGAAGTGCTGTACATTAAATTAACCCTTGAAAAAATTCTCTACTTTGCAGCCTACGAAAACAATACATAAATTGTTCCCCTTTCCGGAAAATTTGTTATGCCCCAATACTTTCGCCCGAATGAGTGTCTTTTGTATGGACATATAGTGTTAAGTCTAAACGCAAAGACTCAGTGACGCAAAGTTTTTATTATGAGAGGGAGTTTTGGATTACCTTCTCCTGTCCCTTGGTTCTCATCGAAGGACTAACAATTCGTTGTCTCTGATAACAGAGCAATAATGACTGAATTTACAAGCACTCAACACCAGAAACATTCCCGAAATCCGGATGGCCATCATCCATTCGTGGTCGTATTTTATTCATCCGTATAAAATTTAATTATTAAGGTCGGATGGAACTCGCATGCAAGAACTTATACATGTTCTGTTGTGGCAAAACGTTACCATGCCCGTTTCATTTCATCTTAAATCTTAATATCTTATATCTAAAAATCTACTATAGAAATCCTTGTCATGCTCGTTTCTTCTGAAAAAATTCAGCCTATACGACAGATCATTGGATTTTCTATCAATATTTAATAGACCGTTAGATTTTTAGATATAAGATACAGGATGATTTGGCAACAAACAATTGGTTTTCAGCCTTTGAAAAAGTTTAACGGCCTATTGTCACTATCATAATTTTCCTTTTTCCAATATCATTGTTGCCCTCAAGATGCTTTTTCCCATCAATATTAACATAAATCTAAGTAATTGATACGAGATTTTCAATATTATTCGGAATAAACGAAAATACTTGCTGATTCTGCCCGAATACCTGTTGCTGTTAATAAAGTCCCGGCCAACCAAACCGCCTTTTAAAATGTTTTTTTGATTGCTTTTCATGGTTTTAAAATTTTAAGTTTTTATTTTGTTGTCGATTGAATATTCGATACTTTTTAAATTACCTGACACATTTCGAAAAAATTTCTAAAAACATTCGTTTAAAATCAATCCGCTGATCACCTGGAAAATAAAATCAAATTCAAACAATACACCTTAATGACATGGACAAAACTCAACTCTCCAAATGGGTAAATGACTTTACCGACGACCTTTATCAAAGAGCCCGGCATAAAACCGGAGACCCTCATCTTGCCAGTGATCTGGTACAGGACACCTTTATGGCAGCAGCCGAAAGTCTTGAGGATTTCAGAAATGAGAGTTCACCCAAAACATGGCTTTTTGCCATCCATTGCGTTGCAAACGGCATTAAACATAGGAGCCCTTCAGGTTCCGGTATGGGATAATTTCGGCCATGATCACGGAAGCAGGTCTTTCAAAACACCGGGTAGAACTCTGCCGCTTTGCTGAACACCTGACACTATTCCCCGAGCACCATGCCAAAGATGATTTCTTGCAGAAATTAAAAGATTATGGCGTTTCCGATTTGGGTATTCCGGATGCCACACTGGTGATTTCCTATTTTAATTTTGTCAACCGTATTGTACTGGGAACAGGTATTGAAGCAGATGAGCAGGAAATTAAAGGGTACAAATATTAATTTTTGTCAGGTTTTTCATTTTGGCCGACTAATAGTTAAACAATAACAATGAATAAAAATGTTACTCATTATCGTCTCAAACCCTTAAAACAATAAAATATGCAAACAACTTTCAAGACCATTTCCACAACATCGGTTATTAAACAAATGGACAATCCGCAAACCATCATTGTTGACGTAAGACCTGTTGATGCTTACAATGGCTGGGAGCTAAGAAATGAGAAACGCGGTGGACATATACCCGGAGCCAAAAGTTTGCCACTGAAGTGGACCACATACATGGACTGGATCGAAATGGTACATCATAAAAAGATTGCCCCTTCCAACCATCTCATTATTTATGGTTATTCAGCACGTGAAGCAGAAACAGTGGCCCAAATGTTCCTGAAAGCCGGATACACGAATATTAAAGTTTACCCCGTTTTTTTTGAAGAATGGCTGGCCAACCCGGAACTTCCGCTTGACAAGTTGGAAAGGTTCCGTAACCTGGTTCCCGCATCGTGGGTAAATCAACTAATTGAAGGTCAGAAGCCCATTCATTACAACAATAATAAATTTGTAATTATTCATGCTCATTACCGTAACAGGGAAGCCTATCTGAGCGGGCATATTCCAGGGGCCATCGACCTTGACACCAACGATGTAGAGTCAACGGAAACATGGAATCGCAGATCACCTGAAGAGCTAAAGGCTGTTTTCGAAGCTCATGGCATCACGGCTGATACCACGGTTATCATGTATGGGAAATTCATGTCGCCCGACAACAACGATCCTTTCCCCGGGAGCGCCGCAGGTGACATCGGAGCCATCCGTTGTGCCTTTATCATGCTTTATGCCGGGGTAAAAGACGTGCGGGTTTTAAATGGTGGTTTCCAGTCATGGATTGATGCCGGATACCCGGTTTCTACAAATGATGAAATAAAACATCCTGTTGGCGATTTTGGCGCTGTTATCCCCTCCAAACCATCGCTGGCCGTTGATACACCTCAGGCCAAAGAAATGCTTTCATCCGACAAGGCCGAACTGGTTTGCGTGCGAAGCTGGCCCGAATATATCGGAGAAGTAAGCGGGTACAATTATATTGAGAAAAAAGGTCGAATTCCAGGGGCCATATTTGCCGATTGTGGCTCGGATGCCTATCACATGGAAAATTACAGAAATTTCGACCACACCACCCGCGAGTATCAGGAAATAGAAAAAATCTGGAATGACCTCGGTATAACACCCGATAAACATCTGGCCTTCTATTGCGGAACCGGATGGCGCGGCAGTGAAGCCTGGTTCAATGCCTGGCTGATGGGATGGCCTAATGTTTCCGTATATGACGGGGGCTGGTTCGAGTGGAGTAACGATTCGGAAAATCCCTTTGAAACAGGGATTCCCGAAGAAACTGAAATGGATACACAAAAGTAGATAACATTTATCAGGCAAAATTATGGAACAGCAACTACTTATATCCGATCTGGCAACCGATACATTAAAAGGATTGTCCTCAAATCCAAAATACCTTCATTCGAAATATTTTTACGATGATGCGGGCACCATCATTTTTCAGGACATCATGCGCATGAAGGAGTATTACCTCACCGATTGTGAACTCGAAATATTTTCGGAACAGAAAGATGATCTCCTGAAAGCATTAAACAACGATGGCAACCACTTTAACCTTGTTGAACTTGGCTCGGGAGACGGACTAAAAACAAAACTCCTTCTGTCATATTTCTTCAATAAAGATGCTAACTTTCAATATTCACCGATTGACATCAGTCAAAAGGCAAACAATGAGTTGGCAGAGAGCCTTAATTCCGAAATACCCGGTTTGCAGGTAACTCCCAAAACAGGAGATTATTTTCATGAGTTACAAAAAATCAACTCGAACGATGGTACACCAAAAGTGATATTTTTCCTGGGTTCCAACATCGGAAATTTTTCGTTAGAGGAAACCCACGACTTCCTCAGGCATTTATCGAATTATACCAATCAGGAAGACAAAGTGCTTATAGGGTTTGACCTGAAAAAGTCGCCCGACGTTATTCTGAAGGCTTATAACGATCCACACGGCCACACCAGACGGTTTACTTTCAACCTTCTTCACCGGTTGAACAAGGAATTGGGTGCTGACTTTGATCCTCAAAACTTCATTCATCACTGCACCTATAATCCTGAAAGCGGAACACTAAAAAGTTACCTGGTTGCGACAAAAGAACATAAAGTACGAATAGAGGCCCTGGAACAGGTTTTTCATTTCGGGAAATGGGAATCCATATTTATGGAAACTTCCCGGAAATTCGACTTTGATTTCATAGACCAACTTGCAGCTGAACATGGATTCCAACCCGTTAAAAACTTTACAGACAAACGGGGTTATTTTGTGGACTCACTGTGGGAAAAAAGATGAAAATTGGAATGCAAAAAAGTTATGGCCTGTCAAAAGATGGAAAATTACAAAATTCATACTCCGGAAACTGCTCCCGAAGGTGCAAAAGAGATACTAAGCAGTGTGCAAAAACAAAACGGGTTTCTCCCCAATCTTTACGGCATCATGGCCAATTCCCCGGCAGTTATTAAGGCTTATCAACAACTGGGCAAATTATTCGGCCAGACAACGTTTTCGCGGGTTGAACAAAATCTGGTATGGCTCACGGTAAGTAAGACCAACAATTGTCATTATTGCCTGCCCATTCATACAATGACGGCAAAAATGTCTAAAGTGCCCGATGATGTCATCGATGCCATCCGCAATAATACGCCCATCAAAAGTGATCCAAAACTGGAGGCGCTCAGTCTTTGTGGTTGACCACGAGGGCGTTATCCTGTTCGAATACATTAACCCCGATTATTCTACCAGACTTTCAGGCGGACTGCTTCTCGCGGTGTTAAGACAGTTCAGTTCAGAAAACCAATAAACAGAATCATGAAAAATTACGCCTTTTTCCCCGTTTCACCAAAGATGGTGAACGAGCGAGTGGCAAGATTAAATGCCACATTTACAGTTTTAATCAAATGGTTTTTTGAAACCTTTTACACCCATTTTACGAAAAACAGAAACAGGAGTGTTTTTTCTCTATATGAGACCTTAAAAAACAATAAATGTAGTCTTAAAGGAATGATGAAACGAGCATGGCAAGGTTTGCCTTAATAGATTATTAGATTTTTAGATTTAAGATTTAAGATGAAACGAGCATGGCAAGGTTTACCACAAAAGAATATGTATAAATTCTTGCATGCGAGTTCCATTAGGCCAATAACTTAAATAAATTATATACGGATGAAAACCGCTTTTCCCATATTTATATTGATATTTGCCGTTACATCCGTGGCTGTCGGGCAAAATGACGACGCCCGGCTAAACCGCGTGAATGAAGACAATCAACGTACCGGTAAATGGGAAATATACTACGACACCGGCGAACTGAAAGAGACCGGTATCTATGTCAACGGTCAACGCGACGGGTTGTGGAAAACGTACTACAAAAGTGGAACACTGAAACACGAAATCACTTACGACAACGGTATTGCAAAAGGTCCCGCCCGGTTTTATTACCTCGACGGTAACCTCTGGGAAGAAGGATACTGGAACGAAAACCACTGGCAGGGCGAATACAATCTCTATCATGCCAACGGGAAAAAGTATTACGAGTGGTACTATAACGAATCAGGAAGGCGGGAAGGCGAACAAAAATACTACCATGCCAACGGAAAACTCAAATATACAGGTACCTGGGAAGATGGAAACATCGCCGGCGAACTCCGCGTCTTTAACGAAAACGGACAACTGACGGAGAAACGGAAATATGCCGAAGGCTCTTTCAGAGAAAGCAACAAAGTAGCCACGCGTCCACTAAACGCGCAGGAAAACCCGGACAAAAAAATCCCTCCTTTCTACGGAACCGGTAACTATACGCTTCAGTCGCTCGACGGACGCGTCATTAAAGAAGGTTACTTCCGCGACGGTATTCTTCAGGACGGAAAACATTTTATCTATAACGAAAAAGATTCTCTTATTGAAGTGAGAACAGTGGAAAACGGAGAATATACAACGCATTAGACTTCAGAAATGCTACGGTAAACTTTTACACCCACATGACAAACAATCATTGAGTGCGGTATAAAAAGCATATTTTTATCAAAATCAAGGCGTTTTAAATTTTTAGACCGGGCTCATCATTTATTTTTGGTTTCCGAAAGATAACAAGTTGCTGAAATCACAAACAACTAAATATTATCCCGATGTGTTACAGGTTTTGTCTAATCTTTTTTATTCCACGCTGAGATCACAAAATTAAAGGACCGCTAAAATCGGAAAGATATTCTTATTGTGGCAAACTTTACCATGCTCGTTTCGTAAATGTGTAATTTTCGGACAAGCGTAACACAGTAAATGGGACTCTTTATGGACAGATACTAAATAAAACCTTTGCGTCAATGCATCTTATCGTTTTTACTTTTTTTTAACTGACGATTGTCTTAAATTAGCCGTCTGAAAAATTTCAAATAAGCAGACGACGTACTACTATGGACAATAATCTGACGCTTTACAACACACTTTCCCGGAAAAAAGAAGAATTTAAACCGATCAATCCGCCACACGTAGGTCTTTATGTCTGCGGCCCAACGGTATACGGAGATCCCCATTTAGGCCATTCACGCCCTGCCATCACTTTCGATTTGCTTTTCCGCTATCTGACGCATCTCGGCTATAAAGTTCGTTATGTACGTAACATTACCGATGTGGGGCACCTGGAAAACGATGCCGACGACGGGGAAGACAAAATAGCCCAAAAAGCACGGGTCGAACAGCTCGAGCCCATGGAAATCGCGCAGTATTATTCAAACCGCTACCACCTGTTTATGGATGCCCTTAACGTGAAACGCCCAAGCATTGAGCCACGGGCATCCGGGCACATCATCGAACAGCTTCAAATTGTCAAAGAAATTCTTGACAAAGGGTATGCTTATGAGAAAAACGGGTCGGTCTATTTCGATGTGGAAAAATACGACAAAGACCATCGATACGGTATCTTATCGGGTCGTGTCCTGGACGAATTGCTAAGCACCACAAGAGAACTGGAAGGTCAATCGGAAAAGCACAACAGCTTTGATTTTGCGTTGTGGAAGAAAGCAACCCCTACCCACATCATGCGCTGGCCTTCTCCATATAGTGAAGGATTCCCCGGCTGGCACATCGAATGCACGGCCATGAGCACCAGGTACCTGGGCGATCAGTTCGACATACACGGAGGCGGAATGGACCTTCTCTTTCCCCATCATGAGTGCGAAATTGCCCAGTCTGTCGCTGCCAAAGGGAAAACCCCGGCACGCTATTGGATACACAACAATATGATTACCATCAACGGGCAGAAGATGGGAAAATCGCTCGGCAACTTCATAACCCTGGAAGAATTTTTTACAGGTAACCATAAATTACTTGACAAGGCCTGGTCGCCAATGACCATCCGTTTCTTTATCCTTCAGGCACATTACCGCAGCACTGTGGATTTCTCAAACGAGGCGCTTCAGGCCGCCGAAAAAGGACTGGAAAGACTGATGAATGCGCTGGAACAGATGGAAAAAATAAAACCCGCCGGACAATCAACCTTCGATGTTCAAAATTTCAAAAATAAATGTTATGCCGCATTGAACGACGATCTGAACAGTCCTGTACTGATTGCTCACCTTTTCGAAGGAGCAAAAATCATCAAGGCAGCAGTAGCCGGAAAGGAATCATTTACGAAAGAAGACCTCGAAATTTTCACCCAAACTATGCACCTTTTCTCTGAGGATATTCTTGGCCTGAAAGTTGAAGCGGAAGGAGCAACGGCAAATCCCCAAATCCTTGAAGGGGTTATGAAACTCCTTCTTGAAGTCCGCCAACAGGCAAAAAATGCCAAAGACTTTGAAACGGCCGACCGCATCCGGGATGGGCTTAAACAACTCGGTATTGAAGTGCGCGACAGTAAAGACGGAGCTGAGTGGGTGGTAAAAGCCCCCTAAATCCCCCAAGGTTCAGGTGAGAGAGAGGGCAAGTGCAAAAAGTGTTTTCAATGTTCAAAAACCAATCAACGAATTAACCAATATTCACCACAGATTACACAGATGAATGCAGATTTTCAATGAGCAATTATCAATTTAGAATTAAAAGATTACCTTGCCTCCGGCAACAATAGAGACTAAGGTTGAGGTTAAGGCTGAGGTTGAGGTTGAGGTTGAAGATCACCCATAACTTGAGCCAATCAAATACGGAAAAAAACAATTTATCAAAACCTTGCGCCGGGCTAAAGGCTGTCTGAAAAGACTATTTTTTTACTCTGTGGGACTTTGTGTCTACTCCGTGAAACTCTGTGAAACAAAAAAATAAATAGAACGGTACACTTGCCTTGCTCGTTTCATCCATGTTCTTGTTGTGTTAAGTCTTGTCATGCTCGTTTCGTACAACCTTGATATACTGTATTTTAATAAACAAATCTCTGTAAACACAAGCAATTGGTTTGCAGGGCATTGCAAAAGTTTAACGGAATATTGTTCAATAAAATTTGAATTAAATGCAAAAGCAAATCACCCGATTCATTAAAATTCCATTGGTATTATCAGTGGTTGCTTTGATATCCTTTGGTTCGGGATGTAACAACACAGGTTCGAAGAAATCATCAGGAAAGGATGAAAAAACACTTCCCGAACTTCAGACCCCCGACTTCAATGCAGATTCGGCCTATCAATATGTACAGAAGCAGGTTGAATTTGGTCCACGCGTGCCAAACACCCCGGAGCACGAAGCTTGTGCCAACTGGCTCGAAGCGAAAATGAAAAGCATGGGTGCCGAAGTCATTGTGCAGGAAGGTAAAGTAACGGCTTTTGACAACTCGGTCTTAAACATCAAAAACATCATTGCACAGTTCCAGCCCGAAAAGAATGATCGCATTCTCCTATTTGCCCATTGGGACACACGTCCGTTTGCCGATTATGACCCCGATCCCGACAAGCGCAATCAACCCATCGACGGAGCTAACGACGGGGGTAGTGGCGTAGGTGTACTGATGGAAATGGCACGTCACCTGAAAGACAACCCGACACATACGGGTATCGACATCATCTTTTTCGATGCCGAAGATTATGGCACCCCGCAACATCGTAATCTTCCCTACAAGGAAGATACCTGGTGCCTGGGGAGCCAGTACTGGGGCAAAAATCCGCATAAAAAAAACTATTATGCCCGTTATGGCATTCTGCTGGATATGGTTGGCGCCAAAGAGGCCAGGTTCTTTCAGGAGCGACACTCTTTGGATATGGCTCCCGACCTGGTTGATCAAATCTGGAACACCGCCGCAAAAATCGGCTATGGCAAATTTTTTATTTTCAGAGAAGGCGGATACATTACAGACGACCACCTTTATGTAAACAAGCATACCGGCATCCCCACTGTTGATATTATAGAATTTGACCCGGCAAGTAATACTTCCTTTGGTAAATACTGGCACACTCACGATGATAATATGGACGTCATTGACAAAAACACCCTTAAAGCAGTAGGGCAAACGGTTATGGAAGTGTTGTACAACAGTCCTTTCTAGCTCCCACAAAGGGAGGAGAAGGCCACCTCTGACTCCCCCAAGGGGGATAAAGGTACTCTTCTGATTGAGAGTGAATAAAAAGGTTCATCCACCACTCTGAGTGACCCTGTTTATTCTCCGTGATGTTCTGTGAAACAATAAATTACAAAACTCATCCTGATTCCTTCGGGAGAGTTTCCCAAATGACACAAAGAGTATCACAGGGTTTATAGACAGCCTCAGAAAAACCCAAAATATGACCGGCATAAAACAAAGCGTTTTATCAGGCACCAAACAACCAAAAGTCAGGCAGGAATTGCTCCCGGCCGATGGGCCTTTGGTGGCAGGTTGCGACGAAGCCGGACGCGGCTGTCTGGCCGGTCCCGTAGTGGCAGCCGCCGTCATATTACCCGAAGATTTTGACCACCCTTTACTGAACGATTCCAAACAACTCTCCGAAAAGAAACGCGACCTTCTTCGCACCATCATAGAAAAGGAATCCCTGGCCTGGGCCGTAGCAATGGTACACAACGAAGAAATCGACCAGATCAACATTCTCAACGCCTCCATCCGGGCCATGCATCTGGCCATCGAACAACTGAAGCCCCAACCACTGTCGTTACTTATCGACGGAAACCGGTTTCACCCTTACGAAAAAACGAAGCACAAGTGCATTGTTAAAGGCGACAGCATCTATAAATGCATAGCCGCCGCCAGCATACTGGCCAAAACACATCGCGACGAGTACATGGTGAAGCAGCATGAGAAATACCCCTTTTATGCCTGGGACAAAAACAAAGGTTACCCCACAAAAATGCACCGGGCCGGTATTGAACAACACGGGGTATCACCACTGCACCGCAGGTCTTTTAACCCAACTTGCAGTTAATCCGAATGAAATTGTTGCTTTTCAATGAATTGGCAATTTTTGAGTTCAGATTTGTGTACTACAGATTTTCGTTTTACGAAAGGTGCATATTTATATTTTAGGGCATCATAAAGCGTGCGTACCTGTCCGTTTGGTTCGGAACAACGTCGTATCATGATCACTTTTTCGTGATCGTTTTGGGCCAAAGTCGTTACGGCTTTTTGCGTGTTCATCATTCTTACGATCTCGCGCCAGCCACTATGGATGCCTTCTTGCTTTAGTTGGTGACGGACGGTGTTTACCACCCAGTAAGCCAACAGCCCCAAGTGCAGATGAGCCATCGTGTTTTCATCTTTTTGATGATACACAGGGCGCAAGTCAAGGTCGGTTTTCAAGACCCGGAACGAGGCCTCAATTTCGCGAATCGTGTTGTAAAATTGCCATACATTTTCCTCCGATTGGGCCTGAAGTGATGTACGCAGAAAGTAAACCCCACTGCGGGCGTTAATGTCAACCCCTTTTTTAACCGCCCATTTGATGGAACTTACAATCCGCTTTTTCTCTTTGCCTGGTTGGGCGCCTTTCTTTTTCCGTTTGAGTTCAGGCTCATCGCTCACTTGTGTTTCAATATCGAAGTACCGCCCGATGGAAGGGTATTTTTGCTTTAACCGCCCAATACGCTGGTGTACTTTGTCCTCTTGTTTTATGCCACCTTTTTTGGTCAAACTGTCGGCTATTTGTTGCAGTCCGGCTTCAAATCGCGAACGGAACTGCTCGTTCATTGAACGTTCCTTCAGCTCTTTGGAGTGACTTTCTACTTTGAGATAATAATCCGTATTACCATCCGAATTTACCCGACACAGTTCAATCTTCTGTTTCCGGTTGTCGGTTACTAAAACACTGGTTGCACCAGCTTCGTTGTGGTAGTTTTTTAAATTTGAACGGCTCACACACAGGTAATCATACCCATTGTCCAATATCATCTTCAGGTTATCGTCGGTGGCAATGCCCGCATCGATTACCACCAAGGCTTTCTTTGCCGATGAAGATGTTTTGATGCGCAATTTGCCGATCATCCCTTCCAGTGTTTTGCTATCGGTCATGTTCCCTTCCAGTATGGAGGAGTATTTGATAAACCCTTCAGGATTGATCACCAGCCCAAGCACAACTATTTTTGCATCACTGCGTTTCTCCTTACTGCGCCCGTATTTTGCCAGTTTGCTGCCTTGTTTCCGGCCTTCAAAATAAGTATTGGTCAGATCGTAAAGTATTATTTTATCCTGAATGTCGAACAATTCGTTGGTGCGCACTGATAAATGTTGCTCCAAGGCTTCCTTTTGGGCATACAGTTTTTTTGATATCCCATACAGGCGGTCTTTGGTAATTTGTTTGATGTCGAACCCGGTGACTTCGCATACCGCCGAATTTTCCCTGATCCACCGCGTGGTTTCCAGCTCAGAGGCCGGATAAACTGCCCGGCTGATGAGGTGGGTCTGGGCCAGTTTAATCTGGTCTTCATTCCATCCGAGGCTTTCTAAAAACGGAGCTATCTGCAACTGGCGTATGGCCTGGTACGACAACCATTCGGCACCAATCTCCCGCACGTCTTTGTTTCGAATACTGTTCAGATCAATCATTTGCATGTCTTTACCGCTTTGGTTTGCCTTTTTATCCTTTTCCCCTACAAACACATCGATGCGTTTGTCGGCAACCATCCGCTTGTAAAACTCATCGACATAGCGGATCACCGTTGGGTCATCGGTGTAAGGAAGTTCAAACAGCGGGTTGTCGTGGTTGGCCACCTTGGCGGTAAGTATCTTTTGAATCAGGTTCAGCTGGTCTGTGGTCAGCCCGTTGAGATACCCGGCATTCAAAATAGTCCGATGGCATACCCTCTCGCTATGGTCGCGATAACTCTCCACTAACCGGTAATAACCGCAGTAGCTTCCCGTGACAGGATTGGTGCGCATGGATACCTTGAAATACATGGCTGCAAATTACCACCAAATTAGCTGATAACCAATACCCCCCTGTGTACTACAAATGAAAACAGGCGGAATGCCATAGCTGAATATCAGTTACTTACACAATAAAAATGAAAATAATAACACGTTTTTACCCTAAAATAGCTGCATTTTTATAGAAAACCCCGCAAGTTGGGTTAAATTAACGGAGCAACAACTGAAGTTGACGTTTTAAGACAAAAAAAATGGCTGTCTTCAGAAAGAAGACAGCCTTTTTTTTTGTCAAGATATTTTGAAAATATTGAATATCTGTTTTTTAGAAAGCATAGCTAACACCAATTTGAAAAGCATTACTTTTTAAATCGCCATCATCATAATCAGCAATATTGGAAAGCCCCAGACTGTAACGTATATCTACTCCTAAAGAACCAAAGTCATAGCCAGCACCAACATTTAATCCAAAATTCATTCCTTTTAAATCATCTTTGATGTCTGTTGTTTCTGATTCTGATTCATTCATATCCCCGCCACTGGCAGTATACTCAAATTCTTCCTCTGCAGAAAGCAATAATCCAATTTGAGGTCCGGCTTGTAAATTAAAGCCAGAACCAAGATTTATTTTCAGCATTAAGGGAATATCCAAATAATTTAACTTAACCTTGCTTTCCTCTTCATAATTATAAGTGATCCCGCCAATGCTTTCAGAGCCGGAGTCAGAATATTTGGCTCCCTTCATAGAGTAAAGCAACTCAGGCTGAAAAGACAGTTTATCAGAAAAAGAAATATTGACAAACCCCCCAAAAAACGGAGCTAGCCTTGAATCAAGATCCTCTGCATCATCCCCACTCAAGCTAGCAATATTCAAACCGGCTTTAACGCCAAATTTAGCTTGTGCAAACGAAGCTGTTGAAACACAAAGCAGCATTACTGCAGCAATAAAAAATAACTTTTTCATAGTTTAAAGTTTTAAGTTGAACAATAAAATAACGATACGAAAGTAATAAAATTGGATAGTTAACCATAAATAGAGACAGATTATATTAGCATTTTTATGACTAATGAATATAAATTGTGGATAAATTAATATCTTTTGCTGACCAGAGACCAAAACAATAAAATCAAAATATTCATGCTACTATAATAATTTAAATAAATTACGGCTAATAAAAATAATCACTTGTTTTTTTTTAAATATAAAAGATGAAACGAGCATGGCAAGGTTTGTCACAACAAGAATATGTATAAGTTCTTGCATGCGAGTTCCATCAAACCTTAATAAATAAATTATGTACGGATGAAAAAATAAGCCCAATCCTTCAAATAAAGTTAATATAATCAGTTCTAAAATCATTTTTTTAAGTAAAAAAATGATTATTAATTTGCCATTCATGGTCAGTTATTTTTACTTATATTGAGCGATTTTCAGTAAAAAAAATAAAAGATGTTTTGTTTATTTCCATGATAATGTGTGTATTAGAGGCAAATAAAAAAACGACACTTCATCATTTCACAAATAAGACTATCTTTTATGAGCTCGAAAATAACAAAATTATCTTCAACAAGCGAAAAAATTCAGGTCGTGGAGGGCTATTATTATTTATGCGTTGCGTGCAAAATGGTCAAAGGAAAAAGGAAAATAAAATGCTGCTAAAAGCCGGAGAAGATCACTATTTCAAGGTCGAACAATCGTTCGTAAATCACATGAATACGGAGCTGACGAGCTAATTAACAAGAGTATAAAAGAACTTTCAGAAAAAGAACAACACCCCCTTTTCTGATTTCGACATGAATCATGCGTATTATTTTTTAATGGTTACAGCTCATTTTCTTATTTTAACATTAAAGGAATATCAATATAATCGAGGCTCTCAGTTACGTCAACATTAACTCCCTCAATCCCGTCTAACCTATTGCTGTCTTCAATGATACAAAATCTCTGGCTGGAATGATAACTTATCTGACCAAACTATTTTATTATTAATAATAATTCTAAATTATTTAATGCATCAAAAAATAGTCCTTAAGAAGAAAATTTATCTTAAATTACGAATGTTGAATTAAATAATTTAAAAATCATTATTATGAAAAAAGTTTTAATTACTCTGACTCTGTTGTTAGGGATTGCGGTGTTCAGTAGTCAGGCATCTGCAACTTCCTACACAATTGATGACAATGCTGTGGAAAATTTATTTGCTTCCGCAACTCATACTTCTTTCAGCATGATTTCAAGTGCTCTTGATTTTGAAGCAGTTCCGACTTCAGCCGTTGCATCAGCTGTTAGCGAAAAAGATCCTTTGATTGCTGTCTTGCTTGACTTTTTCCTGGGTGGATTAGGGATACACCGTTTTTATCTGGGAACAAAGGTAATGACCGGGATTGGGTATATATTGACTTTTGGAGGTTTTTTTGGATTGATGCCTCTTATCGACCTTATTGTCTTGGCAGTCAACTGGAACGATATCAGCGCTTATGTTGATAATCCCAAATTCTTTATGTGGTAGCTGTTAACCAAAAGCTAAAACATCTATTATCCATGGGTCCTGATGGACCTGTGGATGATTTTAAGATTTTTCATCACTTTTATGAATAACATTGGAAAGCACCTGCATCGCATCAGTTTAAACCTTCGGACGATAATTATCGTAACGTTTCTTTCTTTTCTTCTTTTCCCCGAGGTAACCAGCCAGAATTATCAGGGAAAAGTAAGCATAGAGGCTTTGCATCAGGTGTACCACGAAGGAAACCTCTTTAATGCCAAATCAGCAATCCTTTACGACGGCGAATCATCAGAAATAATATTTCATTATTTTCAGCCGGAAGAATTCTATAAAAAAATAAACTCTTTGGGAGAAATCACTATTTACAATCCCGGAAAAAATACTGTTACATTCACTCAAAACAGCCAATACTCAAGTTCTAATGAGTTAATCTATTATTTTGTAAACAATCAGATACAGGATATGGGGCTGAGGAAGGAAGGGTTTACGCCCGTAAACACAGAACGTGACGGGAAATATGTCGTAGCAACATGGCAGGCCCCTCCGGGAATGAGAGCAATAAGTACCGTTGAACTGGTTTTTGATAATTTTCTTCCCGTCTTTGCCGAATATGTAGATAACAATGGAAAATCACTAAAAAAGATATATTACTACGATTACATTCATTTGGAAAACTTCAGTTTTCCAAAAAAAATCACGGAAGTAGCTTATACTGCCAGACAGGATAGCACAGTTAAAAGAACTACCTTTTCTGACATTTGCTCGGGTAAGGATATTCAAATGGATATTTTTAATTTCAAAATCCCTTCTGATGCTGAAAAAATTGATTTTTTAGCCTCTTTTTTGTCTTGCTCATCTTCATTAATGCTCCTGCTCAAATAAACTTTGAACAGGATTTATCCCTGATACTAAAATCGGAAAATTCTAAAATCAGGGAAATAGAAACAGAAAGAAACAGAAAAAGAGAGTTTTTAATCGCTAAAGATGCCCCGCTTGTGGAAAAGCTAAATCCTGTCAGGTGGACACTGGGGGGGGTACTTTATATCTACCAGACATCCCTGTCGAAACATTTTTCAGCCGATTGCCTGTATGAACCATCCTGTTCAAACTTCAGCAATGATGTTATACAACATTATGGCATATTAAAAGGCGTATTCCTTACAGCAGACCGACTCAGCAGGTGCAACAGAATAGCTCAGACGTCTCTTCATCCCCTGACAATTGACACGAATTCAGGACGTGCCACAGACGATTATACAAAATATCGTTTCAGAATCCATGAATAAACGTAAATGCGGTATTACATTACAATAACCATTATCATTCTGGGTTGGGCTGTTTCAATCCCTTCCGCTTTCAGCCAGGAAGTTTCGGCAAGGATAAAATTCACATCATACCTCGTCAATCAGAGAATGTTTGACGAAAGTATCTATGAAGCTGATGAGCTACTCTTGAAAAACTTGTCTCATTCACAGCAAGACTCTCTTTATTATCTGAAAGGATGGTCGCTTTACAACCAAAAACAACTACAGGAATCTGCCGGCTATCTTAATGAAGTCACGAAAAATTCAACATTCTATGAAAAATCAAGACTTTTTGGAATATACAACCTTACTCATCTGAAGAATTTCGAAAGTGCAGACTCTGCAATATCTCGTTATTACCCCCTCACAGAAACAGGCAGAAACTTTAAATCCTTTTTAAATTCTGGCCTTTATCTGCTAAAAAGAGATATTGAAGGTTACAAAACAACCCGGCAAGATATACCCTCCGATTACTTTGGGTTTTCAAGTGAACTGAAAAGAATGGATCAAATTTCGAAGGAGCTGGAGAACAGACATAAAAAGTCGCCTGTTATTGCCGGTATTCTCTCAGGAATAATTCCCGGCTCCGGACAGATATACTCAGGGAAAACCGGACAGGGAATCGCCGCTTTCCTCATGTCATCAGGACTTGCCTTAGTCACTATTGAAAATTATTCCAAACGGGGACCGGAGCGATTTGAAACCATATTCTTTGGAACGGTCTTTTCAGTCTTTTACATAGGAAATATTTGGGGCGCCACATTTTCAGCAAAAATTGCAAACAATGAATACAATGAACTTACTGACAAACAAATATTGTTTAATCTCCATATTCCTCTTCGTAATATTTACGATTGAGGCACAAAATATAAACACATTGTTCAGAAAGGCCGATTCATTGGCCGTTTCAGGAAATATGACAGGAAGTGCTGTTGAATATGAAAGAATTGTATTTTTTTCAGACGATGCAGATAGCAAAAGAGAAGCCATTTACAAAAAAGCATTGACATATAAAAATGCCGGGAAATATGAAAAAGCTTCTGTCACACTTGAAAGACTCAACATAAGAAATCCCGAAGATACTCTCTTCGCACAAAAAAATTATCAATTGGCATTTTGCCAGTATATGAACGGTAATTACAATGATGCCATTAATACCATTGAACTTTATGAAGCAATCTCATCAAAAGAAAACACCATCAAACCCAAAATATTAACTATAAAAATTTTCTGTTACAATCACCTTTTTGAATTTGACAAAGCAAACGAAACATTAACAAAGCTGGAAAAACTGTCGAATACCAATGGCAATTTCCAGGAAATTAAAAATATGTACGTCAATTCCCCTAAATATAAAAATCCGGAGAAAGCCCGGCATCTTTCTCTCCTTCCCGGCTTAGGACAAGTGTATTGCGGGGAAATAGTTGAAGGCAGCTTCAATTTCCTGCTGAACGCATCGGCGCTCGGATTCGGGGCATGGCAGGTATGGAACGGTTATTATTTTACCGGTTACGTGGTTGGTGTTACCTTATTACAAAAGTTTCACTCCGGCGGTCAACACAGAGCAGAAATCATTGCCCGTGAAAAGAACATTGAAAATGCCTCTGAATTCAACAGAAAAATAATACAAAAATTTGATTTCTAAAGGGCTAACAGCCTATGTGTTGATTTACAAGTATTAAAACTCGTCTCTCGTTAAGCCTGGCCGAAGCATATTCAATACAAAAAATTGAATATTTTCTTTAATTTAGGCATCAATAATTTAAACCCTAAAAATTAACATCATGAAAAAATTGCTTTTGACCATTGTTGTGGTTGCGTTGACAGTCAACGCATTATCACAAAACAATTATCGCGATGTCGTACACCTGAAGGACGGCAGCATCATCAAAGGAATCATAATTGAACAGGTTCCCAACGAACAAATTAAAATCGAAACTTCGGATGGAAGTGTTTTCGTGTATAAAATGAATGAAATTGCGAAGATGTCGAAGGAAAAAATTTCAGAAAGCCAGTCTTCGAGGAGCAATAGCGACCAGGACTTCACTTCTCCAACTGCTAAAGGGAAAATGATTGTTTCGGGCAGCACCAATTTATCATATTCTTCTGTGACCAACGAACAAGAATACCAGGGTGGAGACTATGAAATTGACATTAATGAATTTTCATTTAAGCCTTCCATCGGATGGTTTGTTGCTGACGGTTTTGCCATAGGTTTAACCATCGATTACGAATCAACTAAACAAGAGGATGATAGAGACGAATATAAAAACTCTGGTTTTTTAATTGGACCAAGTGTCATATACTATTTCGGTGATTCCAACATTAAACCTTTTATTCAGGGAGAATATATGTTTGGAAACAACAAACAAGAGTATAATTCAGATGAAGAAAAAATAAAAATGAATGGCTGGGGATTAGGTGCCGGTGTCGCATTCTTCCTGAATAAAAACATCTCACTTGATTTAGGATTGGGATATACAAATATTTCGGGTGAATATGAAGACGAATACATAGATGAAGATATAGAACAAACGATCAAAGGATTTTCCCTAAATGGCGGAATATCCGTATATTTCTAAGGTTCATCCTGCAAATAATTACAACTACCAAAT
Organism: Anaerophaga thermohalophila DSM 12881; assembly: GCF_000191885.1. GTDB lineage: Bacteria > Bacteroidota > Bacteroidia > Bacteroidales > Marinilabiliaceae > Anaerophaga > Anaerophaga thermohalophila. Next base: position 152,190 of record NZ_AEWI01000037.1, read on the forward strand.
AAACTCAGTGATTCCTCTGTGTAGCTCTGTGGTGCCCTGTAATTGCCTTGTGAAACTCAGCATAACAACAAATGATCCGGAACACCACAAAGCAGACACAGAGGAACAATGTCTACTGCACGCCTACGTTTCCGAACAAAGGGCATATTAATCGTCACTTAAAACTACAAACACTTAGCTCTCAGCAATAAAAACAGCCATCTGATTCCTTAACCGATTGGGTGAGGATTCAACCTGTTCCCTTCAGAAGCAGAAAGCTTCCACAACATTGTTTACAAACAAATGAAACGAGCATGGCAAGGTTTGTCACAAAAGTTGATGAACAAAATCAATCATGCGAGTTCCATTCGACCAATGACTTAGACTAATTAGAGGCTGCTAAAAAAGTCAGCAGTCTGTTTCAAATTTATTTTCTATTGTTCTTTTTGGCATTGCCCCAAAAAGAACCAAAAAGGTCTAGTCCGCTTAAACCTATCTCCCCGCGAAAGCCAAAATTTCCGGCCATTGCGCAAGGCCATGAACGTCGCCCATTTTGGCTTCCCGCCATCCGCCGGCCCGGAAAGCGGACAGGCCACCGCGCCTTTTTAATAGTTAAAATCGTTCATTATTGTGACATTCTTTTAAATTGTGATATGTTGACAATTAATACCTGCATGCGAGTTCCCCCCGATAAATCGGGGTAGACTATTCGACCTTAATAAATTTATAGAATGAGTGCAGTATAAAAAGCATATTTTTGTCAAAATCCAGGCGTTTTAAATTTTTGTGCCAGAGTTAACTTGTTGTTAATGAGGATGCAAAAATTTAAAACAACAACGAGTTTGGCAATAAAGATGCTTTTTAGACCGGCCTCATAGAATGTATTTTGTACAGTTAATATTATCTTTACAAACTCTGAGTGTAGTATAAAAAGCCTTCAAACTGCTGATTTTTACCATTTTTACCCCTGACCCCTAAAAGGGAACTGCTAAAAATCAGCAGTTTGAAAAAGTCCCCTTTAGGGGATTTAGGGGTCAAAAGGCTTTTTAGACTGCACTCAACTCTTAAAAGAGAAAAACGACTCGTATAATTCAAGAACATAAAAACAAAAAAACACCTATGATGAAAAAAATGACCGCCCTTGCAATGGCCATGATATTTGCTTTCTCAGGCTTATCGAAGGCCGATGAAGGCATGTGGATACTGCCGTTGATCAAAAAACTGAACATTGAAAAAATGCAGTCGATGGGACTGCAACTTTCCGCAGAAGATATTTACAGTGTCAACCATTCGAGTCTGAAGGATGCCGTTGTTATCTTCGGTGGCGGATGTACCGGAGAACTCATCTCGGATAAAGGTCTCATACTGACCAACCACCACTGTGGTTACGGAACCATACAAGCGTTGAGTACCATGGAAAACAATTATCTGGAAGATGGTTTCTGGGCGCCAACCACTGACGATGAGATTCCCGCACCCGGACTTTCCGTCACCTTTATGAAACGGATGGAAGATGTCACCAGTAAAATAGAAGCAGGACTCACCGCCGATATGACCGAAGAAGAACGCCGGTCTGCTATCGACAGCATCTCCACACAAATTGCCGACAGCGTAAAAGGCGACTCACATTACCGGGTGCTGGTACGCGATTTTTATGGCGGTAACCAATATTTCATGATGGTTTACGAAGTGTTCAACGACGTTCGCTTTGTCGGTGCTCCTCCCTCCTCAATCGGAAAATTCGGACACGATACCGATAACTGGATGTGGCCCCGGCATACAGGCGATTTTTCCCTTTTCAGGGTCTATGCCGATAAAGACGGAAAACCCGCCGAATATTCTCCCGACAATGTGCCGCTAAAACCTGCGCATCACCTTCCCATATCACTCAAAGGATATGAAAAAGGTGACTTTGCCATGACGTTGGGATACCCGGGAAGCACTCAGCGTTACCTGACATCCTGGGGCATTGACGAACGGATGAATATCTTCAATTTCTCGCTGATCAAACCCAGAGGGGTAAAACAGGAAATATGGGAGAAGGCCATGAACTCCAGCGATAAGATAAGACTTCAATATGCCTCGAAATATTCGCGCAGTTCCAACTATTGGAAAAACAGCATCGGGATGAACAGAGGGCTGAAAAACCTGAATGTCATCGAAAAGAAACAGAAACTGGAAGAAAAATTCAGTGACTGGGTAAACGAGTCTCCCGAGCGTCAGGAAAAATATGGCGACGTGCTGCCCTCCCTTAAAGCAGCTTACGAAAACAGGGCGCCTTACTATCTTGCCCAGAATTTCGTACGCGAATGTATGCTGAGGGGCACCGAAATCATTGGTTTTTCTCTTGCAGCCCGGGAACTGGAACAGGCCCTCGAATCCGAAGATGAAGAAAAGATAAAGCAGGCAACCGAAAATCTGAAAAAAAATGCCGAAGATTTTTACAAAGATTATCATGCGCCCACCGACCAAAAGGTAATGAGTGCTCTGCTGGAACTCTACCATGAAGAGATCGACGCAGAATTTTATCCTTCTTTCTTCGAAGAGATAAAGACCGACAAAGAAGACGGCTTCGAAGAGTATGCCGATAAATTATTCAGAAAATCCATTTTTGTCAGCAAAGAAGAACTTTACGATTTTCTGGAAAATCCGAAACTAAAAAAACTGAAAAAGGATCCTGCATATTCGGCCGGAAAATCCACGATGGAGTTATATCTGAAATTAATGAGTCAAATCCGTGAATCGAACCTTACCATCGACAAGAATCACCGCCTGTTTATTGCCGGGCTACAGGAGATGAATCCCGACAAAGTATATTACGACGATGCCAATTTTACCATGCGACTGAGCTATGGTGAAGTCGGTGATTACGAACCACGGGATGCCGTCATTTACAAGCATTATACAACCCTCAAAGGGGTTATGGAAAAGGAAAAACCCGACGACTATGAGTTTTCTGTCCCCGAAAAGCTGAAGCAACTCTACCGTGATAAAGATTACGGCCGCTATGCCAACAAAGATGGCAGAATGTATGTCAATTTTACAACCGACAACGATATTACCGGCGGAAACAGCGGCAGTCCCGTTATCAATGGTGAAGGATACCTCTTCGGACTGGCTTTCGACGGCAACTGGGAAGCCATGAGCGGCGATATCGCCTTTGAACCGGAATTGCAAAAATGTATCAATGTCGATATCCGGTACGTCTTGTTCATCATCGATAAATATGCAGGCGCTCAAAATCTGATTGATGAGATGACGATTGTTGAATAATTCAATATAGTGCGTTAAAGCCTGAACGCAAAGACGCAAAGACGCAAAGTCCATGTTATGAGAGTATTATTTTAGCTGCAGCAGCTAACGTACAATAGATTATTAGATTTTTAGATATAAGATGTGAGATGATTCTTACAGCCTTGATATATTGCATTTAAAAAAACAAACATCTTTAAAATAGACGATTGATTTTCAATATATTGCAGAAATTTAATGGATTATCGTCATAAAAAACTTTGCGTCTCTGCGTCTCTGCGTTTAGGTTTTTAAAAAATTATTGATAAATGGAATTCCTAAATAATCTTAAAAATATTTTACAAAATCGGTAAATGCAATCATTCTGTTGTAGTTTCGCAACATTAAGAATTTGTTAAGTTATTGGTTGATATGTGGAAGCGGGCATTACTTCTGACGTTATTGAATACATTTTTTTTCGTTACTCTCCTTGCCGACGAAGGCATGTGGTTACCCTGGCATTTACCTCAGTCTCAAATTGAAAAGATGTACGAGATGGGGTTGGAATTATCGGCAGATGAAATTTTTAGTTCCAGTGGAAACGCCCTCAATTTCAGTATAGTTTCTCTTGACGATGGCAGCTGTACCGGAAGTTTTGTCAGCAACAAAGGCCTTTTGCTTACCAACCACCATTGTGCTTACAGCGACATTCAGCAACACAGCAGTGTAGACAACAACTTACTGAGCAATGGTTTCCGGGCACAATCTCCGGCATCAGAAATTCCTAATCCGGGAAAGACTGCAACCATACTGATTGATGCAAAGGATCTTACGCCTGTTTTCAATTCTGCACTGAAAAATGCCTCCGGTCGACCTGAAACAGAACATATTATCGATAGTATCTCAAAAGTCATCCTCGACACGGTTTCACTTGCAAAAGGACAAGATGCGGAAATAAAGGATTTTCTGTTCCAAAACCAATTCTTTCTCCTTATCACACAAACATTCAGGGATGTACGGCTGGTCGCGGCCCCCCCTGAAGACATTGCACAGTTTGGTGGCGAAAGAGACAATTGGATGTGGCCACGGCATTCGGCCGATTTTGCCTTTTACAGAGTTTACTGTTCCCCCGAAGGAATGCCGGCCGACTACGATCCCGGTAATGTGCCCTTCCAGCCCAAAAGATTTCTTACCATATCGAAACAGGGTGTGAAAGAGGGCGATTTCACGATGACGCTCGGATACCCGGGTGAAACCAACAGATATATTACTGCTGCCGGCATAAAGGAATCATTTGATATTATAAATCCTGTTATTGCTGATGTCAGAAAAATAAAACAGGCCATCTGGGAAAAAAATATGAAGAACTCGAAGGTGACAGGCATCCGGTATGCCGATAAATATGCCAATTCAGCCAACTTCCGGAAATACGCAACAGGACAAAATGAAAGCATTGAGGAACTTGGCCTGATTGATTCAAGAGAAGAACTGGAAAATCACCTTCAGGAACGCATCAATGATGATGAAAAATTCCGGAGAATCCTTACCTCTTCCAGAATACTGTACCTGATGCGTAAAAACCTCACAAAAACAACAATTATTACCATCGAAAGCCTGATCAACGGTCCCGAAATCAGCTCACTCATTATCGAATCCTTTAATTTGTATGGCTTGCTCAAAGAAGATCATGTCCGGCAGGAGGCATTGACAAAAGAACTCGAAAAACTTAAAAAGAGTGGCGACGAGTTTTTTGAAGATTTTTCGGCTGCTATTGACAAAGAGGTTTTTGAAGAAATGCTGACTTATTATCTGCAGAACCTAAACGACAGCCTGAGGGTGAACGATGATGTACTCTTTAAAAATGCGACAAATACAAGAGATTTGAGTGATAAAATCTATTCAGGATCACTCTTTGCCGATTCCGAAAAATTTAATGATTTCATTGATGCTCCCTCGTCAGAAAAACTCATGTCAGACCCCGGCTTTGGTCTTTACTATGATCTTTTTCAGGAATTTGGCCCCGTATATGCCATGTATAGCAGAATAGACGATCAGATAAATTATTCGATGCACCACTATCTAAACATGTTAATGCGAGGCGATTCCATCGATAGTTTATATCCTGATGCCAACAGTACACTACGACTTTCGTTCGGTAAAATAGAACCTTATTCCCCTGAAGACGGTATTATTTATGCTTCATTTTCGACCTGTAGCGGAATGATGGAAAAAATCAATTCAGGAAACCCCGCCTATCAGACGAAAACAGATGTGCAATCATTATTTGATTCAGGTGATAAGGCGTTTGGTAAAAATCTTCCATTATGCTTTATTTCGGACAACGACATTTCAGGTGGTAACAGCGGAAGTCCTGTGCTAAACAAGCGCGGAGAAATAGTGGGATTGGCTTTTGACGGCAACTGGGAAGGAATGGCCTCCGATATCTCATATTCTTCCGAACTACAAAGATGTATCAGTGTAGATATCCGCTATATCCTGTTTTTGATAGAGAAATTCGCGGGAGAACATTATTTGTCGGAAGAATTGAAAATTACAGCCGGCTAAAAGGACTGATTGCGGAAACGCAATGACGCAAAGTTTAAATCCTGAAAGATGCTATAAACTTTTGACCGCTTTCGGGGCTATAATTATCCTGCCGGAAGGATTCTTAACCATCTCCTGTATTCATAAGCCATCTGAACCCTGATATTTTACATGGCTGTAGCCGGGAAAATATTTCTACATTTGCATCCAACAGTTAATTTAAATTTCCCCGGTTATGGAACTCAATTTTCTGGAAATCGTTTCCGCTTTTATTGTACTCTTTGCCGTTATAGACATACTCGGCTCCATCCCTATTATTGTAGATTTAAGGAATAAAGGGAATAAAATTAATGCGGCTCAGGCCTCTCTGGTTTCATTTTCTATTCTGATCGTCTTTCTCTTTGTGGGGAAAGCCCTTCTCGGTTTATTCGGAGTAGACATTTCTTCTTTTGCCATTGCCGGATCTATTGTATTGTTCATGATTGCTATCGAGATGATACTCGGGGTGACCATTTTCAAACACGATTCCCCCTCGGGTGCGTCACTCGTTCCTATTGCTTTTCCGCTCATTGCCGGGGCCGGATCGTTTACTACCCTGCTTTCTTTACGGGCTGAATATGAAACCATCAACATTATTATCGCACTCTTTCTGAACATTGTTTTTGTTTATATAGTACTTCGACTTACCAATCAGGTAGAAAGAATTATCGGTCAGGCCGGAATATATGTCTTAAAGAAATTCTTTGGCATTATTCTGATGGCCATGTCGATTAAACTCTTTTTAAATAATGTTTCAAACCTGGTTTAGTCATAAGACCGGCATATAGGAGCAGGACAATTTTTCCGTACCATTAATCAGAAAAAACGCATACCAGAATGGCTTCTAAAAAGTATTACGTGATATGGCTGGGCCATAAAACAGGCATTGTTGACAACTGGGAAGAATGTAAAAAACGCATCAACGGATATAAAGGCGCCAAATATAAATCCTTTAAAACCCTCGAGGAAGCCCAAAAAGCGTATGAATCTCCATGGACCAAAAATATTTCGTCAAACAAAAAAACCACTTCACCAAAAAGCCGGAAAAAAATTTCAGACGATGGTCCTTTTTGGGAGAGTCTGGCTGTCGATGCGGCCTGTAGCGGCAATCCCGGACCCATGGAATACCGCGGAGTGCACGTGAAAAGCAACAAGGAATGGTTTCATGCAAAGTTCCCCCTTGGTACCAATAATATAGGAGAATTTCTTGCCATCGTACATGGTCTGGCCGAGCTGAAACGCAAAAACCTGAATATTCCGGTTTACAGCGATTCATCTATTGCCATCGGATGGGTAAAAAAGAAAAAATGCATAACAAAACTGGAAGATTCTCAAAAAACAGAAGAATTGTTTAAACGGATACGTCGTGCCGAAAACTGGCTCCAAAACAACAAATGGTCACAACCCGTTCTGAAATGGGATACTGAAAATTGGGGTGAGATTCCCGCCGATTTTGGAAGAAAATAATTAATTTTTTGTGATAAGAGGCAACCGACATCTCACTTTACTTCCGGATTTTCCATCTTCCGAAATAAGATCAATAATCTCGAGACGGGGCTTCTTGCCATTAGGAGAAAGGAGACTGAGACGTTCTTCAATTAACTCAATGCTCTCTTTGGATATGTCATTCTTTACATAAACTCCTTTATTCTCAAGGGTCAATTCCAAACCATCTTCCTTTTGCTCGTAGTAAATATTTATTCCGGGGCACTGATTGTCCTTAACTTTTCCTTTCGAAAATAATGCATCAATCAGCGGTCGAACCAACATTGGCGGTACCAGCAAGTACCGCGACCCGGAAATAACGCGGAAATCTACACCACAATCAATTTTCTGGAAATAACGGCGGCATTGTACTTTAAGGTATTTATTCAGAAGGTCTATTTCTTCTTCAAGAGGAATAAGTTCCATATCCCCTACATCAAGAAGTTTTCTTACCAAATCAGCGATATCATTTAAATATTCAACGGCTTCATCTTTCTTATCCTCAAGAATATAATTTTGTACCGACGACAATACATTAAAAATCAGATGTGGATTCATCTGAAGCTGATGAATCTTTTGCTGAAGAACCTGTTTTTCTTTCTCCTTTTTCAGAAGGTTACTTCGTCCGTAAAGAAACCAGGCCACAATACCGAGAATAACCATTAAGCCAAGGATAATTAGAATCAAATTTTTCTGGTTATTTCTGGCTCTCATCAAATTAAACTCTTTTTCCATCAAATCTTTCTCCAGCTCATTATCAATCGTTTCTTCAAGATAGGCTTTATTGGAAATAATCAGGGAATCTTTTAATTGCGAATAAGTTTCAAGAACATCAATGGCTTTTTCATAATCTCCTTCCGCTTTTAATGCCTTAAATAAAGAATACAAATTTTTCTGTCTTAAATTATTCCATCCCATGTTCCGGGCGGTATGTTCAGCCCTTTCATAAAAAACCACCGCAAGGGAATTTCTCCCCTGTTCGTAATAAAGATCACCTAAAAGACTATAGATGTTGATGAGATAAGATGAAGATGAGTGAGTATTGAAATAATCGAGTGCTTCTTTCAAATAACTGGCAGATTTCGCATAATCCTTTTCGTACAAAAATAAGGCCCCAATATTACATTTGACTTTTGCAATGCCTTCTGAATCACCAATTTTTTTGTATATCTCAATAGCCTCACCGTATTTCTCTATCGCCCGATTATTCAAGCCTCTTCCGGCAAGATAAATGGCATAATCATTCAAAACTGCTGCCGCATCGGCCAATGAATCCAATTCGAGAAATATATTTAACGAATGATCAAAATACTTTTCAGCACTTTCATACCTGCCTGCCTTGTCTTGTACAAGAGCAATATTGTGAAGACATTGAGCAAAACCATAGTCATTCCCGGTTTTTCTTTCATACTCCGACGATTTTAAAAATGCTTCAAGCGCTTCATTGTATCGCTCTTTAAAATACCTGGTAAGTCCAAGATTGTTAAAATAAATGGCGTTTTTTTCAGGCTTCTCAATACCGTTCAGGTATCCAATACTTTTTTCATAACAATCACCGGCAAAATCAAAATGTCCCTGATAATAAGCCGCTTCTCCACGAAAATACCATCCGCTCGACGCAAGAGTGTCATTCCCGGAGTCTTCTGCATAAGTAATCAGCACCCTGGCAAGAGAATCGGCCTTTTCGACCGAATCCGGCAATAACTTTTTCAGCTTGTCTTCAATTCCAAAAACAAAAAGTGAATCATTTTCTGAGAACACTTTACTTGAGCACCCCAGAATAATAAAGCAGAAAACCAGAAACGAAAATCCTTGACCTTTCTTCATGCTTTGAAACACTAATAAAACTGATATATCTCAATTTCGTCACACAAAACTAAGGAATTATCTCATTTAAAAGTAACATCAACTGATAAAAACCGATTAAACAATAGATCGTTAGATTTTTAGATGTAAGATGTAATATAAAACTAACCTCTAATCATCTGACATCAATTAAAGTACGATAAGATAAGCCGCGACAATATCCTTTCTTTGGCGCGAGGCAGTCAAGCCGTTACATAAAAAAAGCCGCTCCGGTGTTCCGGAACGGCTTTCTTCTAAAAAGTCGGCGGCGACCTACTCTCCCGCTTTTACGCAGTACCATCGGCGCTAACAGGCTTAACTTCTCTGTTCGGAATGGGAAGAGGTGGAACCCTGTTGCTTTAACCACCTTAAGAGGGCCTCCCCTAACCCCTCCCAGGGAGGGGGATTGGAGGTGATGTGTTGACATATTGGAAGC
>NZ_AEWI01000036.1 GCF_000191885.1 Anaerophaga thermohalophila DSM 12881
AGCCTCAATCTCAACCTCAACCTCAGCCTCAACCTCAACCTTAACCTTAGCTGCCTGTCATTCTGAGCGAACCGAAGAATCTTATATAAATCAAAGCATAATAAGTTGCATCATTCCAATTACTTAAATTAATTTTATACGGATGAAACGAGCATGACAAAGTTTTCCACAAAACAACATGTATAAGTTCTTGCATGCGAGTTCCATCCGACCTTGATAAATAAATTTTATACGGATGAAAATAACAAACATTAAAGGAACAGTAGAGCTTGCCAATGGTATAAAAATGCCATACCTGGGACTAGGCGTATTTCAGACCCCAAACAGTAAAATTAAAAGGGCGGTGCACCGGGCCTTGGATGTAGGCTACCGTCATGTAGATACAGCTACGCTTTATGAAAATGAAGACGGACTGGGAGAAGCAATAAAAACCCACCCGTTGCCACGGCAGGACATTTTTATCACCAGTAAGGTATGGAACACGGATCAGGGGTATGATTCTACCATCAATGCCTTTAATCAGTCGCTCAGAAAATTACAAACCGATTATCTTGACCTTTATCTCATTCACTGGCCTGTTAAAGGAAAATACAAGGAAACGTGGCGTGCTCTTGAAACATTGTATGATGAAGGCAGGGTAAAAGCCATAGGCGTTAGTAATTTCATGCAGCACCACCTGGAAGACCTGATGCAATCGGCGAAGATAAAACCCATGGTGAATCAGGTAGAATTTCATCCGAAACTCGTTCAACAACCGCTTCTCGATTTCTGCAAGACCAACAACATTCAATACGAAGCATGGAGCCCTTTGATGCAGGGAAAAATTTTCGGGATTGATTTGCTGAAAGAACTTGCAGGGAAATATAATAAGAGTATAGCTCAGCTTGTACTGCGATGGGACCTGCAAAAAGGAGTAGTTACCATCCCAAAAAGTGTGCATGAAGATCGCATAGCATCCAATGCCGATATTTTTGATTTTGAAATTTCGGATGATGATATGGCCCTGATTGATTCGCTTGATAGAGATGAACGAATAGGCCCCCATCCCGACAATATATGATTTTGTAAACCAAAAAAGATGGAAGAACCGCCCCTTTTTAATCCGAAAATCCTGACGGAGCTTATTTCATCACGGATGCCCTACGGCAGGTATAAGGGTTCCAGAATTTGTGATATACCCGAACATTACCTGGTTTGGATGTCGCAAAAAGGATTCCCCTCAGGAAAACTGGGTATGCTTTTGGGAACAATGTATGAGATAAGACTCAACGGACTCGAATATCTGTTGAAACCATTGAAATAATAAATTATGAGTGCAGTCTAAAAAGCCTTTTGACCCCTAAATCCCTAAAGGGGACTTTTTCGAACTGCTGATTTTTAGCAGTTCCCCTTTAGGGGTCAGGGGTAAAAATGGTAAAAATCAGCAGTTTGAAGGCTTTTTATACTGCACTCAATTATTAGAGATTAGATAGTTTTGATATACTGCATTTTAGAAAAGAGTGCAGTCTAAAAACAATAACTTCAACTATAAACAATTGTTTGGCAGCCTGTTGAAAAAGTTCAACAACGTGTTGAAAATACTACAACCATAATAAGGGTTTTTCGCACTCATGGTGTCTTTATATTGAAAAGGATGGAAAAAGCAAAATCGTTGTTAACAACGAAAAAATAGCATCCAAAACAAACAGGTTCAACGAAAAGAGTACAGCAAGGTTTGCGACAACCTGTCTCTGCCCGCCCCCGATTATTCGGATACTATTCGGGAACCTTTAAAACAAAATTTATACGGATAAAAAGAAAGATGCCATGAAAACTCTGATGATTAACCACAGAAAAAATGTTATTGCGCTGCTGGCCTTTATCGCCTCCATAATAACCATTACACCTGATGCCCGGGCTTTCACCTCCGGGGAAGATGAGCAGCAGTTTGATACTCTCAATTACGTATTGATTCGCGGAACAGTTGAAGATGAAGACAACGGTGATCCACTGCCATTTGCAACAGTGGCCATAGAAGGAAGCAATATTGCCACGGTCAGTAACTCAAGTGGTAACTTTTCACTAAAGGTACCCAAAAACATGACCGACAAAAACATACGTTTCTCCTTCATTGGTTATGAAAAAAAATATGTCCCCTTATCGGAATTTCGCAGAGGACGCAATACTGTAAGACTTAAGATGATTACTGTCCCGCTTGTTGAAGTCTCCGTTTTTCCGTCCGACCCGAATCTTTTGATCAAGGCCGTGTTGAATCGCCGGGACGAAAACTATCTGAATCAGCCGGTAACAATGACTGCTTTTTATCGCGAAACAATAAAAAAGGGCTGGTCTTACGTTTCTTTGTCAGAAGCCGTTGTAGAAGTATATAAACATTCTTACGACGATCCGAGGGAAGACCGGGTTCGACTTCAAATTGGCCGGAAAAGTACGGATTATGACAAGCTCGATACGCTGGCATTTAAACTTCAGGGCGGGCCTTACACAGCAACCATGCTGGACATAATGAAAGACCCTTATCTACTGTTCGACAATGAAATGATTGATTATTACAACTTTAAGATAAGTAATATTACACGGATAGAAGATCGTACCATCTATGTTCTCAGTTTTGAGCAGAAACCGCACATCAATATACCTCTTTTTTACGGGAAACTTTATATTGACACAGAGAATCTGGCTGTTACACGTGCCATATTCAACATGAACACAGAAGACAGAGATGAAGTAGCACGGATGTTCATCAGAAAAAAACCTCTGGGAGCACGTGTTTATCCTACAGAAGCATCATATACCGTCAACTACCGTGAAGATGACAACGGAAAGTGGTACTTCGGATATAGCCGCGGAGAGGTTTCATTCAAAGTAAAATGGAGACGTAAATTATTTAACACCAACTATCATACAACACTTGAAATGGCTGTAACCGACTGGGAATATACTGAAGAAAAACCTTTCCGGGGGTCTGATCGACTGAAAATGAATGCCATTCTTGAAGATGAAGTATCAGGTTTTTCCAATCCTGATTTCTGGGGTGATTACAATGTCATTGAACCTGAACAGCCTATTGAAGCTGCCATCAGAAAAATACAAAGAAAACTGGAGCGTTTGGAGTAAAAAGCTTTTAGTCACGTGAGGGTGCTTCACAAAAAAGTGAAACCCTCACTGAAAAAACAAATAGAAAATATGGCGGAGCGGCTTCGGTTTCTCCGCTTTATTTTAAATCCGCCATACCAGATGGAAACTGCTGAATGAAGATGGCAACAACAAAAGTTACTTTTCTGTTCCGGATGGGCTAAAATTCATCATCATCATCATCATCGTACTGTTCCAAATCTTCTCCATCCAAATCATCATCCAAATCTTCGTCATCGAAATCTTCATCAAAGTCCTCATCGAGGTCATCGTCATCATACTCCTCATCGAAATCTTCGTCAAGGTCATTTTCATCCCATTCATAGTCATCTTCTTCACTGAGATCGTCTCCATCAATGTCGGGATCTTCATACCGAAATGCTACAGGATCAACTTTCAAAATACTCTTTTTCATGATTTTAATAAATAATAAAATTACAGGGTAAAAATATATAAAGGTTTTATATCACAAACATTCCGGCAAAAAAAAAATGTAGAATTAACTACATTTTTTTATTTCACTTCGGGCCATATTAATTCTTCTTCTTCCTCATCCCAGAACGGGCCCCATTGAATTTCGGTCAATATCCCGTTATCAAACCAAAGATTAAGACTCACATCAAGAATGGTGGCGATTTGCTGACTGTTTTCTTCATCGTCAGACAACTCTTCAATGGAAATATCGCCAAGTCCCATCATCTCAATCTGTTCCATAACTTCCTGCTGGCTGAGCCCGATCAGGTCAATGCCCTCGAAGGAGAAGTTATCAGAACTGACAGCCAAAGATGTTAACCGCCAATCCTCCATTTTATCAAATGAAGCAGATAACTCCATGTCGTCGTAATGCCAGGCTTCAGACAAATCTTCCGGTAAATCTTCATTTTCAATGGTCTCTACCTCATCGGGCTCGCCCATGATCTCTTTGAAATCATCGCGACTCATACCAAAATACAAGTTGTCAAGCCCTTTTCCCAGTTCTATTTTCTTCATTTTTACAGTTTTTCTTTTACAAATTTTGTTTCAACCAAATGTAACGAATTAAAGAAAAATCATCACCTCTTTTCTACATATTTTTTTGACCGCTTTTGCCGTGTAATGAAAATTTGAACTTCATGTGCATGATTTTTCCATTTTAATAGCATCCAATCTGCAGATATGACATGAAAAGTAAACAGAAGTAACGGATTGGCAGCAATCCTTGGCTTTTGCGCAGGATTACTTTGCGTTCAGGCTTTTTCATCAATCTGTTGAGATTAAGAACCGAAAAAATGAAAAATTATACTTCACCCCCCCCCCCTCAAAAAGGGGTCATAGTCTTAAAAAATATAAAATTTCAGAAATTACCCCTCAAAAAATTAGGTTTCTAATATAAAAAGTATATAAATTTGCAGCATACCCCCATCCCCACATGGGGTAATTCAAATAAAAAGTACTTTTAATTAGATCACCCCCCTGAAAAAGGAGGGGCAAAACCAATTTCTAACAATTTAAACCAACTGCTATGAGAAACAATGGAAAACTTTTACCGGGAATCCTAATCCTGACGGGATTGTACATTTTCAGTACAAAAACCTTCGCTCAGGTTGAGGTTAATGTCGGAGCCGACCTGATGAGCCGATATGTATGGAGGGGAACCGATTTCGGTGGTTCACCCAGCATTCAGCCCACGCTTGAAATGTCGGCCGGCAGTTTTGTTTTGGGAGCCTGGGGCGCTTACACCACCAATGCTCCGGGAGCGCAGGAGGCCGATCTGTATGCCGGTTATTCCTTTGGTGATGTATTTGGCCTCACCCTTACCGATTACTATTTCCCGTTGGATGATATGTCGGATGATTATTTTGATTTTGACAATTTTCATTCACTGGAAATAAGCGGTACTCTCACCATAGACAAGTTTAGTTTGCTTGCCGGTAAATTCTTTGCAGGCGCCGATGACCAATCCTTATACCTGGAAGCCGGTTATGATCTGGGTGTCGCCAATATTTTTCTGGGGGCTGGTAACGAAGTTTATACAACTGACGGCGATTTTGCTGTGGTAAACATCGGTATAGGTGCATCGAAAGAGATAAAATTCACCGATTATTTCTCTCTCCCGCTTTCGGGATCCCTCATTCTGAATCCGGAAAGTGAAAGCCTGTTTATGGTAGTCGGGGTTTCCTTCTGATGAAGTACGCCATTCATTCAATCAGGAATTAATAAAAGAGATGATTAAATAACCTAAAAACAGACTCATGAAAAAAATTGAAGCCATCATACGCAAGACAAAATTCGATGATGTAAAAGAAGCACTGGGCAACGTAGGCATCGACTTCTTTTCCTACTGGGAAGTCAGGGGTGTCGGAAGATCACGTGAAGAACGTGCCTTTCGTGGCATAGTGTACGATACCAGCTCCATAGAACGCATCAAGCTCTCGATAGTAGTACGCGACAAAAACCTGAAGAATACCATCAATGCCATCATGGAATCTGCAAGAACAGGAGCCATCGGAGACGGAAAAATTTTCGTGGTCGACATTGAAGAATCTTACCGGATACGGACAGGAGAAACCGGTAATGAGTCGCTATACATCAAAGGAGAAGAAGAGTAAATCAGGTCGTTGAACAACTAAAAGAATAGAATTATGGAAGATATTACAACAAAAATAACAGATATATCCGTCTCTATAGACATGTTGTGGGTACTGATTGCCGCTGCCATGGTTATGTTTATGCAGCCGGGATTTGCAATGGTAGAAGCCGGCTTTACCCGAGCCAAAAACACAGCCAACATACTCATGAAAAACTTTCTTGATTTTTCGGTAGGTTCGCTTATGTTCTGGGTGGTAGGTTTTAGCATAATGTTTGGTACCGACCTGGGCGGATTTATAGGCATGCCCGACCTCTTTTTCTCGGGTTCTTATGGCAACGATGTTGACTATGCCATTTTAATTTTCCAGACTGTATTTGCCGCCACTGCTGCAACGATTGTTTCCGGTGCAGTAGCAGAGCGAACAGAGTTCAAAGCCTATATTCTTGCCAGTTTTTTCATCACAGCGGTGATTTATCCCGTTTCCGGGCACTGGGTCTGGGGCGGCGGCTGGCTCAGTGAACTGGGTTTTCATGACTTTGCAGGATCAACGGTGGTGCACTCGGTCGGCGGCTGGCTGGGACTGGTCGGAACAGCCATTATTGGCCCCCGTCTGGGGAAATACAATGGGAAACGTAAAGCCATTCCCGGTCATAGTTTGACAATTGGTGCCCTGGGTGTATTCATCCTCTGGTTCGGATGGTTTGGTTTTAATCCCGGTTCACAGTTGGCAGCCAGCGGACTTGACAACATTTCTGCGGTGGCATCAATATTTGTTACCACAAACCTTTCGGCTTCAGCCGGAACGGTTACTGCCATGATAATATCGTGGATTCGGTACAAAAGACCATCATTAGGGCTTTCTTTGAACGGCGCTTTAGCCGGTCTGGTAGCCATTACCGCCGGATGTGATGTTGTTAGCCCGGGAGGTGCCGTAATTATTGGTATCGTTGCAGGGATAACATTAATTTTTGGCGTTGAAATGCTGGATACACTCAAAATAGATGATCCCGTTGGTGCTGTTACAGTACACGGTTTCAGCGGAGCTGTCGGAACCATACTGGTTGGCTTGCTGGCAACAGAAGGAGGATTGTTCTATGGCGGTGGTGCTTCAATGCTTGGTGTACAAACACTGGGCGTGGTAGCCATCGCAGCATGGGCGCTTTCTATGGGATTCATCCTGTTCAGAGCCATCAAATCCACAGTAGGGCTCCGGGTTCCCCGAAGGGTCGAGGAAGAAGGCCTGGATGTTTATGAACACGGAGAGACTGCCTATAATAATTTTTCATAACCGTAAAAACACGACAACCCTCTTATGGAGAACACACTATCGCAAAGCCATAACGATGGCGTATCTGGTTCAATTATCCAGTTCTTTTAATTGTCCTGTTTTTAGAGACCTGTCCGTTTGGACAGGTCTTTTTTTACAAAATAACGCCTGGCTGAAAAGTGTGTTGCCAAAACAGCTTCAACAACATCTTCATCTTCAGATGAATAATCACCTTTTTCATATTGTCGCCGAACATCACTTAAATAAAAAAGTTGATTACTGATACATCATGATTCAGCAGAATAATTTTTCCTTCGTTTGTTTTTCCACGATAAAAAAACGATGTATCATTATAAGGCATTTGAAAATGTTTAACGACATATCGATTATAGAGGAATTTCAAACTTTTGTTTAGTTGAAAAGTTCTTCTTTACAACCACTATCCCCATCGATTGAAGGTCTATTGAGGCAGATACTTCCCCAAGCTCTTCTATTTCCTTCCAAGCTTTTCTCATTCCAGGCGACCAGGAAATATCGTCAAAAACAATCACACCACCATCAGAGAGATAGGGGATTGCCTCGTCAAAATATTTTCGAACAGCATAGTAATCATGATGACCATCATTAAAGAGAAAGTCAACCGGTTCAGAGGCCTCCAATACTCTCTTAAAAGTTTGATGAAATGGTCCAATAACAACAGATGCATTTTTAAATTCTAAGCTATTAAAAGTATCCCGGGCAATTTCAGCAATTTCGGGTGCCCCTTCAAGTGATACGATTTGCCCTATTCCATTAATTTTTAATGCTGCTGCCTGATAGGATGCCGAGATACCTACACATGTACCAAGTTCTACGCATGACAAGGGTTTTAATTCACGAATCAGCTTGAAAAGTAAAAGTCCCCAGAATTTGGGTTTACTCGATGCAACAATTTCCGAGACGGATTCAGTTGATTGTAACCCCTGTTCCATTTCCCTTTTTCCTCTTTTAAAATGAGGAGAACCCGCGCCATAATCAATAACATGAATTTTTTTATCTGATCTCAGGAGAAAAGAGCGTCGATTTTCAATCATGGAAATGAATTCTGCTTCCTGGCTTGACAATACAGTAGATAAGGATTCTTGTAAAGCGATAGCCACAGATTTCAGAGTTATATCTTCATGCAATGAAAGCTGAGTTAATATTTCCCTTGCTTTTTTCCTTTTCAAATATTGAATCGGCACATTCAAACCTGTTTTTATGATCTGCTTTATCATTCTGATATCATTGAAAAATTAACATTTCGATGCGTTTTGCAAACATGAGTGCGGTATAAAAAGCATATTTTTGTCAAAATCAAGGCGTTTTAAATTTTTGCACCGGAGTTAACTCATTGTTAATGAGGATGCAAAAATTTAAAACAACAATGAGTTTGGCAACAAAGATGCTTTTTAGACTGGGCTCAAACATATAAAAAAATAAAAATAGTAGAGAGGAAGGTTGTATTTAATATCTTCAAATTAATATCTAACAAAAAAATTTTATTCTCAAAAAATTTTTATCAGTATAACAATAGTTTAAGTTATTGGTCTGATAGAATTCGTATGCAAGAATTTAGCCGCTTAGCGCATAAAACTAACCAACATGTTGTTTAAGTTGACTAAATCCTGCACAGGGGTTTTTTTTCAGGCTTGTCCAGAAAAAACGTAGGTTCTAATTCGCTTAATTTTCCTATTTTTGATGACATAAATAGTGTCTGTTCAGATGGAACTTTCTGAACAAACACTATTTATACCTTATCAACCAGCCTAATGACCTATCCGAACGAAAAAGGAAAAATAAAAAATTTTATCCATGAGTGCAGTATAAAAAGCCTTCAAACTGCTGATTTTTAACATTTTTATCCCTGACCCCTAAAGGGGAACTGCTAAAAATCAGCAGTTTGAAAAAGTCCCCGTTAGGGGATTTAGGGGTCAAAAGACTTTTTAGACTGCACTCATCCATATAAAATTTATTTTTAAGGTCGGATAGGACTCGCATGCAAGGGTTTATACATGTCCTTATTGTGGGAAATCTTGCCATACCCGTTTCAATTGGTTGTAATATACGCGCCTTTAAAAGTGCTCATTTCAGTATCTGTTTGGTGAAAAAAAAAGGATAAAAATATTCTAATAACATCCTTCCCGCTATTTTCTGCATCTTTTATAGCGCAAGGGGTTAACTTTTTAACATTGCTCTTGTTACCTCTTTTTTATTTAACGGAGGATATTGGCGTTTTTTTTGTTTTTTCAGCTTTAGGACTTTTACTGGGTTCTCTTGTTTCATGGCGAAGTTTTAATGCAATACTTATAAGCGATACGGATGAGGTGGCAAATTCTAACCTGGGAATTTCATTTTTATTAGGAGGCGTAACATCTCTCATCCTTGAGATTTTAATATTAGCATTTTCCCCTTTTTGGGGGAATTGGCAATCGAATGTGGAATGGATATATTTTTTACCCGTTTATGCATTATTCACTAGTGTGTTTATTTCTTTTGAGAACTTTTTGAATTACAAAAAGAGATACATCCAGATTGGTTATGGAAAATTGATAAAGGCTTCTGCAACTTTATTAATTACTTTGCTCCTTGGAATTCTGACGCCCTCGGCTGAATCTCTCATCTTTGCTTTAATTACGGGTCTGTTGGCTGTCATTGTTTTTCAAATTTGGATTTCCGGTATAACCTGGCATATATTTCAAATATCCAAAAGAAAGTTTAAAATATTCTTCTTTAAGTACCGTGATATTCTAACCTTTAATTCTTCTCTTGCAATAATTTCTGAACTAAACAGCCACTTGCCCACCATTCTTCTCTCTATTTTTTATGGAGAAAATGTAGTTGCTTTTTATGGAATGGCTCAGCGGTTTTTTTCAACACCTGTAAGTGTCTGGTCAAATAGTATCGCTTCTGTATTTGGAAAAGAAAGTGTTGAACGATATATTAAATCCCGGAATATATCCGGCTATTTTGTCTCCACCGTAAAAAAAGTGATAATGATAATTATTCCTTTCGGAGTAATTGCTTTTTTATTAGCACCTTGGATATTTGACACTTTTTTGGGAAAAGAATGGGAAGCTTCTGGTGGAATAAGCCGAATTATAATTCCTTTAATAATTGCTCAAAATATTGTAATGCCAACAACTATTCTATACACAATATTAAATCATCAAAAAAGAATTCTGATCTTCTATCTTGTAAGTTTTTTTGTACGAATTATATTGCTTTTTATTTTGCCCTATTTGCTTTTTGATATAAATTATATTTATTTACTTATGATGTTTTCTTTTACAGGTGTTCTTCACTACATTCTTTATTATAGAGAGTTACGCAGTCAGATTGAAAATTATGAAACTCAAATTGAACATAAATAGAAAATTAAAGCGTTATCTCGTTTCATCCGTATAAAATTTATTTATTAAGGGCGGATGGAACTCGCATGAAAGGATTTATACATGTTCTTTTGTGATAAACCTTGTCATGCTCGTTTCATCAGTATATAATTAGACTAAGTTATTGGTCTGATGGAACGAGTCCCGAGTACGCGGAACTCGTTTCATTAAAAAAATTTGGTGAAAGTTAATATTTTCTATATCGGGGTTAATTCCAAACAGATGTTAAATGAAAAAAGCAATTTTTTTTATCCTTGAATGGATAGATCAAAACCCTTGCAGATGGATGGTGAAGCTGGTCTATCCACAATATAAACGTCCGCGTCATGGATATATGAAGCATTACAGAGTTTTGTACGACTACTTTTTCATGCAAAAGATAATGGGTTTCAACAGAATGGTACCGTGGCCGGTAGATTTTAGAAGTAAAATAAGAGGATGGCAACACATAAAAAAAGGTATTATATGTGATCCCGGCGATAGCCCCGGCGTCTACATCAATGCATTTGGCGGCCTCAAATTTGGAAACAATGTTGAAATAGGGCCCAATACTACAATTGTTACCACAAATCATTACAAGTATGACCAAAGGAAAACTTCTCCCAAGCAAGGTGTTGAAATTGGCAATAATGTCTGGATTGGTTCCAATTGCGTAATTCTCCCGGGTACAAAGATTGGTGATGAAGTTACTATTGGGGCAGGTTGCATAATCTCAAGCGAAATACCTGCAAAAAGCACGGTCGTGCGTAGCAATGATACCATTAAAATAATACCAAAATCAAAAGACTATGAATGGAATATATATGATGAAAAATTAACCTGAAAATTTTTCACTACCTCAAAACCACACCACACTATAATACAGCCCATTATTTAACAAGCTTTCGTATTTTACAGTTTTCTCACCCAAAAGGGAACAATGTTTTCGAGTCCTTTGATAAAAATGGTAGTTAATCATTTACAAAAATGAAAAACAATCATAGCTCTCTCATAATAAAAACATTGCGTCTTCGCGCCTCTGCGTTTAGTCTTTCTTTTAACGGTCATTTGGTTTTTACGAACACACTGAAAATTGTCATAGTTTTTTGTCACAATTTTTCACTATTTTGAAGTTCATTCAATAAATACATCGTAAATGTCTATAAACCAAAATATTAAAATATCATGAATAAAGTATCGCAAATTTTCATTTTTTTCTTATTGTTGAGCGGAACCATAAGCACATTTGCCCAGGATGAAAAAAAAGAAGAACAAAAACCTGAAGGATATAAATTTGAAACGATCATTGATCTGCCTGCCACAAGTGTCAAGGATCAGCACCGTTCAGGTACCTGCTGGAGTTTTTCAGGAGTATCGTTCCTGGAATCTGAGATGATACGAATGGGCAAAGAACCGGTAGATTTTTCAGAAATGTTTATTGTCCGTCATTGTTACGCAGACAAAGCCGAAAAGTATGTCAGACTTCACGGCCATTTAAATTTCGGCCCCGGCGGAGCATTTCATGATGTTTTGTATGTATTGAAAAACTATGGCGCGGTACCCGAAAATGTTTACCCCGGACTCGACTATGGCACAGAGAAGCACGTGCACATGGAAATGGATGAAGTATTGAAAAATTATGTAGATGGTGTCATTGAAAACAAAAACCGTGAACTAACTACTGCCTGGCACCAGGGCTTCGAAGGAATACTGGATGCCTATCTGGGTGAATTGCCTTCAACATTTGAATACAAAGGGAAAGAATATACCCCAGAGTCTTTTGCGAAAGAAGTGACCGGACTCAATCCGGACAACTATATCCAGGTTACCTCTTTTACTCATCATCCATTTTATGAGCCTTTCATCATTGAATTGCCCGACAACTGGCTTTGGGGCGAAGTTTACAATGTAACCCTGAAGGAGATGACGGACATCATCAACCACTCGCTCGAAGCGGGTTACACAGTAGGCTGGGCTACAGATGTCAGTGAAAAAGGATTTTCGCACAAAAACGGAGTTGCCGTTGTTCCGGCCGACAATATAGAAGAATTGAGTGACACCGAACGCTCACGCTGGGAAGAATTAACAGAAGAAGAACGCCAGAAACAGATGTATTCTTTCGAAGGGCCTGTCACCGAGAAAAAGATTACTCAGGAAATCCGCCAGGAAGGATTTGACGAATATACCACCACCGATGATCATGGCATGCACATAGTGGGTTTGGTGAAAGACCAGAACGGGACCACCTATTACAAAGTAAAAAATTCATGGAATACAGATAATAAATACAATGGTTATTTGTATGCCTCCGAAAGCTTTGTGAAACTAAAAACCATTTCACTCATGGTGAATAAAGAAGCACTACCCAAAAGCATAAGCAAAAAACTGGGACTCTAATCGTTTAATTCCAACAAAAAATTGAAAAACAATAACTTATACACAAGGAAAGCCAATAACTCAATTTAAAAAGCTAAAATTGTGCCAAAACATGTTAAACTTGAAATATTTTTTACCAACAACTGAAACTTTTACACAAACCACACGTTAGAAAGGGTAGAGTTTTCTTCATAAGTAAGGGTTTAGGTTAGGTAAATTGACAAAAAGAAAGAGATAAAAGTTTCTCTAAGTCAGAGTTTTCTCATCGATGAAGAAAAAAATAAAAAATTTTTATCTCTTTCTTTAAACCTTTGGACAAACAAACTGTTTAAGATTATAGATTTTCATAATTTTGGGTTAGGGTTAAGGTTAGAGACGGAAGTTATCAAACGAGATAACTTCCGTTTCTGTTTTTATAACGATCCTTACCTCATACAAGTGTGTTTTTTTGCAAAATATTTTCTAATGTTATCTGAAAATGGCTACGCCATTTCTTGTTTGGTGTCAGCTAATTGCAGGAATTAGGCGAATTTAAAAGCTGTTTTTACAGCTTTTCTTATATAAAGCACCCGTATTAAAAAGAGGGTGTCTATGATGTAATTCTTTGGAAAAACTGAATTCAATACTTGCTGTCAAGAGTATTATTTTTCAATTAGTTACACAGAGTGCACTGAGCACATCACAGAGATTCACAGAGAATAATGGACTTTTTTGATCACCTTTTTCTTAAGCGGCGCAGCCGCTTCAAAAGTGGGTGACTAAAAAGACTAATTTTTGCTCTTTGAGACTCTGTGTGCCAACTGCGTGGAAATCTGTGAAATAATGAATTACACAGAGTTTTTAGACACCCCCAATCATTCGCGTAAATTTGCGAAATTGACAACATCATAATTGATTTTTTAAACAGCTATCGAACGCTTTCCGGTCGTTTCATGGACATCCAAAAATAATGGCGTAACAATCAACTAATCAGACTAATTGTGATTTGATTTTTTATAACTTGTTGGTACTGGCCTGTCCGGGTTAGGTTCTGACAATTCGTTGATTTGATATTGTTAAAAACTTTATCATATATTTGTTGCAACATATAATGTTTTTACATATATTTGTGGCAGAATTATAAATTAAGTGTATATGAATAACAAAAGCACTGTTACCATAGAAATGTTTTATACGCTTACTTGTCCAAATTGCAAAATATTGAAAAGAATGTTGGATGAAGTACTGCCCCAATATGGTGACAAGTTTCAATTAAGAAGAAGCCTTGCCAATTCGCCCATGGGAATGGTTAGAACAATGAGATTAGGAATTCATTCAGTTCCGACCCTTCTCATTAATAATAAAATAATTTTTCGAAGTGTCCCCAAAAAGGAAGAATTAATTAATACCTTGAATAGTTTTATAAATCATTAAATTTTAGAATTATGGAAGAAAAGAAAAAACTAAGATGTCCGCTTGGCATTCCGGGTGGAATCATTGCTGCCTTAATTGGCTTAATTGGAGTTGTTGTTAATATCATAAACTTCAATTGGTTTGAGTTAATAACCTCATTTGCGCTCTTATTGTTAGCACTGCCATTTGTTCGGGTAACAATGATGGTTCACATGGCAAACGACAGGTTGGATGAATTAGAAAATAAATTAAAAACAAAGCAATAAAGAAGATATAACAATGCTAAAAACCGGAATTATCATAGGTAGCACCCGCCCGGGACGCAACGCTGAACAAGTTGCTAAATGGGTATATGATTTTGCATCAAAAAGAAATGATGCAGAATATGAATTAGTTGACCTTAAAGACTACAATTTACCTTTGCTTGATGAAGCTTATCCGGCATCCTTTGGCCAATATTCGAATGAACATACAAAAGTCTGGGCAGAAAAAATTAAATCGCTCGATGCTTTTATCTTTGTAAACGGAGAATATAACCACTCGATACCCGGTGCCCTGAAAAATGCATTGGACTATTTGTATGCCGAATGGAACAATAAAGCGGCCGGTTTTGTAACCTATGGTTCTGCAGGGGGTGCACGAGCTGTAGAGCAACTTCGGCTGGTTTTGAGTGAATTACAAGTCGCTCATGTTCGGGCTCAGGTATTGCTGTCGTTGTATACCGATTTCGAAAACTTTAGTGTTTTTAAACCAGCGCCATTACATGCTGACAACTTAAAAACAATGTTAGACCAACTGAACAGCTGGGGAAATGCTTTAAAAACACTAAGAGAATAATTACAAATTTGTGGAAAATTGGCTGTATATTTTATCCCTCACGGTGGTGGCCCTTGGCATGTGATGGACGATGCTATGGGTGACCCCGTGGGATATGGAGGTTTAAGAACGTATCTTACGGAATTGGGGCAGAAGTATCGGCCGAAAATAATACGTAATTAAATGTCAAATAATAATCTTAAATCTTGACGTGATGACAACAGAAATTTCAAAAACAAGAAAAATAGCTGCATGGGTAATTGCAGGCTTATTAACAGCACAATATTTATATAGTGCAAGTGGAAAATTATTCCTTCATCCCGAACAAATGGAACAAATGCACTTAGCCGATTGGCGGATTATTATTGCCCTTGGTGAAATTGCTTCTGCCTTATTGTACTTGTTTCCAAAAACAAATAATTTTGGAACTTTGCTATTGAGTTCTTACATGGGAGGCGCTATTATCATTCACATGACAGGTGGCATGAGCATTGCATTGCCCGTGGTTGTTCTTCTTCTTGTCTGGGTAGGTTTCTATTTAAGAAATCCCGATTTTTTTAAATTAAAATAAAAATGTCTATCGAAGAAGAAATTAATGGAAAGTTTCGGAATGAATACCACAAGGGATTTATCAATTTGACCTATACGGTCAAATTGTTAAGTCATAAGTTTCATAAATCACTTAAAGCGCACGGACTTACCGAACCGCAGTACAATGTTTTAAGAATACTTCGTGGTTTTCGTTCCCAGGCACCTCTTTCTATTGGTTTTATAAAACAGCGAATGCTTGACAAAGATTCGGATGTAAGCCGAATTGTTGACAGACTTTTTGAAAAAGGATTACTGAGCCGGAAGGAAAATCCGGACGACAGGCGGCAAAAATCTGTCGAAATTAACACAAAGGGCTTGGAATTACTGGATAAGATGTTCATTTGCGAACAGAAAGTAGATACTTTATTGAAAAATTTATCTATGGACGAAGTTAAACAATTGAATTATTTGGTAGATAAAATAAGAGAGAATAAAGAATAATACACATGGTGGTAATATTTTAAATTAAAGCACAGTTGGGCCCTGAAAAAAGGCAGTAGGATTTACCTGTTGCCTTTTTTTTGAAGCATAAATTTATCGAGTGCAGCTTCTTTTAATTCCTGTTTGGTACTGCCACTTCGATCATGATATTGTCCTTTGTAATTTATAAGATAAGGATAAGCTATATGCTTCGTTAATTTCAATGAAATTGCCCTTTGGGCTTTTATGCAAGTTTACATCAACGATAAATTCCTTTCCTGGACAGGCCAGAGTCAAAAATAACCAAAAAGCATCCTCACCCATCAATAAACCATCAAGATAATATGATTATTGTGCGGTCAGTCCACCATCAATAACCAATTCAGAGCCTGTTATATAAGAAGATTCATCAGAGGCAAGAAATAAAACACCATACGCAATTTCTTCTAATTTGGCCCCTCTACCCATAGGTGTTGAAGAAAGTGAACCCTTTTTAAAATCATCGGAACCTTTCATCTGCATCGTCATGGGAGTTTCAACATAGCCTGGATGAACGGAATTGACACGAATGTTATCCTTAGCTAATTCAACTGCTGCACCTTTTGTGTAGATTTTTGAACCACCTTTTGATGCCGTATAAGCCGTACCATTCATTTTTATATATTTTAATTTACGTTTCATTTCAAATACAAACAAATTCCACTTAAATAGTAGTGTCAGCAAGAAAACAAAGGAATTTAAAGTCTTTGATAAGAAAGCGCCAAATACAAAGCCTGCCCCGATTTTTTTCGGGGGGGGGGAAGTTTTTGAAACCAAGGAGTCCCGATTGTGCTTTTTGTTGGTTTTTAGGGTAAAAAACCTTACAAAAGCCACTTCGGGATAACTGTTTCAAAAACGAGAATAACAGTTTACCCCGATTTTTCTTCGGGGCAGTAGTTGGTGTTTTCTTGCAAAGACTTAATTACATTAGATACGCAAAAATGTTATTAACAATAGCAGCCAAAACATTGTGCATAAATATTTATAAGCCCGGTCTAAAAAGTATTTTTGGTGCCAAATTCATTGTTGTTTTAAATTTTTTGAATCGTCATTCACAGCGGGTTAACTTTGGTGCAAAAATTTAAACGCCTTGATTTTGACAAAAAGATGCTTCTTATACCGTACTCAACAGTATAAAAAAAATAAAATATTTTTGGATTGATAAAATATTTCTATTTTTGTACTATAAAACAATTTTAGTACAAACAGAGCATGAGCATAGATTCTACTAAAGATTCGATATTGAGAGTTGCAAACCAACTGTTTAGCCGGTTCGGGTTTCACAAAACCTCTATGGACGAAATCGCAAAAGTTGCACGCAAAGCTAAAGGCTCGTTATACTACCATTTCGTTAGTAAAGAAGATTTATTCAGGGAGGTAATTTTAAAGGAAATTACTCATCTTAAAAGCCAACTGGGAATTATTACTAACAGTTCTGATTTGGATGCTTCTCAAAAGCTGCGTAGCTATCTTGTCAAAAGAATGGAAATCCTTAATTCAGCAGCAAGTTACCATGAGACGTTAAGAGCCGATTTTTTTTGAGCACTTTCACTTTATTGATGACCTTAGAACTGATTTAGATACGTGGGAAAAAGAAAATCTGAGGAAAATTATTCTTCAAGGTGTTCATACAGGTAAGTTTACCTTAGTTATAGAAATAGATGTTTTGCTGGATATGTTTTTAATGATGCTGAAAGGTCTTGAAATACCATTTTTTTTACAAAATAAGTACGAGAAATACTCACCTTACTTTGATGGGTTAATAAACATATTGAATAAGGGTTTAGCCACCTGATTTTTTTTTAACCTAAACTGACTATAAAACGATATTGGTACAAATAATAATAAATAAAAACATGAACAGATTTGTAAAATCAATAATCAGACTAAAATGGTGCTGATAGTCGTAGCCGTAGTTGTTTTGACATTAACCATTTTTTTTGGGTATCAACTAAAAAACTCGCAGATACTTAGTGCCAGCAAGAAAACTACAATATTTTTAGACGTGGTTGCAGGAAATCTTCGAGAACAAGGCTTTCCGCTTTTGAAAATCAAGGAGTTTACTTTTGTAAGTGACTATTTTCACAAGTGGCGTAACGCAGTTATCGGAGTTTTCTTGCAATCACTACTTACAAATATTGAATGCTTTTGGAAATACAGGTTCGGCCAATACAGCGATTGTATTATCTGATAATTGGAGCAAGTTTAGACAAAACGATAATATTATATCAGTTTTTGGCGGTGGGTATTCAAGTGGTGCAGTTTTATTGAAAAAAAATATAATTCAAAATATGAAAACAATTTCAGGTTTTGTTCTTGTAAATATTTTGGGATGGAAAATAATAGGTGAGTTGACCAACATAAAAAAATCAATAATAATTTTTGCCCCTCACACCAGCTACCGGGATGGATTATATGGAAAACTTTATTTGATGCAGTTAGGTGTACATTACAAATTTCTATCAAAAAAAGAATTTTTCAAATTTCCATTAAACTATTTCTTTAAGATTTATGGTTCAATACCCGTAAGTAAAACCAAGGAGTACATTGATTATGTTGTTGAATTAATTAATAATAGCCACGAACTTCATATCGTGTTGTCCCCGGAAGGGCAATTGGCAAAAGCAATACGATGGAAAAAAGGGTATTACTATATGGCTGTACGAGCAAATGTTCCCATTGTAGTTGGCTTTATTGATTACAAGAGAAAAGAAATCGGGATTAAGAAGGTGATTTATATCCCAACGGATATTAGTACAGTAAGGAAAGAAATTGCTCAATTGTATTCTGATGTTACCGCAAAATATCCTGATAATTTTTCAACCGAACTAAAAATATAAAATATGAAACAGAATGTGGCATTAGTGCTATCAAGTGGTGGCTCAAGGGGGCTTGCCCATATCGGGGTTATTTCAGAACTGGAAAAACACGGGTTTACCATTACTTCTGTTTCAGGCTCTTCCATAGGAGCGGTTATAGGAGGGCTCTACGCAATGGGAAAAATACATGAATATACCGAGTGGGTAAGCTCCTTTAACAAAAGGGATGTCTGGGGCTTTATGGATTTTACGCTTGCCTCTAATGGCTTATTAAAGGGTGAGCGGGTTTTTGATAAAATGAAGACTTTTATCCCCGATATGAATATTGAAGATATGCCCATCCCCTTTGCTGCCGTTGCTACTGATATACTCCATGAAAAAGAAGTGGTTTTTACGAAAGGAAGTTTTTATGAAGCTGCCCGGGCATCCATTGCAATTCCTGCAGTTTTTACACCTGTGAAGTACAACAATACTATTCTTGTTGACGGTGGCGTTCTTAATCCAATTCCGGTTGAACAGGTGCCCCGAAAAAATGGTGATATGCTGGTCGTAGTGAATCTTTATGGCGACAAAAAAACTGATATTCCTAAAGATACAAATAATAACAATGGATACTTAAACAGGTTGATGAACACCATATCGACCTTAATTTTAACCGGAGACAAGCGCAGTGCAGGGTATTACTCACTTTTAAGCGGTACTACATCGGCAATGATGCATAGGATTGCAAAAATGAGTATTGAAAAACACAAACCTGATATGATTATAAATATTCCCTGCGATTCAGCAAATACCTTTGATTTTTACAGGGCAAAGGAATTGATACAGTTAGGGGAAAATGCAGCAAAAGAGGCAATAAATCATTAGAGTTTCGCATTTCAGATATAACAATTTTTAAATTAATAACTAATATGACGAGCGGTAAAAAACCCGAAGTAAGAATACAAACATCCATTTTAAACAGCCTGGAGAAGAAAGCGTTAGTTTGGATGGCACTAAGAATACCTCAAAAAATTAATTCAGACCATTTAACGGTAATAGGATTTATTGGTGCCTTAATTTCAAGTGCAGGTTATATACTTTCCAACCTGGAGAGCCATTTTCTTTGGTTAGCCTCTTTTGGCTTGTTAGTGAACTGGTATGGCGACAGCCTTGATGGAACACTGGCTCGTATAAGGAATGCTCAACGTCCGATATATGGATTTTTTATTGATCACACTATTGATGGCTTAACGATTTTCGTCATTTGTGTGGGTGCAGGGCTTTCTCCATACATAAACTTTGCAGTAGCCATGCTTATTCTCGCAGGGTATTTGCTCTTATCAGTTTTAACATACATCAATACCTACCTTAAAGGGGAATTCAGGATCACTTACAGTAAACTAGGCCCCACTGAATTTCGTTTAATTGTTATCCTTATAAACACACTTTTTATATATTACCCGACAGGAAACCAGTATTTTGTACTTAGTGGTGTCGTTTTAAGTCTGTTTGATGTCATAGGAATTGTTATTGCTTTTATTCTTTTCATTATTTACCTGGTTAACTTTTTGATAGATAAGAATAAATACGCTAAAATCGACCCTCTCAAATATTAAAACAAAATTTATGGCAATTAAATATATAAAATTCGTAGCCAGCCGCCTTATTGGCACGTTAGTCGATACCCTGGTTTTATGGGGGCTCTCATCCTACATTTTTTCCTCATATATTGGACATTACATAGTGGCACCAACTATTTCGTTTGAGTTTGCGGTATTTTCAAATTTCTTATTGTCCTACTACTGGATATGGCGCAAGCGAATATCAACAAAAAACATAAAGACTTTTATAGCCCGCTTTGCCATTTTCAACATTTCCTGTGTTTTGGGATTTATTGTTAAAATGGCATTTCTGCTGCTGTTCGAGAAACTATTTGGTTGGGATGTGGTATTCTGCAATCTGGCGGCATTGTTAATATCCGGCATTGTGAATTTTGTTCTTGCCGAGTTTGTGGTGTTCAAAAAACGCCCACCTATAATTGAACCTTTAAACGAAATGGAATCATTGAAAAACATAAACTATTAATTATTAATCCTATGAAAATACTTTCAGAAAGATACAAACAGTATGATATCCCTCAGCAGCTAATGGCTGCAGGTATTTATCCCTACTTTAGGGCAATCAAATCCGGGCAGGATTCTGAAGTAACCATTAACGGGAAGAGGGTTTTAATGTTTGGTTCTAACAGCTATCTGGGCCTGTCAAATCATCCTAAGATTAAAGAGGCCGCCATAAAAGCTATCGAAAAATATGGTACCAGCTGCTCTGGTTCCCGGTTCCTTAACGGGACACTCGATATTCACCTTGAGCTGGAAGAGAAGTTGGCCAAACTGGTTGGCAAGGACGAAGCCGTTTGCTTTACTACAGGTTTTCAAGCGAATCTTGGAACAATTTCAGCTCTCTGTGGCCGCAACGAATACCTTTTACTCGATTCTCAGGACCATGCTTCCATCATTGAGGGAAGCAGGTTGTCCTTTGGCAGAATACTTAAGTTTGCCCACAACGATATGTCCTCGCTTGAATCGAAGCTAATGCTTTGTGAACCCGACAAAAATAAACTGATTGTTGTTGATGGCATATTTTCTATGGAAGGGGATATTGTTAATTTACCGGAAATTGTGCGATTGAAAGAAAAATACAATGCGAGCTTAATGGTTGATGATGCCCATGCAATCGGGGTAATCGGGCAAAATGGCAGAGGTACATCCTCCCATTTTAATCTGACTCAGGATGTAGATTTAATTATGGGTACTTTTTCCAAATCGTTGGCCTCAATAGGTGGGTTTATTGCCGGCGACAAAGAAGTAATTAACTTTTTAAAGCATAATGCCCGTGCATTGATTTTTAGCGCAAGTATGCCCCCTGCGTCGGTTGCAAGCGTAAGTGCTGCCATTGATATTATGCTTGATGAACCTGAACGAATCAAGCATCTTTGGGATTTAACCAAATACGCACACCAGGCTTTCATTAGTGCCGGTATTGATACAGGTAAAAGTGAAACTCCGATTATCCCGTTATATGTGAGGGATGATAAGAAAGTTTTGAAATTGGCCCGCATACTGCTTGATGAGGGTATTTTCGTAAATCCTGTTGTTTCTCCTGCGGTTCCAAAGGAGGATGCCCTGATACGTTTCTCCCTTATGGCTACACACACTTACGAACAACTCGATGTAGCGATAGAAAAGATAATCAAAGCTTTTAAAGAACTCGATGTAGCACCCTGTTTTCAACGCATAGAATAATAATGCCAACAAAACTACAACTATGAAACGAGCATGACGAAGATAGCCTTAATAGATTATCAGATTTTTAGATATAAGATTTAAGATGAAATGAACATAGATAGGTTTTCCACAATAAGAATATGTATAAATCTTGCATGCGAGTTCCATCAGACCAATAACTTAGACTAATTATATACTGATGAAAGTGGTTTTAATAACGGGTGTTTCATCCGGTTTTGGTTTTGCCATTGCTCAACGGCTTGCAAAAGGCGATTACCGGGTTTACGGGACAGTGCGTAGAGAAGTTGATTCACTACCTAATGTTAACTACCTTTACATGGATGTGGTTTCAGATGAATCCGTAAAACAGGCAATCGATGAGGTGCATCAGAAGGAAGGTCGCATTGATATGCTGATAAATAATGCCGGTGCAGGGATTGCAGCTCCTCTTGAATTTACCAAAATTACTGATGTCCAACACCTGATGGATGTTAATTTTCTTGGAGCCGTGAGAGTGACTCAAGCGGTATTGCCAATTATGCGCAAGCAGTCAGGCGGTCTAATTATATCTATCAGCTCCATAGGCGGTTTGATAGGTTTACCCTATCAGGGAATTTATTCAGCCGGCAAGTTCGCCCTCGAAGGCTTTTGCCAGGCTTTATATCACGAGGTCAAACCATTCAACATTAAAGTTACAGTAATTAACCCGGGTGACTTTGCCACGCGATTTACAGCCAACAGGCTATGTGCTGAAAAGGACGATTTCACAGCTGTTTATCCAACTTTTGGTAAAACGCTTTCCAAAATTGAACAAGATGAAAAAAACGGTTTACACCCGGATAAATTAGCCAAAAGAATAGAGAAACTTATTAATAAGAAGAACACACCTGTAAGACAAGTTATAGCTTCACCTTTGCAAAAATTTTCAGTGTTCCTGAAAAGAATACTACCTGAAAAACTGTTTTATCGGATAATTAGTAAATACTACCTTTAATATTAAGACATTACTGTATGAAAATAACAATCAAAGAGATTACAAGCAAAAACGACTTAAAAAAATTTATCAAATTCCCAAATAAACTTTATAAGAAGAATAATTTTTATGTACCGCCACTAATTTCAGCAGAGCTGGAAACCTTATCAAAAGATAAAAACCCTGCTTTTGACTTTTGTGAAGCCAAATACTGGTTGGCCTACAATGAGAGCAATACCATCGTTGGGCGAATAGCAGGAATCATAAACCATAAGTACAACAAAAAGGTTGGTAAGCAACTGGTTCGCTTTGGTTGGCTTGATTTTATAGAGGATATTGATGTTTTAAAAGCCCTGATTCAGGAAGTTGTAAAATTTGCCAATGAAAAAGAAGCCGTTGGCATTCATGGCCCTCTCGGATTTTCCGAATTTGATGCTTCAGGCATTCTTATCGAAGGTTTTGACGAAATCCCGACAGCCTACGGCAAATATAACTATCCTTATTACTCTCAGATGATTGAACAATTGGGCTTTGAGAAGGAAGTTGACTGGGTTGAATTCAGGGTAACTGTTCCTGATAAAATACCGGTAAGATACAGCCAGATAGCCAGGTCGATTGCCGATCGGTATAAATTGCAAAGCGTGAAATTAAAATCAAAAAAAGAGGTTCTAAATTATGCAGACCAAATCTTCCAACTTCTAAATAAGGAATACGAAAGCATACATGGTTTTTCAGGACTTACTCCCAACCAAATAGATGCTCTGAAAAAACAGTTCATCCCATTGCTGAGATTAAAATTTGTTTCAATAATACTGAATGCTGAAAATAATGTGATTGGTTTTGGTATATGCCTGCCCTCACTTTCCAAGGCATTACAAAAGTGCCGGGGCCGTTTATTCCCTTTTGGATTTCTGCATATTCAAAAAGCGCTTCGTGTCAATGACACAATCGACACCTTACTTATCGCAATCCATAGCGATTATAGGAACAAAGGTGTAAATGCCTTAATCTTTAATCATATAGGTAGCGCGATTGTGTCAGAAGGGATAAAATATATAGAAACCACACGTGAGCTGGAACATAATTTATCAGCGCAGAACCTTTGGGATAAACTAGAAAACAGACAGCATAAAAGAAGTAGATGTTATTTTAAAACAATATAACTATGAATGATATCTCCGAAATGGTTACGGTTATTACCGGAGCCTCGTCTGAAATTGGAAAAGCATGTGCATTGAATTCGCGAACAGAGGCGCAACTGTAGTTCCAGCCGCAAGAAACAAGAGGGTGCGTTACTTGAATTTGAAAACGGAATTGACGCGGTAATCTCCATAAAAAACAGATATTGCCGACAGCATATTATGCGAACTTCAATATTCGATGTGGAAACTTTAATTCACTAACAAAAGATGAAACGAGCATGACAAAGATTGTCACAAAAGAACATGTATAAACATCATTTAACCTCTAATCATCTAAGAAACCAAAAACAAGAAACAGATTCTTCGTCGTTACCTCCTCAGAATGACATTAGACAGTCTGTCATTCTGAGCGGAGCGAAGAATCTAAAATCAATTAAAACATAATAAGTTGCATCAGACCAATAACTTAGACTAATTTTATACGGATGAAACCAAAGACTATATTCTGGTTAACAGTTTTTGCTGTTTCGATGGGCTTTTTCGAAAGTGCAATTGTAATTTACCTAAGGGAAATTATATATCCCAATGGATTTGCTTTCCCTTTACAGCCTGTCGAAAGGAGGCTTGCAACAACAGAAATTCTAAGAGAAGCCTTTTCTTTGCTTATGCTTCTTTCTGTTGGTATTCTTACAGGCAAATCAACGACTACAAGATTTGCTTACTTTTTATATTCTTTTGCCGTTTGGGATATTTTCTACTATATCTTTCTGAAAATATTAATAAACTGGCCGGAATCTTTAATAACAATGGATATTCTGTTCTTACTGCCCGTAACCTGGGTTGGCCCTGTAATAGCCCCGATAATTCTATCTTTTCTGATGATTTTATTAGCTTTGCTAATACTTTATTTTTCCGCACGCAATGAACACGTTCACTTAAAGGCTCATGAACTTGTAATGTTAATAACAGGCTCTGTAATAATAATTATATCTTTTACCCAGGACTATATAAGGTTTATAATCAGTCATTATTCGGCTGCCGATATTTGGTCACTGCAGGCTAAAGACATTTTAAAATTATCTGTTCAATACTATCCCGAAAATTTTTACTGGCCAATTTTTATTGTTGGATTTGTTTTTATTCTCATTGGGATAGGGCTTTTTACAAAAAGAAATATTTTATTAATTAAAGATCGCTTACAATAAAAATACGTATTGCTTTAAATCACAAAGAGATAAAAAGAATAGAACTAAGTCACTTTTTTTAATCTGTCAAAGTAGAATTTTACTCTTGTTGAAAGAAAATCTCTGTTAAAATATAATCCAACTAAGCCGGCAGCCCAAACCATAATTTTTACATCCATTGTGTGATGAAAAAATAAACAAGAAACAGCACTAAAAGTGATTATCCCCAGTGGTGTCCAAAAACCATAGTCCTTTTTAATCAGAGAAAAAACGATCAATGGAATAATAACAAAAGCAATAAGCAGTTCATCAGGAATAAAAAATAAATATACTCCCATCAATGTTCCGGCAGCACGTCCTCCTTTAAAATTAAAGAACAGAGGATAACCGTGCCCTATTATTGCTCCGATACCGATTAGCCCCAGCGAAATTGTGGATAAATTAAAAAAATGGTTTGCAAGAAGCATTGGTATTAATGCCTTCGAACTGTCTAAAAGTCCGGTTAAAATTCCCCAAAACCGGCCTACATTTCTAAAAGTATTATAGGTTCCGGGGTTATTATTACCCAAGTCTCTGATATCTACTCCTTTAACCAGTTTTGTAATCACACAGGCAAACAATACCGAACCCGTAAAATATCCTGATAATAAGCATGTTATATAAGTCAAATAAGTATTCATAATTTAAATAGTTATAGCAACAGTATATGTTTTTGGCCCGCTGTGAACAGCACTGACAAAATCCGCTTTCCCTATAATAAAATTATCACAGGGTAAAGTTTTTAATTTTTCTTCGAAATCAGAAAAAGCTTCTTTATTATCTCCAAACCCGACGATATTTAATCTTTTAATGACGGTTGCGGATTTTTCAGCCATTTTAGCTTTTATTAACTCAATAATTAGTGAGTTTACGTGTTTGAAAGTTCTTCCTTTTCCAAGCGGAACGAATTGACCTTCTTTATCATCGCCCATCAGGCCGATAATTGGAGTAATACGCAAAACAGAACCCATCAATGCTTTTGCTTTTCCAATTCTGCCACCTCTGTACAGATAGTTCAGGTCTGAAATAGCAAAATAGCTAAATGTATTTTGAACAACTTCCTGTGATAATTTGACAATATCATCCGTGTTGTTGGTTTTTTTAATTATATCAATTACTCCAAGAAGAACATTTCCTATTCCTGCCATAACTTGTCGGCTGTCAATATTGATAATCGGAATTGTATTTTCATACATTTCCTTGACGTTTTTACCAATAGCTAAGGTTGCTGCTGACATTACACTGCTCATCATGACATGAATTATCAGGTCATATTTATCCTTATTTTTTTCTACTATTTCAATAAGTTCTCCTTTTACAATTGAAGATGATTTTGCAACAACTTTTTCTTTCAGATATTTTTCATTTAGCCATTGTGCAGTGTATTCATCACTTTCGCGATATTCTTTACCCTCAACTACAACAGGAAATTTTAAAATTTCGATGTCGGGATAATCTATTTGCTCTCTATAAAGGCCAGTCATATCGCCTGTGATAATTAAAATTTTCTTATCCATTTTTTGAAAATTTATTCAAAAGTTATGTAATAATGATATTGATATTGACCACCGTAATATTCTTCAAACTCTAAATCGGGAAATGATTTTTTCAGTTTCGGAATAAGATTTTTTTCATTTTTTGCTGGAACACCTTTGTATATTGATACCAGACTTTCTTCTTTTATCAGTTTTTTAATTGTATTAGTGATAAGCATGTCTATATTTTTGTCAGAATGAATTATTTTCCCGTTGTAAATAGTGAAAAAATCATTTTTGTTTACTTTTTTACCATCTTCCGTTGTAGTATCTCTGACAGCCCTGGCAATTGTACAAAAACGAATGTCATCAAGACGATTCATTATTGATTCAAGCGTAGTGGTAATGTCTAATTCTTTTGAAATATTCATCATCATACCAATCAGGGCGATTACATTATCCGCTTCAACAATATGGACATTGGATTTACTGAGTGAAGCAGCATATTTGAGTGCCATCAGAATATCTTTATCGTCGGCAGCAACGATTATATTTTTTGTTCTCAATCTGTTTAACTCTTTAACGATACGTTCTACTGACGGCTTATTTTTTCCATAGCAGAATACATCATCGGCACCGAGTTTTTTAAGAATTTCAGCAAATCCTTTACCGGAAACGATACAAAAAACACCTTTTTCTCTTTCATAATCAATAGTATCATTACTTATGAGGTTCCTGTGTTGTTTTTTCATATCATCTACTTTGGTAAATATAAGTTCACCATATTTTGAAGCATCTTTAAAAACGGATTCCGGTTTATCCGTATGTATATGAACTTTATATTTATCGCCGCTGTTAAGTATTATCAGGCTGTCTCCGTACTCGCCGATTATTTCCTTTATTTGTTCTTTCGATGATATTTTGTCTGTTTCTAAAATAAATTCAGTACAATATTTTAATTTAATTTCCGGATTCCATGAATTTTTCATGCCTTCCAGGTCATTAATAATTGCTTTTTTATTCAAAAGTTTATTCCCGTTACTTTGCAGATTGTTAATAAAACGCTTAACATCTTCAATGATATTATGCAATCTTAAATTATGCAATTTATCTATATCAATATTCGCAAGCAAAGCTGCAATGGAATTTTTATTGAAATTTGCAAATTTACCATTGAGATACTTTTTTGTAGCTTTATTTATATTAAGTATAATCGAAACAGGTAAGCTTCGGGGAACCAATTCGTTAAAATTTAATTCCCTGTTAATTCCCTGAAGAATAATAAGAAATCCTGCACCACCCGAGTCTACAACACCGGCTTGTTTCAATACGGGCAACATATCCGGAGTTTTATTAAGAACTTCTTTTAAATAAGGGATACATTTTTTCATAATACTTGAAGGGTCATCATCTTCTTCCATCATTTCACCATACTTTTCTTTAAATTCACGCATTAAAGTAAGCATCGTTCCTTCCTTTGGATTTTCAGTACCCTCGTAAGCATTTTTATATCCGTTTTCTATAGCTTTAAATATATTATCTTTAGAAAAGTCGTTATTTTCAATTACTTGTGAGATTCCCTGACAATACAGTGATAAAATTACTCCTGAACACCCCCGACTGTTCAGAAGCATCTGTTCAGAAAAATTTTTCAAATATTCTCCTGTTGAGATTGATTCTTTTTCATAATTGTGCATATTTGCCAAAGCACCCTGTATGGTCAGCGTCATATTAAGACCGGTATCGCCATCCGGAACAGGAAACACATTTAACCTGTTTATATATTCTTTGTGCCGATGCAGATACTTGTAAATATTCTCTATTTTTTCTCTTATTACTGCTGTTCTGTTTTCTGTTTGTATCATAGCAGCTTAGTTCTATAATTGATAATATTAGTCCGGTCTAAAAAGCATATTTGTTGACAAAATTATGGTTGTTTTAATGAAATCAGGGTTTTCAATTCCCGGCACGCTGCCTGCCCCGACACATTTCGGGACTCAACTCAGGCACTTTAAAAAACGTCCCGGTGAGGGGAAAACCCGACTGTTATTATTACTCTTGTTGTCGCTGACAATAAAAGTAGTAATTTGTCGGCACTCTCTGGCTATTTTTCCCTTCTTTTTATTCTATCAGGACTACTACCATATCCATTACATTCGTCCTTGTGTTTCCTGTAATAATATGGCCACCGATTTGTTGAAAAAATTCAAGCGGTAGGTTTTCATCTCTGCAGTATCAAAAGGGAAATTTCTATTTACTTTCAAAACAAGCAAAAATCTGAAAAACAAAGGCTCTTCCCATTTTCCAAAAGCCTGCCTCAACAAATTGGGGTCAATCTCTGATATTTTCTTACTCAACCATTATCAACCCCGGATTATCTCCTGTGATGCAACGCCCACCGGCAGGTGTCACCACAAAAGTATTTTCTATCCCCACCATTCCAACACCATCGATTCCTTTTTTAGGTTCCACAGCAAATACCATATTTTCTTCCAATGGCGTTTTAAAACCTTTGGCCAGCACAGGCAACTCGTCCACAGTGAGGCCAATGCCATGCCCCAGAAACTTCACGGTACGATCGCCAAAACCCATAAAATTTTCTTTAAACTCAGGACTGAGTGCATCCATAATGGTTTCATAGATATTTTCCGGAGTATTACCAGGTTTCAACA
The DNA here is from genome assembly GCF_000191885.1 of Anaerophaga thermohalophila DSM 12881. GTDB lineage: Bacteria > Bacteroidota > Bacteroidia > Bacteroidales > Marinilabiliaceae > Anaerophaga > Anaerophaga thermohalophila. Next base: position 29,562 of record NZ_AEWI01000036.1, read on the forward strand.
TCGCAGCCACTTGATTCTGAATCTTCACACATTGTTTGTGAATGCTCTGCACCTCTTCAGATAGCGGCTTCCCAAACATATAAGTCATGGTTTTATCGGAATGATAGCCATTTACCCCCAGTCCCATATCCACAAATACCAGATCCCCTTTCTGCAGTTTTCTTTCTCTGCTGCCCAGGCCAGGTACCGCAGCATTCAATCCACGATTGCCTCCGGGCCCGTCGAAATTGGTGGGGTACAACGAACTCTCGCCAAATCCCAGTTGGGCCACAACAATTTCTGTATCCAACATGGCAAAACGGGCAATCCCCTGATGTCCTTCCTGCACCATCAACCGGTATAGTTCACCGGAGAGATCAGCCTCAGTCATTCCTTCTCTCAGTATATGTGGCACCAGGTCTTCGAGAACCCGTCGATGGATAGCTCCGGCCTTTTCCATAAAACTCAGTTCCAAAGGACTTTTCACCGCTCTGGCCATTGACACTTGCAAATCGAGAGGATGAAAACGTTCAAAAGCAAAATGTTTACGGATTCTTTCAAACATGGCCAAAGGCACAAACTCTGCCTCCAGATATACCTCTTTGGGAATTTGACTGTAAACAGCAGCGGCATCCCTGTAACTGCTCATAGGTCGGATATCATCAAATTCCGATTCTCTGGAAGTACGCTCAAAGCTTTTCCTTACCCACAAGATGGCTCCCCCATCCCGGGGAATAATCAACATCCCGTCAGGCATAGAACCCGTAAAATACAAAAGGTTGATTTTACTGAAGATAATACCCATCTCCCATTCCGGATTCTGAGCATTCATTATTTCACGAAAACGAACAAGTCGCCGGTTGATTTCTGAAGCGGGGATAATAGATTCCATAATAAAAACTTGTGATAATGTCATTCCGGAATTGTTTTGGTTGGAAGAGCATCAATCCTGATTAGTGTTTGTCCTTAAAGTGCCATTTGCTGTGTTACGCTTGCCGCCAAACCCTCAATATACTGTGGATGCCACGGCCGGCATATAATGGCGCTGTCAGATGGCGTTTTCTATATTCTTATTTTAATACCAGTCTTCCAGTAACTTGGATTAAAATTAACGTTCCAACTTGAATTATCCGTATCCCATTCTAACAGAGAATAGCTCACTCCTCCCAAACCAACATAAATACTAAATCTTGAAGAGAAAAAATATGTTAATTCCGGAATGATATCAACACTAAAAAAATCAACTTTTGACGTCCCTTCTTGTCCGCTTGCAGAATAATCATCTGTTAATTCAATTGAGGTATTTGACGGATTATAGGCACTCCCAGCCCAAAAAGTATCATACTCAGATTTAATTTTTCCATAGCTGAATTTCAGGCTTGCATTAATATACAAATTGGTAGTAATCGGGTAATAATATCCTAAATACATATTTGGTAAAAAAACATTGGATTTAACATTGGTCACTTCAGTCTGATAATAGCTATTAATCATCAAACTATTTTCTCTGACTTCTTTATCCCAATTATAGTCTAATCCGATTCCTGCAATTAATCTGCTATTAATAAAATATCCTATGGAAGTTCCGATGTCTAAATATTTTCCTTCTGTCATATTTTGGTTATGTGTGACACCATTTTCTGTGGTTGATTGCCTATAATTTCCGTCAAGTGAGATGATAATTTCTCCTTTTTCAGTCTGGGAAAATAAATGCAATGTTGAGAGAATCGTCACAGTTAATAATAATAATTTTTTCATCATGCTCATTTTATTTGAATTAAAGATTAATTTAACGCAATATTATTTGAATGATTATCTTTGAGTGCAGTATAAAAAGCCTTCAAACTGCTGATTTTTACCATTTTTACCCCCTGACCCCTAAAGGGGAACTGCTAAAAATCAGCAGTTCGAAAAAGTCCCCTTTAGGGGATTTAGGGGTCAAAAGGCTTTTTAGACTGCACTCGTCTTTTAAAACTTAAAACATAAATTCAAGAATTATATTATGAGCCCGTTATAAAAATATCGTCAACCTTTTACGCTCCTGTAATTTTAATATCAATGTGCAAACATAAAGACCTGTCGGTAAAAACAATTTGAGGGCAGTCCTGCTGCAAATTGACCAATCAAATATTCGAAAGCATCACCGGAAAATCTGCCATTCATTGCTCCGTGCAATTCGTCTGCGATTTTCCAAAGGGTGTTTCCAATATAGTTGCGACAGGGATTGTCGTGTCTGTACGGTTCATTTGCTGTTATGTTATTTTGCATCTAAAAATTTATCTTCCTCCCAATTTTTAGGATTGTTTGTGATATAAGATGTAATTTTTTGAAACGATTTATCATCCCGGATGATATTGTCATAAAAACGGGTTTGCCATTGAAATTCAAAACCTAAACGATGGGCATGTTTTGATACGGCAGATTTGTAGGAACCTACAATGGACGAAATGGAATTTTTCCCGATATTTTGAAATCGTTGTTGACCGATGGTTTTCGGGATGGATTCCGATTGGTTGTCGGGATTGGTTATCCGGTTGGTTATTCGGTTGGTTATTCGGTTGGTTATTGGATTGGTTGGGCGATTGGTTGGGCGATTGGTTGGGCGATCGTAGAGACAGGGCATGCCCTGTCTCTACGATCCCATCCCCATTCCCGTCACCGTCACCATTATTCCCATTCCCATCCCCGCCCCCGTCACAATTATCCCCGTTACCGTTACCATCACCATTCCTGTTCCCGTCATCATTCCCGTCATCATTCCTGTCATTTGTAATAATCAAAATACCATGAATATGATTAGGCATGACCACGAATTCGCCTAATTCAACATTTTGCGTATGATGTGGAATTTGATACCACAATATATCTGCAATGATGCCAATATGCGACAATTGCATTTTACCATCATGTATTTCACCAAAATAATGGAACCTATTCTTCGTACAAATGGTAATAAAATAGGCACCTGCCCACCGATAATCCCAGGATTGCAAACGGGCAGACGGAATGCGGTATTTATTTTGAAATTTATCCATATCTATTCATATTGATACAGGACATGCCCTTCAGGCAGGGCGTGCCCTGTCTGAACAAATAGGTCGTAGTATTCATTTCCGGGCATTACGCAAGACCATGAACGTCGCCCATTTTGGCTTCCCGCCATCTGCAGGACCGGAAAGCGGACAGGCCACTGCAACTTTTAAATAGTTAAAATCGTTCATTATTGTGACATTCTTTTGAATTGTGATATGTTGACAATTAACATTTACAGATGCAAACATTTTTAAAGATTTGCATGAAACGAGCATGACAAAGATTGTTACAAAAGTTGATGTATAAAATCAATCATGCGAGTTCCATCAGACCAATAACTTAGACTAATTTTATACTGATGAAAAACCTTCCACCTTAAATGGAACTATGCAATATAAATAATTATTATTAATAATTTAAGCGTTATTCAGCAGGCCCTATATAAATTATTGATTTATAAATTTTAATGATGAGGCCTCCACAAGAATGTTTGGTCCAACGGAGCCTCCAGTATCAAGCGAGCACAAACAACGCTTGATCGGAGGCTAAGTGTTAGCGGCTGGCGATCTATTCTAATCACTTTTTTTTCAATTTATTTGTTTTTCTCAATATTTTATTATTACATTTGTATTATACAAGATGATTAATACAAAAAAGACTATATCATGAGTAAAAATAATCATTTATCTGAATTATTATCTGCATGGGAAGAAACTTATAAAAAAGGTCAATTGACCCTCTGGATTTTTCTCTCATTAAAAGATGGGAAAAAATATGTCGATGAAATTAAGTCCTTTGTTGAAGAACAATCTAATCACACTATGACCTGTGAAAGTCAAAGTCTCTACCGTAATCTAAGAAAGTATCAGCATGTCGGAGTTGTTGATTTTGAAACAGGTGTAGGAAATAAAGGTCCCGACCGTAAATACTATTTCTTGACAGAATTAGGATTTGAATTGCTCAATCGTTTTATTGAGAGAAATATAAATCTTTTTTTTAGCGAACAAATTAAAAAATTAATCTTATCGGAGGATAAAAAATGAAAACAATAACAAAAAATTTAATCGCATTTACCTTTGGGCTGGTTGTCTTGACAATTGCTTTTAGGTTCTCATTAAGTTCTATGCTTCAAAATCGTCTATTCAGCACTGTCTGGATTGTTGCTGTAATCTATGGGATATTGGTGTTTACAATAGGTTGGATATTTGGCAAAAAGGACAAAATGAATTTACCATTATATGATGTTGGATTCCGTTTCCACTTAGTCACATACATATTTTGTAATCTAATTGGTGAACTTTGGTTTTTAATTGGCTTACAATCAGAATATGAGAATGTCAGAACTGTACATTTAACTGCTGTTTTTTGGGGATTAGGTCTATTATTCCATTTTATTATTTACCTGATTACCCGAAAAAACGCAATTAAAGGAATCAAAAAGTCTGAAATATTTGAATAAAACATCCGAATCTTCGATTCCACTTTAGACTGCAAACCCCTATAATACCCGAATTCTCGCAAGCAAGCGGCAGGGTCGGGCGAATCAATTCCGCTCAACAGCCACTACCGAATTTTGATCGGGAATTTAGAAAATGTAAGACTTTCACTAAAAATACCGGGGGAGCCAACATTTTCAATATCAGGGTTAACTTTGTTGATTTTGCTGTTTTGGGTGGGTATTCCGGTGATGCTGCCCGCATTCCTGTGATATTGACCCTTGCTCAGTAATGATTCAAAGAACAAGATGGACTGACAATATTACCGTTTTTTTCTTAAACTTTCACCTCTTAATTCGATTCTATGAGAAGGTATGGACTAATCTATCTAAAATAGCATCTGCAATCGTCTCTTCTCCAATTTCTTTAAAGGTTTTTGAATAAAACCTCTAAATAACCAACACCTAAGCTATATTAGCTACGGAAAGGGGTCAACATGCTCCGGATTTTCCGTATTTTAGACTTGATGGGGGTCAGCATCCGCCGGAATGACATGCTTTTTTGCTTAAAAAAAGGTGTGGATTTGTGGATTGTAGATATTTATTATCAAACATTAGATTAAAGGTATTCCTATGTCTTTTAAATAATTAAATGTTGGGTCATAATATTCCTTTCTTCGCGTGTGGTCATTATCGCTTCCTTCTGGAACTACAATAACCATACCCTGCCTAGCTCTTGTAAGTAACACACGATATGCATTTATAAGATATTTTTTTCGCTCAATTTTATTAATATTTTGCCATTTTTTCCCTCTAAATGAATATGTTTGCCACTCATTTTTTGAATACCGCAAATCACCATCCCAGACAACACAGCTCCAATCTAACTCTAATCCTTGAATATGAAATTCAGTAACAACATCTTCCATATAAAATGATGAACGAACATCGTCTTTATCATCCAAAAACCAATTCACATAATTCATTGGAGACTTTACATCAATAGCAAATGGCTTTAATCTCAGTGCTTGTGAAGATACAACAATTCCATATCGTTCACTACCTCTAGCCTTTTCTTTCAGCCATTTTTTAGCTTTTATTATATCCCGTGTTAAAACAATTGGGTATCTATTTGAAAACTGCAAAAAATCATCTTTTGCTTTTTCTATATTTAGGTCTAAAAGGTTTTTAACAAAAGATGATAACATTTCCGCTCTGAATGAACGCAATGATACAGCTAAATGCAAATCTTTGTCAAAATAAGCCCGACCTAGTAAATTCAATTTATCAATGACATCGATTGCCGAATATTCTGAATCTGCAAGATTTGGTGATATATAAACTTTCCAATCCGGGAAAGTCTTGTCTATTGCATCTAACCACTCAGAAATACCTGCTTCACCAGTGTTTATTTCTTGACCACTACCAACTAAGCAAACAATTACAGCCCAGTTTTTGTGTCTATCCAAACACGAAATAAGAAACTCAGGCTCAGAATAATCAAAGTCATGAATTCCTTTTTTCTGTTTCATGAACTTAATCGTTTGTTGTTTATTCCAAGCTCTTTGGGCTTCGTCGAATATTGCTACATGGTCGTATGGTGCGTCTGAATTTTTGAGATATTCATCTCTATAATGATGAACAATTTGTATAAATGCTTTTACAGCCTGTTTTGCAGCTATTTTAGTTATTTTGTTCCCTTTTTCTCGTTCTCTTTGAACTTTATCTCTTGCTAAGGCTTCTTGCAGAATATCAACTAATGGCTTGTTCCCTGATAAATAAACACTTGCATTACCATTTTCATTATCAAGGTGAGATGTAGCAACATTGAGTCCAACAAGTGTTTTCCCAGCACCAGGCACACCAGTTACAAAACAGATAATTTTATTATTGTTTCTCTTGGCACTTTCAATTATTTCAGATATTTTACTTGTCGTAACTGTTAGGTTTTTTGCATCTGCATCGCTACGAGTAATATTTTCAACACTGTGTGTTGTATAAAGAGCAACGGCGGCTTCAATAATTGTTGGAGTTGGCATATAACCACCGTTTATGTATTCAGATATATTTATTTGTCGTTCATTTGAAAAGAAATATAAAGCATTTTGTATTACTTCAAGTAATCCTTCACTGCCAATTTTTACAGGTAGAGTTAATTTGTCATTATGGGAAGTAAGCTGTATTTCTGCATAGTTCTTTTTTGCTTCTGTTGCAATTAAAACAGGTACTAAAACAACATTATGACTTGTTTTATGAAAATTCTTTAAATCTAAAGCATAATCCCACACCTGTTCAACATTATGCCTTAGAAAATGCCTTTCACCAACTTTAAATTCAATAACGAAAACAACATTTTCTATAATTAAAAGTGTATCAACCCTTTTCCCCATTCGAGGAATAGAGAATTCAAAAAAAACTTCACCATTAAACTCGTTTAAAGCCGCTTTCAATATAGGAATTTGTAATTCCCATGACTTATTTTGCAAAAATGTAGCATCAAACTCATTTGACCTTGTCATTGAGCCAATTATCTCATTTACTGATGATTTAAGAAATCTTTGAATTGAATTCCGATAGTAATAATTCATTTACAACGTCTCCCAAACCCCATTGTTATAATATTTAATGTCTGTACAGCCAGAATTATCCATTTCATCATCTAATGGGTCAAATGAATAATTTTTAGCACTTAATCCTTCATAATACAATTTATTATCTGCATCAAACAACCGGAAAGGATATTTGTATTTTCCAGATTTGAAGGTTAAGTCATTTTTTAGTCGTTCTTTATCTTCAGGAAAGATTGATTTAGTAATTATATATATCATCATGCTATGTTTTTGTTACGCGTTATAAATATTTTATTCATAAATACAATTAAATCATTTAAAACCAAGTCTCTCTTGCCTTTTTTTAATTCACATTCCCAGATCACTTTTACACACCAGTCAAGTGCTTCAAGCTCTTTTATTTTCAATTCATCACGATGTTTTGTTTCATTAATTTTGTCAAGCCACCATTCTGTTTTTGTTTTTGGAACAACAAAATACTTACAATTCTGATGTCCATGCCAGAAACAACCATTAACAAAAATTACTGTTTTATATTTTGGTAAAACTATATCAGGTTTTCCTGGTAGCTTTTTATAATTCAATCTATAACGGAATCCATGCTTATGTAAAAATTGTCTGACAAGGATTTCCGGTTTCGTATTCTTCCCTTTAATCCTTGACATATTATAACTTCTTGTCTTTTTATCATGTACATCAGCCATAATATGCATTTTCGAGCGTTGGCAAAAAATAGCTCTTTTGAGTTTTTGTGGGATGGATTCTCATATCACTTATCTTTCAGTTTATCAGTTAGTATGTATATCATCTTTTTATCATTCAGCAATAACGCTCGGCTGCATGTGTCAGGCCGGGGGTTTCAACCCGGCAACGATTGTTTCAAGCCGTGACCGGGTAACAAGGAAAAACGAAGCTTGCAATATGCTGTGAAGCCATGGCTGGTGTATACAGATTGTTGTGGCGTCGTTATTCTTCAATATTCCAAATAACTCCAATGGTCTTTTTTATTTCTATTTTATTTGGATTTAGATTTAAGTCTTGCTGACTTTCCTCTTCTTCTTCGACTATGTAAAATATCGTTGGTTCGTTTGTGAGTATATCATCTTGATAGTTTGAAAATCCAAAATTTATATCTTTAATTTTAGATAGTCTGATATTCAGCGACTCAGCTATGTAACTCGCTTTCTTTTTTGCATCATCAATTGCCAATTCAATTGATTGTTTCAGTAACTCGTTTTTTTGCTGGTTACTTAGTTTGAAAGATAAATAATATGCTGTTGGAAATCCTGTATTTTTCAAGGTTTTCATTACTGTATTCAAAGAATTTGAATTATATGGAAGTTCAAGAATCACTGTGAGGCTTCCTGAATATCCATCTTGTTCTCGTGTTCTTGTTTTTTGAGACCATGAATAACTCTCCGTAATATTCAGTCCACTAGATTTTAAATTTTCTTTTGAAATTCCATTTCTGGCAAATGCCTTTTCAAGTTGGTTGTAATAGGTAACTAGTAAATCTGAACATTTTGAATAAACGGTATCTTTCGAGTTAATAGTTATATCAACTAACATCAATTCTGGAATCTCACTGATAATTGCGTTACCTTGAACTCGTAAATGATTATCTTGCAATTGAGAAAATGAACTGACAGCAGTCAATAAAAAAATGATGGTTAGTATTCTACTTTTCATAATGGTAAATTTTATCGTTCTGTCGCTTATGTCCGTTTTAATGACGCCCAACATCCCCTACCAACAATCACTGTTATATTACGTCATAAAAAAAGGTGCACAATAAACCCCTATCGGGATATATTGTGCACCTCTATGTAAACTATTTTCATCCGTATAAAATTTATTTATTAAGGACGGGTGGAACTCGCATGATTGATTATATACATAATTCTTTTGAGCTAAACCTTATCATGCTCGTTTCATTTTTTAAATTATTAATTCATCATTGGTATCAAAATTAATAATTTACATTTGGAAAAGCCAGATAATTATTAATAAAAATATGTTTTATGGCGGCCGGTGTAGAGTCAGGCAATACCATTTACCGGAGTTTCGCACCCAATTCCTTTTCAAAAACTCTGGTAAGGTTATTCATGGTTTTATCGATTTGTTTATCCTTAAGTGTTTTTGTATTGTCCTGCAAGGTAAAAGTAATGGCATAAGATTTTTTGCCGGCACCAAGTTTTTCTCCTTCAAACACATCGAAGAGTGAAACTTCCCTGAGCAATTTTTTTTCGGTTTTGAAGGCCAGTTCTCTGATGTCTTTAAACATAACTTTCTTATCCAGCAGAAGAGCAAGATCGCGCTTCACTTCGGGAAATTTGGGCAATTCGCTGAAAGTTACTTCCTTTTTAGCGGAGAGTTTAATCAAAGCAGGCCAGTTCATCTCCGAAAAATAAACCGGCTCGTCAATATCAAATTCCTTAAGCAATTTGGGTTTCACCATTCCCATCTGAAACAATTCCATACCATCGGCGGTGGCATATTGCAATCCTTCGGACATCAGATCGTTATTGCAGTCATACTCTTTACAGTTGGCGGTATCAATTCCCAAGCGTTCCAAAATATTCAGCGACCAGGTTTTAAGGTCGAAAAAAGAGACTTTTGTATCGGGAGTATTCCAGTCGCCTTCTGTCTTGTTACCGGTAACAAAGAGGGCCAGTTTTTCTTCCTCGCGATAGCTGTTCAATTCGGTTTTTGGTTTTCCGGCTTTCAGGCTGTAACAATTTCCAAATTCAAACAGCCGGAGATTTGCATTCTGCCGGTTCCTGTTATGCCGGATGGTTTCGAGTCCGCCGAGCAGCAAGGTCTGACGCATACCATTCAGGTCGGAACTGAGTGGGTTGGCCAGCTCCACCACCTGGTTGCGGGGATAAGTTTCCGATTGTTCATAATAGGCAGCCCTGGTCAGTGAGTTGTTTATTATCTCGACAAAACCGGCCCCCACAAGCTGTGCGGAGATGGTATTTCTTAGCTCTCCCACATCCGGTTTTTCACGGTAAACGATTGTAGCGTTCAATTTACCGGGGGCTTCCACGTTGTTATATCCGTAAACACGCAGTATTTCTTCAATGACATCGGCTTCGCGCTGAACATCAACACGATAAGGCGGCACAGCAAGTTCCCATACACCATCGGCCTCAGCCAATATCTCAATATCAAGGGCCTGCAGAATGGTTCTGATCTGCCGGCTTTCGATTTTCTTACCAACCAGTCGTTCCACATGTTTCAACGACAGGGCCACATCGTGCGGTTTTACGGGTTCGGGATAGATATCCACGATATCTGAAGAAATCGTTCCGCCGGCAACTTCCTTAATCAGTAAGGCAGCTCTTTTCAGTGCATAAATGGTAATATTCGGGTCGGTTCCGCGTTCAAATCTGAACGATGCATCGGTATTGAGCGTATGCCGACGGGCAGTTTTCCGTACAAAAACCGGATTAAAGCAGGCACTTTCAAGAAATATTTTATTGGTTTTTTTTGTTACGCCGCTGTCAATTCCACCAAAAACGCCGGCAATACACATGCCTTCCCGCTCATTACAAATCATCAGGTCCTGATTGCCGAGCACCCTTTCCTTTCCGTCAAGTGTCGTAAACTTTGTTCCGTCGGGCAAAGTTTTAACGATCACTTTATTGCCCGTTATTTTGTCTCCATCGAAAGCATGCAGCGGTTGTCCGAGTTCGTGCAGGATAAAATTGGTCACGTCCACTACATTATTGATTGGTGCCTGACCGATGGCAAGCAAACGGTTTTTGAGCCAGGCGGGAGATTCTTTTATCTCCAGGCCGGTAATGGTAACACCTGAATAGCGTATACATGCCTCGGGATTTTCTACTTTAACACTCACCGGCCAGTCGTGGTTATCTGTTTTATACTCGTCAACCCGTGGCCATTCGACCTTGATCGAAGGATCGGATTGTTTCAGATAAGCAGCCAGATCGCGTGCCACACCTATATGCGATGCACCATCAATCCGGTTGGGAGTAAGGTCAATCTCAATAAGAACATCCGATTCGATATTAAAATATTCTGATGCCGGAGTTCCTGTTTTGGCAGCGGGGTCCAAAACCATGATGCCCTCGTGATTGTTACCCAGGCCGATTTCGTCTTCAGCACAAATCATTCCTTCAGAAACCTCACCACGTATTTTAGCTTTCTTTATTTCAAACCCTTTATCACTGTCTACCGGATAAAGGACGGCTCCCACGGTAGCCACCACAACTTTCTGTCCTTCAGCAACATTAGGAGCACCGCAAACAATTGAAAGCGGTTTTTCCTCACCAACATCGACGGTAGTAACACTTAATTTATCGGCATTAGGATGTTTTTTGCAAGTTAACACCTCTCCTACCACAAGTCCGCGAAGTCCGCCTTTTACAGTATCTACAGTCTCTACCGAGCCAACTTCCAGCCCCAGGTCGGTAAGAATTTTAGCAATTTCGTTTGCCGGTAAATCGGTCTTAATGTAATTTTTCAGCCAGTTGTATGAGATATTCATTCGTATAAAATTTATCTAAGTCATTGGTCTGATGGAACTCGCATGATTGAGTTTTATACATGTTCTTTTGAGACAATCTTTGTCATGCTCGTTTCATCCGTATAAAATTAAGTCTAAGTTATTGGTCTGATGGAACTCGCATGCAAGATTTATACATATTCTTATTGTGGAAAACCTATCTATGTTCATTTCATCTTAAATCTTATATCTAAAAATCTGATAATCTATTAAGGCTATCTTTGCCATGCTCGTTTCATCTTACATTTAATCAATTGTTACGGCTGTCAGAATTGTTAAAGTTGTTAGAATGTTATAAGTTTTATTACATTAGCTAACAATCCTAACAATCTAATGATCTAACAATCTAACAATCTAATGATCTAATGATCTATTATAAGAATCTTTGCCATGCTCGTTTTATCAAGCCCTGTATTAAACACGCAAAATCAAATGACCAGCAAAAATAAATAAATATGTTCCAAACAACTAATGAGTGCGGCATAAAAAGCATATTTTTGTCTATATCAAGGCGCTTTGAAATTTTGTACCGGAGTTAACTCATTGTTAATGAGGATTGATTCGTATAAAATTTATTTATAAAGGTCGAATGAAACTCGCATGATTGATTATACATGACACGACACTAAGATTTTGCCACATGCTTCTTCTGATGGGAAAACAGAATCTTCCACTATTATTGCCATTTCACCTTATTTCAATATCTTTGACAGGAAAAACGTAAAAATTTGATAAGTAACACAAATATGGTAGAATTTGAAGGAAATCACCGTCCGCTTATATTGGTTACCAATGACGATGGTTTTGATGCAGGAGGAATTAGTGTTTTAAGCGAGATTGCCGGGGAGTTTGGCAATGTTGTTGTTGTAGCTCCCGATGAAGCCCGCTCGGGGATGTCCAGTGCCATTACAGTAAAGGTTCCCCTTTTTGTCAGCCAGGTAAAAGAGGAAAAAGGACTCTTTGTGTTTAAAAGCAACGGAACACCGGTTGACTGTGTAAAGCTGGCATTGAATTCCATTTTGCCCCGGAGACCCGACCTGGTACTTTCCGGAATTAACCATGGCAGCAACAGCTCATCCAATGTCCATTACAGCGGTACTTTAGGCGGAGCGCGCGAAGGCGTGATGAACCAGTTAACATCGGCAGGTTTTTCATTACTCGATCACAGCCATGATGCGGATTTTTCCGCTGCACGTCCTTTCGTCAGACAAATAATCCGGCAGGTTTTGCAATTTGGATTGCCGGTCGAAACCTTTCTGAATGTTAACATTCCCGCAGGAAATAACATAAAAGGCATTAAAATTTGCCGTCAGGCCAAAGGAAGATGGGTGGAAGAGTTTGTGGAAAGGGAAGACCCGAGGAAACAAAAATATTACTGGCTGACCGGCTTTTTCCAGAACCTGGAGCCCAATGCCACCGATACCGACGAATATGCCCTTAAAAACGGATACGTGTCGGTGGTCCCATGCAACCTCGACATCACCGATTATTCGGCCATCGGACAACTGCGCGATCAATCGTATGAGATGAGCGTTAACGGGGTGTTTGAGAAGGATTGACGGGAGAAGGCAGAGGTTGAGGCAGAGGCAGAGGTTGAGGTTGAGATTGAGGCTGAGGTTGAGATTGAGGCTGAGGTTGAGATAGAGGTTGAGGTTGAGATGACAGATTTTTAGATATTTAGATATAAGATGAGTGCGGTATAAAAAGTATATTTTTGTCAAAATCAAGGCGTTTCAGACCGGGGTCATAAGATGTAAGATGAAACGAGGATGGAAAGGTTTGCCAAAAAAATGAATGAGAATTAGTATCTTATCTCTAATTTTGTTGTATTGTATTTTTTGGCAAAATATTTATAAAAATGGCTGCGCCATTTGTTGTTTGGATCACCGAATTTGCGCGAATTAACGCGAATTTAGTCGCATCTTTGATGCGACAATCATTCGTGTCATTCGTGTCATTGACAACATCATAATTGATTTTTTAAGGTGTTGTCGA
>NZ_AEWI01000035.1 GCF_000191885.1 Anaerophaga thermohalophila DSM 12881
AAAAATGGTAAAAATCAGCAGTTTGAAGGCTTTTTATACTGCACTCAATGATTGATATAGAGCTTTTCAGGATTCGGGTTAGACAAAAAATATTTAGATGCAAAATGCTTGAAATAATTGCAAATCACTTATTTTCAGTATCTTGAAAAGAATCAACAAACCGGGTCATCACAATAATGGGCCCAAAAATTTCGGGATTATGATCTCAAACAAAAAACAATCGTCGCGGGCACTGCTCATATTTACCGGGATATGGGCCGGACTGATCATCGCTTTCGGGATTTCTTTCATGGATTTTATCGAAGTTCCGGTCGGGATACAGGCTCTGCTTGCCGGATTGATAGTGTTATCGGCTCTTTTCTTTTATCTCGGTGGCTTTTATTATATCCAGGTTGAAGTTGACAGCAATAAATATCTGATGGTAAAGCACTACAACCTGTTTCCGATAGGAAGAAAATTTAAAGCATTTAAAATACCATTGGGACAAATCCATCATCACGAAATAAAGTCACGTCTGGCCGGTCTCACCCATTGGTTGATCATTTATCAGTCCATGCAGGGCGGTATCGCCAAATATCCGGCAGTAGGCCTGTCTGCAGCAGGCCCGAAAGGAAGAACAGAGATTGATGAATACCTGTCAAAACTTGAAACCCTGAATAACAGTGACTGAAGACAAACTACAACACCGCATAGCCCTGAGCCTGATAAAAGGGATAGGTCCCAAACTGGCCCGCAATCTTATTGCTTACCTGAACTCCGAGTCGGCTCTGTTTGAAGAAAAGCTTCCTGTTTTGGGGAAAGTTCCAGGAATAGGCCCTGCACTTGAACAACTTCTTCGAAACATTGACCGGAAAACATTGCTAAAACAGGCAGAAGAAGAATGTCAGTTTATTCAAAAACACAACATCACACCTGTTTTCTTTTCTGATCCGGCGTACCCGGGCAGACTATCGTATTGCGAAGACGCCCCTCTGATGATCTATTACCATGGCAATGCATGCTACGATGCACCGCGGGCACTGGGTATTGTCGGAACCCGTACGCCTACGGATGAAGGAACGGAATTGTGCGAAAAGCTGGTTGAAGAACTGGCCCGACGGCATCCGGGTACGGTTATCGTGAGCGGATTGGCTTATGGCATTGATATTTGCGCGCATAAGGCTGCCTTAAAAAACAACCTTCCGACGATAGCAGTACTGGCACATGGCCTCGACCGGATTTATCCTTCCATCCACAGAAATATCGCCAAAGAAATGATAAAAACGGGTGCGCTTTTGACAGAATTCATGAGCAAAACAGTTCCCGACAAACACAATTTCGTACAGCGTAACCGCATTATTGCCGGCTTGTCCGATGCCGTGGTCGTGGTTCAATCGGCCCGAAAAGGCGGTGCGCTGATTACCGCAGAACTGGCACGCGACTATAACCGCGATGTGCTGGCTTTCCCCGGAAGGCCGGGAGATACCTTTTCAAGTGGCTGTAATTATCTTATTAAATCAAACATTGCTGCCCTGATAGAATCTATTGATGACCTTGAGTATGCGCTTGGATGGGAAACAGGCAGGCAACAACCAAAAGCAGTCCAGGGAAACCTTTTTGCAACCATCGAAACCGAAGAGCAGCAAAAAATAATGGAGACCCTGATTGAAGAAAAAGAATTAAATCTGAATCTCCTGAGTCTGAAATGCAGCATTCCGATCAGTAAATTGTCTGCCACCCTTCTCGATCTGGAATTTAAGGGACTGGTAAAAAGCAAGCCCGGAGGTATTTACCGAGTGGTTCTTACAAGTTGAAGTATCGCACACATCTTTGTGACTGCCCTAAATCCTTATTCATAGCAGCCGTATTCCCCTGCCTGTTTGGAAATCGCAGGATTATTCAGTGTTCAGGCCTTTTTACGAATCTTGACGACTAAAGGTGCCGGTAATTTTTCCACGCAAAAGTCGCAAAACATTGGTACGCAAAAGGAACAAAAGACTATAAAAGCTTTCCTTAGCGATTTTGCATTCCTATAATTTTGCGTGCTCAGCGTGGAATAAAAAAACAGATAAAACTCATAGCACCTCAAATTAGTATCTGTCCATAAATTTTATATGGTATAACGCATCTCTTCTCGACCGGCTTTTGTATTTTTGCGGTTTCGTAAACAATAAAAAACTAAAAGCAGACGCATTAAATATCTGTCATGGAACATACATTAAACGGTGAAAACGGATACGCCAAAATTGAATCTTTTGACGATAAAATCACCAACGAACTAAGTTCACATTACCAGGAGATACTTAAGCTACTGGGTGAAGACGAGACACGTGAAGGACTTGAAAAAACCCCTCTTCGTGTAGCCAAAGCGATGCAATTTCTCACCCAGGGATACAACATGGACCCGCAAGAAATCATTAAATCGGCCATGTTTCAGGAAGATTATCAGCAAATGGTAGTGGTGAAGGATATAGAACTCTACAGTATGTGCGAACACCACATGCTGCCGTTCTTCGGGAAAGCCCACGTAGCGTACATTCCACGGCATCACATTACAGGATTAAGCAAGATTGCCCGTGTGGTGGAGGCCTACGCCCGACGGCTGCAAGTGCAGGAACGCCTGACCACCCAGATAAAAGAATGTATCCATAAAACCCTGAATCCGCTTGGCGTAGCGGTTGTCATTGAAGCTCAGCACATGTGCATGCAGATGCGGGGTGTGCAAAAACAGCATTCGGTTACCACCACATCTGATTTTACAGGTGCATTTCTTAAAAACATGGCCACACGCGAAGAGTTTTTCAATATCATAGGATCGTCATTGCACTAAATCATCTTCAGTAAACCGATAAGACGCATATTTGGCAGAAAATGCGGTAAAAAACCCAAGAGCGCCATTCGTAACGTTCCCTTTAGCATTTGCCGGAGGTCCGCTGAACAAGGGATATCTGCCCCTGTTTTCACGCTGGACAGATTCAACAAAACGATAATATTCCTCCGTTATCCCGCACATCTGAAGGGTAATAACATCTCCTGCTTCAAACAGGTCGGCATTATTTTCTGCATCGATTGATTGTATCCAGACTCCGTTGGCGATTCCTCCGTCAAAAAATTTGTCGCTGACAATGCCGAATTCAGATAAGTTATCAGACATTAATATCCCGTTTTCATAGACACGAAATAAATAATAATCTTCTGTTTCAGGATTATCTCTGGCATAAAGTAAAATCTTCCATATCTCCCATCCTTCGTGGTAAACCATTTTTATCGAGTCGGGGGCAGCAACCGGGGGCATATAACTGCTCGCAGAGTAGCGCTCTTCAACGCCGTCGTCATCTATATCAACACCCGATATGGAAAGAGAATAGGTTTTCCCGGGCTTACCCACAATTTTTCCGGAACTGACATAAAAGCCGGACAATTCACTGGATTCGACAAGCCTTTCAATCTGCGCTCCATCAGAGAGAAATACATCAGCCCCGGATACAGGTGGAGAAGATGAATCATTAAAAAAAGAAACCGACTCGGTGAGCCTTACATAGTGCATTGACTGGCCGCTCATTACCATCCCGTCGACAACCAGTCGTCTGGACACAGATTCGAGTTCCAGCTCGATGGTCTCTGTACAGCCATGGCCCGTGCATAACACTATCGCTGATGCCAGAAGCATGAAAAGCTTCCTGAAATGCCATCTCCTCCGTTCAGAAGAGACTTCCGGTAAAGCCGGATAGATTACTACAGGGATATAACTATATTTTTTGTCGGGCATTTCAAAATAACATTAAAACTTAAATTTATAAGAAACAGAAGGCACAATAGAGAACAAATACGTCTTCTCAGCTTTTATTTTATACGGATCGGATTCATCGTTTAAGAAATTAATCGCCCAGGCATTTTTGCGTCCATAGACATTGTAAAGGGAAAAAATCCACTCCCCACCCTTCGAATTGCCTTTTTTACTATGCAGCATTAACGATAAATCCAGTCGATGATAATCGGGCATTCGCTCAGCATTTCTATCAGAGTAGAGAGGAACGATTTCTCCGCTTATCTCGTAGCGTCCAACCGGCATTGTCACGGGCGACCCTGTATAATAGACCCAGTTTCCCGATAAAGAAACACGCGATGAAAGATGGTAGTTCATAAATACAGAAAAATCGTGCGTGTGATCATAAGGCGAAATGTAAGGTTTACCCTCGTTGATGTCGGGAGCCACCCGTTCCGATTTCAGAAATGTATATCCCATCCATCCATTGAATCGCGTTGTGTTCCACCTCGAAAGGAGTTCAAATCCCCTGGCCCAGGCTTTCCCCTGTCTGACCTCACGTTCAATGGTCTCATTCAAAATCAGATCGGGATGATCTTTAAAATCTATGGTATTCTCCATCCATTTATTAAAAACTTCGATGCTGTTTTCAAAGACACCGTCTCTGGAAGTCTGAAAAATACCAAAAGAAACCTGGTCGGCCACCTGCGGCGCTATATTCGGGGAAGCAGGAAACCAGACATCCAGGGGGGTCGATGAAGTAGAATTACTGGCCATCTGAATATATTGGCGAGTCCGGCTATAACTCAATTTTGCAGACAGTCGGGAAGTCAAAAGAACAGAAACACCTGCCCTCGGCTCCAACCCGTGAAAATGGTTAAATATCTTACCCGAACGATAGTGTAGCGTATCCGTAACATCATAATTATCGTCAAATTCAAACACCTTCCCCGGCCCGATATTTTGGAACAACGAGTAACGCAATCCCAATCTTAACAAAAGCCATGGAGCCAATTCCCCGGTATGGCTGATATATATGCCATGTTCGAGGGAATTGTTCTGTGGCAGCTTAATTCTTTTGAAAAGAGAATTTTCATCAGGACCTGAAACAACGCCCGGATCGATGCGGTGATATGTAGTCCTGTTTCCAAACCTCAAGGTGCTTGACGAATTTATGAACCAGGAAAAATCACTGCCGACCATGTAATCGTTAAACTCTGACAACCATTCCATGTCTTCAATATCGTTTTCCGAAGTACCCAGAAAATAATCATAACGGCCCCTTACCAGGGTAAAATTGGCAAAAAGAGAAGGCGAAAAAACGTGATTCCAGCGAAAAGTAAAAGTTGTATTCCCGAAATCGAGACGCGCCATATCATCCGAAAACACATCGCGACCCAGGTAACCGCTCAGAAAAAAGCGATTGTTGCTATTGGCGATCCAATTCAGCTTAATATTTGTATCATAAAAATAGAGATTGTTACCATGAATCTCCTCCTCCGGGGCTAATGGCAAAAACAGATCAACATAAGTCCGACGGCCGCTTACAAGAAAGGATGCTTCATCTTTAACAATGGGGCCTTCAAGATTTAACCTGCTCGCGATGAGTCCAATGCCGGCTGAACCTTCAAACTCCTTCATGTTGCCTTCACGCGTACGCACATCGAGCACAGAAGACAGCCTGCCGCCTTCCGAGGCCGGGAAATCACCCTTGTAAAGTTCGATGCTCTTAACAGCATCGTTGTTAAAAACAGAAAAGAAACCTAACAAGTGCCCGGCATTGTATACAATGGCCTCATCCATAAGCAACAAGTTCTGATCGGGATTTCCGCCTCTGACGGTAAAATTACTCGACCCTTCACTTGTTGCCGAAACACCGGGGAGCATCTGAACCGCTTTCATCGGATCGGTTTCTCCCATCAAAACAGGAATATTTCGAATCGAGGAAGACTCCATTTTTTCGAGTCCGATCAAAGGAAACTTTGAGGAATTAATATCTCCTTTCCCCGAAATTACAACTTCTCCAAGGGTTTGAGTTTCGGGTTCCAACTCCACGTTTACCATTTTACTTTCACTCACTGACATTTCATAATCATTATAGCCTAAAAACCCAAATTGTAGAATATTTTCCCCGGCCGGAACATCAAGAGAGAAATAACCATAGGCATTCGTAACCGTACCTTTACCGGTACCTTTAAGAACAACCGTCGCCCCAACAAGCATTTCCCCGGTTTGTGCATCCTTTACATAGCCACTCACCGTTAACGGTTTAGTGACAACGGATACACCGAAAACAGCATCAACCGAAAAAAGAAGTATACTTACAAATAATAAAAGATAATATCGCATTTTTGTATTTAGTGCTCGTCTACAAAGCGGGAAAAATTATAACCAATCATGTGTCTGTTCAGAAAGTGTCATTGACAAGGCTTGCGAAGTCCGAAAACAGAAAGTTTACGAATCAATGAGTCATTTTCGGACAAGTGCAACGCAGCAATTAACACTTTATGACAGGCACTAAAATTATTGAGCGCAGTCTAAAAAGCCTTTTGACCCCTAAATCCCCTAAAGGGGACTTTTTCAAACTGCTGATTTTTAGCAGTTCCCCTTTAGGGGTCAGGGGTAAAAATGGTAAAAATCAGCAGTTTGAAGGCTTTTTATACTGTACTCATTATTATTTTGAGATATTGGTAAAATATTTCCACGCGAAAACAGCAACCCCTTATCACGCAAAAGCCACAAAAGACTATATTTTCTTTGCGATTTTAGCACTCCTTTAATTTTGCGTTCTCAGCGTGGAATAAAAATATACAAAACTCATAGTATCTCAAAATAATGAGCCCCGTATAAAAAAGCATCCTTGTTGCCAGACTCCATGATGGAACAACCTTTTAAACGATTGAATTCCGCATAATTTTTATCTTTTCCCGTCAATCCTGCTGATCAAACACGATGATGCCTTTATTGCTTTTCCCGTCAATCAGTGTTGAAAATGGCTTTTCAAACCTGACATGTCTCACAAGCCCGGTTTCTTCTTCCGCAGGATGACTGTCAAGCAAATCCATTTTAATGTGTCCTTCTCCGATGGACGGGTTGACGGTAAGATAGCCAACTCTCAAAGAGGTAAGGTTTTGGAAAAAATGAGTGCCCTGGCTGGGTTCCACATGATAATTCTCCAGTCCCATTTCAACAATGGTACGTGCCCCGGCAATCTGGCCCCACCTGACAGGCACACCGAGCCAGGGGTCTTGTGAGCCCCAACGTCCCGGGCCTATCAACAGATAAGGACGACCCTTTTTTTGCAGTTTGTCATTAATTTTCTCTATATGAGCGGCTATTTCACGATTTAAAGATGGTTTAAACGTATCGGTCTTTACGTATACCACATCCTGAATATCGTGCACTTCCCCGTTACCAAGGGCAGATTCCGAATAAAGGAAACAATCTTCGGGATCATATTCCGACAAATCGGGTCCTATCGGGTTATTGCTGCTGACGATCGGTCGTATCTGCAACAAATAAAAAACAGGTTTCGATTCGGGGGCCTGCATATCAACTGCAAATTCTATTTCTACAGGCTGTTTCATCTCATCCTGACCAATAGCCAGTATATTACGGCATATTTCGGCCAGGGGAAATGCATCGTATTTAAGAATATTGGCAAATGTTATCAACCGCACGCCATCAGCCATCAATCCATCCCTGATTATATGGTTCTGCATGTCGAAAACCGAAGCCAGCCACTTCAAAGAACCATCGGCCTCAGCATCACCGACATTGAGCTGAAGAAGGTTAATTCCGTCATTAACAGAGGGCTCAAAGCGTCCGGCATCCAGATCAAGTGCAAAAAATGTCTTCTGTGTCTCTCTCACCACCATTTCAGGTGTTGACAGCTGAAGCACTTTGTGCGGATATTTGGGTGAAAACCTCAAAGAAGTGCCCCCTTCAACAATTTGCCTGCCAAGACCTAATGCCACGTTAACAATACCATCCTCAGCCCTTTCGGGGGGAATGGGGTAAAAATTAACAGAACGTGCCACACCCGAGAATGTAGGATAAAATCTATTCCCGTGAGCCTGCCCTACAACTTCCTGTAATACAATCCCCATGCGTTCCTCATCAATGAGATTGGTAGTCCCCTCCATATAGGCCTTACTCGATTTGTAATAAACCGAGGCATAGACGCATTTAATAGCATCCATAATCTGAAGAACCATCTCTTCATCATTGGAGGGTGCAATCATATAGGTAGTATAAATCCCTGCAAAAGGCTGATAATGACTGTCCTCCAGCACACTCGACGACCGTATTGCAACCGGGCGTTGGACAACCTGAACAAACTTTAATAGATCGTCGTACAGGTGGACCGGCAACTTACCTCTAATGAAATGCCGCAGGATTTCTTCGTCGGGCAAGTCCGATAACCCTATCGAATAAAGATCGTTCTCCTCCATGAAGTTTTCAAAAACATCAATTCCCAACACGATGGTACGTGGTATCATAATGTTGGCATCGGGATGCTGATTCAGTTCGGTGTGTTTCTTGATAATGGAATTCAAAAAGGCAAGTCCGCGGGCTTTCCCTCCTATCGATCCCTGTCCGATGCGGGAAAACGTCATATATTCATCATAACGGTCGCGATCGAAGGAAGCAATAACGCCCCGTCCCTTGCTTTTTCGAAATTCGGCAATAACCCTGATGAGTTTCTGCTTATGTGCAGAAATGTCTACATCGTCATCAACCTTCATTTCCCGAATCACATCCCCGATAGGAAACAAAGCTCTGGCAGTCAACCATTTTGAAATATGATCACGTTTGAAGTGATAAAGCAGAGACTCATCCGGAATTTCCATCAGTTTATTCTGTAATTCCCTGAGATTACTGACCCGGGTGATTTCTTCCCCGGTTTTGGGATTGATAAAGACAAAATCGCCAAAAGCAAGATAAGTATTCAAAAAATCTTTTAGTTCCTGAAGCAAAAATTTTGACTGTTTATGAATAAATCCAACTTTCAGTTCTTTTGCCACTTCAGCAATCCCGGAATCTGATGATTGCAGCATAAAGGGCATATAAGGGTTATCTTCCTTCACCCTTTTTGCAAGATTTATTCCGGCTCCCCGTTCCTTGGTGCCTTCATGTTTAAAAGAGACATCAGAGATGATACCGAGTAAATTGCTGCGGTATTTATTGTAAAAGGCTTCAGCCTCCTCATACGTCCTGGCCAGCAATATCTTGGGTCGGCCACGCATGCGCATCATCTTTTGATGCTCATTGAGCCCTTCCTGCATGAATTTTTTTGACTGCCTGAATACAATTTTGTAAATGAGGGGCAGATAACTGGAGTAAAAGCGAACGGAATCCTCAACCAGCAGAATACTTTGTACGCCAATTTCATGAATATCATGGTCGGCGTTCATGCCATCCTCGATTAGCTTAATGATGGCCAGAAGAAGATTGGCATTTCCGAGCCAGCAAAAAACATAATCGATGGCGCTGGTGTCTTCGCGTTCCAATTGCATGGAAACTTCACGCGAAAAAGGGGTCAACACAACAATGGGTATTTTGGAATAGGTCTCTTTTATTTTTCGCGAGAGAGAAAACGGATCCATTTCTCCCACGCTGAGCATGGTAATGATCAGGTCAATTTTTTCTTCTTTGAGAACTTTAAAAGCTTCGCCTGCTGAAGATACCTGTATAAAATGAGGGGGATACCTCAGATTCAGGGACACATATTCGTTAAACAACTGCTCATCGATACGTCCATCCTCCTCGAGCATAAAAGCATCATAAGAACTACATATCAGCAAAATTTTGTGAATCCGCTTTTGCATCAGCTGATCAAAAGCAGTTTCGGAGAAACGGTTGTACACAGTATTGGATTGCATTAGCAGTAAATATTGTTCTGAAACAAAGTTGTGAGGCGGAAAAACCAAACGGTTAAAATAGCAAATAGAATCAATCCCGGCAAGCAGATAATACAAAAAAAAGAGCTGAAGAAAATTACAGCTCTTTTTTTATATGAGAATGCAGTCTAAAAAGCCTTTTAACCCTAAATCCCCTAAAGGGGATTTTTCAAACTGCTGATTTTTAGCGGTTCCCCTTTAGGAGTCAGAGGTAAAAATAGTAAAAATCAGCAGTTTGAAGACTTTTTATACTGCACTCATATAAAGTAAAAAAATTCAAAATCGATTTACATAGGCACCCGGTCAACTTTTCGGGCAGAATAACTAATCTTTAATGCCTGTGCTTCTCTCAATGCCTGCTTCACCTCGGTAATTATACCCATAGGTGTATCATAATCAGCCTTAATAGAAACAGTCATTTTTGATCTGTCACTTTCCCGCATCGACTCACGCTCTTGCACAATATAATCACGAATGTCACCCACACTTGCAAACTGATCGTTCAACTGCAACCTGGGCTCGGTACCAAAAGTGGACTGATATGCTTTTTGCGGCACACCCACGTAAATGTAGGTAACCAAAGATTTCTTTTCCAGTTTGGTCAACTCGGTAGCTTCGGGCTGCGTCAGTTGAATTTTCAACGTCACTTCTTTCATGGTTGTACTAACCATGAAAAAGAACAAAAGCATAAAAACAATGTCGGGAAGTGAGGCCGTATTAATCTGTTGCGGACCACTGCCGCTTTTCTTTCTAAATTTAGCCATCCTACTTTCCTCCTACGTTTTTAGGTTCTGCTTCGGAAATTCTCTGTGGATAAATATCCCGAATAGCTTCCTGTTTGTCTTCATCCAGTTCATTGAACTTCTTACCAAATTTTCGTCGAGCCAGCTCATCGCGCAGTTCATTATATGCCGCAGCTAATTCATTCTGAACCGAAAGATACATCTGGTATTGAGTTCCCCTGTCATTTTGCAGGGAGATAACTCCCTTCGAAACAGGCACAATACCAAAATAAGGAATTTCCTTTTCTTCCTTTTCGGGCAAATTAGATTCATTCAACGGATTCTCAATAAACTCTTTGGCAGCATCTCTGAGCTGACTCAAATCCATGGGTTCTCCTTCTACCAAAAGCCTGTTCTGCGCATTAATAAGAACCTCAAATACGTTCCGCTCCTTAATTGGTGGCGGAGGCGGCTCATCCGCCGGTACCGGAGGCGGCAGCATTCGCGCAAGGCCGGAATCTGTATCCATGGTCGTGGTTACAAGGAAGAAAATAAGCAGAAGAAAGGCAATATCTGCCATCGATCCTGCATTCACTTCCGGAATATCTCTTTTTCCCATAGAATTCTATTATTTTTTTCCATGTGGAGGGGAAAGTAAAGTTCTTTCCGCCTCCTACAGAAACATGTTTACTTAAAAATACGGGACACCTCGGTATAAAGGATAGCTAAAAATGCACCTCCCAGAAGGATATACATACTGTAGAGGAAAGTATCCGCCATGATCAGCATGCCTGGAACATTATCAGGACCTTTATATCCAACAAGATTCATTGGTGTACCATCACCCAGGCTATAAGAGATCAACGCAATAACAGCCAAAAATGCAATCGAAATAAGGGTTCTTACCGCTGATTGCGGATGAAGAATCAGATTTACAATTTCAAAAAGAATTGTTACTGCTGCTGCTCCTATAAGCAATATCTTCCCCCAGTTTAGTATAGAGTCGGTGTATACAGGTGTTGGATAAGCTGCATCTTCTACTTCGCCTCCGAAATAGAAAAGCCCTGCAAACACAATTGTTAAACCCATGAGAAGATATAGAACTATATTCAAATATCTTGAAAGCTTAGTCATAATGACGATTATTTATTTTTCATATTATATTTAACCAGAATGTCCATCAACGTGATTGAAGCATCTTCCATAGAATTCACAATACTGTCAATCTTAGAAACCAGATAATTGTAGAACACCTGGAGAATGATAGCGACAATCAGACCGGACACTGTAGTAATAAGGGCTACCTTAATACCACCAGCAACAGCAGTAGCAGAAACATCACCCATAGCCTGAATGCTGTCAAAAGCATCGATCATACCGATTACTGTACCCATGAAACCGAGCATCGGGGCAATAGCGATAAACAATGAAATCCAGGTTAACCCTTTTTCAAGAAGTCCCATCTGAACAGAACCATAAGAAACCACGGATTTCTCAACAACCTCAATGCCCTCATCAAAACGATCAAGTCCCTGATAGAAAATAGAAGCTACAGGACCTCTGGTATTGCGGCATACTTCCTTAGCAGCCTCAACACCACCTTCATTCAATGCTTCTTCAACATTCTGAAGGAGCTTTTTGGTATTGGTTGTTGAAAGATTCAGATAAATGATTCTTTCGATAACAATAGCCAAACCAAAAATAAGCGCCAAAAGCACGAAACTCATAAACATGGCACCACCTTCAATAAATTTGGCTTTAATTTGTTTGTGAAGACCCTGAGGCTCTTCACTCTCTGCCGCTTCAGCGGCTGCATCTTCTTCAACCACCTCTTCTTCTGCTGCAGCTTCCTGCTCTGTGACCTGCTCAGTTGTAGTCTCTTCTGCAACCGACTGCTCTTCTCCCTGAGCATAAACGGATGATGCACCTATGCTAAGCATCCCAAAAACTGCCAAAAACGCAAATAGCTTTTTCATAATCTGTAATAAATTTTGATTTGTATTGGTTTGTTAATACTCAAAAATTTTTAATTGAATTTTCTGTAAAAACAGGAAACAAATTTAAAATCAATTCATAGAATCACAAAATTTTTATCCCATTCCTGTTTTTACGGGCTGCAAAATACAAAAAAATTGTCAAAAACAATATTATCAATAAAATTCCTTCCTTAGGTGTGCAAAATGCATCATTTACCTTATATCCACAACCTTTTAGTAGTGTATCGTTTACGAATTTACCGATTTTATTTCACCTTTAAGCGATCGATTCAGATTCATTTTTAATTCGTCCATTGATGTACTGTTTCCTAAAAGAAACATCAGTTTTGTCAATGCTGCCTCAGTTGTAATGTCATATCCGCTGACCACTCCCATGTTTAAAAGGTGACGACCTGTTTCGTAACGCCACATTTCAACATCTCCTGCCAAGCATTGAGTTACATTAATAATAACAACACCCCGGTCGATGGCATCGCGCAACGCTTTCATAAACCACTGGCTGGTAGGCGCATTTCCCGAACCGTATGTTTCCAGAACCACACCCCTTATGCCAGGGGCGTCGAGAACCGAACGAACAACATGCTCATTAATACCCGGAAATATTTTTAGTAGTGAAATATTATTATCCATACGGGTGGAAACCGAAAAAGTACCGTTCAGTGTCGTATAACGAATATAAGGATAATTGTACTTAATATGCAACCCCACTTCGGCAAGAGGGGGATAGTTATCGGAACGAAAAGCCCTGAAATGTTCTGCATTGTACTTAGTAGTGCGGTTTCCACGAAAAAGTTTGTCCTGAAAATAGATGCAAACTTCCGGAACAAGTGCCTGTCCATTCTTATGGGCAGCTGCAATTTCCAATGCTGTCAGAAGGTTTTCTTTTCCATCGGTTCGTATGGCACCTAGTGGCAGCTGACTCCCGGTAAGAATAACCGGTTTCTGCAAATTATGGAGCATAAAACTCAACGCACTTGCGGTGTAGGCCATCGTATCGGTTCCGTGCAATACCACGAAACCATCATAGGAAGAATAATTCTCTTCAATTATTTTTACAAGTTTCCCCCATATTTCAGGAGACATTTCTGATGAATCAACGATCGGATTAAAAGAGATACTATTGATCCCGAAGTCGAACTTCTTCAATTCGGGAACCTTTCGGGATATTTTCTCAAAATCGAACGGCACCAATGCATTGGTGTCCGGATCGACGGCCATTCCGATAGTACCACCGGTATAGATTATGAGTACTTTTTTATTCATGCTATTCTTACAAATCGAGCCCAAATAGTTGTGCTGCATTGCGGGTGGTGAGCTGTTCCATCTCTTCAACCGGCATATCAAATACAGCAGCAAGTTTTTCAAGTGTAAATTTTAAAAACGCGGGCTGATTTCTTTTGCCCCGATAAGGAACCGGAGCAAGATAAGGTGCATCGGTTTCGATAATGAGCCGCTCAGGTCCAATTTCTGCAAGTACTTTATCAAGACCCGAATTTTTAAATGTCACTATGCCGTTAATGCCCAACATGAACCCCCTGTATTCAAGTGCTTTCCTGGCCTGGGTTTTATTTCCCGAAAAACTGTGAAAAACCCCTTTCAACCTGCTGTCGTGCACTTTATCCAGTTCCTGGAACACGGCTTCAAAAGCATCTCTCACATGGATAACTACCGGCTTGCCCGATTTCTTTGCCCAGTTGAGCTGGGTTCTGAACACTTCGCGCTGTTCACGTTCCCATGTTTTATCCCAGTAAAGATCGATTCCTATTTCTCCGATGGCCAAAAAATCATTCTGCCCCAGCCAATACTCCACAGTGGCCAGCTGTTCTCTGTAGTCACCTTTTACCGAAGTTGGATGCAGTCCCATCATGGCATAGCAAAAACCGGGATATGCGGCTTCGGTATCCATCATTGCTCTGATGCTCTGTCCGTCCACATTTGGCATCAAAATTTTTGTAATGCCTGCCTCTTTAGCCCTGACAACCACCTCGTCCCTGTCTTCATCAAACTCGGGCAAATAAATGTGTGAATGTGAATCAATCATCTTAAAAATTTTTAGAACCGACATTTATTGTCGTTTTTGAAAACCAAATTACGGACAAAGGTACATTAACTTAATCACTCATAAAAGCCCTGCCGAAAACAGCAGGGCTTCTAAATGTTGAAAAACTTACTGACTATGACCCAATTTTTTGCAAGCAAACGGCTGCCCGGCTTTCTTTTCCGGGAAAAGTGGTGTAACCAGATGACTGCTTTGTTGCGCTGCGAAGAAAAAAGGAAGAAGTAATTCGGGTCAAATAAGGTATGAAACGAGCATAGCAAAGATTGCCTTAATAGGTCATTAGGTCATTAGATTATTAGGTCATTAGATTATTAGGTCATTAGATTGTTAGATTGTTAGATTGTTAGATTGTTAGATAATGTGATAAAACTTATAACATTCTAACAACTAACTCATCAACAACTTTAACAATTCTAACAGCCGTAACAATTCTAACAGCCGTAACAATTTATTAAATGTGAGATGAAAGGAGCATGACAAGGTTTTTCACAATAAGAATATGTATAACCACCATCTAACCTCTAATCATCAAAGAAACAACAGGGAACAGATTCTTTGTCGTTACCTCCTCAGAATGACATTAAACAGTCTGTCATTCTGAGCGGAGCGAAGAATCTAAAAAAGCAAACAGACTAAAATGTGATTTTTATTGATGCCAATAAAAATAATCTGTGTTCATCTGCGTCAACTGTGGTGAACTCTCAACCTCAACCTCAACCTCAACCTTAATCTCAATCTCAACCTCAACCTCAACCTCAACCTTAGCTGTTTGTCATTCTGAGCGAAGCGAAGAATCTAACCTCTAATCATCTAATATCAATTAAAGTATGATAAGATGAGTCCCGATAAGTCGGGACGAGTTGCATCAGACCAATAACTTAGATAAATTTTGTCCGAATGAAACAAGCATGACAAGGTTTAGCACAAAAGAATATGTATAAAACTCAATCATGCGAGTTCCATTCGACCAATAACTTAGACTAATTTTATACGAATGAAAAACTACACAACGCCTTGTGCCATCATGGCCTCGGCAACTTTTACAAATCCACCGATATTGGCTCCTTTCACGTAATTGATTTTGCCGTCCATGCCTTTACCATATTTTACACATGTGGCATGGATATTATTCATGATTTGGTTCAGGCGGGCATCCACTTCATCGCTGGTCCATTCCAGCCGCATGCTGTTCTGGCTCATCTCAAGTCCGGATACCGCTACGCCTCCCGCGTTAACAGCCTTGCCCGGGGCAAACATAATTTTCTCCGTTGCATAAGCTGCAGCATCTGCGGTACAACCCATGTTGGAAGCTTCAGCAATCAACTGGCAGCCATTCTCAACAAGGGTCCTGGCATCTTCCAGGTTAAGTTCGTTCTGGATGGCACATGGAATGGCTATATCTACTTTTTGTTCCCAGGGACGTTTGCCAGTGAAAAATTCAACACCGTATTTTTCAGCATAAGGCTCAACAATATCCTGATTAGACGCCCTTAACTGAAGCATATAATCAATTTTGCTGCCTGAAATGCCATCGGGATCGTATACATAACCATCGGGGCCGGATATAGTAACCACTTTGGCGCCAAGTTCGGTCGCCTTGAGCGCTGCCCCCCAGGCAACATTTCCAAATCCCGACAAAGCCACGGTTTTCCCCTTCAGTGTGTCGTTCTTTTCTTTCAACATTTCACGCACAAAATATACGGCTCCAAAACCTGTTGCTTCGGGACGGATAAGACTGCCACCATACTCGCGCCCTTTACCGGTAAGAACTCCGGTAAATTCGTTTTTCAATTTTTTATACATTCCGAAAAGGTATCCGATTTCGCGGCCACCAACACCTATGTCGCCGGCAGGAACATCTGTATTGGGTCCAATGTGCCTGAACAATTCACCCATGAAAGCCTGACAGAAGCGCATGATCTCATTGTCCGATTTTCCTTTGGGACTAAAATCGCTTCCGCCTTTTCCCCCTCCCATTGGTAAAGAAGTAAGACTATTTTTGAAGGTCTGCTCAAAGCCTAAAAATTTGAGCCCACTCAAAGTAACACTGGGGTGAAAACGAAGACCGCCTTTATAGGGTCCCAGAGCAGAATTAAATTCTACCCGGTAGCCACGGTTAACCTGCACCTCACCTTTATCATCGACCCATGGCACACGAAACATTACGACCCGCTCGGGCTCGGTCATTCGCTCCAGAATTTTTGCTTTCTGATAACGGGGGTTTTCATTGTAGAAGTCCCATACAGTTTCGACTACTTCCTGTACGGCTTGTAAAAATTCATCTTCGCCAGGATTCTTTCTCCTGACTGCGTCCATAAAAGATTGAAATTTGTTCTCCATATCCCTGGATTTTAATATCTGATTTTAACATCAAAAATAGAGATATTTTGTTATACGGAGTAACAAATTGAAAGTTTTTATACAGGCCTGCATTGATAACGGAAAATATTCTTTTTCAGAATATTAACAACAAATAAATGGTTCTTATGACAAAAATCATCCATGGGAGTTTCAAAAAATGCAATAAATTGAAAGTATGAATAGAATAAACCGGGTTACTTTCTATTCCCTGGATATTCCCATCTGTGCCAATCGCGAACTCACATTTAATCCGCGGGCGATGGCATGAGATTTCTTAACCTCATACTGAATTTTACCGTCCCGTATCACAAAATTTATGGCAGCTCCCTGCTCAGTCATCCCCTCTTTTTCGGTGATCAGTAGCACAGAATCGCCCTTCAGATTCTTCAGAACTTCCGGGAATTGATAACTCTGCCAATGACCAACAAACATTATGTGGGGATCGCCCACCTCATCGGCCGACATGTAGTTGCGCACTTCAATAGGCTGATTTCCAATTACCTCATCAATAGATAGTCCGTTACCTGACTGCAGTGTTACCATGACGCAAAGTATTAATTATGAGAGAGTTGTGCTTAACGCAATGACGTATAATTAATTATCAAATACTTGTATAAGTTTAACGCAGTATTACCCACAAAACAGGTTAATAAACCCCACAAACAATAGCAGAGAAAAATTATCCTCTTTATACCCAAGTTGAGAGATACAAGTTTTGCGAAGTATTGCTTTATTCAGAGTTAACCCTGATTAAGAAAATATTGGCTTTCACTAATATGTTTAATGAAAGCCAACATTTTCTAATCATTGAGCAGAATCGCTCCGCTCGGCTCCGACGCTTGCTTGCAAGAATTTGAATTATAATCTCATTTTTGCTACATTTGACTTGCCTAAACACATTTAGTCATGGAACGAACTACACTTGGCACCGTAGCAAAAAAAGCGGGTGTGTCCAAAACAACAGCGTCATTGGTGTTAAACGGAAAAGCCGCCAGTGTGAATATAGCTCAAACAACCATTGAAAGAGTTAAGACAACGGCCGACCAACTAAATTACAAGCCAGGTCATTTCAATCCTGGCCGGTTAAACGGGAAAACAGGGATTATCGCTGTTATTGCATCCCATTTCTTATCCTGCAGGAACAGCTTATGGCTGCACCATATAATCGTTCAGCTAAAAACCAAAGGGTATGTAGTTGTTCCTGTTCTTTCGGGAGACGACATTATTACCTCAATAGAAAATACGATAGCTGATGGTTATATCATTCCGGACAAAGAAGCTGTTAATAGCCTAACCGGGAAAAACATTCCCGACATACCTTTAATCTGCGCGGGGTTTAAACCAACAAATGAAGGAATTGAGAGTATCTGTCCTGACTACAGGCATAGTGTAAACTCAATGATCTCATTATTATATCGTCACAATAAAAAAGCCATCGGTTTAATAGCAGAAGACTCCCGGAGTTTTTCTACCCAAAAAGTTATTGAAACTTATCGCGATAATTATTGCGACCGGTTTGATATTCCGGAAAACCTGTTTCTTCTATCTGCGACAGACAACCGTTCAGCGGCAATAGCAGAAGCCATAAAAGAAGTTACTGCAAAAGGGGCCAACGGAATTATTTTCGAAACACCTGAAATGGCCATTGAAGCTCTTTCACAAAAAAATGTACGTGACCTGGCAGCACAAAACCTGATGTTCGCATGTTGCGGGGAGCGACCGGAATTTAAGATGCTGGACAATGATATTTTGCTGGTGTGTCCAGAAAACATAGAAGAAATGACTGCGAAAGTTGTTGAAAAGCTTTTGAATATTGTTTCTGCAAACAATTCAGAAATGAGCCCGGTCTAAAAAGCATCTTTATTGCCAAACTCGTTGTTGTTTTAAATTTTTGCATCCTCATTAACAATGAGTTAACTCCTGTACAAAAATTTAAAACGCCTCGATTTTGACAAAAATATGCTTTTTATACCACACTTATAAACTTTACAATTAGTTGATAATCAATATATTATGAAATTACCAAAACAAATCACAACTTGCTACTTTCTCATAATAAAAACTTTGCGACATGGCGTCTTTGCGTTTAAAAAAACAAAAAATAAGTTTGCCAACAAAGATGCTTTTCAGACAGAGCTCATGGATGTTTAACGCGAGACATATATGAACCGGCGTGGTCCTATCCCGATGTTTTCATTATATTCTTTCACCCGGTTTCCTTCATTGTCCAGTACTATTACCGAACCGGGTTTAGTAAAGTCAGGTGACATTCCGCAATAGAGATTGCCGGTTTCAGGATGAACAGAAAAACCATAAGGACTTAAATCCGAGAAAGTACCGGAAGGTAATTCATCACTATCCGCCGATACTTCCCATACTCTGGCACCACCTGACCCGCCACCAAAGTATATTTTTTTCCTGTCCTTAGAAATGGCTATTTCTGTAGGACTTGAATATGAACTGATCTGAAGGTTCTTGCTTACTTCACAGGTTTCACCATCGATGCATGTAAGATAAGGTTCTGTCTGACTAACAACATTCCACTGTTTGTCATACTCGGTATAACCGGAAGACAACACCCAAACATCACCCTTGTAATCAACCACGAAATTCTGAGGACAGTCTCCAACTTCAATGGTTCTCTCAACTGTATTGTTTTCGGGGTTAATGACCGAAACCGTGTTGTCATATACGTATCCACCGCTATTAGCCACCCATATTTTCCCGTCAATCTCTTTAATTCCATGCGCCCCTTGTCCTGTCGGAATTGTAGCAACAACAGAATAATCAAATGGATCAATCACCAAAACTTCGCCTCCGTTCCCCCACTGGGAAAGATAAATCATGCCATTGTAAACAATTGCCTGACGCGGATTATTGACCGATCCGGTGATCTCACCCACATATTCAAAATTCTTATTGTTTACGACCACAACCGAATGAGAACTATTCAAAACGAGATAAGACAGAGTGTCAACAGAAACCATATCCATCAATACATCACCCAGTACTTTATCTTCACCGTTGGCCGCGGTAAAAAGATCGGCAAAAACCGTGTCCTTATCAGCCGGAATGAAAGAAACCGATGAATTACCTGCACCCCAGTTACCTTCATTCAATACAAATATTCCATTTGCAAAATTGCCCGGATCATGAATCTTCGTATCGTTGTTGTCTTCACAACCGGGGAAAAGTGCCAGCAACAAGGCCAGGCCAAAGATTCTCACTGCATTGAAACCCAAAAAACGGCTTCCTGAATGTTCAAAAATAAATCGTTTCATCAGTATAAAATTTATATAAGTTATAGATATGATTGAACTCGTATGTAAGAACTTATACATGTCCTGTTGTGGAAAACTTTGCCATGCTCGTTTCATCTTACATTTGTTAGAATTGTTAGAATTGTTAAAGTTGTTGATGTGTTAGTTGTTAGAATGTTATAAGTTTTATCACATTAGCTAACAATCTAATGATCTAATGATCTAATAATCTAATAATCTAATGACCTAATGACCTAATGACCTAATGACCTAATGACCTAATGACCTAATGACCTATTACGGCAATCTTTGCCATGCTCGTTTCATTTCCCCAAAAAATTAAATGGTTATATTTAAAGTAAATTTGTAATTACGTGGTGGCATGGCATACCAGGCAACTACCTGGTATTGGCTATCGGTAAGATTCAATACTTTTACAGAGATATCGGCATCGAGCCCCGCTAAAGGGAAACGATAACCCACCGATGCATCCATGATAAAATAAGCATCCAATGTTCTTTTATAATCGTAATACCGCTCTCCTTTGAAGCGACAGGCAAGTATGGAATAAAATGAATTCCTGGAAAATGCTATATTCGATGACATCTGATGCTTCGGAACATATATCATTTGTTTCTGGTCATACTCATCCGATGATGTTAATACCGAGCTGGTGTAGGTGTAAAAGATACGCCCTGAAAGTCTGATTTTATTTGCAACAGCACTGAAATTAAAATTAGTTTCGATTCCCCTGGTATCGCCATTCTTTTTATTTCGCGGTGTCCATTTTCCGCCATTTTCAGGCAACCAAACAATTATATCTTTTGTCGAAGAAGTAAAACCGGTTACACTCACCCCGTAAGAAAAACTTTCTCCTCCCCATGAATACATGATGCCGGCATCACCCGACCATCCCGACTCGGGTTCGAGGGCAGGATTGCCTACAGAGAAACCATCCTCCTTCCAGTAGAGATCATTTAAATTCGGAATCCGGTAATTACGGGAAATATTCCCTTTAACCCTAAATGCGTTTAGAAAACCATGTTCAGCACCCAACGAAAAAACCACCGGATGAATCTGACCATCGGTCATCTCATCACGTAAGCTTAATACTGCAGCGCCCGCACCACCCGACAGTCCCAACCGTCCGGACACAAATGCTGCAACTCTGTTTCGTGAAACGCTTCCCCTGTAACCATCCGACTCGGCGCTTTCAAAAGTATAATTAACACCTGCCAGAATGGAATGCAGCTCTCCCAAACGAAGTTTATATTCCGCCTCATTTATCCAGGAAAGAGAATTATTATCGGACTGCGGATCAGCCATAGCAGGATCGGAATAAACAACTTTGTTCCTTAATAGTCCCTGTTTTAAAGTCAGATACCCGGAGGCAGTATAATATTTATAATTAAGCGAAACAGCAAGGCTTTTGTCTGTCTGATTGGTCTCACCCGGTTGACGGCTGGTCATCAGAGTTTGCAGGTCTTTGTCGTAATACTGAACCCATACAGCCGAGGAAAGCAAAGAATGGTCATTGATGCGCCATTGATTCTCCTGGAGACCGCCCAACTGACTCACGCCGGCGTTGGTTTGAATTTCTTCAGGATGGCCTGTCCTTGATGTGTTCTTAAATGAAAAGTCGTTATCAGCGGTTTGGAGATACAAGGCAGTACGTGAGCCAAAATTTTTTGTGCCGGTTTTCAGACTGCCCGACATTGCTCCGAACCCAAAACTGCCCGCGGTTGCACTAACATCAGCAGAACCGGGCTTCCCCAACAGGTCGTTGCCATCCAGATGCACAACACCGGACATAGCACCGCTTCCGAAAAGTGTTGCCGCCCCACCATATTGTATTTTCACATTGCCAAAAAAAGACACCGGCAAAACGGAAAAATTAATACCCCCGTTCATAGGGCTTTTTATATTCAGACCATTCCATAATACAGCCGTATGATCTGCCAAACCTCCCCTCAGGCTGACAGAAGCCAATCCCCCTGCACCATAAGTTTTAAGGTTTACCCCCGAAGCAGCTGACAACAAGGATGAAAGAGACTCTGACTGATGAAGCTTTACCAACGAAGAATCAGGCTCCAGAACAGAAGCACCGACGGCATAATCCTGAAGACGCGACGACGTAATACGAACCTCCTCAAGCCTGACAGGTTCTTCCTGAAAATAATCCTGAGCACTAAGTAATACAGGACATGCACACAGACATGACACCCAAAAATACTTCAATAACATAGTCACAAATGATTAAACTGATTAATCATTCGCAACATCCGGTTTAGTGAAAATAGAACGGAAATAACTGTTCATATCTTCGCTTTTCCACCCGAAAGCTACGAATTGGTCTTCTGGCAGGTCTTCTGGCTTGCTCCGGTTTGAAACGCCTTCCCGGATTCAATTATCAATGACCAATTATCAATGAAAACATTAATGATTGATAATTGCTGACTGTTTCCAGTGGCAAGAGTATTTTTCAAACCAAAAAAGAGCTTACAGCTGCGGGGACAGCTCCGGACTTTAACCGGATTCCCTTTTAATCACCTCCCCGAAACGGGAATGGTGAACCAGTATTCTGATGACAAATGTAAAGCTATTTTTTTATTCCCAAAAAAAGGGTTTTAAAATTTTGCCTGTTTTTTTTATAGACCATAAAAAGTCTAAACGCAGAGACGAGATGACGCGAAGTTATAAAGAAGAGTATGACAGAGTATTGCTTTTATGCTGCTGTCTTGCAAATGTTTAAATTCCTGATTATCAGATACTAAAAAGATGGGAGAGATAGAACAGTTAGGTTGAGGTTGAGGCTGAGGCTAAGATTGAGGCTGAGGCTGAGAGTTTACCACAGATGACACAGATAGCCACAGATTATTAAATTACTAAATATTGAAGATCAATTTTAGTTATTAGCTTATTATTAGATTCTTCGCTTTGCTCAGAATGACAGAAAGCTCAGTGTCATTCTGAGGAGGAACGACGAAGAATCTCTTCCAACCAGACTGAGGCTAAGGTTGAGGTTGAGGTTGAGATTGAGATTGAGAGTTCACCACAGATTACACAGATTGACACAGATTTGACAATTAT
>NZ_AEWI01000034.1 GCF_000191885.1 Anaerophaga thermohalophila DSM 12881
GAAACCCGGAACCCGGAACTCAGAACCCAAAACTCAGAACCCGGAACCCGGAACCCAGAACTCAAAACCCAGAACCCAAAACTCAGAACTCAGAACTCATGTACCAGGCCGACAAATTCTTTGCAACCAAACACTATCAGCCTTTTCCTGAAGAAATGGCTCCGATAATCATTGCCTGGCATCTCCAGACTCCCGAAAATGCCGGACATTTGCTTCGGCTGGCTGCCAATGTGGGGTGCCGGTTGGTTTTGTTTGTAAAAAATGAAGAAGAACCTGCCTTCAAAACTGCCAAAATGAAATATGTGGCAGGTCAGGCGTTAAAAAATATTACCTGGCGTTATTGTTTACCCCGTGAAGTGGAGCAACTGGTTCCTGCCGATTATACTTTTACGGCATTGGAAACATCGTCCGAATCTTTTAATTTGTTTTCCGTGAGGTTGCCTGAAAAAATGGCTTTAATGGTTGGGAGTGAGCGTTCCGGGATTCCATCCGGGGTGAGATTTTCTGATCAGCAAAATGTGCATATTCCCATGCACGGGGCAGTGAAATCTATGAATGTTTCTCATGCAGCAAGTGTGTGTTTGTTTGAATGGGTGAGGCAGCGGGGCCTGTAGTTTTCTGACCGTTGAAATGGTTGCCATGCCTGTTTCAGTAGAGACGCACAGCCGTGCGTCTCTACGTTCCGCCCGATGGGCAGAAATGGGAGGATAAAACCGGTTTTTTTCTGCACCAACCTTCAATTTCCCATAATATCGTTTTCTGCCGATTTGTCACCCTGATTCTGACACAGTCCGGGTATTTTTTATCGGCCGGTGTCATTATTGCATTTTTTTGAGGTTAAACCACAATGGCATATCGTTTGAGTGAATAGAAAAGAAAAATATTGAATGTTGAAATTTATTGAGAACGAAAAATACATAACACAATGGGAAAAATAATTGGAATTGACTTAGGAACGACCAATTCATGTGTTGCAGTGATGGAGGGTAACGAAGCTGTTGTTATTCCCAACAGCGAAGGTAAGCGTACCACACCATCAATTGTTGCATTTGTAGAAAATGGCGAGCGCAAGGTGGGTGATCCGGCTAAACGACAGGCCATCACCAATCCTGAAAAAACGATATATTCTATCAAACGTTTCATGGGGGTTACCTACGATGAAATCCCCAATGAAATAAAAAGGGTGGCTTATAAGGTTGTTAAAGGTGAGAATAATACACCGCGTGTGCAGATCGATGACCG
The DNA here is from genome assembly GCF_000191885.1 of Anaerophaga thermohalophila DSM 12881. Lineage (GTDB taxonomy): Bacteria > Bacteroidota > Bacteroidia > Bacteroidales > Marinilabiliaceae > Anaerophaga > Anaerophaga thermohalophila. Next base: position 1,243 of record NZ_AEWI01000034.1, read on the forward strand.
CCAGTACTCGCCACAGGAGATATCAGCCATGATTCTTCAGAAGATGAAGAAAACAGCGGAAGATTATCTCGGACAGGAGGTAACAGAGGCGGTTATTACGGTTCCTGCATACTTTAACGACTCTCAGCGTCAGGCTACCAAAGAGGCCGGAGAAATTGCCGGGTTGAAAGTTCGCCGCATCATAAACGAGCCTACCGCCGCATCGCTGGCCTATGGCCTCGACAAGAAAGGTAAGGATATGAAAGTGGCCGTTTATGACCTTGGTGGTGGTACTTTCGATATAAGTATTCTTGAACTGGGTGACGGCGTGTTCGAAGTTAAATCTACCAATGGTGACACTCACCTTGGAGGAGATGATTTCGACGAAATTATAATGAACTGGCTCGCTGATGAGTTTAAAAAAGATGAAGGGGTCGACCTGAAAAAAGACCCGATGGCGCTTCAGCGTCTGAAAGATGCTGCTGAAAAGGCCAAGATTGAACTTTCCAGTTCGGGCAGCACGGAAATCAACCTGCCATATATTATGCCGGTTGACGGTGTGCCCAAACACCTTGTTAAAACACTGACGCGTTCCAAATTTGATCAGCTGACGTACGATCTGGTTCAAAAAACGATCGAACCCTGTAAACTGGCCCTTAAAGATGCCGGATTGAGTGCCTCCGATATTGATGAGGTAATTCTGGTAGGGGGTTCTACTCGTATACCAGCTGTTCAAAAGGTAGTGGAAGATTTCTTTGGCAGAAAGGCTTCCAAAGGTGTGAACCCCGATGAGGTTGTTGCTATTGGTGCAGCCATTCAGGGTGGTGTGCTTACAGGCGAAGTGAAGGATGTATTGCTGCTCGACGTTACCCCGCTTTCTCTTGGTATCGAGACCATGGGCGGCGTAATGACAAAGTTGATCGAAGCCAACACGACCATCCCTACCAAGAAGTCGGAAACTTTTACCACTGCTGCTGATAATCAACCATCGGTCGAAATTCACGTATTGCAGGGTGAACGACCAATGGCTAAAGATAATAAGACCATCGGCCGGTTCCACCTGGATGGAATTCCACCGGCACCGCGGGGAGTTCCGCAAATTGAAGTAACATTCGATATTGATGCCAACGGTATCTTGCATGTTACAGCCAAAGACAAGGCAACAGGAAAAGAGCAAAGTATCCGTATCGAAGCCTCTTCCGGATTATCTGAAGATGAAATCAAGCGCATGAAGGAAGAAGCAGAGGCCAATGCTGAAACAGACAGAAAGGCCAAAGAAAAGATTGATAAACTCAATGCGGCTGATAGTCTTATCTTCCAGACAGAAAAGCAGATGAAAGAGTTTGGGGATAAGATTCCGGCAGAGAAGAAAAAACCGATCGAAGATGCTTTGGCTAAACTGAAAGAAGCACACAAGAATCAGGATATAGACGCTATTGACAAAGCGACTGAAGAACTCAATTCTGTTTTCCAGGCTGCATCGCAGGAAATGTACAATGCCAGTCAGCAGGCCCAGGGTGGCCAGCAGGCCGGAGGTCAGCAGCAACAAGGCGGGCAGTCCGGTAAAAAAGGTGGCGACGATGACGAAGTGACCGATGTCGACTTTGAGGAAGTGAAATAAATATATACTCAGTTTTGAGAACTGTTTTTGTGAAGGGTTGCCCGGCGGGCAGCCCTTTTTTGGTTTGCCACCTTTGTTGTCGTTAAAGAGGGAATCTCAAAAGAATGTTTAAATTTTCAGACCGAAATGAATACTTTTGTACCTGAGAGACTGTTTTAAAAAGTCGCTTTTAGTTGTATATTGCCGGGAGTGGAATGCCATCCTGTTTCCGGCTGTTTTTAAGGAACAGAAAATATAAAATTCCGATGAGACTGAAACTATTGATTTTGTTTTCCTTCATTCTTATAGCTGTTTCTCTTTATGCACAAACAGGGCTTTTCGAAAAACCTGAGAAACCTTCTCAAATAAAGAATGACCGCGATACCATTTATAAGAATCTGCGCGATGAGAAAGGCAGAAGGCAGGGCTACTGGATGAGATACCATCCCAATGGAATTCCGGCATATAAAGCCAGATTTAAGGACGGACAGCCGATAGATACCCTTGTCAGGTATTACAGAAACGGTGAAAAATTTGTCGAAATTGTTTTTGAGGATAGTACTAATACCGCAAAGGCCAGATTCTTTTCGGAAGATGGAAAATTACTGGCTAAGGGTTTTTATATCAATATGAAGAAAGACAGTGTATGGGAGTTTTTCGACGAAGATGGACATCTGAAGGCCAGAGAAAGGTTTGAGAATGATGTAAAACAGGGTGAATCCACCATTTTTTTCAAAGATGGCACCATTGCCGCCGAGGCCTATTACTGGGGTGGTAAAAAGCAGGGTTTGGAAAAGAGGTATTATCCCGATGGATCACCCCGGGTGTTCATCAATTATAAGGATGACAATTTTCATGGTGCTTACACCGTGTATTTCCCCAATGGAAAGGAAGAAATAACCGGGTTTTATAAAGAAGGAAAGCAAGACAGTCTCTGGATTTTTTACGATGCCTTGGGAAGAGAAAAATTTTCATTGAAGTATAGGGACGGAGAACCTTTAAATAAAGCCAAACTTGACAGTTTACAGCGTCAGGAATATAATTTGTATGAACAAAACCGGAAGGAACTTGAAGACCCGGAAGATTATATGAATAATCCTTCGGAACTGATTCGTGGATTCTAACGACCTTGTATGGGACAGCAGGCTATTACATTACTTCAGTTAAACCAAAAGATAAAAGGCATTATCGATGATGCCATGTTGTCTTCTATATGGGTAAAAGCCGAGATTGGAGAACTTCGGGTCAACCGTAACGGTCATTGTTATCTCGACCTTGTGGAGAAAGATGAAGCCGGAGACCATCTTGTAGCCCGCTCAAGAGCAATCATCTGGGCGCAAAACTTCAGAATGCTGAAAGCTTACTTTGAATCCACTACCGGCCAGCCATTAACCACCGGACTTAAGATACTGGTTAAGGTGACGGTTCAGTTCCAGGAAGTTTTCGGGCTTAGTTTGATAATTTCCGATATCGACCCCTCATACACGATGGGTGATTTGGCGCGCAAACGCAGAGAGGTGTTGATGCGCCTTGAAGAAGAGGGGGTCATTGATATGAATAAGGAGCTGGAACTGCCTGCCGTGGTCCAAAAAATTGCTATTATCTCTTCCCCGACAGCTGCCGGATATGGTGATTTTGTTAATCAATTGGAGAATAACCCTTACGGGATAAAGTTTTATTATCACCTTTTTCCGGCTATTATGCAGGGCGAAAAGGCTGAAACTTCTATTGCCGGTGCCTTTGAAAGGGTGTTCGAATATGCAGGATTTTTCGATGCAGTGGTTCTGATTAGAGGAGGTGGTGCTACCATTGATTTGCTGTGCTTTGACAGTTATTGGGTGGCGTATCACATTGCACAGTTCCCGCTTCCGGTAATTACCGGCATAGGCCATGAACGTGACGAGTCGGTGGCCGACCTGGTAGCCAATACCATGTTGAAAACGCCAACGGCTGTCGCGGCTTTTTTAATTGAGCGTGCTGCAACTTTTTTGCAGATGATCGACGAAAAGGCTTTTATGCTGGCCGACATGGTCCGTGATATAATTGAAAAGGAAAAGCAGAGAACGGCAAATTTTGCTAATGCTTACGTGCCGCTGGTTAAAATGGATTTGCAAAAACGAAAAAGCAGGCTTGACCGGATGATGGGTCGATTGCCCGTTTCTGTTTCCCATCGTATGGGGAAGGAAAAATATGTGATACAACGTTTCGGGGAAAGAACAAAAAACGCCACCAGTAGTATTTTTAACGGGAATCGTCAGCTGCTCATACAGTATAAAACCAACCTGAGGGTATTCCCTTCCAGGTTTTTGCACGCTTCGCGCCAAAAGCTTGATTTTCTGGAACAATCGGTGCACTTCAATGACCCGCAGCACCTTTTGAAAAGGGGATATTCTCTCACTTACGTTGACGGGAAACTGGTTAAAGATATTTCTATGATTAATAAAGGAGAGCAGACTACCACCCGCTTTATTGACGGAGAAGTTACCGGTACCGTTGAATCAATTAAAAAATACAAAAACAGAAATTAATGTCTAATACTCTAATGACTTAATAATCTTATATATAGCATGGCAACAAAGAAAAATCCTACTTACAGCGAGGCTGTTGCAGAAATTGAAGAAATACTGCAACGCATGGAGAATGAAGAACTGGATGTGGACGAACTTTCTGAGAAAGTAAAACGCGTTTCGGAACTGGTTCGGTTTTGTCGCAATAAATTGAAAAACACTGAAGAAGAAGTGGAAAAGGTATTAAAGGAAATGGAAGAATAGTGTTTATTGATCCACGCGGTTAAAGATAATCGGATTGAAAGTTGAACGGTAAGAGCCACATGGCTTTCTCAACCCTGATTATTTTTTTGCTTCCGGCCATAATAACACTAAAAGGTTTGTTAAAACGCTTTTCCCATTCAATAAATACTTGCCGGCAACTGCCACAAGGAGGCACCGGAGCTTCAATCATTCTTTTATTTTTCGATGCTGCAACAGCAAGCTTTTTTACAGGAATGTCGGGAAACTGTGAAGAAGCATAGAACAGAGCTACTCGTTCGGCACAAAGTCCCGAAGGATAGGCGGCATTTTCCTGGTTATTACCGGTGAAAATTTCACCGTTTTCCAGCAGAACTGCTGCTCCCACATTGAATTTTGAGTAAGGACTGTAAGCATTGACCGATGCTTCTCCGGCAAGGCGAACCAATTCTTGTTCATCCTTTTCAAGTTCGTCAACGGATTGGTATTCCTTATACAGGAAATTGAAAGATTTTTCCTCTTGTTTCGTCATAGTTGCAATTTACTATTAGTTTCTGCAAAAATCCTAAAAATAGCAGTTTTCATTTTTCCACGCAAAAGCCGCAAAATATTAGCACGCAAAATTTTTCTCTGCGATTCTTATGCCCTTTTAATTTTGCGTTCTCAGCGTGCAATTAAACCAGGCAAAACTCATAGCATCACAAACTAATATTTGGCGTATGTAAGACTTTTTGGTAAAATTCATTATTGAATGAAGAGTGCAGTATAAAAAGCCTTCAAACTGCTGATTTTTACCATTTTTATTTTACCCCTGACCCCTAAAGGGGAACTGCTAAAAATCAGCAGTTTGAAAAAGTCCCCTTTAGGGGATTTAGGGGTCAAAAGGCTTTTTAGACTGCACTCAATGAAGTTTTTGTGTTCTCATTAACAATGGAGTTACCTTCGGATTAAAAATTTTTTGTGTCTCAACGTTGACAAAATAGCTTTTTTGGAGAAGACTCGTTCACAAAATATATGACTGGCCCTGTTTTTGTTAATCAGTTTTTTATATTTGCTGTAGAAATGAACATGGAAAAATTTTGTCATGTCCGTTTCAACTTTGCCCGCTTGTAAAGTCGGGGAACGTTGTATCACATTATGTATCTGTTCAGATGGTGTCATTTACAAGGCTTGCGAAGTCCGAAAATACGGCGGTTACTTATCTAAATGAGTAATTTTCGGACAAGCGTAACACAGTAATGGCACTTTATGAAGAGGTACTACTTAAATCTTATATCTAAAAATCTAACATCTGTATAAATGATGTCAGGAAAAATATATTTATCAATTGCTTTCTCTATCAGTTTTGTCTTTTTGGCTAACGGGCAGGTGTCGTCAGATATTACACCACAGCAATATGTTGAGAAATACCACGAATGGGCGGTGATGAACATGAAAAGGAGTGGAGTTCCTGCCAGTATTACCCTGGCCCAGGGCATGCTCGAATCAAGGAACGGAAACAGCCGGTTGGCTGTGGAAGCCAATAATCATTTCGGGATTAAATGTCACGATTGGACCGGCGAAAAAGTGTATCAACATGATGACCGGCGAAATGAGTGTTTCAGGAAATACAATACAGTATACGATTCTTTTGCGGATCATGCCAGGTTTTTGTCTTCCAGATCAAGATATGCATCGCTTTTTGAACTGGACATTACGGATTACAAAGGTTGGGCGCATGGCTTAAAAGAAGCAGGATATGCTACCGATCCCAATTATGCCAAACGGCTTATCGACATTATTGAACGGTACGAGCTTTATAAATTTGATGAAGAAGGGGCGGACGAAACAACGTGGAGACAACTGCAAAGCAGGAGGAGTAGTTCCGACGGGCACGTCATTAATCCTTACGTTGAGCATGAAGTACGATTCAATAACGGGGTAAGATATATAAATGTAAAACCTGGAGATACGTTTTCATCCATTGCAGAGGAGTTTGATCTCAGAGACTGGGAGCTTCCTAAATATAACGATCTGAATGAATCCGGCAGAAGGGCAACCGATTATAACTATCTCTATATTGAGCCGAAAAGAAATAAAGCCCATCCCGACCACCCTTTTCATGTGGTAAAAGAAGGTCAGACCATGTTTGAAATATCCCAGATATACGGGGTGAAACTTAAAAAACTTTACTGGTACAATAGTATGGATGAAGGCGAAAAACCCCGGCCGGGCGAACGTATTAGTTTGCGAAAAAGAATTGATAAATAGTGCCCGTCTGTAAAGTCGGGAAAAGTTGTATCAATCATGTGTCTGTTCAGAAAGTGTTATTTATAAGGCTTGTAATGCCGCCAAAGACGGAGTTTACTTATCGTAAATGAGTATTTTGGCGGCAAGCGTAACACAGTAAATGGCTCTTTATGGAAAGACACTGGTTAAGAAATAAAGAAAGCGCCATCAGGTATATTATGCCCTTTCAGAAATTCTTCTGTACTCATCCTTCTTTTTCCGGCCAATTGGAGCTCTTTTATTTTTAAATCACCATCACGGGTGCCGGCAAGAATTATTTTTTTTCCGTCACAATATATGTCACCTGGATTTAATCCGGAAGAGCCTGACTTTTCAGTTTTGAAGATTTTCAGCGTTTTGTTTTCTTCTTCTTCATCAGGAGCAGAAAGTTCTGTCCATGCTGCGGGATAAGGACTTAGTCCTCTGATTTTATTGTGAACTGTCTCGCAATCTCTGTACCAGTCAATTTTGCAGTCTTCTTTATAGATTTTTGGAGCCGGTTTACCTTGTTTGTGTGGTTGAGGTTTTGGTGAGATGTTTTGATTTGCAATGGCATTAACCGTTTTAACAACCAGTTTTGCACCTGTTACCATTAGCTTGTCATGAAGGCTTCCGGCATTATCATCGGGAAGGATGGGAACTTCTTCCTGAAAAATGATGTCTCCGGTATCAATTTCATGTTTAAGAAAGAAGGTTGTTACTCCGGTTTTTTCTTCACCATTAATAATGGCCCAGTTGATTGGAGCCGCTCCACGGTACTCAGGAAGGAGAGAGGCATGAAGATTAAAGGTGCCCCGGGAAGGCATATTCCAGACAACTTCGGGTAACATTCTGAATGCCACCACTACCTGAAGATCTGCCTGCAGCGATTCCAGCTGTCTGAGAAAGTCAGTATTTTTCAGTTTTTCCGGTTGCAGGATTTTAAGGCCTTTTTCGGCAGCGTATTTTTTTACCGGAGAGGGGGTGAGTTTTCTGCCTCTTCCGGCTGGTTTATCTGGCGATGTCACAACACCAACTATATTGGCTCCCGCTTCAATAAGGGCTTTTAAACTTTCTACAGCAAATTCCGGGGTACCCATGAAAACGATCTTCAGGTCTTGCATAGCGGTTTTGTTTTGAAGAAATTAGTTTTCTTTCTTAAAATTTGCCGGAGTATCGATGTATTTAAAGAATTTCAGGTTATGCCCCATTCGTTTTTTCTTGGTATGCATATAGAAGGCGTTGTAAGGATTTGGTTTTACTTCGATAGGCACATTTTCAACGATTTTAAGACCGTAACCTTCCAGACCGATGCGTTTAACGGGATTATTGGTCATCAATCGCATTTTTGTAACGCCAAGTTCTCGTAATATTTGGGCGCCCACGCCGTAATCGCGCTCATCGGCTTCGAAACCGAGATCAATATTGGCATCAACGGTGTCACGTCCTTCTTCCTGAAGTTTGTAAGCTTTGATTTTGTTCATCAGACCAATGCCGCGTCCTTCCTGGTTCATATAGACAATTGCTCCTTTTCCTTCTTTTTCAATGGTTTCCATTGCCTTGTGCAGTTGTTCGCCACACTCGCAGCGCAAAGAACCGAAAATATCACCTGTGGCACAGGATGAATGTACTCTGACCAGTATGGGTTCGTCTTTTTCCCAGGTTCCTTTGATAAGAGCCATGTGCTCAAGACCATTCGATTTCTGTTTGAACGGGATAAACTGAAAATCACCGTAGACTGTTGGTAAATGTACCTGTACACCTCTAATGATCAGGCTTTCTTTTTGCAAACGATAGGCAATAAGGTCTTTTATTGAGATGATTTTAAGATTAAATTTCCGGGCAATTTCCACTAATTGTGGCAGACGTGCCATAGAGCCATCGTCGTTCATGATTTCGACAAGAACGCCGGCCGGCTGTTGTCCTGCCAGTCTTGCCAGATCAACAGTGGCTTCGGTATGCCCTGCACGACGTAAAACGCCCTTTTGTTTGGCTTTTAGTGGAAATATGTGCCCCGGCCGTCCTAAATCTTCGGGTTTTGTGGCCGGATCGCTCAGGGCTTTTATGGTCTTGGCCCGGTCGGATGCAGAAATTCCGGTTGTGCAACCGTGCCCCAGTAAATCAACCGATACCGTAAAAGGCGTGGCATGCAGGGAGGTATTTTTGCCTACCATCAGGTCCAGTTCCAACTCATCGCAACGTTCTTCAACCAGGGGAGCACAGATAAGTCCCCGGCCGTATTTGGTCATAAAATTGACTTTCTCGGGAGTAATCAATTCTGCTGAAGTAATAAAATCGCCTTCATTTTCGCGATCTTCATCATCAACAACTATAACAAGTTCTCCTTTGCGAAAGGCTTCAATGGCTTCATCTATTGTATTTAATTGAAAATCGGAGTTACTACCCATGATTTTATATGATTGTCATTTTAAGATTACAAAATTACACAAATAATATTCAGTTACAATGACTGATGTTCTGTAATATTTAGCCGTTATTTTTTCTTTTTTTTGAATTTAGAAAGTAATTTATCTATGAAAATAGTATAGGCATCGGCGTTCATAACAGCCGAATCGGTGGCCGATTTGTAAGTGAGGAATATTCCCAGCGGTAGTAAAATGGCCGATGATAACCACATTCCCTGGAATACGAGCCATACACCTTCTCGAGCCATTTTTGCCCCTATGGTGTCGATAATGTAATATGCCACGAAAAAAATCACGGAGATAACCACCGGCATACCCAGACCGCCTTTCCGGATGATGGCACCCAGTGGGGCACCAATGAAAAAGAAAATAAGGCAGGCAAACGGCAGCGTGAATTTGCGGTGCATCTCCATTTTATGACGCCGGATAACACCGTCCTTTTGTTCTATAAATTTCAGACGCTCATCAATGGTTTGCTTGGTGTTGCGGGCCTGCCGCATAGCCATATCCAAAACCATTTGTTTTTGTGTGTTGGACATGGCATTGAATATACTGTCTGTATTTACAATTTTACTCGAATCTATCTGATAAATAGTTTGTTGATTTTTCGGGACATTGCTGTTTCTTCTTTTGTTGTAATCGATTTTGGAAAAGAAGAAAGATTTTGAACGGTCTCTCAGATTGTCTACAAATTTTGTTTTTTCTCTGTTAAGTGAGTCCAGATCGTGTTGAAGCTGGTCGAGATTTTTCATCCGGTCGCTATGCTTAAACAGGTTTTCATCTGTCTTCGAAAAATCAAATCCTTTTAAAGGAATAATGGCTGTTTGCACTTTGAAATGATCGGTACGGAACATGTGTTCTTCATTGTCTCTGCGCTGACTTTCGATTCCGATTTTTTCGTCGTACCGAATACCGTTATACAGCGTGAGCTGCAGGAACTTTTTGTCTGCGGACATCATCAGCTTTCCGGAGTCTGCAAGGGTTACATTGCTGTTTCGCGCGTAACGGTCGCGATGGTCATAAATCATGACATCGTAAAGCATATTTTTATCCGGGTCTTTTTCTTTCACCTTTATGCTGAAATCATCGACACCCTGATAAAAAACGTTTTCTTTGATATCGAGTTCCAGGCGGGTTTCCTTAATGCCATGCAATATAGATACCAGCTTGAGATTGGCAACAGGCAGCACATTGTTTGAAAATTTGTAAGCTCCGATTGATGTCAGAATCGTTAAGATAATCAGAGGCATCATTATCCGGGGCAGTGAAATTCCGGCCGATTTCAGGGCGGTAAGTTCATAGTTTTCCCCAAGATTCCCGAAAGTCATCAAGCTGGCAAGTAATATGGCTAAAGGAAGGGCCATCGGTATAACCTGAAGTGATGCGTAAAACAGTAATTCTGAAAGAACGTTCCATTCAAGGCCTTTTCCTACCAAATCATCGACATAACGCCACAAAAATTGCATGACAAGGATGAACATGGAGATGAAAAAGGTCATCAGCAACGGCCCCACGTAACTTTTTAATATGAATATATGGATTTTCTTCATTAAAAACAGGTTGTTATTGCCTTACTTAACCTTATGATTAAATCAGTTTCAAAAAGGCATAAAAAAAGCATTCAAAATATGTACCACATTTCGAATGCAAAGTTAGTTAAACGTTGTTGATAAATCTTCAAAAAAATCAGGAAGAACCCAGCCCGTGTTTTAGTACTTCAATTTGCTGATCCCACAATTCAATAGTGTCTTCTTTTTCGTCTGGATCGACATGATCCGTAATGAAAAGGGCTACATCACCAGTCAGTTCGTCAACATTAATCTCGAACTGAAACCAAACATCCTCCATTCCTTCATCGAGCCACTGGTAGCGAACCATTTTGTTTTCTTTGCGTTGGGTTTGTTCGGCTTGTTGTTCACTCCCTTCCCAGATAAATGTGTAAATATTTCCTTTAACATTTACATTATCGGCAAACCACTCTGAAAGGCCACTGGGCGTCGCCAGCCTGTTGAAAAGGATCGCCGGCGAGGTGTTGAGTAGGTACTCAAGCTCAATTTTTTCTGTATTGTCTGCCATTGCAAATTCTATTTTTGTTTTCGGATTACAATATAGTGGATTTATCCATAAAAAAAAATTTCGTTGAAATTGTCTTTTTTAAATCTGAAAACATAGAGCTAAGTAGTTGGAATGAAGTCATTTGAGGGGTATGTATGATAAAAATTAATGTTTTTTTGAAACGAGCATGGCAAGATTTGCCTTAATAGATTATTAGATTTTTAGATATAAGATTTAAGATGAAACGAAACGAGCATGGCTAAGTTTGTCACATAAGAACATGTATAAAACTCAATCATGCGAGTTCCATCAGACCAATAACTTAGACTAATTTTATACGGATGAAAATGACGGGCTTTACCTCAATAAAGACAAATATAAATTCTTGCATGCGAGTTCCATCCGAGCTTAATAATTAAATTTTATACGGATCAATCTTAATGAATTCCTCTTCCAGTATCTCTTCGTGGCAGGTATTACCTGAGTGTTTCTGCTATCTATCGGTACAGGCTCATTGGTTTTTCTCTTCTGTTTTTTCTTCCCATGCTTTGACAAGGTGTGCATATTTCCCTTCCTGTCTTACCAGTTCGTCATGATCTCCGCGTTCTATAATTTCCCCGTTTTCGAGCACAAGAATAAGATCGGAATGTTTGATGGTGCTCAAGCGGTGTGCCACCGCGATAACGGTACGTGCCGAGAAAATATTTTCTATGGCTTTCTGTATGTATTGTTCCGTGAGCGAATCAACAGCGCTGGTTGCTTCGTCGAGAATAATGAGCTCGCTGTTTCCGCTGATGGCTCTGGCAAAAGAGATTAGCTGGGCCTGACCTTTTGAGAGGTTGTCGCCGTTGTCCTGAACCACGTAATCGTATTTACCGGGTAATTGTTCAATGAATCGGTCGGCATAAACAAAATTGGCAGCTTTTTCAACATCTTTGTCGGAAATGCCTTTCCTTCCGAGTGAAATATTGAACCGGATGGTATCGTTAAACATGTATATGTCCTGCTGCATGAGAGACATCATTTCCCGTATGGTCGATAACGGGATATCACGAAGCTCCTGACCGTTTATTTTTATAGAACCACGATAACCCGTGTAAGTTTTGGTCAACAACCGGATGATAGTCGATTTTCCCGAACCCGTGGTGCCTACCAGAGCTATCCTGTCTCCTTTTTTTAAGCGGAACGAGACATTTTTCAGGACATCCTGACCATCGGGTGTATAGCGAAACGAGACGTTGTTGAATTCTATGTCTCTGAGCGGGAAGTGCGCTTTGGCCGGGATGTTTTCGATATGTTCCTCTTCTTCTTCTGTATTCTGTCCGAAAAGATGACTGATATGTTCCAGCGCTGATAGAGCTCTTTGAATGGTGGAGATTTGTTGTGCAAACTGCCGTACCGGTATGAATAAACGGCCCAGGGTAGTTACAAAAACAATTAATACTCCTATGGTGTAACCGTAATCCCATATTTGTATGGCGCCATACCATAAAACAAGTGCCGTGGCTATTGATGTTATGCCATCGACAATTGAATAAAGAGCCGAATCGTAAACATTGGAGCGGTTTTGAGCGTTACAGTATTCCTTATTGTGCCGGTTGTATTTGTCCCATGCTTCATCTTCAGCATTGTAGAGTTGTATGGTTTTCATGCCATTCAACGACTCTTGCAGGTAAGCCATAGACTTAGCCAGTGAAGTTCTTGAATCGTTGTAAGCAGCTCTTATTTTTCTCCTCAGATAGCGCATTACAATGATTATTAACGGTACCACCAAAAGAAGTACCAGCGTGAGCCGCCAGTTCAGATAAAAAAGGTATCCCACCAGCGCTGCGGTTTTAATACTCTCTGAAAGAAGACCTAATATGCCTGCGGAAAAAGATTCGCTAATGGATTCCATGTCACTGGTGAGACGACTCAATGTTACGCCAATGGGATACTTGTCGTAATAGCTCATTGGAAAACGAATTGTTTTGCCAAATAATTCGCGTCGCATATCAACAATGGCCAGGCCGCCTGCTTTTGAAAAGGAATAGCTGTAAATCCCGTCAAATAAAAGATTCAGTAACAATACACCCGCCAGAATGAGGGCATACAACTTTAATCCCGTTACATCACCGGCAACGATGTAATCGTCTATGATGCGTTCCACCAGCCATAAAAAGGCTATTCCTGCTGTTGTAGTAACAGGGATTGACGATAAGCTTATGATGAACCACTTCTTGTGCGGAATGAAGTAGCGTCCGAATCTTTTTATCAGCGTCCAATCGGTATTTGTCAGTAGTTTGGGCATATATATGTTCCGGATATTTCTTAACAAAAACGTTTTACTTTAACCTCTAACCTTCAACCTCCAATCTCCAGTCTTTTACCTCTAACTTTCAGCCTCTAACCGCCACCTTCTGTTTTCAGGCGGTTTACTTCTGAAGTTCCCATGTATCCCTGTAGAATTCAGACTTTCTCAATAATTCTTCATGCGTACCTATGGCTTCAATCGAGCCGTTATCCAATACTACGGTAAAATCCGTTTTCTCCAGGATACTGGTCCGGTTTGAAACAATGATCATGCTTTTGGCCGGATGGTTTTCAAATAATTGCTTTATCAGAAAACGCTCTGTATCAGTGTCAACAGCCGAGAAAACATCGTCCAGTATCAACAGTTTGCAGGGGGTATAAAGCGCACGTGCCAGGCTGATACGTTGTTTTTGGCCGCCCGAGAGCATAATTCCTTTTTCCCCGACAAGAGTCTGTGTCTGTTTTGGAAATCGTGCCACCTCTTCTGAAAATGCACTTTTGTAAATAACATCGTCTATTGTACTTATTTCGCCGGCTTTTTGCGCGCCAAACCGAATGTTGTTCTCAATGGTATCGGAGAACAGAAAAACCTCCTGGGAAACAGTTTTAACAACCGTTCGAATATCGTTACCGGTCAGTTCCGCAGCATCTTTATCCCCAAAAAATACCTGTCCTGGTGAAGGACGTAAATAACCATTCAAAATATTGATAAGCGTGGTTTTTCCCGAACCTACTTTCCCGGTGATACCTATAATCTGCCCGGGTTTAATCGAAAATGAGATATTTTTCAGGACTGGTTGATTGCCGTTATGATAGGTATATGTAAGATTTTTCAGGGAAATTCCCTTGTCGAAAAGCTTCTTCTGTTTTTCAGGGGGCAATGATTTTTTGTCATCATCAATACCTTTTCGGCCCATGATTGTTTGCAGGCTCGAAATACCGACAAATCCCTGCTGAAAAATAGTCAGCACCCACCCCAGTCCCATTACAGGTTGCGTCAGAAGGGCCGAATAAGCTATGTATTCTGTGAGCTGGCCTATGGTAAAGTCTCCCTCAATGACATATAATCCACCGGCAAACAGAATGACTATTTTCAGCACCTGTTCCAGGTTGCCCAGTAATGGGATGATGAAGGAGCGTATCCAGGTGATTTTCATTGTGTAATCGAAAAGATTTACATTCTCTTTGTCAATTTCGTTTTCGGCCCATGCATGTATATTGTAACTTTTTATTACACTGTTGCCCGATAAGAATGAAATGGTTTTTCCGGACAATCTTTGCAATGCATCCATCCGTCTGTGCGTGTTTTTAACCATAATCACCAGTCCGACCCTGACAATGATGAAAATGACCACCATGGGGATGATGCAGTATAAGGTAAGGGTGGGAGAAAGGTTCCACATTTTATAGGGTGTAACAGACAGTGAAAAGAGAATATTTCCGGTTTGTAGAATGCCGAAACCGGTGATCATCCTGACGCCGTTTATGTCGTTATTGATTCTGGAAATAATGGAGCCCGAACTGTTATGGTCATAATAATCTTTACCAAATGTCGATAATTTTCTGAACATTTCCCCTTTAAGTTGTTTCTCAATCAAACGGGCCGGGATGAATATCAGAATGCGGGAAAACGTGCGAACTATGATAAGAACTATGGCAAGTCCGAGAATGATAAGGATGAAATTGTAAAATTCATTTCGGGTTTCAGGAACTCCTTGCGAAATGGCATCAATACTTTTTTGAATATATCCGGGGATGGTTACAGACGTCCAGATGGTAAGCCCCAGGAAGATGAATCCCCCGGTGTACCACCATCTGTACCTGTGCGTGTATCGTAATAAAAACCTGAGTTTCGAAAGCATGCTTTTCTTTTAACAAAAATTACTATTCACTGAGTTAATTTTGTCTGACTCATAGTTCAAAAATCTTTATATCAACTATTTGGTAGATAGAGTTAGATGTTTGTTTATCAGGCCAATTTTCGGAACAAACTGAAAAATTCTTTCTACAAAATTTATTACTTCTGCCTGTAAATCTTCAGCCTTCTGCCTGTGTTCTACTCTCATTGCATCGGATCCGTCTGTGGCCAGCATTGTATCAGTTTTGTGATATCTCCCTGCCATTCCGTATGGTATTTGTGCAGATGTTTTTCGGCCTGCGTTATTCCTGATTCTGCTATTTCAACGATGGGCCAAAGGTATTGTCCTTCGTCTTCAATTCCTAATTGTTTGGAACGTTCTGAAAGTCCTTTAGCCGATATTTTTAACATTTGCCGGGCTATTTCTTTCGCGTTAAGCCGGCCTGAAGTCGCATGCAGGGCATGTTTTGGAATACCGGCACGCAACGCTTGCAGGTCTGATAAATCCCATTTGTCAATGATTGAACAGGCTTCGTCAAGCGCATCCTGATTGTACAGTAATCCTACCCAAAATGCCGATAATGCAGCAATATGTGAAACGCAACCAGCATCGGCCCCCCGCATTTCAATGAATCTTTTCAGTCTGACATCGGGAAAAACTGTCGAGACGTGGATGTCCCAGTCCTCCAGTGTAGGTTTTAGTTCATGTTTCCCGTTGAGGAACGAACGGAAAGTAATGTTGTGGCTGTCAATATACTTCCCGTTTCGGACAATGAAATACATCGGGATGTCAAGTAAATAATCAACCCATCTTTCAAATCCGAAGTTATCTTTAAACAGAAAAGGCAGAAAGCCGCATCTGTCGGGGTCTGTGTCATCCCAGATATGGGCTCTGTAGCTTAAATATCCGTTGGGTTTTCCTTCACTGAAAGGGGAATTGGCAAACAGGGCCGTTACAACCGGTTGCAGTGCCTGAGCAACGCGCATTTTCCGTATCATATCGGTTTCATTACTGTAATCAAGGTTTACCTGAATGGTTGCTGTTCGAGTCATCATATCATGCCCCAGTGTGCCCTTCGTTGGCATATAGGCTTTCATAATGCGATATCGTTCCTTGGGCATCCATGGCATTTGCTCGCGGCTGCAAATCGGGTCGAATCCCAGCGCCACGGTGATAACATTAAGTTCTTTGCAGATATTACTTAAGTCTTCGAAATGTTTCCTTGTTTCTTCGTAGGTTTGATGAATATTTTTGAAATTTTTCCCGGATAATTCGAACTGTCCGCCTGGTTCAATAGTGATGGAAGCACCATCCTGGGTCAGACCGATGATGTTTTCTTTTTCAACTATAGGATGCCATCCGCTGTCGGCCATGTGTTGCAATATTTGGCCAATGCCCGGTGTTGTGTCATAACCCAGCCGCTGCAAAGTGTCTTTGCGGTAAAGAAATTTTTCGTGTTCTGTTCCTATGCCCCATTTTTCCGGGGGTTTGTTGCCTTCTTCGAAGTATTCGATTAGCTGTGATTTGTGGTGTAGTTCAGTGAGGTTGTCTGTATGAGTCATTGTTTATACATTAGTATAGAATTTACTTAAATTATTGCCCTGATGCAATTTGTCCCGGCTTACCGGGACTCATCTTATCATACTTTAATTGATGTCAGATGATTAGAGATTAGATTCTTCGCTTCGCTCAGAATGACAGACTGTCGAATGTCATTCTGAAGAGGTAACGACGAAGAATCTGTTCCCTGTTTTTTCGTTTCTTAAATGATTAGAGGTTAAATGGTGTTTATACATGTTCTTTTGTGGTATCTTTGCTTATTTGTATCTAATCACTAATCACTATTTAGAATTAAGAACACAATCCAGCACAAATTTTTCCACGTGTCGGTTTTTCCCAATATAGGGGAAATCATGCATCGACAACATGGCAGGTGCATTTAGTTCTACGACAATGTAATTATCATGGGTGGGTGATGCTTTCAGGTTTTTTATTATGATATCTATTCCTGCAATTTTTAGTCCCGCAGCTTTTGCTGCTTCAACTGCAATTCTCTTGTAAAAATCAGGCATTTCATCGGTTACATCAATACTATCGCCACCTGTACTAAGGTTAGAATTTTTTCTCAGAAACACCTTTTCTCCATTTTTCAAAACGGTTTGAAGGGTGAAGGAATGAGCACTGAGATGCCTTTTTACTTCATCATCAATCCTGATTTTCAAAAGGGGATGTGTGTAATCATCGCCACGGTTTTTGTTTTTTTCTTCAATTAACTGCTCAATGGTATGTTTGCCATCGCCTGTAACGTTTGCCGGTTCGCGGTAGGCAATGGCACGTACCTGATCATCAACGACCAGAAAGCGATATTCCCTGCCTTCGTGATATTCTTCGACAATAACCTTATCGGCGTGTTTGAATGCATTTTGAATGGCATTGAGCAGATCGGCTTTTTCGTTTATGTTGGTGCTGACCGCGATGCCATGATCGGTATTCACTGGTTTTACAACAACAGGAAACGTTATATTGTTGAGATCATTTTGGCTGAAATTACCGGTGAGTAGCTTTCCTTTAGCGTAACTGATGCCTTTCCGCGAAAGAAATTGTTTGGTCATCCACTTGTCATTGGATATCCAATATGCGATCAGGCTATTGGCATCGGAAATGGTACCTTCGTGTATGATGAATTCTTTGTTGTTAAAGGTAACGGCAATCAGATTGTTTTTTGCGTCGATGACCTCAAAAGGAAGGTGTC
The DNA here is from genome assembly GCF_000191885.1 of Anaerophaga thermohalophila DSM 12881. Taxonomy (GTDB): domain Bacteria; phylum Bacteroidota; class Bacteroidia; order Bacteroidales; family Marinilabiliaceae; genus Anaerophaga; species Anaerophaga thermohalophila. Next base: position 19,200 of record NZ_AEWI01000034.1, read on the forward strand.
TTTGGAGTATTTCAGCAATAATAATTTGCGTGGTCGCCTCGAAATGCTCGTAACCTTTTAAAGGTTGAAACTGATAGTTGGAAAGTGGAAATGCAGCCATATTAATGTCTTTTTGCTGCAAAGGTATTGGATTTTAGTTAATGGTGTTCACACAATAGCGCACTGGATTTTTGGATATCAGATGTAAGATGATTCATATAATCTTGATATACCCTATTTTAGTAAATAATACCTTTTAATAACAAATAATTGGATAGCAGCGTATTGGAAAAGTTTAACGGACTGTTGTTAAAAAAGAGAGAAAAGAAAAGCCGGGAATCTTTTGCATTTTCCTTTAAGACCATGTGCTAATTGATAGAGTAGGAGAGAATAACAAAAGATTACCCGGCATTGCAAAGGGTTAGGCTTCGCATTACACAATGATTCAAAGATGACATTAATTTGTTGTGAAAAAAAGTATTTTTTGGATGGTTTTCTGAACCCCGGGAGTTTTTTTCTGAAACGTGCACTTCAGACAACGAAGCGAATTTTTCCCAAACAGTTTTTAAAAATTGCTATGTCCTGCAATTATTTTTCCCAATCTATTGATTGCAAGGTCATAACATCAAAAAATTCGGGCAACTTTTCTCCCTTTAAGACCATGTTCCCCCAAAATCCTCGTTAGGATGCGGAAAGAAAACAGGAGTTGAGTGCCCGAATTCCCAAAGGTTGGGTTTGTTATTACACGTTTCAAATATGCGGGATTAATTTGAATGAAAAAAGTAAAAATCAGATGGTTTTCTGAAACGTGGACTTCATTTTCTGAATCATGGACTTCAGTTAACGAAAGAGAGTTTTGTATTTTTAAAATGGAATTTTATGCGAAATGGATGGTTATATAAAACTTAAACGCAAAGGCGCAAAGGCGCAATTTTCTGATAATAAAAACTTTGCGTCATTGCGTCTCTGCGTTTAGGCTTTTTTTAACTGACTATTTACTTTATAGACGCACACTAATTAAAGTGATCGTCTAACATTTTGAGTCCCGGCTTTGTAATTCCCAGTTTAAATTCTTTGTCTCCGTCGAAAATTGTGCATTGCCTTTGAGTACGATTAACTTCTCTCAAATATTTGGCATTAATGACAACTGATCTTGAAATTCGCAGGAAATCGACACTGTCGATAAGGGAAAGGATTTTTCCAATATTTTGGGCAACATAATGCGAAGTTTGATGCGTCATTGCTATTTTGGTATATACATGGTCTGCTTCCATGTAAACGATTTCTGAGGGATCGACGAGAATAAACCCGTTCTGCGTGTTGAATCTGATCAGCGAAGAGTCTGTAGTACCGGATTTTTGAGCTTGCGGTATGGGGCTTTTGTTTTCAGACGAAAGGCTTGCTTCAATCTTTTGAATGCATTTACGAAGCCTTTCATTACTAACCGGTTTAAGCATGTAGTCTATAATATTGTATTCAAATGCCTGAACGGCATATTTATCAAACGCCGATACAAATACTATTTTAGTATTGCAACGATTTTGATATAATTCACGTGCAATGTCGAGGCCGGATTTTTCCCCAAGATGAATGTCCAGAAAAAGGACATGTGGTCTGATCGTGGTAATATTTTCGATGAGATTATCGGTGGTAGAAAATGTTTCAACTACCTCGAAATCAAAGTAGTTGTTGAGCATTTTGCTTAGTACCGAGAGAGCACCGGGCTCATCATCGACGATAACAACTCTGTACATTGCTGAACGATTTTATGTAATGCGATATTTTATTCTGTTTGTGCTTCAATAGTACGTTAAATTTTTGCAATATATTGCAAATCTATTGTTTGCAATTAAAGAATTTTGTTTGATAAATGTAGTATATCAAAATTATATGAATCATCTTATATCTAAAAATCCAACGATCTATTGTGCTTTGTACTTTGTCAATAATGAGTACGGTATAAAAAGAATCTTTGTTGCCAAACTAGTTGTTGTTTAAAATTCTTGCATCCTCATTAACAACAAGTTAACTCCGGTACAAAAATTTAAAACGCCTTGATTTTGACAAAAATATGCTTTTTATACCGCACTCAATAATTATATTATATGCCTGGCCCCATTAATTCATATTTCCATCAAAAAATTTTTTTACAACGGGAGCATATCCCCTTGATACTGGTATAAATACATTGTCCGGGCTTTCAATTTGCAACTTCATGTTGTTTCCTTCTCTTTTTACCATGCTTACCTTGTTCACATTTACCATATATGAGCGATGACATCTGAGCAGGAACGAATTTTCGAATTCTTTTTCAATGTTCTTTAACGTGTTACGAATTAGTACCGATTTAGGCCGGTTGTTCTGAAGATATTTAATGGATACATAATTATCTGAAGATTCCAGATAAAGTAAGTCGTTTGTTTTCAGAGAAATCCTTAATATCCCCTTTTCATCATGAAACGATATAAAGCTGGAACTGCTTCTTATTTGCTGCAAAAGATTGTTGAAACTGATTGATTTTGCTTTCCATGCAAAGAAAAGCAGGCTGATCACATAAGGAATAAGCAGGATAAGAGCCGTATTGTGAAGGGCCTGATACATGAGATACAAAAACTTTCGCCTGTCGTCCATCACCATTTTCTGAAGAAAAGCATACATTGCTGCCATGAACAATATTTCGCCTAAAACCATCAGTACGTAGTATCTTATGGTGACGGGTTTCTCTTTTTTTATCAGAAACATCAGGAAAATGCGACTGATGAAAACGATAAGCATCCCCGCAATAACAAGCAATGCGGAGTAAAATGAAAATTCCCGCCGTGTCACATTATACCACTCTCCCGATCCAAATGGCCTGTAAATGTTTATGAAAACATAAGCGAACAAGGTTGCAAATACTACCTGAAGTATCGTATTTTTCTTTGTTACAAAATAATCCGGTATTTGTCGCCTCGTTTTTCTCATCCGTATAAAATTTATTTACTAAGCGTAGATGGAACTCGTCACGAATAATCTGGACTTGTTTAATCTATAATATAAATAGATCAGGTCAATTATATAGTTCAAAAATAATGATATTTGTCAGAAATTAATAATCAAATTGTGTTTATTACACCAACCTCTGTGTCGATTTCCATTCAATATTGAACCTTGATCCTGGTCTGAAAAGCATCTTTGTTGCCAACCTCAGTGTTGTTTTGAATTTTTGAAACGAGCATGACAAGGTTTGTCACATCACAAAAGTTTATGTGTAAAATCAATCATGCGAGTTCCATTCGACCAATAACTTAAATGAATCTTATACGGATGAATCCTCATTAATAAGGAGTTAACTCCGGTATAAAAATTTAAAACGCCTTGATTTTGACAAAAATATGCTTTTTATACTGCACTCAATATTACAAATTTATTTGCAAATTCATTCACCCCACAATAAATTCATTCACCCCGGAAGAGTATTCATTCACCCCATACTGTTGCTAAACTCTACATTTAAGATGATTGTTTCATTGAAATACTGCTACTTTGCAATTGAAACCAGTCCTGAGTAATCTGGACGAATTTCATTCGGCCAACTATAAGCTGATGAAACGAGCATGACAAAGTTTGTCACAAAAGAACATGTATAATTAACCTCTAATCATCTAAGAAACCAAAAACAGGGAACAGATTCTTCGTCGTTACCTCCTCAGAATGACATTAGACAGTCTGTCATTCTGAGCGGAACGAAGAATCTACCATCAATTAAAGTATGATAAATTGCATCATACCAATAACTTAGACTAATTTTATACTGATGAAACGAGCATGGCAAAGTTTGTCACAAGAGAACATGTATAAACCCTTGCATGCGAGTTCCATCCGACCTTAATAAACAAATTTTGTACGGATGAAATTATTAACCCGCTTGGAGATATGAATTTTCTTAAAGAATTACATAGCAAGCTTAAGCAGCAATTTGATTTGGAACGACCTTATCATCAATTGGATAGCTGGGTTGCAATGCATACATTTTCTTTCGAATCATGTGTGGTACGGGAATCTGCTATAACGTTTCCATTCGGTAAAGATGAAAAGTCGGTTTATGATTTGAGCTTACTTTCCGATAATAACAATAAAAACAGGTTTTTCCGGTATGCCGTTTTTGAACCGGCAGAAAGGCACGGACAGCAAAAAGCCATCATTTTGTTGCATGGTTTGAATGAACGTTCCTGGGAAAAATATCTATCTTGGGCCTATGTTCTTGCATTGAGTACAAGAGTTCCTGTTATTCTGTTTCCTTTGGCTAACCATATGAACAGGTCTCCTTCTTCATGGAGTTTTCCCAGACAAATGAATAAAGTGGTTGGGAGTCGTGAAAAAAGTTATGGAAAAATCGGGAACAGCTCTTTTGCCAATGCTGCTCTCAGCCAGAGAATCGATTTATCGCCCGAAGTTTTTATTTTGTCCGGGATTCAGAGTATTGCCGATATAGTGGAACTCACCCGGCAAATTAAATCAGGACATCATCCGTTGTTTAAAGCCGGTGCTTCGGTAGATTTTTTCGCTTATTCCATCGGTGCTTTTGTTACGGAAATACTACTGTTGTCAAATCCGTTTGATTTGTTTTCTTCCAGTAAGGCATTTTTCTTTTGTGGCGGTTCAACTTTTGACCAAATGGATGGACGTTCCAGGAGTATCATGGATAACAGGGCTTTCGAAACTTTAAGGCAGTTTATCAACGAAACTGAAACTTCAACAGGAAGATGGAAATTTCCCGAGTGTCTGGGTCCGTTTAGTAACCGTGTCTGGGAGGTTTTTACTTCCCTTCTTTCGGTAGATAAATTCAGGAAAATGCAGAGTAATACATTGGAGATGATAAAGAAAATTAAGGCTGTGGGGTTGAAAATGGATCATGTCATTCCGGGTGATGCAATCTATAAAACGTTATCCATTGGCGGTAATAAGAATGTCAGGGTGAGTGACTTTGACTTTGAATATAGTCACGAAACGCCTTTCCCTTTATCCGATTCTTCAATTCAGGAGAAGGTCGACCGCGCCTTTAAAAGTCTTTTCCGGGAGGCATCAGAGTTTTTATCTCCCGGTAGCAGTAAAAGGTTTGAAGCCTTTCAAAATTCATAAATTATTGTTAATCATTATTTCTGCTCTCCATAGGCAAAAGTCGCTGCAAAAACGTTTGCAGCGGCTTTTCCGTTTTCAAACGAAATTTGACAAAAAGCGTTTTGCCGAAACCTATTTTTTTTTATACTTTTGCAGCGCTTGTCAGACGTAAAACTTTTTATAAATGACGGGCAGGTTTATGCGGAAATAGCTCAGTTGGTAGAGCACGACCTTGCCAAGGTCGGGGTCGCGGGTTCGAGTCCCGTTTTCCGCTCTGAGATAAAACAGTTAATTTAATCTCAATTCCCCGGAATCGCATTTTTCGTTGTTAAATTGCCGATGTAGCTCAGTGGTAGAGCGCTTCCTTGGTAAGGAAGAGGTCACGGGTTCAACTCCCGTCATTGGCTCACTTAGCTGACAGGTAATTAAAGGCTCTGATTTGTTTCAGGGCCTTTTTTAATCCTTGAGAATCTGTGGAACCGTGGAAAAACTCTATAGACCCTTCCTTTTAATGATTTTAACCCGGTGAGTCTCTCCGTTATCGGCTTCGATTAGCAGCAAATATATTCCCGGGTGCATCGATGAAAAGTCTATTGTTGCAGGATGACCGCCGGTTATACTTTTCTCATTTACCTGCTTTCCGGTAATGTCGTAAAGAACAACCCTGAAAGTTCCGAAGGGAAGCCCTTTGATTGTAGCTTTGGTATCGACGGGATTAGGAATGAACGAAACCTTGTTTTTCCAATTCGTATTAATGGTTGTGTTTGCCAACAGCATTGTTACATCAATTGAAGTATCGGCATTGATATTTGCATTGCCCTGAAAATGACTGTATCCTTCGGCAGTAACTGAATATTCCTGACTGCTTCCCGAATCAACGGTAGTGAAGACGGCTTCACCGTTGCTGTCCGTTATTTTCACTTCATTGTTAAAGGTTATCTCTGCGCCTTTTATGGGTATATTTTCTGAATCCGTAATTTTGAATAGAACGTTATAACACGATTCCACGAGCAAAGATTCCGCTGGTGACGATTCCATATTTACATCGTCATAAACAGCTTTTACGGTGTACTGATATTCGTTGCAATCCAACACATCTTCGGTAAATGTATTACTGGTAAAGCCGTAATTCCGGTGTATTTCTGTGCCGTCTCTGTAAATTGCATATCCTACATTTCCGGCATAAAGTGACGGGGCGCTTCTCGAAGGACTTAGTTGTTCTTTTCCGGGCGGTTTAGGCAGGATTGGTGATGTCCGACTTTCCCTCTTTGCTGTTTTGAGGTTTGAATCGGGCGAGGGAAATGAAGGTCCCGAACTTACCGGCCCTAATTCCGATCCTATCCTGATATCGTCAAGAATGAGGGCAAATGTTTGGTTGCTGATGTGTTGTACGGCTACTTCCACATTTTGCCCGAGGTAAGTTGCGTCCAGCTGAAATTCATACCTGGTCCAGGCTTCAGGAACTTCAATTCCCTGCCACAAAGTGGTCCATTCAACTTCTCCTTCCGGCCGTACTTTCACATTGATCACTTCTTTACCCCAGGTGTCATCCAATGAGCGGGCCATGAACGAAAAGAAATCGCCTTCTTTAATGTTTGCCGAAGGTGAGATTATCCAATCGTTGCTTTGCACCTCCTGTGCTGCAAATGAGACCAGAACTTTGCTGCCCGACCACGCCGAAATGGCGTAATCCATCTGAAGCACTTCATCGGCATAAACATCGAATACCATATAGGCCATGGGATCGTTTTCCCCGGGCCACATTATCGTTCTGATTCCATAAGTGTCTGCGCCGTCTTTGTCAAGAAATGTCCATCCCTCAATTTCTGTTGAATAGGTGACATAGTGGTCGAAATTTTCATTAATCACAGGGCTCCATTCCAGTTTAATGGTTTTGTAATCTTTGTTTCCTGTAAGATTGTGAGGAGGAAGAGGATCAAAATTCCATAACGAAACATTGATGGTTTTCGAGGTATTCGGGATAAAACGATCGGAGCCTGCCGAATAGGTATCTTTTGACACATCGAAATGGTCATACCGATCGTCGCTGTGTATGGTCTGGAAAGTGGCCTTACCTGTTGCATCGGTATATAATGTGTCTTCTTTAAACCGCACCATGGCGTTTTCAAGAGGATTACTCTCATTGTCGGTAACCGCAACCGTTATGTCATAAATATTGGGTTCGGTGCTAAATGATGCGACAGCACCTTCTGTTTCGTAACAATGGTTGTCAACGTAATATTCGAAAAAGGCCAGATGGTATTCCGAAGTGTGTTCCAGGCCGGAAAGGGTCATTGATGTGCCTGTACCATTGTAAACAACGTACGTGTTGTTGAGGAGCGCATCACCACTGCCGAAATTACTATCGGCTGTGTACGTAACCTCATTTTCAGGTATTTCGGTAATGGGCTGATCCTTTCTGGCCAATATGAGAAGGGCATCGCCATTGCCACGGTTCCATGACAAATCCATGGATGTTTTTGTTATATTGGTGGCCGAGAATCCGGACGCTGATATATCGGGTTTTACCCCGCACGTCGACGTAACATAAACCCTGACGCTGTCAACACCTATCCCGTAACCGTAATTGCCGGTCGCTTCAAAAGCTATTTCAAGTGGTTCGGAGTAGGGTATCTCAATTAATCGTTCCGTCCATTCGGGCGTGTGAGTCACATAGCGCGCTATTTCTTCCCAGTAACCTCCCGATTCTGTCCTTAACAATACTTTCAATTCGTCCTGGTCGCCTTCCCATTCGGGCTGAATATGCCGAAACCGGAGGTGATAAGTTTTGCTGCTATTCAGTTCCAGTTTGGGTGAGACAAGTCGTGTTACCGGTACCGAGTAAGTTTGTGCAAAGAAAGTTGCATACTCAGAACCTGACCATGGTTGCACCAAAGTTTCGTTGACATACAGTTTTTGTGTTGACCACGACTTTTCCCCTGAAACATATTCTTCTACCCAGGCATCCAATTGATCTTCGAACCCGTCCGCCCACGGGAATTCCGTGATGGGCGAGGGCCGTGTTAGGGCTTCATCTTTGAGGTTTTGAGAGTACATATCTCCTTTATCACTCCAGACAGAGTAATAATATTTTGTGGAAGGGGAGAGGCCGGAATGTATCTTTGTCGTATCCGTATCGCCGTAATACAAGACGGTTCCTCCGCCGTCAATGAACTCACCCGGGGCGTAAATATACTTGTCAACAGGGTTTCCGAAAATACCATCAGGACTCCATGCGACCAGCACGGGATAGTTGTTTGAAGAAGGTGTCCAGCTGAGTTTCACCGATAGTTCGTCAATGGTAACGGCATCAAAATCGAGTGGTGTGCCGTCCTGCAGGAACATATAATCAAAAGTGATGGTAGTATCGACTATGGTAATGTCTGTCATGCTGCGGTTAAACCCCTGGCCATCCCATGTCTGCATGGCGGGAGAACTGGCATCTGTAAGGTCTGTAACGCTTTCTGTCCCCGGGAAAGGGCAGGAAGGATCGTTAATGATGTCGTTGGCGGCAAGAGGATAAAAACCCTGATGACTGTCGATGTTGATGGTGTTGGACGAACGTCTTTCTTTTATGAGATTGCCATCGGTGTGGTAAACCAAGAGGCCGTTTCCGGGGATGAAGGCGTCAAATCCGGTTTTTTGCCTGTTTTCAAGCAGCAGATATTCGTTTTCTACCGGGCTGTTGATACGCAGCACCTGTTTAGAAGAATAAACCGGGTCAAGAGATATTGAAGCAGGCTGGTCAATAACCGAAACAGCTACCCATCCGAGTTCTGCTTTGGAGAAAGGATTATGGTGAGCGGGGGAAGAACCGCTTGGTGAGCCGTTATAGGTTCCGCCGGCCATGATGTCCCAGTCACCTGTTCCGTAATATTGACCGTTTTCTTCTTCGTCGACATCATAAAAGTCGGGAAGCCCGAGGTTATGACCGAATTCGTGGCAAATTACTCCTATTGTGTTCATATCGGCTGCAGCACTTCGCCACTCCGGCTGAATGGTATATTGGTCTACTACAACCCCATTGAAAGTTCTTTCTGATTCAGGTACACCCCATGATGAGAACGAATAGGAATGCGACCAGATGTCGTCAGGATTGGATGTAACTTCCTGACCTGCACCCTGGTGAATAATGGCTATGCTCTCCACAACGCCGTCTCCGTCATTGTCGAAAGCCGAAAAATCTACCCCGGCATCGGCAGCCGCCTGAACGGCGTGAAGCGCAAATTCTTTCCATTTACTTTCGGGTCCGTAATAATCGTGACCGGCCGGTACTGAGAGCCATTGTGTAACGCTTGAGTTTATGGTTAGTAAGCCGCCGCTGACTTCCTGGTAGTAATCTCTGAAGCTTCCGGTACTGTTGTAATTTTTTTGATTCATGAAAGCTTCAAAATCCGAGGTAGGATAAGTGGGGTTGGTATCCTGAAAATTGGCGAGGATAATCAGCAACGATGCTTCTCCTTCCGAAGGGAAGTGGGTGGTCATCAGAGAGCTTTTCAACAAACCCGTATATTTTTTCCGGCGTTTTTCGAGAAAATCTTTTTTAGAAACCCCTATGCGTTTAGGTGTTGATGACAAAAAATTTTCTTCAGCCGGAGTGCGTTGCCCGGGATCCGATGCGATGATGCCTGAGCCTGAAATCTCACCTGATTTAAGTTGCGTGGCATATTCAAAAAAGCCGTCTCTGGTTTTTAATATCCGATATCCGTCAACGGTGGTAGTCCAATTGTACCATTCGTCGCCGTGAATACGAATGGTGATCACAGAGCCATCGGGCTGAATCATTTTTTGTGGAAGGGGAAAAGCGCCAACAGCACTTGCCGGCTGCAGCGAGATCAAAACAAAAACAAAACTCCAAAATAGGGTTATCCAATATTTTTTTCTGTGCGTGGTAAAATCACTCATAGTTATTAATTTATTCGTTCCTTGGGGGTGGGGTAAGTTGGAAGTTATGGTTCGCACAATATTAATTCAGCTATTCGCATGGAACTGAAAAATCCGTGACAGAATCTTAAGTTACAAAAAAACAGGTTTATGGAAATATTTTAGTCCATTTCAACAACAGTAATGCCTGTTCCTCCATATTGAACGTGCTCATCGTGATAACGTGATACATAGGGTAAGGTTGCAAGATGTTGACGAATCTGTTCCCGTAAAATACCGTTTCCTTTACCGTGTAGTATTTTAATGGTTTGAGCGCCGCATAAAAGTGCTTCGTCCAGGTGTTCCAATACTTTGGAGATGGCTTCATCAGCTCTCATACCACGAACGTCGATGTCGGGCGTGAACGATAATTTTTTGCTGCGAACACGATCTGCAAAATTACTGCTGACGGTGTTTTTTTGACGTAACGGTTTTTTTGTATTCGTTTTTGCTGATCCGGGTCAGGCGAACGCTTTTTACAGTTGTAATAAGCTGTCCGAAAGCAACAACAGCCGATTTGTCATTAATTTCGATGATTTCGCCGGGTACATCCTGACCTTCGAGTTGAACTGCATCGCCGGGCTCAAGTGGGTGGTTTTTATCTTCATTATTTTCTGATGTATCCGGTTTTTGAAGATTCGAAGTCTGATGTGCCTTTTTATTTTTCTTTTTCTCCTGTTTTTCCTGCAGTTTTTTAATCTGCTTTTCCAGTTGTTTCTGGATTTTTTCGTCATCCGCCGGCCGGTTGATATCTTCTTTGAGTAGTTCAATCTCTTTGCGTAACGACCGTGTTTTCTCTTTTTCGGCCTGGGCCTCTTTTATTTCACGAATGGTGTTTTCAATTTTTTTGTTTACCGATGCCAACAGATTATTGGCTTCCTGGCGGGCCGATTCAATAATCCGGGCTCTTTCATTTTTCAGTTTTTCGAGCTCCGTTTCATATTTTTCGATGGTACGTTCCAGCTTTTTGTCGTGCTCGCGCACCGATTCCCTTTTTTTCTCCCAGTAGCGCTTGTCGCGGATGATTTCACGCAAATGCTTGTCAAAGTTAATGTGGTCCTCGCCCAGCCGGTTCCTGGCTTTTTGAAGTATTTCTTCGGGGAGTCCTGTCTTTCGGGCTATTTCAAAAGCAAAAGAACTTCCTGGTTGTCCCGTTTCCAGTTTAAAAAGCGGTTCAATTTTATGGGTATCAAAGAGCATAGCCCCGTTAATAATGCCTTCGTGTTCTGATGCAAAATGTTTGAGATTGGTATAATGGGTGGTGATGACACCGTAAACTTCCTGTCTGTTTAATTGCTCAAGGACGGCCTCGGCGATGGCACCTCCAAGCATGGGTTCGGTTCCCGTGCCGAATTCGTCGATAAGCAGTAACGACCGGTTGTTACAGTGACGAAGAAAAAACTTCATGTTTACCAGGTGGGAGCTGTAAGTACTCAGATCGTTTTCAATGGATTGCTCATCTCCAATGTCCATAAAGATGTGGTCGAAAAAGCCCATCTGGGAATTATGGCCTACCGGCACGGGAATTCCGCATTGCAGCATATATTGCAGAAGTCCCACTGTTTGCAGGCATACCGATTTGCCACCTGCGTTGGGTCCCGATATGAGCAATATCCTGTTTTGCCGGTTAAGTTCTATGTCGAGGGGAACAACGTTTTTCCCGGATGCCTGATGTTGAAGAAAAAGCAGTGGGTGAACAGCTTTCTCCCAGTGAAAATCGGTCTCATTGCGTATGGTCGGCACTATGCCGTTTATTCTTTTTGCAAATCGTGCTTTTGCCCTTATGAAATCGATGATACCCAGAAACCGGAAGGCAAACAGCATGTCTTCAAGATAGGGGCGCAAAAAGGCCGACAATTCAAGGAGAATTTTAGAGATTTCCCTTCTTTCGGCATAACCAAGTTCTCTTATTTCATTGTTTATTTCAACAATTTCGGCGGGTTCGACATAGGCGGTTTTCCCTGTAGCCGACTCATCCTGAACAATGCCCGGAATTTTTCTTTTGTTGGCCGAGATTACCGGAATAACCGCTCTGCCGTCGCGAATAGAAACGGTGGCATCGGCGTCAACGATCCCGGCTTGCCGTGCTTTTTTCATTATGGCCGACATCCGCCCCGAGATACTGCTTTGTTTGGCACGCATCTCACGCCTTATTCGCATTAGCTCATGGCTTGCATTGTCTTTTATTTCACCCTGCTTGTTGATGATGGTATCTATTTTATCGAGCACTGCAGGAAAGATTTTTACCGGGGCTGCCAGTTCATGCAGAGCAGGATATTGTTTTTCATCTTTCGATTGGATGAATCTGACAATATCCCGAATACTCCCGAGTGCCCGTCTAAGGTCAAATAATTCACGGGCCTCCATGAAGAGACCTTCCACCCTGAGCTTTTTAAGCGGATCGCGAAGATCAAAAAAGTTCGCTGCCGGCATATCCTGACCATCATCTCCGATATGAAGCATTTCGTGAGTTTGCTGAAGCCAGGTCACGACATTGTTAAATTGAGTGGAAAAGGACATTTGCATAGCCCGCTCTTTGCCCATAGGGCTTAAGCAGCCTTCGCTGATGTATTCCCTGATTTTATGAAAATATAGCTTGGTTTCGAATGTTTCCGGGTATATCACTTTCTTTTTTTTGCAAAATTAACCAAAAGATTGGTGAAAATAGTATGGAGTTGCGGTTTCTTATACCCATCAAACTTTGGCCAGGAATAAAACCTTTCATGTGCCTCATGCGGGCTTTTCGGGTGAAACGAGCATGACAAGGTTTGCTTTAATAGATTAATAGATTTTTAGATATAAGATTTAAGATAAAAAATAACGGGCTTTACCTCATGAAGATAAGACGCACCATAGTGTTTTATGGTTACAAGTTAATACCATTTTAATTTTATGGAAGTTTTTGTAACCAGGTAAAAATAATGAGCGTTCAACGAGCAAAACAAACAGTGAAACGATCACGACAAGTTTTGATAATGAAAAATAAATAGTTATGAATCACGTAGAAGTAATTGTCCCTGTAGCGTTTTTCGGAATGATTTTCGGAATTGTTGTTTTAGTTAGTTATTACCGAAACAAGCGAATGGAACGCACAGCTCTGATAGCATCCGGGAGAGATGCATCTATTTTTAAAGAAGGGGATAAAAAGAGCTGGATTAATTCGCTGAAGTACGGCATTTTCCTGATTGGTATTGCTATTGGTTTTATCGTTGGTGATGTATTGGCTGTCAGAGATGTTATAAGTAAAGGCATTGCCTATATTGCCATGGTGTTATTGTTTGGCGGATTGGCTTTGCTGGTGTTTTATCTTTTGGTAAGAAAGGATAAGGATATTTCCGGTTCGGAAGAATAGCAATCAGATAAAAAGGGGAATTATTATTTTTTTGTTCAAAACGTTAACAATTATTAACTTACAAAGTTGTCATTTTTACACTTTATTAGTCATATTTGTATTTGGGATTTTTTCATAAACTTGGATTTAAAAATGACTGGTTAAAGGAACTTCAGGATTTAACGATCCGGGTTCTTTTTTCCAGTTGTTTTAACCAGATTTAACCAGTGTTACGTCTTTTTAATTGATAATCAAACTATATTTGTAACAGATTTTTTTTCATAGATTTGGATTTGGTTAACAAAGCTGATTTAAGGGAAAAGGGCAGTGCTAAAAAGTAACTGTCCTTTTTTTGTCTTTTTATGTGGACGGAGCCTGAAGGACTTCTATGTTTATAGCAAAATATTATCCGATAAAAATGCGACGCCGAAGGTGTCGTACAAATAGGGAGTCAGACACTAATTAGTGCCGGTCTATAAAATCGGGAAAAGTTGTAATAAATCTGTGTCTGTTCAGAAAGTGTCATTTACAAGGCTTGCGAAGTCCGAAAATACGGAGTTTACTTATCGTAAATGAGTAATTTTCGGGCAAGCGTAACACAGTAAATGGCACTTTATGGATAGATACTAATTAACAAGCTTTAAGCCAGTTTTAGTCTTCTTAAAAAGAAAATTCCGCATCTTTGCAGTGTAGATTTTTTTCATAGACTTGGATTTGGTTAGCAAATGCTGATTTAAAGGGAAAGGGCAGAGTTTTCTGCCCTTTTTTATTTTGTATTTGTAGAAAAAATCGTATTTTTAACAAACACCTGACCTCGGAAAAGTACCACTTTAGCAGTGAAATGAATCAACTTTCTCAGATTTAGTAATTCATGAAGCTGTTCCTGTCCGTGCTGAACAGAATATATCGGTTGTTTCTGTAGTGAATTGATTATCAGTTGTTTTTTTAATAAACATAAATATGGACAATCTTTTTCTAAAATATATGCGTGAACGTACCGGGCGTAAAAAGAGTCCGGAAGGACCGACGTTTGAATCTCCGGGGCCGGTTATTACTATTTCCAGAGAATATGGATGTCCGGGCAGGAAGATTGCCAGACAGCTCGCTGAAACACTTACCCAAAAAAACAAAGCTCGTGGAAATAACCGTGAGTGGAAGTGGATCAGTAAAGAGATTATTGAAGAGTCGGCCCGTGAATTGAAATTGTCGCCATCTTTAATGGAAGACCTTTCGGAATACAAAGAGCGCAGTTTTTTCGAAAATCTGGCTCTCTTCTTTTCTGATGAATATTATCCCAGTGATGTAAAAATTAAAAATACCATTGCCAAGTTTATCTACAATGCCTCTGTTGAAGGAAATGTAGTCATTGTCGGACGCGCAGCAGAAGCCATCACCAAAAATTTTGTCAATTCACTGCATATTAAATTAAAAGCACCTCTTGAATGGCGGGCTCGCAAAGTGGCTGATGCTCAGGGGATGACCATCCAGGAAGCCCGCCGTGAAGCGCAGGAAATGGATCACAGACGGGTTGCTTTTAGGAATTATTTCGAAAAAGAGCGTCCGGACATCGATTATTTTGATATTTTTTATAATTGTGCTACCCTGTCCGACGAAGAAATAATTGAAAGTATCGTTATACTCGCCGAGTCGAGAGGGTTTGTTGTTTGATAATTTGGCCTTTCAGTAATTTGGATTCGCTCCCTGCCCTGTAATGCCGGTACAACACTTTGTATTTTCTTCCTTTTTTATCGAATGAGCTTTTCAAGCAATCTTATGGCTTGAGAATAGTAACCTGTTCCAAAAAGATTCAGGTGGTTCATTACATGGTAAAGAAGATATACCGGTTCCCGTTCGGAAGCTCCTTCCTTTAACGGCCATGTTTCTTCATAAGCCCGGTAGAATGCGGCCGAAAAACCTCCAAAAAGCTTAGTCATCGCCAGGTCGGCTTCCCGGTGTCCGTAATAAACGGCCGGATCAATCAAAACAGGATTGCCTTCGCTATCGGACATATAATTGCCTCCCCAAAGGTCTCCATGCATCAGGGCAGGCGGTTCTTCGCTGCCTTCAAGAATTTTTTCAAAGACTTTTTCAAGCGATGCAAATAAATGTTGCATGGTATTGTCGGCATATCCGTTTTTTTCGGCAAGCCTGAACTGGAACATCAAACGTTTGTTCCAGAAAAATAATGGCCAGTTATCAGCTTCGTCCTCCGAGGGAATGTTTTCCTGGGGGGTGGAACCAATAAAATTATCTTCAAAAAAGCCGAATTGCTCTCCTTCGTAGCGATGAAGTAGCGCCAGTTTGTGACCAAAATCCTCGAAAAAATCCTTCTTTTTTGAGCCTTGTTCGATGTGTTCCAGTATCAGGTAATCATTACCATAATCGATGACATCCGGCACTTTTATTACGCCAGGCTTTGTCAGTTCTTTAAGTCCGTTGGCCTCTTTTCTGAACATTCCGTTCGAGAATCCCTGTTTCAGAAAAAATTTTCTGCCCGATCTAGTGGTTATCACTTGTGAGTCGGCGATGCAACCTCCACCGACAGATGACATTCCGGCAATGTCTTCTCCCAGTATTTGTTCCAGTTGTTGTTTGTTCATCAGTATAAAATTAGTCTAAGTTATTGGTCTGATGGAACTCGCATGATTGACTTTATACATCAACTTTTGTGACAATCTTTGTCATGCTCGTTTCATATCGCATGACTTTTTAGTTTGATATTTTCCGGGTTTATTCCTGACTGCTAAAACTCAGATCTGTTCCTTTAAAAAGTTCAGGAGTCCGCCACATGCCTGCTCTAACAAATCGAGTACCAGCTCAAAGCCTTCATCACCGCCATAATATGGATCGGGGACTTCGTCGTACGGACATTCGCTGCAAAAGTCGGTCATCTTGAATATCCGGTTGACGGCGGGTGTCCCTTCAGCCAAACGTTCAAGGTCTCGCATGTTTTGATTATCCATGGCGATTATCATGTCGTAGCGTTCAAAATCCACGTCAGGATCGACCGGGCGACTTATGCTGGTAAGATGATAACCTCGTTTCTGAGCATGTTTTTGCATTCTTTCATCGGCCGGCTCTCCTGCATGATAATCGGTCAATCCCGCCGAATCAATCTCAATCCGGTCGGCTAATCCTTCCTTTTCGACCATTCCCCTGAAAACAGCTTCGGCACTTGGGGAGCGGCAAATGTTTCCGAGACAGACAAATAGTATCTTTTTCTTATCCATATTCTCTTTTCCATGTTCTGGTGCAAATATACGAGTTTAACCGGAGTGACCGGAAAAATTGAAGGGATTGTGAACGGGCCGGGTTATTTTTCCACAATGTGTGGAAAATATTACACAATTAGGTGGGCAGAAAAGTTTTTGACAGCTTTGAATGAATTTTATACTGCACTCATAACATTTTTCCCGCTCTTTTATTGCCGGTAAAAAATGTGAATTTTGTCCGATGGCATCTGCTGCTGAGAGAGTGATGTCAAATTGACAACTAAAAACATCTGTTTATGTGTTGTTTAAGTCATTTTGTCGTCAGTGATACTTTAATACGGGTTTGGTCCGGACTTTGTATCTTATCCAAAAAAAGTCCAGTCAGCGATGGAATATAAAGATTACTATAAAATATTAGGGGTTTCGAAAAACGCCAGTCAGGACGAAATTAAGAAAGCCTACCGCAAGCTGGCCGTGAAGTACCATCCCGATAAAAACCCTAACGATAAAGAAACAGAGAACCGCTTTAAGGAGATAAACGAGGCTTATGAGGTGCTCAAAGACCCTGAGAAGCGGAAAAAATATGATCAGTTAGGGGCCAACTGGAAACAGTATGAGAATGCCGGTTTCAGCGGCGGTCAGGGCTCAGGATTTGGTGGTTTCGACTGGTCGCAGTTTGGCGGCCGGCCTGGAGGAGGGCGTACCTATCATTTTGAGGGCGATATGGATGACCTTTTTGGTGAGACGGGTAGCGGTTTCTCCGATTTCTTTAATATGTTCTTTGGTGGCATGGGCGGAACGGGCAGTTCAGCCGCTCAGGGTTTTGGCAGGCGTAGTCGCCGGCCTACCAAGGGACAAGACCTGCAGGCTGAAATTGAACTTTCGGTTTACGAAGCCTGTCACGGCACCTCCAGGATACTGAATGTCGACGGCCAGAAGTTGAGGATAAACACTAAACCCGGCGCTTACGATGGTCAGGAACTGCGTATTAAAGGAAAAGGCGGGAAAGGTTCCGGGGGTGGCCCCAGTGGCGATATTTATCTGAAAATAAGGGTTCGTCCCGATCCGGAATATCAGATCGACGGACATGATATCATTAAAGAAGTGCCGGTGGACCTCTATACCGCCGTCCTGGGAGGTAAGATACGGGTAAATACCCTGAGTGGCGTCATCAATGTTACGGTACCAAAAGGGACGCAACCCGGCAAGATGTTGAGACTTCGCGGGAAAGGTATGCCTTGGCATAATCAACCCGGCAAATATGGAGATTTGCTGCTTCGCCTGAAAGTGAGCATCCCTGAAAATCTGTCGGCTAAAGAGGAAAAATTATTTAAAGAGTTGAAGGAATTGAGTCAGGGGCGACAGTAATTTCAAGTATTGGAATTTAGTTGTTTACGTGACAGTATTGAAAAAAGAGCTGTTTTTCTGCCTCAAAAATTGGAGAATACCTTCAAAACGCCTACATTTGCAACCGCAAAAATGGAATTGTTGGCAGACTGACATTGTGATGTTCGAAAATTTTGAATCCTTCAAATTACAATTGGGATGTTCAACGTCTGAAAAGGTATTAATGGCGAGGTAGCTCAGCTGGTTAGAGCGCATGATTCATAATCATGAGGTCGGCGGTTCAAGCCCGCCTCTCGCTACGAGTAACAGGATTAAACTTTTAAAAGGTTAATCCTGTTTTTGTTTAGGCTAATGTTAAGGTTAAGGCTAAGGTTGAGGTTGAGAGTTCACCACAGATGACGCAGATGGGCACAGATTATTTTTATTAACATCAATGAGTCCGGTCTAAAAAACATCTTTGTTGCAAAACTCGTTGTTGTTTTAAAATTTTGCATCCTCATTAACAACAAGTTAACTCCGGTACAAAAATTTAAAACGCCTTGATTTTGACAAAAATATGCTTTTTATGCTGCACTCATTCTTCCGGTTTTTACAAATGGATACGGATAAGCGTGTTTTTTGTTTCTTTGTTGTGAAGTAGCGCGTTGTATGGAATCTGAACATAAAGAAGTGATGATGGAAAGTTTTGTTTCCTGTATTCAGGTCAAATTATGCCAAAACTGTTACTCCAGCTCCAGTTTATGGCTCTTGAACCACCACTGACTGAAGAGTGTTTTCAGAATGCTCAATGCCAAACCGATAAGCAAACTAAAGGTAGCTCCGGTATATTGATAAAGGCCCGGCCCCAATCCATAGTTGAGTGATGCGTTTATTTCTGAACTATGCCGGGTTACCGGTAATAATTAAGTGCTTTTATTAACCTCTTTTCGATTTTTTCTCTTAGCCATTCGGGTTGAAGTACCTCCAGATTATCTCCATATCCCAGCAAAGTCATTTCAAGTTCGAAATTTGGAATAACCTCTATTGAAAATATCATACTGTTATCGTTTAGTTTATCAACCAGTAACTGGGAGTGATGGATGGGTTTTGTCCTGATATATGGTGCTGAATCGGATAAGACTTTGAATACTATT
This sequence comes from Anaerophaga thermohalophila DSM 12881, assembly GCF_000191885.1. Classification (GTDB taxonomy): domain Bacteria; phylum Bacteroidota; class Bacteroidia; order Bacteroidales; family Marinilabiliaceae; genus Anaerophaga; species Anaerophaga thermohalophila. Next base: position 38,225 of record NZ_AEWI01000034.1, read on the forward strand.
TTTTCCGGCTTCCGGTTTTCCGGAATTGTGACGCCAACAACATCACTAAACCAGGCTGCCGGGTTAAAATTATCCGGTGGCGGGATAAAAGGTCCATCTTCGGTTTCAGCGCTTACTATTCGGTCGAAAGCAAGATTGTAAATTTTACCGGCTCTTTTTTCCCATCCAATAACATACCACCTGTTACGGTATTCTTTTATGAGATACGGAAACAACAACATATTTAACGGCATCTCTTCATAAAAAGGCAGATATATTATTGAAAGGGGCTTCTTATTGTCAACAGCATATTGTACAATATCCATTTTCTCGAGCCCGGAAGATATTCGTTGCTGTTCAAAGATAACGTGGTTTTCGTCCTGGATTATTCGGTCATCAGTACCTGAAATATCTTTCAGAAGAGCAATAAGTTCACGCACTATAGGGATATAATGCAATTCTTCAAGCACAGATAAAGCTTTTGCTATAAGATTTTTGTCTGCCTCTTTCAGTGCCGGTGCGAATATAGAAAAGTTCTTTTTTGAATATTGATAGAGGCCCTGCCGGCACTCAATAGGGGCATTGAACCCTATGGGAGGAGGCTGACGCATAGTTTCGAAATCGTAATAAAGGGTACGTTTGCTGATGCCTTCTTCATCACCAAATTCACTACGGAGGGCTTCACTTACTCGTTCCTGTATTTCATCTATGGTACGCGTGTAGCCGTTTTGTAACAAGCTGTCGATAATTCTATACCTGAAAGCCGCTTTTTTGTTCAATCCCATAACGTTAACAAAGATAAATATTGTGTTTTTATTTTTCACAAAAATTTTTTAATTTGGCTTTGGTTGAAATTGTGTTTTCACCTGTTTTTTATACCACACTCATTAATGTAAAACGTTCTTTGAAATTTTAGCAAAAAACTGATAGAAATCATTGTTTTATGTTTAAAATAGTTTTAAAATTGCACCTTCAATTAGAAAGTTAATTTTGAGTTAAAATATTCAAAATAAAGTTAATTTCTATTTGTAAAATATTGATTCCGTTGAGTTTGAAAAAATAGCGGTCAGAGAAGGTATTCCATTAAAACAAGGATTAAGACAAAATTTTCCTGGACTACTTCGTCTAATGTTTCTGTCAGAGAAGGTATTCCATTAAAACAAGGATTAAGACCCAAATTTTCCATGGTTAAAAAAATTAATATGTTGTCAGAGAAGGTATTCCATTAAAACAAGGATTAAGACTTCGTTAAAATCACTAATTTCTTTTTTTAATTTTTGTCAGAGAAGGTATTCCATTAAAACAAGGATTAAGACTTATTCCGGGCTGCGTTGAACAACGTCTGAATGTCAGAGAAGGTATTCCATTAAAACAAGGATTAAGACTATCAGAATTTTTGCAGCATGTTGATTTATGGCAAAGTCAGAGAAGGTATTCCATTAAAACAAGGATTAAGACATTATCTCTTAAATTCATTGTCTTAAGACTTTAATTGTCAGAGAAGGTATTCCATTAAAACAAGGATTAAGACGGAAGGGAACGGCCTTTATTTCTATTCAGCCGTGTCAGAGAAGGTATTCCATTAAAACAAGGATTAAGACCGCATATATTCAAACAAACGGTTACACGACGTTCCGTCAGAGAAGGTATTCCATTAAAACAAGGATTAAGACATTCTTTTATTTCTTTTTCAGTATATTTATCAGAGTCAGAGAAGGTATTCCATTAAAACAAGGATTAAGACTTTTATTATTTAAAATGAGACACTAAATAAAAAAGTCAGAGAAGGTATTCCATTAAAACAAGGATTAAGACTCAGCGTATTAAGATGCAACGTAATGTAATTACGTGTCAGAGAAGGTATTCCATTAAAACAAGGATTAAGAAGTGATTTGATTTTGATTATAATCACTCTAAAGAATCTTGATGTTTTCTTCTACCCGAAAGTTGGAGTTGACGGAAGGAATTCTTTCCTTTTTTGCAAATCCATTGCATTGATGGAATATATTTTGGCAAAAAATTAAATACTGCACTCATAAAACTTGTGTTAAATACATACGGCAGTACTTTAATGAAAGAAAAAGATGCTTTTGCCGTTGTGTCGAAAGAAGGAAAGCAAATCATCCTGCCTGATAAAGGTCTTGTCCCTGTACAGCTTCAACGCAGGAAGGGTTTCCGCTTCGTAGCGTTAAGAAAGGGGAATAAACCACACCATTTTTTTATTTCTCTTAAAAAATGCATATATTTCTGAAACATTATCTGTGAATGAAACGAGCATGGCAAAGATTGCCACAACAAGAATATGTAACACTTAATCTCAACCTAACCTAATCCGATGAGATTCTTCGTCGTGCCTCCTCAGAATGACAAGTGGCCTTCTGTCATTCTGAACGAAGTGAAGAATCTAAAAACAGTAAACAGACTAAAATGTGATTTTATTGATGTTAATAAAAATAATCTGTGTTCATCTGTGTCATCTGTGGTGCATTCTCAACCTCAACCTTAACCTCAACTCTAATTTTCTGTAATAAGATGAGTCCTGATAAGCCGATACGAGTTGAATAACTCAGATAAATAAATTTTATACGAAGACTGTCAAAAATTCTGTGACAAACAAAAAAATCAGGATCATGATCGGCGTTGCAAATTGGTTGCACTGAAGTACAATAATTTTACAAAAAAGCCGGATTATTTATTCATAGCAATGAAACGAGCATGACAAAAATTGTTACAAAAGAACATGTATAAAACTCATTCATGCGAGTTCCATCCGACCTTAATAATTAATTTTATACGAATGAAAAAAATCCGATATCTTCATATAGAATTTGATGAAGAAATTGAAGGGTATGAAATACCAGCATTTCGTGGCGGTATCATTCAAAAGGCCGGTCGCGAAAGTATATTGTTTCATAATCATTTAAGCGGACACAAATTTTTATATTCATATCCTCTTATTCAGTACAAAACCCTCAGAAAAAGGCCAGTCATCATTTGTATCGAGGATGCAGTTGATGAAATACATAAGTTTTTTGAGAATCAGGATTGGTCGCTTCAAATTAGTGGAAGATCACTCGATATGAATATCATCGCCCTGAGAATGAAGCAGTTTAATTTACAAATATGGAATCATGTATTTCATTATTATATAAGAAACTGGTTGGCATTAAACAGTAAGAATTATCAAGAGTATAAAGAAATGGAAGATGATACTGTTAAAACTGAGTTTCTTGAAAAAGTATTGAAAGGAAATATATTGTCTTTTGCTAAAGGTGTTAAATGGAATATTGATAAACCAATAGAATGTAAAATAACCAGGTTTCAGCAGCCACGAAAAGCGACTTTTAAAGGAAATACTTTAATGGCTTTTTCGGTTGAATTCTGCACCAATGTGTTTATTCCGGATTTCATTGGCCTGGGCAAAGGTGCAAGCCATGGTTTTGGTACTATTTTACAGTTAAGAAAGAACAATAATTGACCTATGGATTACTTACGCGAACAGGTCTATTTGGCCGGATTATTACACGATATTGGAAAATTTTTTCAACGTGCAGACTCAAATTCAATTGAGACCTCTGATTTATTACCGAAAGAGGCAAAATATCTGGAAAGTCAATATTGTCCGGTATTTAAAGGTAAGTACAGTCATAAGCATGTTGTCTGGACCGCAGGCTTTATTTCAAAATACGCCCGGGTTTTTGATAATTTGTTTGGCCTGGAACCAAAAGGCCGGTCGAAACTTATAGCATTTGCTTCAAGTCATCACCTCAGTGCTGATCAGCTAAGGGAGAGTCCTGCTCTTTTTATTCGTGAGGCAGACCACCTTTCTTCAGGCATGGATAGGAATAGTGTTGAAGCCTTTAAAGATGAACAGGTTATTGATGATTGGGATGCTTTCAAGAAAATCCGTATGGTTTCAATTTTTGAAGGGTTGGGAGAAAATGTCACCAATCGTTCCTTTAAATATCATCTCCCGGTTGATTCGTTAAATTTTCGCGAGGATTGGTTCCCACGGCAGGAATTCACAAATCCTCCCGATTATACTGATTTGTGGCATCGTTTTGAATCGGAATTCAAATTTATTCAGGCAACCGATTCCCGGGTGTTTAGTGAAACCTTTTTGAATTTACTCTACAAATATACATCCTCTGTCCCTGCCAGTACCGTAAACTTCCCCGATGTTTCGCTTTTTGATCATTTAAAAACAACCGCATCTATGGCCGTATGCTTATATGATAAATCACTTGAAACCAATGTTGGCAATGATGACGAGTTTTTAATGATTGGCGGCGATTTTAGCGGGATACAATCCTATATCTACAATATTCTCAGCAAACAGGCTGCAAAAAATCTTAAAGGACGTTCTTTTTACATAAAGTTGCTGTCCGATGCTGTTGTTTACTATTTGCTGAAGGAGCTTGATCTCTTCCAGGGTAATGTTATTTATAATGCAGGCGGGAGTTTTTATCTTTTGGCAGCCAACACGAAGACAGTAAGAAATAAATTTTCAGAATGCAAAAAAAACGATAGAAAAGAAAATATTTGAATCGCATGGCAATTCTATTTATGTTGCCCTGGATGCCGTGTCAATAGGAAAAAACACATTTTTGTTGAGGAATGAAAAAAGTTTGAGTGATGTGTGGCAGGATTTGTTTGATCGACGAAATGCAGCCAAGAGACACCGTTATCCGGAAGAACTGATAAATAACTATGATAAATTTTTTCTGCCCGGCGATAGTGGAGGCGAAACGCTGCGTGATGCTGTAACAGGAGATGAACTAAAAGAGGAAGATGCCAGACGTTTGAGTAATGACGATGATGGCAATGAATATGTGAGCGAATTAAACTGGAAGCAAGTTTTTCTGGGCAAAAAATTGAGAGATGCCGAATTGCTGGTGATATCAGACGGACCGTTAACTTACTGGAGCGAAAGGGATTTTATTGACCCTGCGGGTTTAGGATTCTGTTTCTATTTTTTGTCGAAAAAAGACGTCGAAACCAGGCGGGAAGAATTACAAAGTTCGGCCGACAAGGTTAAAATTATAAGTCTTAAGGCTGATGCCAATGGCAATTGTGATTTTTTGAACACTGGAGTTCAGGGATACAACAATGTTTTTGGCTTTGATTTTTTGGGTGGGAATGATTTTCCTAAAGATGAAGAGGGGTACCCGTTAACATTTGATAAACTTGCCGGTAAAAGTGATTTTAAACGGCTTGGCTATTTGCGTATGGATGTGGATAACCTGGGGATGATTTTCAGAAGCGGGCTCCCTAAAGAAATGATCACACTTTCAAGATATGCTGCCCTGAGCAGAAATCTGGACTGGTTTTTTAAAGGATATATTAATACCATCTGGAAAGAAAAATACCATCAGGATACCAGCATCATATATAGCGGAGGGGATGACCTTTTTCTTATTGGAAGATGGGATAAGGTTTTGGAGTTCGGGAATGATATCAGAAAATCATTTAAGAAATATGTTTGTTTTAACCCGTCTTTTTCTCTTTCCGGGGGGATTGCTATTGTCCCGGGGAAATATCCCGTTAAAAAAGCTTCTGTGGATAGTGAGATTATGGAAAAGAGAGCAAAAAGTCATTTTTATGAGAACAATGTTAACGGAGATGGTTCGCTGATAGAGAAGGCCGCTATTACAGTGTTGGGAATCCCTCTTAACTGGGACAATGAATACGATACCATTGAAGGTTTAAAAGACATTCTTGTTGAGAAGCTGACTCAAAAAGACAATTTTTTACCGAAATCATTCATTACTAAAATAGAGACGCATCATTCAATGGCTTTGAGGTCAGGTAAATCTGAAGCAGCTACTGATGATACTTCATTTATCAAAGAAATACCGCCTAAGGTAAAATGGATGATGGCCTATGATTTTGGACGTATGGCCTATAGGATGAAAGACAATGATGTTAAAAACTTAGTGAAACAATGCCAGCGCGACATATTTTCCAATACCATCAACAACAAAAAAATTAATACTAAATATCATTCACTTGAATTATGGAATCTGGCTGCCAGACTGGCTGAATTGCAAATGAGAACACAGAATACTAAAAATAAATTTTAACAGTAATAGATATGCCACAACAAAATTTTTACCAAAAAAACGAAACAAACAACAGGCACGGGAAGCCTGTGTTTGTGAAAGACAAAGGAGGAGATCGACATAACGATTTTGCCGCGGATTTTAAGGAAGAATGGATTGTTAAGGGTGTTGATCAGGATGCGGTCTCTTTTGCTGACAGGTTAGGGAAATTTCTGTATGAAAATAAACTATCAACGTCCCAGATCAGGAATGTATTTGGAGAGATAAAGCGTATTGAAATCAAAGGATTCGAGAAAGAAAAATCCAGCTTTTATTTGTTAAAACCTAAAATGGCTTACGCAGCTTCCCGGGTTGAAAAGTATAAAGCTAAAGGAATCAATGCATTAAAGACAATTTTCGATTTGTCTCATAGTAAGGTTGAGAATGAAGCTACCTACAAAAATTTTGTTGACTTTTTCGAATCTATACTGGCTTATCATAAGGCTTATGGAGGCCGGGATAATGGATAAGATGTTTTTTAGCCCGCTCTGTTCACGAGCTTTCGTAATAAAACGGGCATGCCGGAGTTTACATCAATAAGGTTATGATATCAGCACATGAACTTAGATAAATTTTATACGGATGAAAAAATTAGTTAAAAAGGTTTTAATCACCGGCGAAATTAAATTGAAAACCGGGATGCACATAGGAGGTACAAACTCCGCCTTAAATATCGGTGGTCCCGATAAATTTGTAATTCGTAACCCATTAACAAAAGAACCCTATATCCCTGGTAGTTCATTAAAAGGGAAATTGCGTTCTTTGTTGGAATTGTCGGAAGGAACCGTTGAAACCGACGGAAAAGTGTGGGGCCCTACTAAGAATCCTGAAGATAAAGCAGGAAAGCTATTCGGAACAGTTGGAAAATATCAGCAACCTTCCAGGTTGATTGTGCGCGATGCACCAATTTTGTCGAAAATTGAAGAATTCGAGAATACCGACCTGCCTTTTACTGAGGCAAAAACCGAGGTTAGTATTTGTCGCATTACTGCTCAAGCTAATCCCAGGACTTTCGAGAGAGTACCCGCTGGTGCACGTTTTCAGCTTAGCATGGTATTAAATGTCTTTGATGAGGATAATGAATCAGAACTTCGTGATTCGCTGCAAAAATCCATTAAACTTTTAGTGGATGATTATATAGGAGGCAATGGTTCTAGAGGATATGGTCAAATAGAGATTAACGATTTGTCTTTCGTTGAAAAAGATATGGCAGCTTACGACAATTAAAGTTTTATCCGGATGTTGAAAAAAACAGTTTTTAAATTAAGCTTTTCTGGTCCTCTGCATATCGGTAAAGGCTTGGGTGAAGCTTACGATACTACGGACAACATTCTTCATTCTGATACTATATCAGGACTACTTGCTTCGATTTGGAGTATGCAAAATAACGGGGCAGGAGTTAAAGAATTTATGAGTCATTACCGGGTAAGTTCCGCTTTCCCTTTCTGTCAATCTTTGTTTTTCCTGCCTTTACCGGTTGGAGGCGGGCAGTTTTTAAATGTAACCGGAATAGAAAGAGGCAAAGCCGGAAAACTTATTAAGAAAATCGAGTATTTGCCCATGGAATTATGGGAGAATTTGGTTACGGGACAAACACTGGATTTCGATATAAAGCGCTTATCTCCTTGTGGCAAATTTCTTTTTCCGGATAATATTTCCCCTGCATCTGTTTATTCCGACGAGTTGGAGCAGCGGGTTACAGTTCCCCGTGGAGGAGCAGCTGATTCGGTTCCGTTTTATTTTGAAAAAAGGTTTTTTTCGAAAGATTCGGGTTTGTATTTTTTCTGTGAAACCCCCGATCAAAAGGCAGATGAAATAGAAAAACTATTAAAAGCTGGTGAAACAATTGGTATAGGAACAGATAAGAGTGTAGGTAATGGTCAGTATAAAGTTGAACGATATACCGTCACTTTTAATGATGAAATTGCCGGAGGTGAAGCTTTCCAATTGCTGTCTTTATATTGCCCCGCTAAAAAAGAAATTGAAAATGTTCAGATGAGCAGAAATGACTATCATCTGATTAAGAGGGGAGGATTTATTGCCGGCACTACCAAAGATGAGTTCAGACATTTACGAAAAAAATCTTTGTTTATGTTTACCGAAGGTTCTCTTTTCAGAACCCATGAACCCGAGGGTAAAATTGAAAATGTACGTCCCGAATGGAATGATGCAAATCTTCATCCGGTTTTCAGAGACGGAAGAGCTTTTTATTTACCTGTAAAATTATAATGCTATGCCGCAAGTTGAATTGACAACATTGACGCCTGTACATGTGGGAAATGGTAATTTCCTTCAGAAAAATGTTGAGTTCGTTCAAATGAACTACGAAGGCGGTTTGTCTGCAGGCATTATTGATGACCATAAAGTACTCGCTATTATCGATGAAGACAGAATAAATGACTGGGTTTCACTAATTGAAAACAGAGGCAATCTGGTTGAGTTTATTAAAATCAGAAAGCATGATTTGTCACTGGATGAAATTTCCCGGCGAATAATGGTTATTGATGCAGATTTTCAGGAATTTGAGTCACTCAAAGAACATATTCATAATGGAGAAGGACGTCCCTATATTCCCGGTTCTTCACTGAAGGGGGCTTTAAGATCGGCTGTCTTTAATCAGGAAATAAGGAGGCTCGGAAAACCGGTGACCAAACAAAAATTAATTAGTACGAACAGGAAGAATGAACAAGTTGCCAGTGCCAAAACATTGGAAGATGAATTGTTCGGAAAGGATCCAAAAGAAGATGTTTTCCGGTTTTTGCGGGTTGGAGATGCTTATTTTGCCAAAGGCGATACAGTGGCATTAGATCTAAAAAGTTTAAATATTGTCAGGGATGGAGATAAAGTAATATTAGACAGAAAAGTTCATCAGTTGACCGAAGTGATTGATGCAGATATTAAGGCAAATTTAAGTTTAAAATTAAATTCCGGTTTGCTGGATATAAATAACGCCAAAGGGTACATCAATAAAAAATCACCTTGGTTAGCCGATTTGTCAGCATTATTTAAACTGGTCAATAAAAATACGGTTCAAATATTATCAGAAGAAATTGAATTTTGGGAACCCGATGAACAACGTTTTGAGCCTGTTGAACAATATCTTTCACAATTAAGTGATATTAAGACCATCGCTGATAAATGTACCGAAGATGAATGTATTACACGCCTGGGACATGGCGTTGGATGGACTTTTATTAACGGAGCCTGGGTGGAAAACGAGGATATCCTGTCTGATGATATATACAGAGAATTGGTGCAAATTATCCGCCACAACAAGTTCAGGTACGAAAATTATCCGTTTCCTAAAACCAGAAGGGTTGCAGATTCAGATAACATCGAATTACTCGGATTTGTAAAATTAAAAATAATTTGAGATAACATGGCAAAAACACTTGTAAGCCTTGTTTCTGAAAAAACCATTCCCAACGTTGAGTTAATCAAAGAATTTAAAAGTACGATACAACGCTTGATATTTGTTACAACGCCCCGTATGGAGAAAAGCGGTGAAACGGAATGGATTATTGATGCTGCCGGAGTAAGGGATTTCCCTGTCGACAGAATTATTGTTAATCCTTTTGATCCCAAAGATATAGAACATAAGCTCAGAACGCATTCTTTTGAAGAAACCGAAGAGTTTATTGTTAACATCACAGGGGGTACAAAGCTGATGTCTTTGATTGTTCATAGTGTATTTCGTGATTTGGGTGCCCGTATCTGTATCTGTATCTATTATGTTACAGGTCAGGGGAAGTCTTATTTGAAAATATTTCCTCTAATCGGAAAAGACCACTTTGTGATGGAACAAAATATAACACTTGATGAGTATCTGACAGCTTATGGTTTTAAAATTGAAAAGCCCGACCAGCATTGTGCCTGTTCAAGCGACTACCTGGAGAGTTTCCTGAAAAAATTCCTGAATGCCAAAACAGAATATTTTGATGCCTTAAATCGCTTACGAACTTTAAGAAGCAAAAAGGGTGAGAAACCAATAAAAATTGAAGATAACGGCATTGTTGAGTTACTTGATTATTTTAATTTTCATACGGAACGTGACGGCGAATTAACCAGAAAAGAAATAAATTTTCTTACCGGTGGATGGTTTGAATGGCTTACGTATCTCAGGGTAAAAAATGATTTGTCGCTGGATATGTCTGATATTGGACTGGGCTATATGCTGAACAAAGGCGACGTGCAGAATGAAATGGATGTGATGTTTGTGAAAGACAATAAATTATATACAATTGAATGCAAAACCGGAATTACGGTTACAGAAAAAACTGAGGATGGAAAAACAAAAAAAAGAAATCTGCTGGCTGATATAATTTATAAATCCGATTCCTTGCGAAACAAGCTTGGATTGTTTGTAAATACATCTGTCTTTACGCTTTCAAAAATTTACGATGAAGATAGTGCTGCTCCTTTCCAAAACATGAAAGATCATCTGGAACGTGCCACCCAAAGTCATGTACATGTTTTTGGAAGGAAAGATTTGACTTCGGGGAATGATATAAAAAAACTACTTGATATTAGTTAGTGTCTATCCCTAAAGTGCCGGTTGCAAGCATGATACAACAAATGGTACTTTAGGCACAGACACGGGTTAATTTCATCCTCTATGCTTATTAATCTCAGTAATCATCCTTCTTCGGGCTGGAGTGAAACTCAACTCGAAGCAGCCCGTGAGTGGGGACAAATAGTCGATCTTCCTTTTCCGGTTATTGACCCGGAAGACGATTCAGAAAACATTAAACATTTGGCTGTCGCTTATCTGAATAAGCTAAATGAAATGCTTTCCGGACAGGATAATGTGAATGCCGTTCATCTCATGGGCGAACATACCTTTTGTTTTGCCATGGCCCGGCTGTTGCAGAAGGAAAACATTACCTGTATGGTTTCTACCACGCACCGTATGGTGACCTATGAGAGCAACGGCGAAAAAACTACCCGTTTCCGGTTTGTGAGATTTCGCAGGTATCCGGAGATAGATTAATTGTGAAATAGCAGCGGGCGTTTTTTAATTATGTGTGAGTTTGGCAACAAAGATGCTTTTTAGGTTGGACTTATGTAATGTATGGACGATCTTTGTTATACTACAATATGCTCAAAATTTGTTTCCGAAACAAAGAAGAAAGTAGTTTTTCCGGTGTCTGTACAACCCGAAAAGCTGAAAGCTGATGACAATGGAGAGTAACGCCTGTTTAAGAAATTTGACAGCTCATTGAAAATCTTTAAATTTGAATAACTTTTTACGTTCTTTGATATTTTGAAATTCTGATAAAAATCATTGTTTTTTGTGTCAAATATTTTTATATTTGCACTCCAAAACAAAAAGTTAATTTTAGTTTAAAATATCTAAAATAAAGTTAATTTTAGATTGTAAATGTTTGATTATCTTGAGTTTGATTAAATAGCTCTCTGAGAGAATATTCCACTAAAACAAGGATTAAGACTTGTCAAGGTCCTCGTCCCTGACATCATCAGACTCTCTGAGAGAATATTCCACTAAAACAAGGATTAAGACGATACCTGGATGGTTTAAGCAGTATAATTTGATCCTCTGAGAGAATATTCCACTAAAACAAGGATTAAGACAGATTGACGTTTAATACCATTAATGACCGTCTCATATGCTCTGAGAGAATATTCCACTAAAACAAGGATTAAGACACTGATAGTAGATTCGTATACTCGTTGTGGCGATTCACTCTGAGAGAATATTCCACTAAAACAAGGATTAAGACGAAAGTTTTTAAATTTTCCATGACTTTAATTTTACTCTGAGAGAATATTCCACTAAAACAAGGATTAAGAC
>NZ_AEWI01000033.1 GCF_000191885.1 Anaerophaga thermohalophila DSM 12881
TTGGGAAAATTTTTTTACTTTTACAATACGTAGGAGGCCGAAGGCTTACTTACCAACGACAGTCTCAACAGAATCTATATGCAGGCACAAATGGCCTATGAACCGCACAAAACTTTCTATCCTGATGCCAACTTCACCCTCAGGGTAGGTTACGGTAAAATAAACGGCTATGAACCACGGGACGCCGTAAAATACCTTCACCAGACAACACTTGAAGGTATCATGGAAAAAGATAACCCCGAGATATATGACTACCGTGTTCCTGAAAAACTGAAAAAACTATACAAAGAAAAAGACTTTGGCCGCTATGAAGACAACGGAACAGTTCCGGTATGTTTTATAGCCACCAACCATACCACCGGGGGCAACTCGGGCAGCCCGGTGATCAATGCTGAGGGGCATCTTATCGGCGTGAACTTCGATCGCGCCTGGGAAGGGGTTATGAGTGATTTGATGTTTAACCCCGAACAATGCAGAAACATTTCGCTTGACATCCGGTATGCCTTGTTTATTATCGATAAGTATGCCGGTGCCGGTTATTTGTTGGATGAAATGACCATAATGGAGTAAGATTAAGGTTGAGGTTAAGGTTGAGGTAAACTCATTGTTTTTTCTGTTAACCTAAATCTTAACCTTAACCTTAACCTCAGCCTTAGCCTTAGCCTTAGCCTCAGCCTTAGCCTTAGCCTCAAAAAACTCACACCCGACCGGTTTCATGCTTTACAAGTCCCTGAAATAAAAGCCCCATTTTCACCCAGTTGTTTATTCTGATGCGTTCGCGCATTATAGCTGCCGGCTGCATCTTTTTTATTTTCTGAAACAACTTTAAATAATATACATAAGCCACATACACACCAAGCCGGGCTTCTTTTTTCAACTTAACTATTCCCTTGTAAGCTGCTCTGAAATCCTCTTCAATCTCCTTTTCTATTTTCTCTTTCTCTGTTATTGTGAAATTCAGCAAGTCCACATTCGGGAAATAGGTACGTCCTCTTTCCTTCAGATCGGCCTGGACATCACGCAAAAAATTAACTTTCTGGAAGGCCTCGCCGAGTTTTCTGGCCGGATATTTTAGCGCTTCGTATCCTTCAGGGTCATCTTTGTAGAAAACTTTCAGGCACATTAACCCAACCACTTCCGCCGATCCATAAATGTATGTTTTGAAATTCTGGTGATCATATTCTTTTTGATTCAAATCCATTGACATACTTGTAAAAAAAGCATCTATTAATTCATGATCGATTTGATACTTATTAGCCACCCGCTGAAAGCTATGCAAAATAGGATTGGCAGAGATGCCCTCTTTTATAGCCAAATAGGTATCTTTTCTATAATTTTCAAGCAATTTCGCTTTATCATGGTTGTGAAAAGTATCCACAATTTCATCGGCAAACCTTACAAATCCGTAGATTGAGTAGACCGCTTCCCTTATTTCGGGAGCAAGTAATTTTATGCCGAGGGAAAAGCTGGTGCTGTAATGCTTCGTGGTATTTCTGCTACACGACAAAGCGTTAATGTTGTATAGGTCGATGCTTTTCATAAATTCATTTGTTCAACAGTTAATTTTGAGCTTATTACAACCATGGGTAATCCTGTGCCGGGTGTGGTGGACGCTCCGGTATAAAATAAATTACTGAATTTCTCATCGCGGTTCGATGGCCTCAGATATCCCATTTGCAGCATGTTATGTCCCAGACCTAAACCACTGCCCCTGTGCAAATCAAACATTTTCTTCCACTCCTGAGGAGTAAATACAGTTTGTGTAACTCTGTTTTTAATCAAATCGAAACCAATGCGGACCGACAAATCGCGCAATATACTTTCGGTAATCTCATCACGATCGCTCCAATCGGAACGAAACCGGAGGTCGGGAACGGGAACGAGGATGAACAAAGACTCGTATCCTTCTGGGGCACTTTCAGGATTGTGACGTGAAAGCACATTCACGTAATAGTAAGGTTTTTCGAGTGATACCTGGTTTCTGAAAAGCTTTTTGGCGTAATCCCTGAAATTGCCTCCAAGAAAATAATTGTGATGATATATCCCCGGAATTTTACCTCTTACACCCAGGTAAATGGTCAACGGGGCCATGGTCCATCTCATTTCATCAAGTTTTTCAATACGAAAGTGTCTCCGCCTTAGCACTTTTCCCCTGAAAAGTGCTGCATCAGCATTCACAACAAACTGATCGGCTTCCCACTGATTCCCCTCAGTATCAATAAGTGCTTTTAATTGCCCATCCGAAGCATTAAAATCGGATATCTGCGTGTTGAAATGAAATTCAACCCCTCTCCTTTTTAATTCATTCACCAGTTCTTCAACAATCCGGTACATCCCGCCACGAACATTATAATACCCGTCGTGTTTAAGTTCTGTATACGACAACATGGTAAAGACGGCCGATGTATCGAAAGGTGTTCCTCCAAGAAAGAATGCCACCAGAGATAGAATTTCCTTCACTTCTCTCGATTCAAAGTATCGACTCACTTCATTCCAGAATGACCGGAAAAGTTTGGGACCATGCTTTGGCGGTACCTGCATCAAGGCCTGAAGATATTCCCACCAATGATTAAAATTCCTGCGGATAATCAAGCCTTCGGTATCATGAAACAGAGCACCGGTGGTTTGCAAATAACGATTTAGTTTATTCTCCAGATCAGTTTCAATCCCGGCAAATTCTTCAGCCAGCTTTTGAGGATTCTTAAATATCCGGAAAGTACGTCCCGTATCTGAAAAATTAACGGCATAGAGCGGATCCAGTTCTTGAAATTCAAAAGGCAATTCCCAACTACAGGAACGGGCCAATTCCTGGAATTCATAACTCATGCTGAAAAAAGATGGTCCCATGTCGAAGGTGAAACCATCTTTAGAGAGCCTGTTAAGCCGCCCTCCCGGCTGATGGAACTTTTCCACCATAACTATTTGATGACCCCTGCCGGTGAGCCTCAGAGCTGTAGCCAAGCCACCAAGACCGGTTCCTGTTATTAAGATTCTGCTCATAATGATTACCCGGTTAGTAAATATCTTCTTTAAGTTCCGCTAATTTACAGTAAATTCAATAAATATTATATTCAAAAGGCCATCATCCATATAAATGTTCATAAATTTACACTTACTTATAAACGTTATATTTGTATAAATTAATGTTATATTACTAAATAATAAAAATGTATGTACGATATCTAAACACATCAATAATGAATCTTGTTCATATAAAAATGAAAAAAATGAAACAGAATAAAATAACCATAATAGGTAGTGGCATTAGCGGAATAGCTGCTGCAATAAGGCTCGCCGCTAAAGGACATAAAGTTTTGGTACTCGAACAAAATAAAGTAGCCGGAGGAAAAATAGGGCAAATAAAACATGACGGTTTTCGCTTTGATACAGGTCCATCATTGTTTACCCTGCCAAAACTGGTTGATGACTTACTGAACATTGATAACCCTCATAAAGGTCATTATTTCAATTATAAAAAACTGGAAAATACATGCCGCTACTTTTACGAAGACGGTACTATTATCAATGCTCCTTCAGAAGCATCAGAATTTGCCGATGAAGTGGCTGCCAAAACAACAGAACCGAAAGATAACGTCAAAGAATATCTCATAAGTGCAAAAAAACTTTACAATGCCACCGCGGATATTTTTATTTTCAACCCGTTGAATCGTGCATTCGAAACCGCAAAAAGAATTGCCCCATCAGCTTTGAGACCGCTTCTTAAAATAAACCCTCTCCGCACCATGCATGGAGAAAACTCAAGATGGTTCAAAAGCGATCATGTAATTCAGTTGTTCGACCGTTACGCCACGTATAATGGATCTTCACCTTACCTTGCACCTTCTGTTCTGAAAGTTATCTCCCATTTGGAACACAATACCGGGGCTTATTTCCCTGAAAAAGGAATGTATAATATTGTTGAAATGTTATACCAGAAAGCTATCGGTTTGGGAGTTGAATTTCGTTTCGGAACTGAAGCTACCGGATTGATAATAAATAATAATAATACAATTTCCGGCATAAAAACAAAAAAAGGAGATATTAAAACAGATATTGTTGTATCGGATATTGATGTAAACACGTTTTACAGACACACCGGAAGAGAATTAACGAAGCCGCGGGCAGTAAAAAAATCATCGCTTTCCTCTTCGGCCATCATCTTTTATTGGGGGATGGAGAGGACTTTTCCCGAACTGGATATTCATAACATTTTATTTTCAAAGGATTACAAAGGTGAATTCGATGCCATTTTCCATAAAAGAGAACTTTTCCCCGATCCTACAGTTTATATTTTCATCAGTTCGAAGGTTGTAAAAACCGATGCCCCGGAAGGATGCGAGAACTGGTTCGTGATGATCAACGTTCCTTCGCCTGAGAACAAATTCAGAAAGGAACACATAAATACAGCACGACAAAATGTAATCGAAAAAATTCAGAAAGTGCTGAATATCAATCCGGAAATACATATCAGATTTGAAGAAGTGGCAACCCCTGAAACCATACAAACATTCACCGGATCATTTAAAGGGGCACTTTACGGAAACAATTCAAACTCTATATGGTCGGCTTTTTTGAGGCACAAAAACCGTTCGTCGAAATACCGAAACCTGTTTTTTACAGGTGGCAGCGTGCATCCGGGAGGTGGTATTCCCTTATGCCTTGCATCGGCCGGGATTGTTGAAAAAGAAATCGAGCGAATATAATGGAACAGGTCGTCAGATGAGAGGGATTTATCCAGTAGTAGAGAGTCCGGGTTCTGATATAACGGCCACTCAATTCTGTCACTTTGCGTAAAGAACAAAAGCCGGTACGCCAGAAAACCAAAACTGTAGTCGGCTGGTATAAAAAAATAACAAACCATAGATGAGAGAGACTATCAAAAAACTATCAAAAGAACATCTTGTAGCCAAACGGGTCAACCGTTTTTGGGTTGTTTATTATTCGGTGGGATTGATTGGATTTGCAATGCCTGTCACGCGCGCCCTGTTCATGAATCTTACAGGACTAACCATTATTATGTCCACAATGTTGATGCTTTGGTTTCATACGCCATGGAACCGTCACTTTATATTTGCATCGTTCATCGTATTTGCCGGAGGCATTTTTATTGAAGCATTAGGCGTAAACAGCGGAATGATCTTTGGGACTTACCATTACGGCGATGCTCTTGGTCCCAAAATAATGAAAACGCCAATTCTTATTGGCCTAAACTGGCTGATGCTGATCTACATTGTCTGGCAGTTGGTAAACAGAATTCAAACCGACACTTTTACTAAATTAATTCTTGGGAGTACCATCATGGCAGGATACGATATCTTCCTGGAACCGATAGCAATGGCTGCTAACATGTGGGACTGGAATTTAAACACAGTTCCCACACAGAATTATTTGGCCTGGTTCGTTGTCTCATTTATTTTTTTGTGGGTATTTAAAATGTCGAATACAAAATATAATAACCCCGTTGCCTCAAGACTTTTGGCTGCTCAAATTGCTTTTTTTATGTTACTCAACGTTGTAAACCAAATTTCCGGACTATGATCAAAGCAAACCACCATCCGTTTTTTGTCTGGTTTTTCCGGCTCTATACCAATATTATGATCCGGATTCATTTCCGGAAAGTATACGTGGAAGGTGATACTGAAAAAACAACAAATCCTTTGCTCGTCGTTAGCAATCATTTTTCATGGTGGGACGGATTTTTCATTTTCTGGCTCAACAATAAATTTTGGAAAAAAATTTTTTATGTTATGATGCTCGAAGAACAACTGGCAATACGAAAATTTTTGTCCCGTACGGGTGCATTTTCAATTAAGCGTGGCCAAACTTCTGACCGTCATTCACTAAGGTATGCGACTGAAATTCTGCAAAACAACGAAAATCTTCTGCTCATGTATCCACAGGGAGAAATCCGATCGCAACTGGAATATCCTGTTCACTTTAAAAACGGGGCTGAATTTCTCATAAAAAGTTCACAACCTGAGGTAAAAATGGTTGTAGTCCTGACCGACTATTTCTCATTCAGAAAACCATCTCTTTTCTTTTATATTAAGAATGTTGATCCGCAAAATGAAGAAATAAAACCGGAAGCTTTATTCAATAATTTCATGCATGAAAGCATCGAAAAACAAAAAGCAAAAGCAAAAGCAATATCAGATCATTAGATTTTTAATATGACAATAATCAAAATACTGGCATTCTCGGCTATTCTGATACTGGCTTATCGCTGGTTGGTTGCCCTGTTTAACCTTATCACCGGCAGGCCTCGTTATGCCTTAATGAAAAAGACAGATGACGTAGTGTCGGTATTAATACCCGCACGAAATGAAGCTGGCAATCTGCGCCGTCTTCTTCTGAGTCTGTCAAATTGTGACTCATCCATTGGAGAAATAATAATATATGACGACCAATCAGAAGATGAAACAGCCGTTGTTGTCAATCATTGGATGCAAAATGACTCGCGTATAAGACTAATGAAAGGCAAAAATCTCCCTGCAGGATGGACCGGCAAAAATCACGCCTGCCACCAACTGGCGATGAATGCAAAAGGTAAATATTTGCTATTTCTGGATGCCGATGTTACAGTGGACCAATACGCCATTGATCTTGCTCTCTCACGGATGAAAAAAGACCAGCTGGCTTTGTTCTCGTTCTTTCCACAACAAGAAATGATCACCACCGGTGAGTGGCTGCTGATAGCCCAGATTAATATTATTCTGGTTTCTTTATTGCCGCTGGCCATTCTGAATTATATTCCGATTCCAGTAATGACGGCTGCAAATGGTCAGTTTATGATGTTTGACAGCCATTGGTATAAACAACATTTCTTTCATGAAAAAGTGCGTAACAATCCGGTAGAAGATGTTTCCATCGCTCAATACATAAAAAAGAAAAAACTAAAACTGAGGACAGCTCTTGCACCTGAAGGATTGAAATGCCGAATGTATAAGAGTTACAGAGAAGCATTGTACGGACTGGCCAGAAGTGCTCGTTTTTTCTTTGGAGGCAGCATTGTTTTCGGATGGTTTTATGTTCTCTTCTCACTTTTTGGCTGGCTTCCGGTCTTGCTGGCATTTTCCCCATTTTACCTTGTGATTTATTTCTTACTATTGCTCACTATGCGTATTTTCATTTCACAAATAAGTGGTCAGTCGATAATAAAAAACCTGACACTGATGCCTTTGCAACAAATCGGACTGCTTCATTTGTTTATTATAGCTTCAAAACAGTTAATCGTAAAAAAAACCGTATGGAAAGGAAGACCAATTTAATCATAGCATTCCTGCTACTTATTTGTTTTGGTTTGCCCCGGAATCTGGGAGCACAGAAAGAAGACAGTATATTTTACAAAAGCTATACCACCACCAACATGGAACCATGGAAAAAAACGATGGAGAAAATGGCCGAAGAACTGGAACCGGGAAATTACAAGCAACTGTTTGAAGTCACCCTGGCATGGTATGGTTACATTGGCTATTGCCTTGGCAACGATAAAGAACGCGAAGCCAGACAATATCTGAAAAGCGGCTGGCAATTCCTTGAACAACTGGAAGAAATGCCTGAAGCCGGGGCCGCTCCACATGCTTTAAAAAGCGGTTTTTATGGTTTCGAAATGGCCCTTGCCCGGTATAAAGCAGTAATATTTGGTCCAAAAAGTCTTTCTGCACTCAAAGAAGCTGCTGCAATCGATTCCTCAAATGTTCATTATCTTGTGGAAAAAGGCAATCAAATGTATTACACGCCTTCCGTTTTCGGAGGCGACAAAGAAACAGCACTCCGCCACTATGAAAAGGCCGTTAAAACAATGGAAGCCGGGGGGAAATATCAGCAAAAGCACTGGTTTTACCTGAATACTTTGGTTACTCTCGGACACACTTTCGAAGCAGCCGGATATCTCAAACAGGCAAGAGAGGTTTACCATAAAATACAGAACCTGGAACCCGATTTCAAATGGTTCAATGAAGAAGTCTGGCCCGACTTTGTAAAAAAGTATGGGTATGAATAACCAAACTTTTTTAGGTATAACCCCTGCGAATAACTATTTTTGTTTCTCATTTTACAAATAAGAACCAAACAAATCATGCAACTCAACTTAAAGAATCCCATCGTTTTTTTTGACCTCGAAACCACGGGCATAAATATTGCCAGTGACCGCATTGTTGAAATATCCGTTCTGAAAATCAACACAGACGGCACCGAAGAATCAAAAACGTTCAGGATTAATCCCGAAATGCCGATTCCAAAAAAGGCTTCTGACATTCATGGCATATATGATGCAGATGTAGCCGATGCCCCCACGTTCAAAGAAGTGGCACGTCAGTTGGCGGCGTTTATGGAAGGCTGCGATATTGCCGGTTACAACTCCAACAAGTTCGACATTCCCCTTCTGGCCGAAGAATTTATCCGTGCCGAAGTGGACTTTGATATGACCAAACGTAAGTTTATTGATGTTCAGACCATCTTCCATAAGATGGAAAAACGTACCCTTGAAGCAGCTTACCAGTTTTACTGTGAAAAAAATCTGGACGACGCCCACAGTGCCGAAGCCGATACCCGTGCTACCTATGAAGTACTGAAAGCCCAGCTCGACAGGTACAAAGACCTTAAAAACGACATAGAATGGCTGTCGAAATTCTCGGCGCACAACAAAAATGCTGATTTTGCCGGGCGAATCATTTTCAACGATAAAGGCGAAGAAGTATTTAACTTTGGCAAATATAAAGGACAGAAAGTTACTGACGTACTCGAAAAAGACCCCGGCTATTACGGATGGATGATGAATGGCGATTTCCCGCTGTTTACAAAAAAAGTGCTGACAAATATTAAGTTGAGAAACGCTTTTAATAAAGGTTGATAACTTGTTGGTAATATGAAACGAGCATGACAAAAATTGTTATATTAGGTCATTAGGTCATTAGGTCATTAGGTCATTAGATTGTTAGATTATTAGATTGTTAGATTGTTGGCTAATGTGATAAAACTTATAACATTCTAACAACTAACACATTAATAATATTAACAATATTAACAACTTTAACAATTCCAACAGCCGTAACAATTTATTAATTGTAAGATGAAACGAGCATGACAAGGTTTGTCACAAAAGAAGATGTATAAGTTCTTGCATGCGAGTTCCATCAGACCAATAACTTAGACTAATTTTATACTGATGAAAATACTCTGCATCGGCCGAAACTACATAGGACACGCCAAAGAGCTCAACAATCCGCTCCCGACAGAACCGGTGATTTTTTCAAAGCCCGATTCGGCACTTCTGCGGAACAACGATCCCTTTTTCCTGCCCGATTTTGCCAATTCGTTCCATCATGAAGTGGAAATTGTTGTGCGCATCAACCGGTTGGGAAAAAACATTGAAGAAAAATTTGCATCCCGTTACTACAAGGAAATAGGGCTTGGCATTGACTTTACCGCCCGCGATCTGCAGGATGAATTAAAGAAAAAAGGCCTGCCATGGGAAAAATGCAAAGCATTTGACAGTTCGGCTGTGATTTCGAAGTTTGTCAGCAAAGACCATTTTCCTGATATCAATAATCTCAATTTTTATTTAGAAATTAACGGTGAAATCCGCCAAAAGGGAAACATTTCCGACATGATTTTCAGCATTGATCAGATTATCGCACAAGTATCAAAATATTTCACCCTGAAAATCGGCGACCTCATTTACACAGGCACTCCGTCAGGTGTTGGCCCCGTAAAAATTGGCGATCGTCTTCGGGGATTTATCGAAAATGAGCTTTTTTTCGATTTTCAGGTAAAATAGCAAAAAACACCAGGGCAAAGAGCAGATGACATGCAGCCTGGATTACTGAGGGAGTTTTGGCTTATGCTAAAAACACGCCATTAAGAAAGCAACCCTTCGTTCATATAAAATCAGTCTGCGTCATTGGTCGAATGAAACGAGCATGACAAAGTTTGTCACAAAAGAACATGTATAAAACTCAATCATGCGAGTTCCATTCGGCCAATAACTTAAGTAAATTATATACGAATGAAATACTTTTATTTAACTAAAATCACGAAAAACTCTATATCAATCATTTATTAACCATAGTCAGATGTTTATTTACCAAGCCGATTTTTACAACAAGCTGAAAAAACAGTTCAACAAAATTTATTACTTCTGCCTTCTGCCTTCTGCCTGTCGGCTACTTTAATCTAATCATCTATCTTCTCCAGAAACGTGGATAAATACTTTTCATTTTTCGCTGCCATTTTTGGCGGGCGACCTCCTGCATGTCGGCATTGGTATCTGTTTCATCTACAATCTCCCGGCCGATGAGGGTTTCAATAATGTCTTCGAGTGTTACAATTCCTTCCATGGCACCATATTCGTTGACGACCAGAGATGTGTGTTCGTTTTCCGAAATCATTTCTTCGAACAACTGCCTGAGGTTCATGGTTTCGGGAACCATTTTTATTTTTCGTTCAATACGGGAAAGAGGCTGATTGCCTTCACCACGGGCAACTTTTTCGAGAACATCCGACTTCAGAACGTATGCTTCTGTGTCGTCTATGTCTTTTTTGAATATTGGTATTCTGCTGTATTCAAGGTATTCCGGATGTTCAATGAATTCGGCCGCGGTCATTTGTCCGGGGCAGGCGACCACCACAGTTCTTGGTGTCATAATCTCTTTTACCCGCATTACATTCAGTCGCATGGCGTTGAGGATAATTTTGCCTTCATCCTGGTATAATATTCCCTCTTTGGCACCAATGGATGACATTGCTTCGATTTCTTCACGGCTAATGGAAGCGTTGTTTTTATTTTTCGGCATCAGTTTGGTGATCAATTCGGAAAAGATAACCAGGGGATAAGCTATAATCATGAGTATACGGATTGTATATCCTGCCGGAATGGCCAGGTTTTTCCAGAAGGTTGCCCCGATTGTTTTCGGAATGATTTCTGAAAATATGAGTATCAGTAGGGTAAGAATGGCAGAAATCACTCCAAACCATTCATCACCAAAAATGATGGCTGCTTGTGCGCCTACACCTGCTGCACCAACGGTGTGCGCAATGGTATTGACCGACAGTATGGCCGATATGGGCCGGTCAATATTCGATTTTAAACGTGAAAACAATTCGGCTCCCGGTATATTCTGCATCTTTTCTATCTCAATATAGGATGCAGTGGTTGAGAGCAATACTGCTTCCAAAATTGAGCAGAGGAAAGATACCCCGAGTGCAAGAAGCAAATATAAAATCAGTAATGTCATGTATGGTTCTTTTTTGTCTTCTGGGCAAATATAACCAAAACATGAAAGCTTTCTACCGGATAGAGATGAGTCGGTAACGGTGATTAGCGCTGCTGACTTCGTGGCCGGAATGGAGAAAAGATGAATGATATGGCACGCTTAGCCGGGACTGGTAATTGCCGGTAACAGGCACAGGTAAATCCTTATTCAGCTTCCTTTTTTGAACAAACCGGGCTTCCAACCTCAGCCTCAACCTCAGCCTCAACCTCAGCCTCAGTCTTAGCCTCAAATCACCCGCTTGTCAATATACCTGGAATTTAACAGCCTGAGAGCTCCCATGTAATCGGTCCTGAATTCCAGCAAATCACCAACTTTCAAATCGTTTTCGTTATCACCCAAATCTACTACCACCATATCGGAGCTGGCTCCCGCCAGAGAAAATGAATCATTGACAGGCATCAGCCGTTTTTCCTCAATGTCGAGCAAACCAAGGTCCAGGAGTGCCCTGCACGATCGTTCGCCGGATTTTTCCTGGTCGAACTCAAAGGTTTCTCCCTCAAGGTTTTGTCCCATATCTCCCTGAGGAACAGTAGGCTTTTCGAATAATTCTATGATTTCAGCATAGATTTTTATGACATCGTTGTGCATAAAATCGAATTGAGAACCGTCGTAAACATTGGTGCCAAGAAAAAGAGTCTCTCCAACCCTGAAGTGATTAATTGAATCCGGAAGCAGTCCCTGGTGAATGAGGGGTATGGTAACCGAGCTTCCTCCGGAGACGTAAGGAATTTTTTTGTTGAATTTATTTTCTATCAATTGCTTATATAGACTTAGCTGTATGAGCTTGTCCTGATTGGGAAGAACGCCGTAAAGACAGCTCAAATTGGTTCCGATGCCAATGACTTCAATATTGGGCATTTCAAATACACGCGAATAGAAATCAACAACTTCATCTCGCATCACGCCTTCGCGAAGTTCACCCATTTCCACCATGATGATGATTTTATGAATTTTCCCCTGGCGGCGGGCTTCTTCCGATAATAACTTTACGGTCTCGAAGGTTGTATTCATGCTTATATCGGCATAGCGCACGATGCTTGGAATGGATCGCTTTGGTGGCGGCTTGATATAAATCGCCTCAACATCCGGATTAACTGCTTTAATGGCTTTGAGATTGGAAACTCTGGAATCGCATACTTGCTTAATCCCTAAATCCATTACTTCCTTTAGATAGGCTTTGTTTCCACAGAGCATTTTGGTCACAATGGCCCATTCGATGTTGTTTTCTTTGAAAAGGTTGTTGAGATAATTATAATTGTCTCTCAGTTTTTGTCTGTTGAGTGTAATGAATGCCATAATGCGGTTATTGTTGTTTGTAGCGCATTTCAAGATACTTGTTTGTAAAACCGAATTTTTCGTAAAGCTTTTTTGCCGGGTTGTCCGGTTCAACATGAAGGGCTACATCACCGGATGCTTCTGAAAGTGCTTTTTCCATCAGCTTCGTTCCAAGTCCTTTGCCGCGGTACTCGCGGTGAATGGCAATGTAAACAAGGATATTAGCAGGAATATACCCGTCCATCCCCGTTTTGTTTATGACAACGGCTCCGATGGTTTGATCCCCGTCTTTCATCTGAAGAACAAATCCTCCATAAGATTCTGATATCTTTAACGAGTAATCGATGGCTTTAGCAATGTCTTCCTTCGGGTCTCCAAACCGGTCGAGATGTGTAAAGAGAAAATCTGTGATTTCTTGCTTTTGAGCTTCTGAAGGAAGGTTTTCCGGTGAATAAATATTGGTTTGGTACATAAACGGTTCGAATTAATTTAATAAATGAATGAAACGAGCCATAATAGGTCATTAGGTCATTAGATTATTAGATTGTTAGATCATTAGATTGTTAGTTAATGTAATAAAACTTATAACATTCAATTCATCCGTATAAAATCTATTTTTAAGGTCGAATGTAGCTCGAATGCAAGAATTTATACATGTTCTGTTGTGGAAAACTTTGCCATGCTCGTTTCATAGTTAGAACTGTTGCTGCGAAAAATTGTTCAACCAAATTCTTTCATCAACATATTAAACATTTCTGCATCTGCAAAAGTACTGTCGGTTCTTTTATCAGTGTCGCGTTCAACACCTTCAAGGAAACATCCAACCGTTCAGGTTTTTTGCGACTTTTCAATATCGCTGTCAATAATCATGTTTTGTTCGTGATTAAATGCGTTATTGAATAAGCCCGCTTTTTAGGCGAAGGTCGAATACATCGGTTCGGCGATCACGCAGATTTCTGACGCTTCCGTATGTATGGAGTTCGGAGAGAAGATCAAGGTCTACGTCGGCCACCAGGATCATTTCGGTGTTAGGGGTCGCTTCTGTCTTGATGCCGTTGGTTGGAAATGCAAAGTCGCAGGGAGTGAAAACCGCACTCTGAGCATACTGAATATTCATATTCGAAACCTTTGGAAGATTACCAACCGATCCGGCCATGGCGACAAAGCATTCGTTTTCTATGGCACGTGCTCTGGCACAATAGCGAACACGGCTGTAGTCGTTTTGCGTGTCGGTAAGAAAAGGCACAAAAAGAATTTTCATACCCTGCTCGGCCAACAGTCTTGACAATTCAGGGAATTCTACGTCATAACAGATGAGTACACCGATTTTGCCACAGTCGGTCTCATAAACCTTGAGCTTGTCGCTTCCGGAAAGGCCCCATGATTTAACTTCATCGGGTGTTACGTGTATCTTCTCATACGAATCATAAGTCCCGTTACGGCGACAGACATATCCTATGTTGTAGAGTTTATCATCCCGGATCAGGGGCATACTTCCCGTAATGATATTCACATTGTAACTGATGGCCAGTTGAATAAAACGGTCGCGGCATTCTTCGGTGTATTGTGCCAGGTTTCGGATGGCTTCGGACTCAGTGAGTTGATTGTATCGGGCCATCAAAGGTGCGTTAAAGAATTCCGGGAACAGGATGAAGTCACTTTTGTAGGCGGATACCGCATCAACAAAGTATTCAATCTGCTCGAAAACATCGTCAACAGTAGGGTAGTGACGCATCTGCCATTGCACCAGGCCAAGTCTGACAATGGTTTTGGTCTGCGATAATTGTTTGCCACGTTTGGTGTAATAAATATTATCCCATTCAAGGAGAACCGCATATTCTTTCGACTCGTGGTCGTCTGGCAGATAACCCTTCAGTACTTTCTTGACGTGAAAATCATTAGCCAGCTGGAAAGTAAGGGTGGGATCGTAAAGCTCTTTAAGTTTGACTTTTTGGATGTACTCTTTAGGTGTGAGTTGATCTGCTACTTTGTAATAGTTTGGTATTCTTCCTCCGAAAACAATTCCTTTCAGGTTAAGATGTTCGCACAGTTCTTTGCGTGCATCATAGAGACGTCGTCCCAGGCGCAACCCCCTGTAGGCGGGGCGGATAAAGATATCTATGCCGTAAAGTATGTCACCCCTCGGATTGTGGGTACTGAAGGTCATGTTCCCGGTTATCTCATTATAGGTGTGCTCATCTCCAAAATGTTCATAGTTGACAATCAGAGAGAGTGCACAGCCCACAATTTTGTCATTGACCAAAACTGCCAACTGGCCTTCGGGGAATATGTCAATTAAGGTACGGATGTTTTGTTCGTCCCATCCCGGGCCTTCCCAGTTGCGATAAGACCGTCGTAAACATTGGTGCCAAGAAAAAGAGTCTCTCCAACCCTG